>CAZQJC010000077.1:0-25445 GCA_964593795.1 uncultured Myxococcales bacterium | reverse complement strand
GCTGCAGCGCGGGCATCGCCGCTCGGAGAGCTCGTCCACGCCGGCAGGCGCCGTACCCGTGGACTTCGAAACCGGATCGTGAGACTGAAGATCTGGCGGGCTCGACTCCTATCCGGTCGACCCACTTGGGCGGCTCGGAGTCCTACCTCCGGGCCGTCCGCTTTTCGGGCACCTGCCGCTACCCGTCTACGACGGCAGGCCCGGCCTACGCAACCGCGGCATCCCCGTCACCCCGCGGCCGAGACGATCGCGCGCCCGCGTTTCGCGACGATCGTCTCCACCGGAAGAGACCGGCCCACTCTTCGCGGCCCTGCTGGCCGAGATCGCGTGGGAGGACCCCGTGCTCCGCATGGGCGCCCGCGAGGTCGCCATGCCGAGGCGCGTCGCCTTCTACGGTCCGCACGCCCACGCCTACTCGGGCCTGCTCCATGCCGCCTGTGCGCTGCCACCGCGGCTCGACGCGCTCCGCGCGCGCATCGAGGCCGCGACCGGCCACCCGTTCAACACGGTGCTCGCGAACCTCTACCGCGACGGCGCCGACTCGGTGTCGTGGCACAGCGACGACGACTACCTGCACGGCGGGCATCCGGAGGTCGCGTCGCTCAGCCTCGGCGCCACGCGGCGCTTCCGCATCGCGCACAGGCGCTCGCCGACGCGCTTCGCGATCGACCTGACCGACGGCGGCCTGCTCGTGATGGAGGGCCGGAGCCAGCTCGACTACCGGCACGCGCTGCCGAAGAGCGCGGCGGTCACCGGGCCGCGCATCAACCTCACCTTCCGGTTCATGTCGGCCTCGAACAGCTGATGCTACTCGCCGATGACGTAGCGACAGCCCGCCGGGCCCATGCGGGCCGAGTGCACCGCGCCCGCGGGGACGTCCACGCGCTCGCCGGCACGATACGTCCGCGTGACGCCGCCCTGCGTGAGGATCATCTCGCCCGAGACGATGATGTGAGCCGAGAGCGTCGCGTGCGTGTGGTCGCCGTAGACAGCGCCGGGCCCGTCCTGCCAGACATAGACCCTGGCGAAGCCCTCGCGCTCGAGCGTCCGGATCGCCGCGGCCTCCGCGTCGCCCATCAGAACCCCAGGCCCACCTGGCCCCGATCGTAGCAGAGCCGACCGGCCTCGACGCGCGCGAACGAGGTGAGCCTGTGGGCGATCGTGGTCTCCGCGTCGACGACGTGAACGACCTCCACGCCGCGCACGTGCATGGCATCCGCGATGAGCTGGCGGTGACACTCGGTGTAGCGGACCTCGGCGCACAGGATCGCGGTGGGCCCTTCGCCCATCCGCGCGAGCAAGCGCTCGGCGCCGGCCCTCCACTCGTCGGACTCGAGGTGATCCGCGTACGCCGCGAACGCCGGCTCGGTCCACGCCGTGTGCGGCGACCCGGGCCGTGGCGTGCGCATTCCGCCGAGCTCGGGCAGCCATACATACTGGATGCTGGTCGCCACGAGCGCCCGCTCGAGCGGCGCGCGCGAGAAGTGTGGCCAGCGCCGCGAGGCCGGCGTGCGCCGGACGTCGACGATGCAGCCGAGCCCGTGCGCGCGGCAGAGCGCGAGGAAGGCCTCGAGCGAGCGGTTCGAGTGGCCGACGGTCCACAGCCGCGCCGGCACGCTCACGTCCGCCCGCGCTTCGCCTTCGGAAACGCCTTCTTGCTGGCCGCCTTGCGAGGCTTCTTGGCCGGCAGCGCGGCGACGACGCCGAGCGACCACTCGACCCATCGCGAAAGCGCCGCCTTGGTGCGGATGCCCCCAGGGGCGACGAACACATATCCGGTGAGCGGTCGCCCGGTGAAGTCCATCGGTCGCACGTGCGGCTCGGCGAGCGCCTCCTCGTACCGCGCCGCTCCGACGCGGACCATGAGCTCGTCGCCGACGATGCCGCAGAACATGTGGCTCTGCCGCATGAACGCGATGCCGCCGAACATCTTGCGCTCGCTCATCTCGGGTGCGAGGCCGAGCACCTCCCGGATCCGGTTCGCGAGCTTGTCGTCGAAGGCCACGCGCCGATCGTAGCGCCGCTCTCCGCCAGAACACGATCGATCTGGGAGACGCGGTTGGCCATTGTCTGGTGAGGCGTCTTCGACGACTACGGCGAACCACTCTGTAGTCGGCCCAGCTTTCGCGCTAGACCGACGGAAGCGAGCGCGAGCCCGGCCGCAAAGGTGCCGACGTGGCCGACGCGCTGCAGATCGAACCCACCAAGAACCACGAGCAGGGCGTACGCCGCCGCGAGGTTGAAGAGGCCCCAGAGTACGTTCACGGCGGGCGACGAGAGCCCTCGGAACGGCGGCCTCGCGAAGGGGCTGGGGAACGAGCGCCCGCAAACGCCAGAGACGAAGTGCGGGACGAAGTTGGCCAGCAAAGCCCCTCCGAGGAAGAACGCCGCAGCATCGCGCCAGGGCATCGAAGCTCCTTTCCGAATGGCAACATCCTGTGGCCATCGCAGAGGCGAGAGTAGCGTCGTTCGCGCCAGGAAGGCAACTGATGGTTGCCATCTCGAAGGCGGCGATGCTAGCGTGCGGCGTCCATGCGTCGTTCCGCGGTGTCAACCCGTCGCACCCGGGGGATCCTCGGGGGCCGCAGCGAGCAGGTGGTCCGCCGCGTGATTGATGCCGGGATCATCGAGCTCGCGCACTCGGGTTACGCCGGCTTTCGCATGGAAGGGGTCGCGTCGCGGGCCGCCGTCAACAAGACCACGATCTACCGGCGCTGGCCAAGTCGTGCGGCGCTGGTCAGTGCTCTCGTGGATCGGATGCGGACATCTCTTCGCGGGAGCCCGCTGCCGGACACCGGAGAGCTCGAGAATGATCTCGTCGAGGCCTTCTCGCGTCGATTCACCGTCGGGCAGAGCATCGAGGGCCGAGCCTGGGCACGCCTGCGCGCCGAGCGACACAACCCCGAGGTCGAAGCGATCATCGGCGATGCGGTGGACGAGCGTCGTCACGAATGGCGGTCGATGGTGAGGCGCGCCATCGATCGGGGTGAACTGCCGTCAGGCACCGATGCCCAGCTCCTCCTGGATCTGGTCCGCGCGATCGTGGATTTCCCAAGGTCCTCTCGCCGGCTGGATACGAGGTGGCTGACGCTTGCGATTCGGACTGTCATCGCCGGCGCCCGCGCTGGAACGCTGGTGCGAAGTCGCCGGATACCCTCGCGCCCCCTCGATCACGTCTGACTGCCTGGATCGCGGTGGGCCCTCGGCCGTCCGCGCTCGTCCTCACCCGCGCTCGAGCAGCGCTTTGAGCCTGGCCAGGTCCTTGCGATTGGCGCGTCGCATCGCGGCGGCCATGAGCGGTGCGACGACGCGTGAGAACCCGCTCGGCTCACCCCGGTTGCGCAGCGTCATGCGCGTCGCGTGCGCGCCGGCCGATGTCCAGGTGTAGGTCGTCTCCATCGGGAATGGGCCCTCGGCGGTCCGCATGACGAGCGTCTCGCCCGGCACCAGCTCCACGATCTCGTACGTGTAGGCGAGCCGCTTGCCGAGGAACTGGGCGACGAACGCGACGCGCGCGCCGGTCTCGAGGACGCCGGCGGCGCTCTTCCACTCGACGGACTTGATGTTCACGTACCAGGCCGGCGCGTTCGACGGGTCGCCGGCGTACGCCGCGACCTCCTCGCGTGGCCGCTGGATCACGATCTCGGTGAGCACATCGACGGGCACACCGAGATCCTACGCGCTCCCTGCTACCCTGGCCCGCGCCGATGGGCGAGGCGCTCAAGACCTTCTTCTCGCCGGCGCTCGTGCGGCGCCTGGCGGCGGACATCGCCCGCGTGCATCCCGCCTTCGCGTCGCGTGCCTTCATCGCAGAGGCCTCGGCGGGCCTCGATGCGCTCGAGCTCTTGGGCCGTGGGCGGCACATCGCCCGCGCGCTCGGCCGCCACCTCCCTGAGGCCTACCCCGCGGCCATCGAGGTCCTCATCGCGTCGCTCGGGCCGGAGCACGCCACCGACGAGCTCATCGGCGTGGGCATGGCGCCGTTCTACTACCTGCCTCACGTCCTCTTCGTGGCAGAGCGTGGGCTCGATCACTTCGAGGCTTCGATGCGCGCGCAGCACGAGCTCACCCGGCGCTTCAGCGCGGAGTCGAGCATCCGGCCGTTCATCGCGCGTGACCCGGAGCGGACGCTGTCGGTGTTGCGATCCTGGGCCGACGATCCCAACGCCCACGTCCGGCGGCTGGTCTCCGAGGGGACGCGGCTCCGGCTGCCGTGGGCCGAGCGCGTGCCGTGGCTCGACCAGCATCCCGAGCGCGTGCTCGAGCTCCTCGAGCTGCTCAAGGACGATCCCACGACGCTGGTCCGCCGCAGCGTCGCGAACAACCTCAACGACCTCGGAAAGGTGTGGCCCGAGCTGCTCGTGCGCACGTGCTCGAAGTGGGTGCGCTCCGCGCGGGCCGATCGGCGCGCCCTGGTCGAGCACGCGCTGCGGAGCGCCATCAAGCGCGGTGTGCCCGGCGCGCTCCAGCTGCTCGGCTACGGCGAGGAGCCCAACGTCGCCATCGAGGAGGTCACGTTCGAGCCACGCCGCGTCGCGATCGGTGGCCGCGTCGCGATGCGGTTCGCCCTCCGCAGCCGGGCGCGAGTCCCCCAGGACCTGCTCGTGGACGTCGCGGTGCACTTCGTCAAGGCGACCGGTCGCGCCGCCCCCAAGGTGTTCAAGCTCGAGCGGATCACGCTCGCGCCGAGGCAGCGTGTGGAGCTCGAGACCCGCTTCTCGCTGGCCGTGCACACGACCCGGAAGCCGCAGCCAGGCACCCACGCGGTGGACGTGATGGTCAACGGGCATGCCCTCCGCGCCGGCTCGTTCGAGGTGGTGGAACCCCGGCGCGGATCGTCGACGCCTGCCTCGCGCCGCACCGCGCGAAGGTGATGCGTCTGCCAGCTACCGGCTGGCTCGCTTCGTCGAGCCCGACCTGGCTCGCGGCTTCACCGTCGCCTTCTTCGGCGGAGGGCTCTTCTTCGCGCCGCCGTCCTCGGCGTCGCGCCAGTCGCACCAGGCCCGGACGAGCCGCTCGAGATCGCGCTTGGCCGCGTTCGCTTCCGTCACGCTGCCGATCTTGAGGACACGGCTCGTCGCGCCGGTCCCCTCGAGGCGCGGGTGCGCGCCGGGGATCTTCGCCCCGGCGTGGAACATGAGGCTCGCGTGCTGCTTGCTCTTCGGAAAGAAGCTGGCGAGGTTGCCGCGATAGGTGAACGTCGGCGCCTGCCACTTGATGCACTCCTCGATACGCGGATCGGCCCCGAGGACGATCTCACGGACGCGCAGGACGACGTCCTTCATGGGGTTCTCGTAGCGGGCGAACCAGGCGTCGACTTCCTTGCTCTTGGCCATGTCGGGCTCCAGGTTGACTCGGGATCATGCCGGCGGGCTTGGGTCGATGACGGCGCGGTTCCTCACCAGCACCTCGCAGACGAAGTCGGCGACGGCTCGAACCCGCGGCGTGCGCCGGAGCTGCTCGGGTACGATGAGGTAGAGGTCGCACCGACCGTAGCCGAGCGCTTCCACGCGACGGAGCGCGGGCTGGGCATCGCCGAGCACGCACGGCACGGCCGCGAGGCCGAGCCCCGCGGTCGCGGCCGAGAGCAGCGCGTCGGGCTCGTTGGCGCGAAAGGCGATGGTGCCCCCGTGCGCCTCGTCGCGCATCCACTCGAACCCGGGCATCCCGCCGAGCCCCTGGTAGACGAGGACGTCGTGCCCGGTCAGGTCTCGAGTGGCAGGGGTGCCCTTTCGCTCGAGGTAGAGCGCCGATCCGTACACGTACCCGCCGAGGTCGACCACCTTCTTGGCGGTCAGGGACGCCTGGGTCGGGCGGACGTTCCGGATCCCGAGGTCGGCCTCGCCCTGGGCGAGGTTGAGGACCTGGTTCGTGCCCACGAGGTCGACGTCGAGCTCCGGGTATCGCTGCTTGAGCTCGGGCAGCGCCGGGATGAAGAACCGGGCCGCCAGGAACTGCGGCGCGGTCAGGCGCACGGTCCCGCGCGCGCTCGTCCCACTGGCCGAGGCGACCCGATCCCGCAGCGAGCTCGCCGCCCGATCGATCTCCTCGGCCGCAGCAACCGCCTCGCGCCCGGCGGCGGTCAAGGTCATGCCGGACGGCTTGCGCTCGAGAAGCTGCGCGCCGATGGCTTCCTCGAGGGCTGCCAGTCGCCGGCTCATGGTCGCCTTGGTGACGCCGAGCTCCTTGGCAGCCGCGGCCAGGGAACCTTTGCGGTGGACCGCCAGCAGGTAGCGCAGGTCGCTCCACTCCACGCGTTTCGATTATGGCACCCCTGGGTTCCAGATTCGGCACCTCCTCGCCGGGCGCGCCGCGACGTAGAACCGATCACGAAAGGAGACATTCACATGGCACTGCTCATCCACTTCGCCCCGAGGGGCATGAACGAACAGAAGTACGCGGAGATCCTCCGTCGCCTCGAAGCGGCCGGGGCGGGAGCACCCGCGGGTCGCCTCCACCACACCTGCTACGGTCCCAAGGACGCGCTGCTCGTGGTCGACGTGTTCGACACGATGGCTAATTTCGAGGCGTTCGGAAAGACGCTGGTCCCGATCCTCTCGTCGCTCGGGGTCGACGTCGGCCAGCCGCAGATCACCGAGGTCCACAACATCATCCGCGGCTGACCGGATCGGCGCGACGCGCAGGTGGGCTACCGCCGGCGTCGCTCCAGCGCCGCGACGAAGGCCTCGGCCGGCTCCGGCGAGAGCAGCATCGACCGGGCGGTCGCACGCTCGACGAGCACGAAGCGGTCCGTGCGCGAGATGTACATCGTGAGCGTGGGCGGACGCCTTCGGCGTCGGGCCCGCACTGCCCACCGAGGAGGCCGCAGCATGACGACCCTCATCACCGTCCTCATCGCCGGCGCCACCGTCATCGGGACCGCGTTCCTGGTCCTCGGCGCCGGCCACCTCGTGCACTGGCTGGCGCACCGGCCCGTGGGCGGTCCGCTCTATCGCGCGCACATGGCGCACCACGAGGCGATCTACCCGCCCGAGGCGTTCCTGTCCGACGAGTACATCGACCCGCCGGCCCACCAGAGCTCGACGTTCGTGTTCCTGCCCTTCGTGGCCGCGCTCGCTCTCGGCGCGTTCGCCCTCCTGCCCCGCTGGGCCGCCCTCGTCGCCGCAGGCGAGCTGGTCGCCATCGGCTGGCTGAGCAGCTGCCTGCACGACGGCTTCCACGTGCGCGGCTTCTGGCTCGAGCGCTTCGCCTGGTTCCAGCGGCTTCGCCGGCTGCACGTCCAGCACCACGAGCACATGCAGACCAACCTCGGCATCTTCTCGTGGACCTGGGATCGCCTGCTCGGCAGCTTCCGCGATCCTGATCGCGAGAAGGACACGACCGCGCCCCCGCACTGGGCGCCCTCGCCAGTGCCGGGGCGCGAGTTCCTGGTCGCGCTCGCAGTCGCGCCGCCCGGTCCGACCGAGGCGGGTCGCATCGAGCTCAGCGCCGTCCTGGCCAGCGACGCGGAGGCGGCCGTGAGCGCCTGCGCGGCCGGCACCCCCAACGTGATCGCGCGACACGTCGCGCCGCTCGAGGGCGAGGTGCTCGCGCTCTGGAACGAGCTCGGCCGTGAAGCCTTCGGCTTCGGCCAGTAGGAGGCCCCGTGTACACGCAGAGAGATGTCGAGAAGAAGCGCAAGCCGACCGCGTCCCCCATCGACCCGACGGCGCGCCGCGAGACCGACTGGGGCTGGCGGCAGGCCGTCGTCCTCCGCCAGCGCCTCTTCGTAATGCGCGGGGCCCACGCGCGCCATGAGATCGCCCCCGACGAGACCGCAGAACATGTGGCCCTGGTGCAGGAAGGCCACGCCACCGAACATCCTGCGCTCCGTGATGCCCGGCACGAGCGCGAGCACCTCCCGGATCCGCGCCGCGAGCTCCTCATCGAAAGCCACGGCTCAGCTTACCCGTCCTTCTCGGCCACGCGGGTGAGCCGCGGCGAAATCCTCGTCTGCGGCCCCGAGGGGGGCCGGCTGGCCCCGTTCGCGGCGCGAAGGGGGCT
Source organism: uncultured Myxococcales bacterium (assembly GCA_964593795.1). Taxonomy (GTDB): domain Bacteria; phylum Myxococcota_A; class Polyangia; order JAHFDS01; family JAHFDS01; genus JAHFDS01. Next base: position 17,441 of record CAZQJC010000077.1, on the reverse strand, counting down.
ACGCAAGTGGCCATGGCGCCTCGACGAGCCGGTGTCGGCACGCCCAAGCACCTGGAAGGATTTGCGCGAATCGTGGCCTCGCTCGTGCTCAGCGCGGGCGCCATGACCATGCGCTCGCTCCTCATCGCTCTGCCGATCCTCTCGTTGACCGCTTGCGGCGCTGACCCCGGCGAGGTCGCCGACGAGGGCACGGAGCTGTCTGCCGACGACGACGCCAAGGCCGATCGCGGCTCGTCGAGCCTCTATTACAGCGTCCGCCACGACACGCGCCGCTGTGTCTTCCCGATCTGCGGCGGCTACTGGGTCAAGAAGGTCAACTCGACGGCCGACGAGGTCTACGTGCCCGAGATCGATCTCGCGCGCACCGGCCTCGGCGCCGACGACAACGTGGTCCTCGGCGGGAGCGTCGTGCGCGGGAAGCTCGCGCAGAAGACCTACGACACCTTCGGTTCGAAGCCGATCCTGGCCGCCGAGTCGGTCTGGGCGCTGGCCACCGGCAGCACGCCCTCGGGCACCACCTACATGCTCACGGACGAGGGCCGCGTGTGCTTCCGCGCGCCCTGCTTCAACATCGCCGAGGACAAGCTCAATTGGACGACCGCCACGCGTCAGCTCTCCGACGTCAGGGGCCCGCTCGCGAACAGCGCGCTCGCGTCGCTGCGCGGCGACGACCAGATCATCGTCTCGGGGACGAACCGCTCGGGCGCGCGGGGGGCGAAGGAAGTCGCGATCACCGCGTACTGGACGCGCGTCGCGCGCAGGGCCGTGCCCTCTTGTGCCACGCTCACGTGCGGCGCCGGCATGGCCTGCGAGATGATCCAGGTCACCTGCATCACGACGCCGTGCGACGCGGTGCCGACCTGCGTGATGACCGACGAGCACCTCGTCGAGCTCGCCAAGACCTACGCGTTCGGACACAACGACGCGTCCTACACCAAGCGCTTCTTTGACACCGAGGCCGCCGCCTACGCCGCGGCCACCACGACGCCGTCGCTCCTCTGGGCCGCGCTCGACGGCGCGAGGAACAAGTTCGTCTGGGGCTACAACGACCTCTGGGCGGAGCGCTTCGAGATCGACCGCATCACCGGCGACCTCCGCGTCACCGGCGAGCACTGATCGCCACGTCGGGTCGGCGCGCCCCGCGTCGGGGACGACAAGCGGCCGGCGCCACGGTACCTTGCGCCATGCAACTCGCTCAACCCATCGTCGCGATCCTGGTCGCGATCACGCTCGCGGCCGGCTGCGGCGGCGGATCCGACAACGCCTCGATCCCGGATGCGGCGCGACCGTCGGGTCGTCGCGACGCGGGGGTGACCCCCGACGCGGCGGTGGGGGCAGGGGACGCGGCCGTGGGCCGCGACGCGGCGGTGGTGCCGGACGCGCCCGGTGGGTCCGATGCCGGCGGCGACTGCGGGACGGCGACGCAATGCGCCGCGGCGTGGGAGCAGCACGCGTCCGATCGCTTCGACGCGGTCGTCAATGACCCGGTGGCCCTCGCGGCCTTCCTCAAGGCGGTCCCCAAGGGCGGCGACCTGCACAACCACCTGTCGGGCGCGGTCTACGCCGAGACGTATCTCGGCTGGGCGATGGCTGACGGTGATTGCATCAACCCGACGACCTTCAGCGCGGTCTACGCCAACCAGTGCTCGACGAGCACCCAGCCGGCACCCGGCAGCGGCATGTTCTTCGACGACATCGTGCGCGCGTGGTCGATGAAGGACTTCGTGCCCGGGGCGGAGAGCGGCCACGATCACTTCTTCGCCACCTTCGGCAAGTTCGGCGCCATCGCCGGCGCCCATCGCTACGATTCGATCGCGGACGTCGCCATCCGCGCCGCCGACGAGAACCAGCTCTACGTCGAGACCATGTTCAACCTCGGCACCAACGTCGGCTCGCTCGCGGCTTCGACCTGGTCGGGCACCGTGACCGCGGCAGACCTGCCGGCCTTCCACGACATGCTCATGGCCAGCCCCGAGTTCGCCGCCAGGCTGGCCAGCGATGTCAGCTCGGTCACCTCGGCGACGAATGGCTACCGCGCCGCGCTCGGTTGTTCCGGCGCCAGCCCGCCGGCCGCGTGCGACGTCGGCGTGCGCTTCATCGCCCAGGTGTCGCGCACCGGCTCGAACGACCAGATCTTCGGCCAGCTCGTCGGCGCGTTCGAGATGGCGGCGGTGACGCCGCAGATCGTGGCCCTGAACCTGTCGTCGCCGGAGGACGACTCGCGAGCGCTCGGCAACTACGAGCTCCACATGGCCATGCTCGACTTCCTGCACGGCAGGTACACGGCCACCGGGCGGAGCCCATTGCACGTGACGCTGCACGCCGGCGAGCTGGCGCCGCAGTTCTTGCCCGCCGGCAGCATCGACAACACGTTCCACGTGCGCCGCGCCGTCGAGGTCGCCCACGCCGAGCGCATCGGCCACGGCGTCGACATCCTGTCCGAGACGGATCCGGACGGCCTCATGAACGCGATGCGCGATCGCGGCGTGCTGGTCGAGGTGTGCCTGAGCAGCAACGATCAGATCCTCCAGGTGAGCGGCGCGGCGCATCCGCTGGCCGCGTACCTCGCGCACGGCGTGCCGGTGGCGCTGGCCACCGACGACCAGGGCGTGTCGCGCTCGAGCCTGGCCGGCGAGTACCTGCGGGCGGCGCGCGACCAGCACCTCTCCTACCGGCAGCTCAAGACGATCGCGAGGAGCAGCCTCGAGCACGCGTTCCTCCCCGGCGCCAGCCTGTGGAGCGCGGCGTCGACGGCCACCCCGGTCGCCGATTGCGCGCCGACCGACACCGTGGCCCCTGGCGGCATGCCCGACGCGGCCTGTGCGGCGTTCCTCGCCGCGAGCGAGCGGGCGCGGATGCAGTGGGAGCTCGAGCGCCGGTTCCTGTTGTTCGAGCGAGCTCAGTAGCCGGGCCGCCCCGCGACATGACGCGAGCGCTCCGACGATGCTCCTGGGGCCTCGCCCTGCTGGTCGCGGCGTGCGGCTCGCCGCCTCGCGCCGTGCCCGATGGAGCCGCCGGCGCACCAGCGCGCGACGGAAGCGGGGAGCCCGACGCGGCCGACGCGGCACCGGCGGCGCGCGCGCTGCGTGTGCTGTTCGTCGGAAACAGCTACACGTTCGTCAATGACCTGCCGGGCACCGTGCAGGCGATCCTCGGCGCGACGCTTCCGGGCGGGAGCGAGGTCGAGTCCGTCACGGCGGGCGGCGCGCGGCTGGCCGATCACTGGGCGTCCACGGGGGCGCGCGCGCGCATCGAGCGCGGCGAGCTCGACGCCGTCGTGCTGCAGGGCCAGAGCCTCGAGCCGCTCGCGAGCGCGGCCGACTTCCAGGACCACGCCATGCGCTTTGCGGGCGCGCTCGCCGCGTCCGGCGCGCGCGGGGTGTGGTTCGCGACCTGGGCGCGGCGCGACGTGGAGGCGCCCCCCGAGGCGCTGTGGCCGGCCATCGAAGCCGAGTACGCCCTCGCCGCTGCGCGAAACGGCGATGCGCTCGCGCGGGTCGGCGCGGCCTTCGAGATCGCCATGCTCGCGATGCCAGACGTCGCGCTCCTCGCCGAGGACCGGAGTCACCCGACGCCCGCGGGCACGCTGCTCGCGAGCTGCGTGATCGCGAGGGCGATCACCGGCGTCGATCCGCGACTGCCCGACGCGACGCCCTTCGGCCTCCCGCGGGGGCTCGCCGAGCGCCTCTGCGCGATCGCGCGCGACGGAGTGCCCTGCGGCCCCGAGGAGAGCCTCTGCGGAGGCGCGTGCGTGCCGTGGGACCGGAGCCACTGCGGCGGGTGCGCGATCGCGTGCGCCGAAGAGGAGCCATGCCGGCGCGGCGTCTGCGGGTGCGAGGACGGGCGCGTCGCGTGTGATGGGCGCTGCGTGGTCCTCGGCACGACGGGAGACTGCGCGCGATGCGGCGATGCGTGCGGGCGCGGCCGGCAATGCCGCGAAGGTGCGTGTGCCTGTCCCGCGAGTGTCGCCCTCGACATCTTCGCGAGCTTCGCCGAGCTCACGGCGCTCGAGCCGGGGTGTGCGCGCCGCGACGACGCCGGGAGCGCCGCGTGCAACGAGGCCGCGCACCGCTACTGCGCCGAGACCGGCTGCTTCGCGAGCGGCTTTCTGCCCTCGGGACATGCGCCGAGGCCCGAGGCCGTGATGTGCCTGCCGGGCGTGGTGCGCAAGACCACGTTCGCGGAGCTGAGCGCGTATGGCCCCCGTTGCGACGGGATCGTGGCGCGTTCGGGGCAGGCGTGCGCCACGGCGAGCCATCGGCATTGCGTCGCCCAGGGGGCGCTGAGCGGATTCGGGCCCGTCGACGCGCAGGGCGGGCTCGCGTGGGTGGCCTGCATCTCGAGCGGAGAGCTCGTGCGCGTCAGCGAAGCCGAGCTGAGGATGCACATCTCGCGCTGCACGCCCGACGCGGGTTCGTGCAGCTCCGCCGCGTGGAACCTCTGCCAGGCGCGGGGGCACACGGCGGGCTACGGCCCGGTCGAGTCCGCCGGCGACGAGCGCGACGTCGTCTGCGTCGACTGACAGGCCGGTGGAGCGCGTCTTCGACGGACGCCAGGTGATGGGCGCGCGTCGCCGTGTCGGATCTCGGACGCCGAAGGGTCCCCGGGCTGTCCGGTGCGATCGGCCAACCCTCCGGGATCCGTGGGTCCACCGATCTGGCGCGCGCATTGCTCGAGAGGTGTGAAACGATGCGCAGGACTCTCTCGGGCGTGGTGGCGGCGGTCTTTCTCCTGTCGGGCTGCTACGAGGCGGAGTACCACCGGAGGCCACGCTCGGGCGCCGAGGTGGTGTTCGAGGTGATCGGCGCCATCGCCACCCTCGCGACGGCGGGCGAGCACGTCGAGGAGCGCGTCGTCGACGTGCGCCGGACGCCGATGCCGCCGGGGCAAGGTTTCCGCCTGCGCTGGCGCGAGCCGACGCTCGAGTTGCAGGACGCGCAGCGCTTCTCGGTCGTCCTCTCCGCCGAGCGCATCCAGACGTGTCGCCTGGTGGTCGACCGGATCGTGTCGCGCGTACGCGTCGTCAATGCCACGCCCGGCCACCCCGAGAGGCAGGAGGAGATCGATCGCCGCGTCGACTCGTCGACCGAGGAGGGGCCCTGCAATGGGGCGCCGGCGGCTGGCGCAGAGGTCGTCATCCGCAGCGCCGAGGGCGTGCTGCTGCGCGGGACGCTCGACGGCCAGGGCCGGCTGCGCGCGGACGTCGCCCGGCGCGAGCTGGAGCGCCTCGGCCTGACGTATCGCATGGAGCTCGCGGGGCAGAGCGAGCCCGCGCCGTTCTTCTCGGACCTCTACCTGCAGAACCAGCGCGAGCAGTTGCGCGGTACGCACGGCAAGCTCGACCGGACGGGCCCGTGGCCGGAGGCGCGCCGGGACGCGGCGGTCACCGACTTCGAGACCACGGTCGCCCGCTGCCAGGCCGATCGCGAGCAGCTCCTGCGCGTCGTGGCGGATCGCCTGCCGGTCGAGCCCGCGGAGGAGCCGCAGATCGTCGTCTTGCAGCCGGCCGGACGGGTGGTGTCGCTCGAGACGCGCGCGGGGGCCGACGTGTTCGTGGTGGGCTTCGAGATCGAGGACGTCCGCCTGCTCGAGCAGCCCGGCGCGCCGGACGCGGCGCCGCCGAGGACCGCAGACCTGCGGGGCCTCGTGCTCAGGGGCAAGCGCGTGTCGCCCTCCGGGACGTCCCTTCGCGTGCGGGCCCGCGGGCGCGGCTGCGCGGTCGTCGCCGTCGCGCGCGGCTGAGCGCGCTACCGGCAGTGCAAGGTCGATCGTCGAGGCTCGCGTATCCTCGGCGAATGGTGAAGGCCACCCCCTTCCTGGCGTCCCTGCAGGGCATCGCGAAGAAGCTCCCGCGCGCGAAGCCCGCGCAGGTCCACGCGCTCGTCTACGGGGCGTTCGAGGTCGCGGCGCTCGCGGGCGAGACCCGGCGCGCGGCCGCGCTGCTCGCGCTCCTTTACGGCGGCCTGCCGCCCGCAAAGCGTGTCATCACGGCGCTGTCGACCCACGCGATCGATGGCTTCTGCCTCGCGGCCGAGCTCGGCGACCTGACGAAGGGTCAGCCGACGCATCCGAATGCCCTCACGGACGGCGGGAGCCTCGCCGAGCGCGTGGCGGCGATCGAGCGCGGGGCGCGAGCGCGCATCACGCGCAATGCGTTCCTCGGCGATTATCCCCTGTCCGACGCGTGGCGGGAGAAGCCGAGGCAGGACCCGTGGTTCGCGATCGATCGCTGGCGGCGGGTGCAGGCCGGGGTCCGGCCGGAGGCGGTGACCGCGAGGTCCGAGCGTGAGGCTCTCGCGCGGCTGCGCGAGCTCCTCGCCGACTGGCCCGCCGCAGAGAAGGGGCCCGGCATGGGAGCGGAGCTGGTCCTCGCCCTCGACCTGGCATTTCGCCACGGGGCCGAGGCGGACGCGAAGGACTGGATCGCCGCGCACGGTCATCGCGTGCACGGCGCCGACCTCACGGCCCTCATGCTGTGCGTGCCGGCGGTGGCCGCGCGCATGGTCGCGGGGGCCTTCCGCCCCTTGCTCCAGGCGAGCGACGCCGAGCTGCACACGGCGCTCGATCGGATCGTGGAGGAGGGCGGGGCGCTCGGGGGCGAGGCCGCCAAGGGCCCGGCAAGGCCAAGGCGGGTCCCGTCCGTGCAGAAGCGAAAGGTGAGTTGCAGCTACTCGCAGAAGATCTTCGTGAACGGGTAGCTAGACCAGCGATCGTGATTCCGCTACGCGGCCTCACGATCGGGCTTCGGGCCACGGGCTACGGCCGGAGATCCGGGTCCGGCCGTAGCCTGAAGCCCGTAGCCTGAAGCCTGCAAACTCGCGAAATGGAGCGGGGTGCGAGAGCGATCGGGAATCGCGAACCCTGGTTTGGATCAAGGGCATCTCAGAGCCACTCGTACGCGCGGCGGAGGACCGCCTGGCCGTCCTGCCGGATCGGCTCGCCGTGCGCGAGCAGGACGCGGTCGAAGTCCCAGCGCAGCATGCGCCCGATCTGAGCGCGTGCGGCGGCGCGGTCGCGGATCATGAGGTGCTCGAGGTAGGTGGCGCCCGGCGCGCGGTTGCCGAGCATCCGCATGCGCTGCGCCAGTCGCCGCGCTGGAATGACGCGCGCGCGGCGGCTACGTGCGCGTCGTGGTGACCGTCGGGCAGGGGCGCATGGCGTTGAGCCAGCCCTTTCGCGTGCGCTGACACGCCGGGGAATCGCAGGCGGAACGCGCGAAGGGCGAAAACAGGCTCGATTCGCGCGTGACGCAGGCCGGCACGATGACGCGGCGGGTCGCGTCGCTGTTGGAGCCGTGGGGGAACGCTGACCGAACTGTGACACGGGATGCGCATGATGACGGCTCCGGTCTCGGTCCGGGGAGAGCCACGTGTCGATTCGGTTCGAAGAAGGTTCGTTTGCCCTGATCCTGGGCGGATCCAGCGGGTTCGGCCTGGCGACGGCGAAGAAGCTGGCGCGCTCGGGGATGAACGTCGCCATCGTCCACCGCGATCGCAAGGGCGCGATGCCCGCCATCGAGCGCGAGCTCGCCACGATCCGGGAGACGGGCGTGACGCTCCTGACCTGGAACCTCGACGCGCTGTCCGACGAGGGCAGGAAGTCCGTGCTCGACGACCTCGCCGCGCACCTCGGCAGCGGCAAGGTGCGGCTCCTCCTGCACTCGATCGCCTTCGGGAACTTGAAGCTCCTCGCCCCGCTCGGCGCGGGCACCGGGGAGGCGCAGTCGCGCGCGCGGGCCCGCCTCGCGGAGCGCCTCGGCGTCGCGCCCGACGCGCTCGCGGCCGCGGTCGACGAGGTGCTCGGCGCGGGCGGCGCCGATCCGCTGGCCGCGCTCGCGGCCCCGCCGGCGTACTCGACCGACGCGTTCCTCGAGGACGAGGACTTCGCGCGCACCGTCTACAGCATGGGCACGAGCCTCGTGACCTGGGCGCAGGACGTGCTGCGGCGCGGGCTCTTCTGCCCGGACGCCCGCGTCGTCGGCATGACGAGCGAGGGCAACGAGGTCGCGTGGCGCGGCTACGCCGCGGTCAGCGCCGCCAAGGCCGCCCTCGAGGCGGTGGCGCGCTCGATGGCCGTCGAGCTCGCGCCCTTCGGCGTGCGCACGAACGTCGTACAGGCCGGCGTCACCGACACGCCCGCGCTTCGCCTCATCCCCGGCAGCGATCGCATGAAGGCCTCGGCGCGGATGCGGAATCCGTTCGGGCGGCTCACGACGCCCGAGGACGTCGCGGACTTCATCAGCCTGCTCTGCACGGACGAGGCGCGCTGGGTCAACGGCGCCGTCCTGCGCGTGGACGGCGGCGAGCACATCTCGGGTTGATCGTGCCGGGCGCCGCAGCAAGTCCTTGCGTTTCCCAGCCTTCGGCTGGAAGGGCGCTCTACCTCCACGGGCTCGGACACTTCCACCCCGAGGACGTGATCGACAACGCGTTCCTCGTGTCGCTCGACATCGGCACGAACGAGGAGTGGATCCTCGAGCGCGTCGGCGTGCGGGCGCGGCGCACGGTGCTGCCGCTCGACTACATCCGGCAGACCAAGAACCGCGACCTGCGGGCGGCCGACGAGGCGGCGCGCTACGACAACGTCGAGACCGGCCGGCGCGCGGCGCTCGTCGCGCTCGAGCGCGCGGGCATCGGCGCGGAGTCCGTGGGCCTCGTGATCGCCGGCGGGTGCTGCCCGGGGATGTGCATCCCGGCGGACGCCTGCCGCATCGCGGCGGCGCTCGGCATCGAGGCGCCCGCGTTCGACGTGAACTCCGCGTGCTCGAGCTTCGGCGCGCACCTGCACCTGCTCGCGCAGCTCGCCGGGCCGGTCGGCGATCCGAAGCGGCCCTACGTGCTCGTGGTCAGCCCCGAGAACACGACGCGCGTCGTCGACTACACCGATCGCTCGAGCGCGGTCCTGTGGGGAGACGGCACGAGCGCAGCGGTGGTCTCGGCCGAGGTGCCGGCGCGCGTGCGTGTCACGGCCACCACGCTCGCGTCTTCGCCCGCGGGCGCCGGCGCGGTCACGATCCCGCGCCACGGGCACTTCGCGCAGGACGGCAGCGCCGTGCAGCGCTTCGCGATCAAGACCACGCTCGGGTGCCTCGAGCCGCTCCTGCCGGTCGCGCGCGCGCGCGTGGCGGAGACCGGCGGGACGCTGCGCTTCGTCGGTCACCAGGCGAACCGCCTCATGCTCGAGGCGATCACGCGGCGCGCGGGGTTCGCGGACGAGCAGCACTGGCACAACGTCGTCGACCGCGGCAACACGGGCGCCGCCGGCGCGCCGAGCGTGCTGTCCGAGCACTGGGACGAGCTCGGTGCGGGCGACGTGGTGCTGCTCGTGGTCGTGGGCTCGGGGCTGACCTGGTCGAGCATGGCGCTCGAGGTCGAGAAGGACTGACATGCGCTACGCGGAGTTCCTCGAACGCGATCACTACACGCAGGCCGAGCTCCTGGGCCTCTCGCAAGGCAACCTCGTCTCCGACGCGCCGGCCGAGTTCATCCGCCTGCCGTCGCCGCCCATGCTGATGCTCGACCGCGTGGTGGAGCTGCAGCGATCCGGCGCGCGCGGCCGGATCGTCGGCGAGCGCGACGTGCGCCTCGACGACTGGTTCTTCCACTGCCACTTCCGCGGCGACCCGGTGCAGCCCGGGTGCCTGGGCGTCGATGCCGTGTGGCAGCTCGTGGGCCTGTACTGCGCGGCGGGGGGCGCGCCGGGCTCGGGGCGCGCGCTCGGGTGCAAGGAGGTGGAGTTCGCCGGCCAGATCCGGCCGCACGACAAGCTCGTCCGCTACGAGGTCGACATCCGGCGCTTCTCGCTCCTGCGCGACTCCGGCTCCGCGGTCGCGGTGGGCAGCGCGCGCGTGCTCGTCGACGGCGAGCTCATCTACACCATCAAGGACGCCAAGGTCGGCATGTTCCTCGGCATCGCGTACCCCGACTACCCGGCGCCGAGCGAGCGCAGCCGGGGCGGCATCATGGACCGGAGCGGCGCATGAGCGGGATCACGCCCGAAGAGGTGCTCGCGCTCGTGCCGCAGCAGCGGCCGTTCCGCTTCCTCGACCGCCTCCTCGCGATCGACGAGGCGGGCGCGACCGGCGAGTACACGTTCCGGCCCGACGAGTGGTTCTACGCGGGGCATTTCCCGGGGAATCCGGTGACGCCCGGCGTGATCTTGATCGAGACGCTCTGCCAGACGGGCCTGGTCGCCCTCGGCATCCACCTCCTGGCGCTCGAGCTGCCGCTCGAGGAGGTGAAGAAGACCGTCACCCTCTTCACCGAGGCGCAGGTCGAATTCGAGCAGATCGTGCGGCCCGGCCAGACCGTGGTCGTCGAGGCTCAGAAGATCCTCTGGCGCCGCAGGAAGCTCAAATCGAACGTCCTCCTCCGCCTGGCCGACGGCACGCCCGTCGCGCGCGGGACGGTGGCGGGCATGGGAGTGCCACGTGAATCCACCTGAGTCTCGCGTCGTCGTCACCGGCCTCGGCGTGCTCGCGCCGAACGCGCACGGCAAGGACGCCTTCGTGGCCGCATTGCGGCAGGGCAAGAGCGGCATCCGCCACCACGCGCACCTCGCGGCGGCGAACTTCGCCTGCCAGGTCGGCGGCATCCCCGAGGGCGTCGAGGAGCTGCAGACGCGCTACCTGTCGTCGGAAGCGCTCATGGCCATGAACCCCAACATGATCTACGCGGCCATCGCGGCGATCGATGCTTGGACCGACGCGGGCTTCGCGCAACCGGCGCCCGATGACGATCGCGTCGACTGGGACACCGGCGCCATCCTCGGCACGGGCATCGGCGGCATCGACACGATCGCCGAGAAGCTCGCGCCGAAGACCGACGCGGGCAAGGTCTCGCGCCTCGGCAGCACGATGGTCGAGCAGATCATGTCGAGCGGGAACTCGGCGCGCGTCGCGGGCCTGCTCGGCCTCGGCAACCAGGTCACCACCAACTCGAGCGCGTGCAACACCGGCACCGAGGCCGTGGTCGAGGCGTTCTACCGGATCCGCGAGGGGCGCGCGCTGCGCATGCTCGCGGGCGGCTCCGAGGGGCACTCGAAGTACATCTGGGCCGGCTTCGACGCGATGAAGGTGCTCTGCAAGGCGCACAACGACGCGCCCGAGAAGGCGTCGCGCCCGATGAGCGGCAGCGCGGCGGGCTTCGTGCCCGGCTCCGGTGCGGGCGTGCTCATGCTCGAGCGGCTCGACGTGGCGATGGCGCGCGGCGCGCGCATCTACGCCGAGGTGCTCGGCGGCGCCGTCAACTGCGGCGGCCACCGCATGGGCGGCAGCATGACCGCGCCGAACCCCACGGGCGTGCAGAGGTGCATCCGCGCGGCGGTGCAGCAGGCGGGCGTGCGGCCCGAGCAGATCGGCGCCATCAACGGCCACCTGACCGCGACGTTCGCCGATCCGCACGAGGTGGCGAACTGGTCGCGCGCGCTCGAGCTCGCGCCGGAGAAGATGCCGCTCCTTCACTCGACCAAGTCCCTCATCGGCCACGCGCTCGGCGCGGCCGGCGGCATCGAGTGCGTGGCGAGCGTGCTCGAGCTGCACCACGGCTTCGTGCACGGCTCGATCAACTGCGAGGACCTGCACCCGTCGCTCGCGGCGTACGCCGATCGCATCCCGCACCGCACGGTGGACGTGCCGGGGCTCGAGATCCTGGCCAAGGCCAGCTTCGGGTTCGGCGACGTCAATGGCTGCGTGATCCTCAAGAAGCACTAGCGGGCCCGATCGGGCTCATTTCCCAGCAAAAGGAGAACTCCGTGGAGCAGCAAGAAATCTTCGAGAAGGTCGTCGAGATCATCAAGCCGTTCGTCAAGGCGCCCGAGGGCGTGACGGGCGCGAAGATGGAGACGTCGATCTTGAAGGACCTCAAGGTCAACTCGGCGCGCCTCGTCGACGTCGTCATCGAGATCGAGGACGCGTTCGGCATCGAGGTGAGCGACGAGGCCGCCGACAAGGTCCGCACCATCGGCGACGCCGTCACGCTCATCCTGGCCGAGCAGAAGCGCAAGTAGTCGGGGTGAGGGTGAAGGGGAGAAAAGGGCGGGGGATCGGCAACGACGTCGTGGACCTCGGCGACCCCTGGGCCGCCGGGGCCCACGGCCGCCCGCGGTTCGTCGCGCGCGTGTGCGCGGGGGCCGAGCGCGCGCGGCTGGCGGCGGCGCCGGATCCGTGCACGCTCCTGTGGTCGATGTTCGCGGCCAAGGAAGCGGCGTACAAGGTGCTCTCGAAGCTCGGTCGCGCGCGCATCTTCGCGCACCGCGCGATCGTGACGAGCGAGGCGCTCGACGCCGTCTGCTGCGAGGGCGTCTCGCTCGCGCTGCGCGTGACGGTGGGGGACGGCTGGGTGCACGCCGTCGCGTTCTCGGGCGAGCCGCCGGCGTTCGCGGACGTCGCCCCGGTGGAGGCCGAGGACGCGAGCGTCGCGGCCAGGCGCCTCCTCTACGAGCGCATGGCGGCCGAGACCGGCTGCGCGCCCGGCGACTTCCGCGTGGTGCGCGACCCGCGCCCCGGGACGTTCACCGGCTTCGGCCCGCCGCGGCTGCTCTTCGGCACGGGCCCCGTCGATGGGGACGTGTCGCTGTCGCACGACGGTCGCTTCGTCGCCTGCGCCGCGCAGCTGCAGTAGCGGCCGGGCCATATCAAAGGTTGCCGTGCTAAGCTTTGTTCAGGCCGGGGGCCCCAAAGAATGCCGCGGTACGAGGAGCGAAAGTGGCGGGCGGACCTCGGCGCGTTCGGCGGCCGGAAGTCCCGTACCTCCTTCACCTACCGCGCCTACGTTCCGGACCCCATCGCCGATCTGGACCTCGCGATCTCCGCCTCGCGATGATCCAGCTCGAGGAGGCTGGCATCCTCAAGCGTCTCAACGTCGGCAAGCGGAACCGCGCATGGGAAGCGGTCGGCCTGTTCGACCTCCTCAACGCGTTCGAGCGCGACCTGACGAAGGCGAACGGGGCGGGGTGAAGGGGGCCGGCTCAACCTCTCGACTTTCGGCAGCGGCTGGCGCGGTCAGCCGAGGTGGCGCTCGAGGGCCGCGGTGAAGGCGGCCGGGCGCTCGAGCTGCGGGAAGTGGCCCGCGTGCTCGATGAAGCGGAGCCCCGCGCCAGGGAGCTTCTCCGCGAGGCGGCGCGCGGACTCCTTGTCGGTGCCGGGCAGGCGATCGGCGGCGCCGAAGAGGAGGAGCGGGCGCTCGCTCGGCGCAGGCGGGCCGTCGCCGGCGATCAGGATGTCGGTGTAGCGCGGGACGATGCGCGGCCAGTCTTCCCGCATGCAGCGGCGCATCTCCGCGGGCACGCGCGCGGGATCGGCGAACGCGCGTGGCACCATCCGTGGCGTGTAGATCCAGCGCGCGAGCATCCAGCGCAAGAGGCGCCGCGCGGCCTTGGTGCGACCCATCCGCCCGAGCAGCGGCGGTGTCGCCGGCATCGGGAAGCCATCGACGAGCACGAGCTTCGCACAGCGCTGCGCGAAGCGCCCCGCGAGCGACCACACGACGGAGGCGCCGAACGAGTTGCCGACGCAATGGGCGCGGTCCACGCCGAGGGCATCGAGGAGCGCCACCAGCCAGCCGGCGTACTCGCTCACGCTGCCGAGCGCCTCCGCCTCGACGTCGCCGAGGCCCGGCAGGTCCGGCGCGATGACGCGGTACCTGGTGGCGAGCGGCTCCCAGACCTCGCTCCAGTGCATCAGGGCGCCGCCCCAGCCGCCATGCACGAGCAACAGCGGAGCGCCCGCGCCCCCGACGTGCACGCGCGTGGGGAGGCCGCGAACGACGATCGATTCGGCGGCGACGAGGGGCATGGCCCGGGACGAAGCGCTGCACGAACCGTGCACGAAGGGAGCTCGGGAACCCTTGCGGAACGCCGTCGCGCGCGCGCAACGGACGCGGAAGGCGCCGGGAGGGCGCAATCAGTTCGGCCCAAGGCGCGTCCCCGACCGAGCTTCAGGGCCTGGCGAGCAGCTCCGCGCGCAGGCCCCTTTCCTTCTCCGCCAGCGCGGCGATGGCGTCCATGACGCGGCGGCCGACGTCGGCCTGGTGGCGCAGCCGGTGCGGGTCGCGGTCGGCGAGGTCGCGGAAGTCCATCGGCTCGCCGAAGACGATGAAGATGGGCGGGCCATTGCGCAGGAACGTGCCCGTGCACTCCTTCCAGAGGTCGTTGCCGAGGCCCTGGATGAAGGCGGGGATGACGATCGGCTGGGCCTCGAGCACGACGCGGCCGAAGCCGGGCTCGGGCGGCAGGAGCTCGTAGGGATCGGGGCCCTTTCCGCGCGTGCCCTCGGGGTGCATGCCGACGACGGTGCCTGGGCGGCGCAGCTCCGCGGCCAGGAAATCGAGGCCGAGGCGCGTGACCGCCTTCTTCTCGGGCTCGCGGAACACGGGCGGGTACATCGACAAGAAGCTCATCGCGACGTTCACCGCGACGCCGAGCGGGCGCTCGTAGAAGAACTCGGAGCGCACCGGGAAGTAGAGGCGCTCGATGAGCGGCGTGTGCAGGTTCACGTACGTCGCGAGCATGTACATGTCGAAGAAGCTGCGGTGGTTCGTCGCAAACAGGATCCCGCGGTCGGGCCTGAGCGCGGCCAGCCGCTCGATGCCCGGCAGGTGCATGCGCGCCTCGGACACGAGGCGCATCCAGGGCGAGGACACGTGCACGTTGAGCCAGTGCGCGGCGCTCTTGAGCCTTCGCGAGTGGTTGACGAGGTCTGCCCAGTAGAGCGCCTTGCGCTCGGCTGGAGACAGCGCGTCCGTGGGCCGCATGGCGCGCATCATAAGGCGCGCGTCCCTCCGTCTGGGCCCCGAACAACCGTCGCCGCGGCGCGCGGCAGGTGTGCTATTCGCTTGCGCATGCCACGCCCAGCCGCCGACACGGTGATCGCCTTCGTCTTCCCGGGCCAGGGCTCGCAGAAGCCCGGGATGGGGAAGGACTTCTTCGACGCGTACCCCGCCGCGAGGGAGGCCTACGCCGAGGCCTCCGACGCGCTCGGGCTCGACGTCGCCAGGCTGTGCTTCGAGGAGGACCCGCGCCTCGACCTCACGGAGTTCACGCAGCCCGCGATCCTCACGACCGAGATCGCGATGGTGCGCGTGCTCGCGCGAGACTTCGGCCTCGAGGCGAGTCACTTCGGCGGCCACAGCCTCGGCGAGTACACGGCGCTGTGCGCGGCAGGCGTGCTGTCGCTGGCGACGGCGGCGCGGCTCGTGCGGCGGCGCGGCGCGCTCATGCAGGCGGCGGTGCCCGCGGGGCAGGGCGCGATGGCGGCGGTGGTCTCCGAGGGCGTCGCCGCGCGCGGGCTGCCGGCGGCGCTCGACCCCCTCGGCGTCGACGTCGCCAACGAGAACGCGCTCGATCAGGTGGTGCTGTCGGGGCCGGCCGAGGCCGTGGCGAAGGCCTCGGCGCTCGTGCCCACGCTGGTCGAGGGCAAGGCCTGCCGCGTGGTGCCGCTCAACGTCAGCGCGCCGTTCCACTCGCGCGGGATGCGCGGGATCGAGCCTGAATTCCAGGGATTGCTCGAGGCGGCCGAGCTCGACGCCGCGCGCGCCGCCAGGGTGACGTCGAACTTCACGGGCCGGTTCCACGAGCCGGCGCGGGCCGCCGTCGTCGACGCGCTGACGCGCCAGATCAGCGGCACGGTGCGCTGGATCGACAACATGCGCGTGCTCGGCGAGGCCGCGGGCACGATCTTCGAGGTGGGCCCGAGCCGCATCCTGCGCGGGTTCTTCGCGGGCCTCGGCCGCGAGGTGCCGAGCCTGATGAGCGTGCGCACCATCGAGCGCGCGCTGGCCTGACGGCGCGCCGAGCGACTACACTGGAGCGCGGTGCAGCGTGCGCTCCTCGCTCTGGTGGCACTCGTCGGATGGACCTCGTCCGCGGCGGCCGCCGAGCCGGTGCAGTGGATGCTGGCGAGCATCACGCCCGAGGGGTCGCCGCAGGAGGCCGACATCCACGACCTCTCGCGCAGCCTGGAGGAGGCCACCGGCGGGCGCGTGCGCGTGCGCACCCGGCTCGGCGGCGTCGTGGCCGACGAGCTCACCACGCTCGAGCTGTGCAAGCAGGGGCGCGTGCAGGTCTGGGTCGGCAGCGTCGGAGCGGTCGCGGCCACGATTCCCGCCGTGTCGATCTTCGAGGCGCCGTACCTGTTCGACGACGTGGCCGCCTTCGACCGCGCGACGCGCGGGGATCTGCTGCGCCGGCCGGGCGTGCTCAAGGCGTTCCACGCGCAGGGGCTCGAGCCCATCGGCGTGGCGTTCGTGGGCTGGCGCGAGATGGGCTCGGTGAGCCGGCCGCTCCGCGTGCCCGCCGACCTCAAGGGTCTGCGCGCGCGCTCGCAGCCGGTCCCGCTCCACCGGGCGATGTGGAAGCTGCTCGGCGCGATCCCGCACGAGCTCGCGCTCGGCGACATGAAGGGGGCCTTCGAGGCGAAGCAGGTCGACGTCTCCGACGTGCCGCCGCTCTACGTCTACGCGACCTCGATCTCCTCGCACCTGAAGTTCCTCACGCGCACCGATCACATGACGCAGGCGGGGCTCGTCCTCATCAGCCGGGACGCCTTCGCGAAGCTCCCGAAGCGGACGCAGCAGGCCATCCACGCGCTGCGCGTCGAGAAGGCCAGCCGCTTCACGCGCTCGAGCCAGCGCTTCGAGGAGGAGATGCTCGAGCTCCTGCGCAAGCAGGGCGTCGGGGTCATCACGCCGACGCCGGTCGAGCGCGCCGCGTGGCGCAAGGCCCTCGCGCCGCTGCGGAGCGAGGCGGTGCGCCTGTCGGGGCCCGCTGGCGCGGACCTGCTCAAGGCGATCGAGCAGAAGTAGGGGCGCGCTCTGAGGCGGGAGCGAGGCCCAAACGATCGATTTTTCTGGCCCCTAACACCACGCCCGGCCTCACCCCGTCGTGGCGTCCACCGCGGTCAGTCGCCCCTCTCCCGTCGGGAGAGGGGCCCCGGCAGGCGCTCCGACAGCAGTCGGCGGACCCGTCGCACCACCTCTTCCGGGCGCGCGAGCACCTGCTCGTTGGTGACCCGCAGCACCGCGATGCCACGCACCCCCAGCCACGCGTCTCTCCGACGGTCTCGCTCCCCGCGGGACGCGTGAATGGGGCCGTCGTCCTCGACCGCCAGCATCGCCGCCCAGCAGCAGAAGTCGAGCACGTAGGGCCCGACGGGTTGCTGGCGCCTGAACTTCGCGCCCATGCCTCGGCCGCGGACAGTGCCCACAACGCCGACTCGGCAGGCGTCGAGCGGCCACGCAGCGCACGCGCACGCTCCGTTCCCGACCCTCGCCTCGTCATGCCCGAGTTCTCGGCAAGGCGCTCCGACTGTTGCGGGGCCCCTCTCCCGACGGGAGAGGGGCGGTTGCGCGACCCCAACGCTCTGCGGGGGTGAGGCCGGGCGTGGTGTAAGGGGCCAGAAGTTCTGGGGTGCTGGACTCCCAGAAGGACATTCCATCTGCCTAGGC
>CAZQJC010000076.1:0-11757 GCA_964593795.1 uncultured Myxococcales bacterium | reverse complement strand
GCCGGAGGGGCTCGCTCGCTTCGCTCGCTTTGCCGGAGGGGCTCGCTCGCTTGAGACGGCTCGCGGGGTGGGGGGGTCCCCCGCAGGCGAGGCGGTGGGGCCCGGGCACGGGCCGTGGGGGCCAGGAATCACGGCGGCTTGCGCTGCCTGGCCCTGGCACGCCGTATGAGTAATGGGCGGGGTCGGCGTCCGAACCCTGGGAGGGGGACGGAGAGCGCATGCACGAGGACACACGGTCGGCGCCTGGGCGGAGCTCGGGCGCGTTCACTCCGATGCCGGCGCTCCGGCTCGCGGTGCGGGTGCTGGGCGGGTCGAGGAACGGGTTCGTCCAGAGGCTTGCGCCGGACGACGTGGCTGGCGGCGTGGTGCTCGGGCACGGGCCCGACTGCGGCCTGCGCTTCGACCAGCGCCGGGACGTGGGGGTCGCGAAGTACCACGCGATCCTGGTGCAGCGCGGGGCGGCGCTGCTCGTGCAGGATCTCGCGGGGCGCGGAGACGTGCTCGCGGACGGGCAGGGCGTGGCCGCCGGCGGGACCTTCCTGCGCGAGGGCAGCCGCATCCAGCTCGGCCAGCGCGGGCCGATCGTGGTCGTCGAGTCGGATCGCGTGGGCGGAGGGTCGCCGGGCGTGCCGCCGATGCCCGTGGCTCCGCCGGCGCGGCCGGAGCCGGCCGATCCAGGGGTGCTCGTGCCGGGTCCCGCGATGTTCGCGCGCGTGGCTCCGCTCGAAGGTGCGGTGAACCCTGGACGAGGGGCGCGCAGGCTGCTCGCTGCGCTCCTCGTGCTGAGCGCGGGTGGCATGGGCCTGCAGCGGCTGGACGCGGACGCGGAGCAGGCCGTCCAGCAGGGGCGGGAGCAGGCGCGTGTCGTCCGGCTTCAGACGCGCCTGGAAGGCGCCCTCCGCAGGGCGCGCGGCGCGCTCGCCGAGGCGCGCGAGGGGCTCGGGCGATCGCGCGAGGAGCTCGCCCGGACGACGTCGGAGCTCTGGCCGGCGGACGGGCCTCCGGTGGACGACCCGCCTTCGCGCCGCATCGCCGCGGCCCGGCGCGCGGTCGCAAACGCGGCGCGCACGGTGGGCAGCGCCCTGGATCGGCAGAAGCCGATCGACTGACGTCGGATCCCCCCTTGAAAGGGCGGCGCGGCTGGGGCACGATCGGGGCAACTGCAACTGGCGGTGGAGTCCGCCGAAACCGCTGCCCCACGTCGGTGGGGAGCCAATGACTCCTACGAGATCGCCGGAAACGGCGCCGTAGGAGCCCTCACCCGAGCCTCCTTGGCGCAAGACGCTGGAGGACGAGTGAGCGAATCGCAGGATCCACGAGGAGCCGAGTGACGCGCCGCGCGCAGGCGCTCGTCGAGTGGATCGCCCTCGGCGCCGTGGCCGGTGCCGCGGCGGGCGGTGCCTCGGCTGCTTTCCTGTGGCTGCTCGACCTCGTGACCCGCGTGCGCGTGGGGCACGACGTCATCGTCTACGCGCTGCCGGCCGCCGGCATCGTGATCGGCCTCGTCTACGAGCGCTGGGGCCAGCCGATCCGTGGCGGGGCGAACCTCGTCATCGACACGATCCACGACGCGAGCGGCAAGCTCCCCTTGCGCATGGCGCCGATGGTCTTCCTCGGCACGGTGGTGACGCACCTCTTCGGGGGCAGCGCGGGGCGCGAGGGGACCGCGGTGCAGATGGGCGCGAGCCTGGCCGACGAGCTCGCCCATCGCGTGCGCGCCGGCGCCGAACGACGACGCCAGCTCCTGGCGGCCGGGGTCGCGGGCGGCTTCGGATCCGTCTTCGGCACGCCCATCGCCGGCATGCTCTTCGGCCTCGAGGTCGTGTCCATCGGACGCATCGAGTACGACGCGCTCCTGCCAGCGCTCGTCGCGGCCGTCGTCGGTGACCTCGTCACGCGCGGCCTCGGCATCGTGCACACCATCTACCCCGCGGCGCCGCACGTCGCGCTCACGCCGCTCCTCGTCGCGAAGTGGCTGCTCTTCGGCGCGGCGATCGCGCTCGTGGTCACGGTCTTCGTCGAGGTGACGCAGCGCGGTAGGACGCTCCTCGAGCGGCAGATCCCGCGGCGGCCGCTGCGGATGATGCTCGGCGGTGCGGCGATCGTCCTGCTCTGGAAGCTCGTCGGCACCGGCGCCTACCTCGGCCTCGGCATCCCCGAGATCGTCCGCGCGTTCTCCGACCCGACGCTGCCCGCCCACGCGTTCGCGGCCAAGCTGCTCTTCACCTCGCTCACGCTGGCGACGGGGTTCCTCGGCGGCGAGGTGACGCCGCTCTTCTTCATCGGCGCGGCGCTCGGCGGGGTGCTCGGCCCGCTGCTCGGGATCCCGATGGCGCTCGGCGCCGGCGTCGGGCTCGCGGCCGTCTTCGGCGCCGCGGCCAACACGCCGCTCGCCTTGTCCATCATGGCCGTCGAGCTCCTCGGCGCGGAGCTCCTGCCGCACGTGGTGATCGTCTGCGCGGTCGCGTACCTGCTGACGGGCCACCGCGGTATCTACCCGTCCCAGCGCCTCCTCCGCCGCAAGCAAGGCGGCCAGCGCCTCTCCGAGCCCACGCCCCTGCACCGCTTCGACGACCGATCGTAGCGTCAGCGCTGCGGCCGCAGGCCAGCTACGGAAACGACGAAATAGGACAGTAGAACAACAGGCAACACGGAACACCGAGCGGCAGTACAGACTTCGAGGCCCGCACCGGCTCTGACGAGGCGAGCGCAGCGAGGCGCAAGGGCGTAGCGAGCGCAGCGAGCGAAGACGCAGGGAGGGGGGCCCAATTGGGCTTTGCCCAACTGGGGGAGGGGCAGTCGTGCCCCTCCTGCGGCGGCCTCCCGAGGCCGCCGATCGCTCAAAGAGGCCGGACGAGGCGGGCGCCGAAGTCGGGGCGGCGCAGGGTCGGTTCGACGCGGAGGCGGGCGGCGCAGCGGCACTCGGGGCCGCTCGCGAGGAACGAGCCTCCGCGCAGCACCCGGGCGGCGCCGCTGCCGGCGCCCTCGAGCGTGCTCGCGCCTTCGGCGGGGGCCTCGCCCTCGACGTCGAGCACCCACTCGCGCACCCCGCCGGCCATGTCGACGACGCCGTACGGCGAGATGTCCATCTCGAGCGAGCCGATCGGCACGGGGCGTGGTGCCTCCCGGCGAGTGCTGCGCATCTGGCAGAACGTCGGATCGAAGCGGTCGCCCCACGGGAAGCAGCGCGCGTCGGCCCCTCGGGCCGCCTTCTCCCACTCGGCCTCGGTCGGCAAGCGCGCGGGTCGGCCGTCGCGTCGCGCCCCGTAGCGGCCGGCGTCGTACTGGCGCAGCATGCGCTCGAGGTAGATGCGCGCGTCGCCGTCGCGCTCGTCCTCGGCGTCGCACAGGCGCAGCCAGTAGAGGTCAGCCAGCCCCGTGCGCGCCTCCTTGCAGTCCGGGTGTTGCGCGAGCGCCTGCGAGTACAGCACCGCCGCGTCGGAGAACGCCTCGGTGTACTCGCGCTTGGCCTGCGCGCCGCGGTCCTGCAGCGCCCAGTGGCGGCGCTTGCGCCGCAGGTCGTCCCACGGGCGCAGCGCCACCTGTGCCGCGCGTGCCTCGAGCAGCAGTCGCGCGCGCTCGTCGCGCAGCGCCGAGCACGTGCGGTGCTTGTCGGCCGCCAGCTCGCAGAGCTCGAGCGCCAGCTCGCGGCGGCGCTCGCGCTCCTTCGAGCCCTCGAGGAAGTGCTCGAGCTCGGCGATCACCTCGCCCATCGCGCCCGGTCGCTCGTCGCGGTCCTTGGCCAGGCAGCGCAGGCAGAGCTCCGACAGGACCACGGGACAGGACGGATCGAGCTGGTGCGGCGCCGGCGGATCGTCGCGCAGCGTGCGCTGCAGGACGAGCGCCACGGTGCGGGCCTCGAACGGGAGCTTGCCGGTGAGGATCTCGTAGAGCACCGCGCCGAGCGCGAAGATGTCCGCGCGCGCATCGACGGTGGATGGATGTCGCCTCGTCGATCCAGCCCAGCCGCAGCGCCTCCTCGAGCAGCGCCCTCCCACCCGCCGGCATCGGGCCATGATACCGCGGCGGCCGCTCTTCCACCTTCCGCCGACCCGTCCGTTCGCTGTACGGTCGAAAGGCATGGCGCTCAAGTGTCACTCGTGCGGCTACGAGAACCGGGACGACGCGCTCATGTGCAACCTGTGTCAGACGCTCTTCAGGTCGGCGGGCGAGCGGCCGAGCTCGGCGCCTGCGGCCCGGGGGATGACCCCGCCGCCGTCCGCGGGGCCTGCCGGGTCCGCCGCGTCGCCAGCGGCGCTCGACGCCGCCGTGCGCCGGGCCGCCGATGCGCTCGCGAGCGGCGACGGCACCACGGGCATCGCGATCGCGCGCGACCTGTTCCTGCGCGGGGGCGCGGCCGCGCTCGCGACGGTGACCGAGCAGGTCGGCCGGCAGTGGCTCGACCGGACGGCGCCACCCGAAGGTCTCCGCGTGGGCGCGCAGGCGCTCCTCACGGCGGCGGCAGCGGCGGTGCGCGAGGAGGACGAGCCCGAGGCGATGCGCCTCCTGACCGAGGCCTACCACCTGACCGGCGACACCGGCGAGGCGCACAAGGGCCTGCTCGTGCTGCTCGCGGGCGTGCGAGCGCGGACGGAGCTCATCGCCGACGAGCCGGCCGAGGCGCGCTACGCCGCGCTGCGTGCGCAGGCGCGCTCGCTGGCGCTCGTGTCGGGCAGGCGGGGCGAGGCGATCGCGGCGTACGAGGCGCTGCTGGCGCTCGTGCCCGATCCGGCGTCCTCGCCCCGCGATCGCGGCAGGCGCGAGCAGATCTCGCAGACGCTGGCCATGCTGCGCAGCCTCTGAGCCGAGCCCGCGCCCCGCATCGTGGAGTACCTCGTCGCCACCCACGGCCCGCGCTGACGGATCACCCGCGCCGGCGCGGCCTCCACTGACACCGCGCGAGATCCACCCGCCCGTCCGGGTGGAACCGCACACCCTCCGCCGCCAGCATCGCGCGCTGCTCGCCAGGGGATTCCCCCTCGGTTCGGATCACCCCGCTCGCGGCGACCACCCGGTGCCACGGCAGGCCGTCCCCCGCGCGCAGCGCCCAGCCGATGCCGACCGGCGTCAGCCTCCCGTCGATGAGCTCCGAGAGCTGCCCGTACGTCGCGACGCGCCCGCGCGGGATGCGCGCCACGAGCGCGTGCACACGCGCGAACGCCCCAGCCGAGCGCGGCCTGCCCACCCGAGGATTCTACGCCGCGCGGACGAGCGGCAGCGCCTGCCGCGGGGTCATCGTGATGCCGTGCAGCACGGGACGCGGGGCGGGGCGCGGGTGGCGCTCGAAGCGGCCCTCCTCGAAGAGCGTCGCGAGGACGATGCGCAGCTCGTAGGTCGCGAACGCGGCGCCGATGCACCGGCGGGCGCCGCCGCCGAAGGGCGCGAGCTCGTGCGGCGCGTAGCGTCGGCCGAGGAAGCGCTCGGGCAGGAAGCGCTCGGCTCCTGCCAGATCCGCGCGGTGCTCGTGCAGGAGCGCATATAGATTGTATATAATTGAATTGAACGCAATTCGTCAGCCTCGTGGGCTGGCGTACCGGGTCGATGGGTGCGGAGGTCGGCGAGCCAGGCGGCGATCCCGGCCGACAAATTTCCTTCCACTCGGGGCGGAATGCCCCGCGATCGGCTCGTGATCTGGGGTCAAATTGCCAGGATCACTGGATAAATATGGTAGCTCAGGAAGGAAACACTTCTCATTCCAGATCCGCGTGACTAGATTCGGCGCGTGATGTGGACGCCCGTTCCGGCCATGCATCTCGCGAGACGTCTCGCGAGGCGACCGGCCCGTGATCTGCGCGAGAGGGCGGAGGCGATCTGGGAAATTTCTGCCGCAGAGCGCTCCGTCGAGCGGCCGGCGATCTTCCTGCCCGGCCAGCTCGAGCGCGTGACGGGCTGGGCGTTCGCGAGCGAGCATCCCCGGGCGGCGATGACCGGTGGTCGCGAGATCATCCACGCCGCGACGCGCGCGTACCTGCTGCGAGACGCGATGCTGGTCGACGGCGTCCTGTACAAGGACGACGCGTGCTGGCACCTGCAGCCGCAGGTGCGGCGGCTGCCGCACGTGCGGGTCGAGCAGGAGTACGCCCGCGGCGCGGTCTACTGCAGCTCGAGCGGCAACAAGTACTTCGGCAACTGGCTCATGGACGACTGCGCCACGTACCCGCTGGCGGTCGCCGAAGGTACGCCGCTGACCACGGATCAGCCGGTGTCGGTGCACACGCCTGCGTACGAAGGCTGGCTCGGCATGAAGCCGGAGCGCGTGCACGCGGCGCACGTGCGCGAGCTCGTCATCTTCGAGGACATCGGCCAGAACAGCAGCAAGCGCCGCCGCTGTCGCGACATGGGCGAGAAGCTGCGCGCGCACCTCGACCGCGTCACCCCGCATCCGGGGGTGTTCGTCCTGCGCGGTCGCACGGGCATGCAGCGCCTGCTGCGCAACGAGCTCGAGCTGGCCGAACGTCTGCGGGATCGCCGCGGGTTCCTCATCCTCGATCCCGTCAAGGCCGACGTGCCGACGATCGTGGCCACGTGCGCGGGCGCGCGCGCGGTGGTCGGCGTGGAGGGCAGCGGCCTGATGCACGGCATCCTCCACCTGCCCGTCGGCGGGGCCGTGGTGGCGCTGCAGCCGGCGAACCGCTTCGTGCGCGTCTACAAGGACCTCACGGACCGCGACGACCAGCACTTCGCGTTCGTGGTCGCGGCGATGGAGCCGAACGGCGACTTCACGATCGACGGCGACGAGCTCGAGCGCACGCTCGATCTGCTGCCGCCCGTGGCCGCCGGCGCGTAGTCCGAACCCACGTCGATCCGCGAGCGCTCGGCCGTGGTGCGCACATCTCCATCGACTGCACGTACATTGAACCCCGGGACCAGCACCGTGACCTTCGGCGGGAGCGTCGTCCATGACGAGGGTTGGACGGCGTCAGAGAGTCGACGTCTTCTGTGGCCTCCTGAGCGGTACGCGGCCTCACCTGTTCGGGATGCGCTGCTACGAAGATCGTGCGGGCGAAGATGGCGCTCGCCGGTTGCGCGCTGCGTGTGTCGGCACAACGTTGTATGAGAGGGCGGCGTGCAGAAACGACTCGGCGAGATCCTGGTGGAGATGGGGGCCTTGGAGGCCGGCTTGCTCGCGCAATGCCTGAACGCGCAGCAGCGGCAAGGGGGCCGCATCGGTCAGCTGCTCGTGCAGATGCACGTGCTGCCGGAGACCACCGTCCTCGAGGCGCTGTCGGCGCAGCTCGAGCTGCCGGTGGCGCCGCTCGATCGCATCGACATCCCGAGCGAGGTCCTCGGCATCCTCTCGCGGAACGCGTGCATGCAGCACGGCGTCCTGCCCTTCGCGATGCAGGGCCCCTACGTGCACACCGCGATGATCGATCCCAAGCATCGAGACGCGGCCGACGCGCTCCGGCAGATCACCCGCAAGGTCGTGCGCCCGTACATCACCGGGCCCGAGGCGCTCGACCGCGCGATCCGCCGTCACTTCGACGAGACCGAGGCGCTGGTCGTCGACTTCACGAGGGTCCCGGATGCCACGATCTCCGAGCACCGGCCGTCGCGGCCGCCGCGCTTCGCGGCCATCTCGGTCGAGGGCCCCGTGCTCTCGCACGTGGTCGCGGAAGCGCCGGGGGGTGGTCCGCTCGAGCTCGCACCGGTGCCCGAGGCCGCGGTGCCGCGGTCGCTGCGCCCCACGGAGCCGCCGCCGGTCACGCCGATCCTCCGCGCGACCGTGCCGCCGCCCGTGCCGGCCTCTCGCGCGACCGCACCGACGCCGCACGAGGTCTTCGAGGGGCCCGACTTCGACACGCCGATCGCGGGCACGCAGCTCGGCTGCCCGCTGCCGTCGCCCTCGCCCTACGACGCGCCGACGCAGCTCGCGGAAACCCCGTTCTCGGGGCCGCCGACGCGGCCGGGCATGTCGCCGCTCGCGGCGAGCGCCGAGGTCACGCCCGCCGGCATGTCGGCGCAGCTCCAGGCGCTCGAGGAGCGCGTGCTCATGCTGACGACCGAGCTGGCCGAGGTCCACACGCGCGTGATGGAGCTCGAGCGCAAGCTGCGCGGCTAGACCAGCGATCGTAGCGATCGTGATTCCGCTACGCGGCCTCACGATCGGCGACGGGCTTCGGGCCACGGGCTACGGCCGGAGATCCGGGTCCGGCCGTAGCCTGAAGCCCGTAGCCTGAAGCCTGTCCATCGGAGCCTGCTAACTCGCGAAATGGAGCGGGGTGCGAGAGCGATCGGGAATCGCGAACCCTGGTTTAGATCTTCAGGGCGTCGAAGCCGGGAGGCGCGGCGCGGCGCGCGGCGGAGGGATCGGCGTCGCCGTGGGCGTCGACGGCAAAGGGGCTCGCCTCGTGCGGCCGCTCGCCGGTCTTGAGGGTCGCCGCGAGCTTCGCCAGCGCGGGGTCGTACGCGGCCACGGCGGAGACGTCGAGGCCCTCGGCGGCGGCGGCCGCGAGGAGCGCCCGCGCCGCGTCGGGTTTGCCGCGACGGAGGGCGATCGCCGCGAGGTCCACCGCGGCCCTCGCCCGCGTGCGCCACTCCTTGCGCGACGTGGCCGCCTTGCGCGCGCGCTCGAGCTCCGCCTCCGCGGCCGCGAGGTCCCCGGCGCCGAGGTGCGCGAACCCGAGGCGCAGGTGGGTCTCGCCGCGCACGGGCGGCCGCGCCGCCACCGCCGCGAGCGTCGCGATGGCCTCCTTCCAGCGCCCGGCGTCGATGTAGCGCGAGCCGAGCTCGACCGCCGCGTCGCGGCTGTCGGCGTCGAGCGCGACCGCGCGCTTCGCCTCCGCGATGGCCTCGTCCTTCTTGCCGAGGTGCGAGAGCACGTGGCTCGTCTGGCCGAGGACGTAGGCGCTGTCGGGGTTGATCTCGCGGTACGCGCGCCACGCGTCGAGCGCCGCCGGGTACTGCCGGATCGTGGTGAGGTGCTGCGCCAGGTAGCCGCGCGCGAGCAGGAAGCCGGGCAGCCGCTCGATCGCGGTGCGCAGCACCTTCGTGCCGGCTTCGTTCGACTGGTAGCGCACGACCAGCCAGTAGCGCGCCAGCCAGTAGAGCGGCACGTAGCCCGCGGTGGCCGGCACCTTGCCGAGCGCCTGCACCGCACGCGCGTCCTCTCCCGCGACGGTGCGCACGAGCCCGAGCGCCGCCCACGCCTCGGCGTAGCCCGGATCGGCCTTGACCGCCTCCTCGCACCCGGCGGCTGCGTCGTCGAGCTGCTGACGCGACAGCACGATCGCCTTGCCGATGCGGAACGGCTGCTCGATCACGTGCGCGTAGCAGCGCGCGAACGCGCGGGTGGCCTCGTGCGACTCGGTCTGCATCGCGCGCGAGCGCAGCGCCGGCGGCACGGGCAGGCCGTCGGCGCGGAAGACCATCTCCGCGAGCGCGAGGCCCCCGTCGGCCACGAGCCGCGCGTAGTCGCCGGGCAGCGTGATCGACGCGCGGCGGAAGTCCTTGAGCGAGCGGCGCGTGGTGGCGCGCAGCGTCCAGCCGCCCCAGGCGCCGTCGCCGCCGTTCGGCACGAGGATCGCGTGGACCACCCGGCTCGCGCCGAGGCGACGCCCCGCGCGCAGCGCGTGCTCGGCCTCGTCGAGCGCGCCGAGCGGGAGGCCGTCGCGCTCGGCCATGCTCGTGATCATCTTGATGTGCACATCGTGGTACGCGCCGCTCTCGACGAGCAGCGCCGACGCCCGCGCCTGCACGAGGAGCGCGAGCTGCCGCGCGCCCTCGTCCTTGGTCACGGGTGGCAGGATCGCCACCACGCGCCGCCCGTCCGGCCGCGGCGGCTGCAGCCCGAGATCCCCCGCGCGCGCGGGGCCGGAGAGCGCGACGAGCGCGAGCGCTGAGACGAGGAGCCGGTGCACGGACCGACGATCCCACGAGCACGCGCGCCGCCGCAACCGTGCGCCACGCCACGGCCGGCCTTGGCGGCCGCCGGCGCCTGTGGGATCCTGCCCCCGTTCGATGCGCTGGCTCCTGCTCGTCACCGCGTGCCTGTTCGGTTGCTACACCAACATCGCGCGCGTCACCCAGCGCCTGAACACGAGGACCACCGGGCACGAGTCGATCTTCGTCAGCGTGGTCAACGACAGCGGCGTCGGCGTCTCGCCCGAGGGCCAGCTCCGGCAGCGCCTCCGCGAGAAGGGCTATCAGGTCTCGAACACGCCCGAGTCCGCCGACGTGCAGCTCGAGGTCTCGATCAACGACGCGCACTGGACGCCCGCGGCCGAGATGCCCGGGGCCTCCGGCGGCTCGAGCTCGGGCGGTGGCAGCCTCTCGGTGGGCGGCGGCTTCCGCTCGGGGGGCGGCGGCGGCAAGGACCTCGTGGCCGCGGTGGTCCTCATCGGCGTCGTCCTCATCGTGGCGGCGGCGGTGTCGGCGGGCGAGCCCAAGGAGTGGCTGACCGGCACGGTGCTGCTCAAGCTCACGCGGAAGGCCGACCCGGTGCCCGAGGCCGGCGCCATCGATCTGAAGTTCTCGTGCGTCTCCGACCGCCCCGGCACGCTGCGCTCCGCCGAGAGCGAGATCGTCGACCGCATCCTCGAGATGTTCTGACGGCGCCGGCGCGGCGGGCTCGCGTAGCATGGGCGCCCATGAGCGGACCGCCCGTCGCCCTCGTCGTCGCCGCGAGCATCGTGGGTGGCCTCGTCATGATGGCCGCCATCTTCGCGGGCACGCTGTGGCTCCTCGCGAAGGTCGGCTGGGCGCGGCTCGCGCGCACGCACGCCGCCGCCGGGCCCACGCCCGCCGGTCAGGCCATTGCCCCGCGCCTGCTCTACGTGGGGCCGGGGCGCTACCGCGGCGGCGCCGTGCGCCTCGTGTGCGGGCCCGACGCCCTCGTGCTCGAGCCGCACGCCTTCTTCCGCCTCACGCACCGCCCGATCGCCCTGCCCTATGGGGACCTCGCGGTCGAGCCCTCGGAGCACGGCCTGCTGCTCGTCCGGGTGGCCGGCAGCGACGTCACGTTGCGCCTCCTGCCCGGGGCGTGGCGCGCCGTCGAGCTCGCGCGCGCACGGGCCTCCTGACCCCATCTGTCCCGCGCCGCGCTCGTACCGTCTCCGGGGTCACGGGTCTCCACCTGGGGCCCCGGTCCGCAGCCGCCCGGGCTGCCCCACGTCAATTCACGCACCTGGCGCGCGCCGCGGCTGGCCTCGCGCTTGCGAAGGGCCCGTATGGATGCCCTCCCTGCCCGATCGCATGATCGGTCGCATCCTGTCGGTCCTGCGCACCGCGCCGGACCCGCCGGAGCCGACCCTGCGCGCGCTGCGCCTCCGCCTGCGCTGGCCGATCGGCTGCCGCGTGAGCCTCGCGGGTCGCCGCACGGCGCTCCGGGGCGCCGTCCTGCGCGACGTCAGCGCGACGGGCGCGTTCGTCGAGACGCCGCTCGTCCTGCCCGAGGGCAGCCGCCTGACGCTCGTCGTGCCGCTGCCGGACCGGCGCAGCACGCTCGAGGTCATCGGTGAAGTGCGCTGGATCCGGATGGAGCCGTCGCCTGGCCTCGGCCTCCGCTTCCTGGACCTCGATCTGCCCGACCGCCGCCTGCTCGAGCAGGCCTTCGGGCCGCTCGCCGGTCGCTGGGAGACCACGGGCGAGACCGCGTCCTCCGGGCACGCGCCCGGGGACCTCGATCTCACGAACCAGGTGGTGTCACCGCCCCCGCGACGGTGAGGGACCGGCGCACCACGTCACATCCGCCAAGGCGGATGGATTTGCCGGCCGGCTCCGACTGGGGGAGGGGCGGCGCGCCCCTCCTGGTGGCCG
>CAZQJC010000075.1:0-25947 GCA_964593795.1 uncultured Myxococcales bacterium | reverse complement strand
GCCTCGGTCGAGGCTGCTGGCGTCCGGGCGGGCGACCCGCTCCAGGAGCGTCTCGAGCCGCTCGGCTGGGAGCTGACCGAGAAGCACCGCGTCCCGGGCGTGGCGATCGCCTGCATCCGCGCGGGCGCGCTCGCCTGGACGTGCTGCGGAGCCGGCGCAGGGCACGAGCCTTGCGTGGGAGCTTGCGGGGGAGCGCAAAGGAGCAGCGAATGAGCCGCGCCGCACGACGATGGAGCGCGCGAAGTCGCGCTCGGCAACTCGCGAAGAGCGTGCGGGAGCGCACGCTCCTCTCGCTCGTCTTCATCCCGTTGCTCGTGTCCGCAGGAGCTTGGGGCGCCTCCGAGGATTGGCCACGACTCGGGGGACCGCGTGGCACGGGATCGTCGGAGGAAACAGGCTGGCAGCCACGCGGCAAGGTGATCTGGACCGCGGAGGTCGGCCAGGGACGGTCTTCTTGCGTCGCCCGCGCCGGGCGGGTGTTCACGTTCGGCTTCGTGGCCGCTCGATCGGAGCACGTGGTGAGCTGCCTCGACGGAGCCACCGGGAAAACCCTGTGGACGAGCGCACGCGCCGTCGAGGCGCCCGCTCCCGAGGCGCGGGAAGCCTACCTCGGCACCCTGTCGACCCCGACGGTGGATGGTGACCAGGTCTTCGTCTCCGATACGGACGGTACTCTGCGCTGCCTGCGGGAGGCGGACGGCGAGCTCCTTTGGGAGTTGGAGGGGAAGAAGCTCAAGCTCGATGTACCCCGTTACGGATTCAGCTCTTCGCCGCTCGCGCTCGGCGAGCGCGCGATCCTGAACTACGGCCGAGTGTTCGCCTTCGAGCGTGACACGGGGAAGACGCTCTGGCGCAGCAAGAAGGACTACGGCGACGCCTATTCGACGCCAGTCGAACTCGGCCTGGATGGAATGCGCTTCGTCGCCGTGTTCGCGGCCAAGGGGCTCGCCATCCTGGCCGAGGAAGACGGGAGTGAGCGCGACTTCGTGCCTTGGAAGACGCGCGACGACGTGAACGCTCCGACGCCGCTCGTCCTGGGGACGCGTGTGTTCGTGTCCTCGGGTTACGGCCGAGGCTGTGCGCTGATCGAGCTCTCGGGCAAGAAGCCGAAGATCCTGTGGGAGAGTCCCGCCATGAGCACTCTGATGCACGGCGCGGTCGCATGGGGCGATGGTCTCTATGGTTTCGGTGGAGACGCGCTGGAGTGCGTAGATCTCACGGGCGCGGCACGCTGGCGCGAGGAGGAGATCGGCGGGAGCGGGCTCTCGATCGTCGGTGGACGACTGCTGTTCGGCTCGACCGAGGGTGAGCTCGTCGTCGCCGAGGCGACCCCCACGGCCTACCGTGAGCTCGGCCGCACCAAGGGGCTCGGCAAGGGCGCGTGGGCGTTCGCGCCGGCCTTCTCCGGTGGACTATGCTTCCTGCGCGACCTCTCCGGCAGGATCGCGGCCTTCGATCTGCGCGAGTAGTTCGTGGGGGTCCGGACTCGACGCTCCCCCTCGTGATCGGCGCGTTCGGGCGGGCGCACGTTTTCAGCGCACCGTGCTGTCCAGCTCGAGCACGACCTCGGCTCGCAACCCCGAGGCGCGCTGGCCCTGATCGCGCCGATTACGCCCCGCCCTGCTCCCCCGCCGACTCCCTACGACCGGCCCAGGCCAAGAAAAGAGCCACCTGGGCCGAGCTCCTGAAGCGCGTCTTCGAGATCGATGTCCTCACCTGCCCCTGGTGCGGCGGCCAGCGCAGGCTCATCGCACTCATCAACGACGGAGCCGTCGTCCGCAAGATACTCGAGCACCTCGGCCTCCCCACCGCCGCCCCGGCACTCGCCCCCGCCCGCTCGCCACCCGAGCTCGACTTCGCTGGCTAGGCCCCCAACGCCACCGCCCGAACCGGCTCCAAGACGACCGGCATCGCCCCTTCGTCGACAGGGGGCGTGAACCCCCCACGAGAGACCGCCGCGGCAACTGCGCCACTCCGACCGGACCGCCATCTCCCCGTCAGGAACACCCTCACCACGGCCCGCCGGCACACTACGGGCTATCCAGCGCCGACGCAGGCACGCTCTTTCGCCGCATGCCCGGAGATGCGGGTAGGTTTCAGGGTGGATGGGTCCTTTCGACAGGCTCTCGGAACTCGAGCTGCATGAGGCTCTCGCCAGGCGGCGTGGAGTCTTCGGAGCCGCCCTCGTCGCGCTCGCCGTTCTCTCCGACAGCGCCTCCGCTCAGGCCTCGCTACACGTTCCCGCGGACTACCCCACCATTCAGGCGGCCATCGACGCGGCGCAGAGCGGTGACCAGGTGCTGGTCGCGGAGGGAACCTATGGTCCTATCGACTTTCGGGGCAAGGCGATCACGGTGCAGGCCGTACCGCTCGGGGGCGCCTCGATCGTGAGTGCGCTGACCACCGCGGTTCGTTTCATCAACGGAGAGGGCGTCGACTCGCGCTTGATCGGCTTCGGGATCTCAGGCCGGGTGAACGACACTCCGAGCGGCGGCATCTACTGCGAGGTCGGCCCTCGGACGGCGACCCCGTACATCGCGGACTGCGTCATCGGGAACTGCGGCATGGAGGCCTACACCGTCGCCGAGGGCGTCGGGGTTCACGGCAATCCGATCCTCGAGCGCTGCACGATCCGAAACAACCATGGCGAGACGTTCTCGATCGTGGGCTCCTCGTTCGGCGGCGGCGTCCATGGTGCGCCCACGATGCGCGCATGCCGGATCGAGTCCAACTCGGCCATGTCCGGGGGCGGACTGGTGCTCTTGGATGGAGCGCGCCTCGAGGACTGCGCGATCGTCGGGAACGAAGCGCTGGTAGGCGCCAGCCAGTACGGACCGATCGTCAGCTATGGCGGTGGGATCTTGTGCGGCAGCAACGTCGTGCTCGTCCGCTGTCTGATCGCCCGGAACGCGATGTGGGGTTACACGGACATCGATGGCTTCCAGTACGGGTTTGGCGCGGCGATCGCGGGAGGACCGACACTGATCGACTGCACGATCGTCGACAACGTACTCTACGACGGCGAAGTCGGCGGAATCTACGGCGGGGGCAACCTGACCGGCTGCATCCTGCGCGACAACGCGGGTGCGCAGGGTGGCTCCACCTTCCGCTACTGCAACGCCCCAGGTCCGCCGCCCGGAGAAGGGAACTTCGACGCGGATCCCCGCTTCGTCAACCGAAGCGTCTATGCACTCCACCCGGATTCGCCCTGCATCGATGCCGGAGATCCGGCCACGTCCGATCCAGACGGCACGCGCGCGGACGTCGGAGCGCGGTGGTTCAACCAGCGTCCGGGCGAAGCGCGCGTCCGCGTGGGAGCGGGGCTCAATCCCCTGGCGTTGACCTCGAACTCGCTCCCGATCCTCGGACAGGTATGGAGCACCAACGTGCAAGATCCGCGGCCGATTCAGTCTCTGCGCATCGCCTTGCTGCAAGGCAACCTCGCTCCAGGCAGCACCCGGTATCCCTTCGGAGAGGTCCTGCTCGACCTCCACTCGCCCATCGTTCTTGCGCGCTTCCAAGTCCTGTTGAGAGGCGAGACGACCTTCTCCTTCGACATCCCCAAGCACTCCGAGCTGCTCGGGCGCGGGCTGAGCCTGCAGGCCGCGGTCGTCGGTGGAGGCTTCGTCCTGAGCAATGCCGTGGACCTCGTCGTCGGAGTCCCCGGGGACTCGCTGCCCTGACCTTGAGCCTGGGTTCGCCCAAGCTCAGTCGAGCTCGGCCAGGATCGGGCAGTTCACGATGAAACCGGTCGCGCCGAAGCGGCTGCCGTCCGGGGCCGTGATCTTGCCGTCTTCGGCCAGGTTCTCGACCTCGTCGAAGGTCTCGAGGCGTCGCGCGTCGCGCGGATTCTCCCAGGCGGCGAGGTGCACGTCCCACAGCGGGCTGTAGCGCCCTTGATTGGGCATCCAGGCCAGAATGTTGAGCGGGTCACCCTCGCCGAGGAGCGCGGAGTTGAGGCCCTGACGCTCGGGGTTGTTCGCACCGGTCTGGCCGTTGACGAAGGCCGCGAGCGAGGCGCGCGCCGAATCGGTGCCGTCGCCGCCGGCGCGCGGGGCCAGGCCCAGGCGCTCGACGAAGGTCACGTTCTCGAGCGCGGCCGCGACCGGATCGGACGCGTCGGTCGAGATGTAGAGCACCTCGTTGTCGCGCGAGAAGCCTTCGGTGAGCGCGAAGTCGACCCTGCGCTTCCACGTGTCCAGGCGCACGACCTTGTCGGCGCGGCCCGAGTCGTTGGCGACGTGCGGGGCGTTGATCACGCTGCCGTCCGGCAGGAGCACGAGCGGCGAGTAGAAGGCGTCGGCCACCGCGCCCGGCGCGACCTCGAGGGGCGGGAAGCCCGCGACGGGATCGCCCACGACGATGCGCTCCGGCCGGAAATCGACCGTACCGTCGAAGTACAGTAGTCCATCCTTGCCGTAGTGCGCGCGCTGGACCGAATCGCTCTTCTTGAGCGCGTTGGCGAGCTTCGAGGCACGCGCAGCGCCGAAACGCTCGGCCGAGTTCGAGGTCGAAGCCTCGGTGACGATGTACCACACGACGCGCGAGCCGACCCGGCCTTCACGCAGGGGCAGGGTCACCGTCAGGTCGGAGTTGATCTTCGCGCTCGGCACGAAGACGCGATCGCCGGCCTGGGTCAGGGGAGCGGAGACGAGGAGGAGCAGGGTGGTGAGGAGAGGTTTCATGTCGGTTGGCTACGGGAGGGTGGGCGAGACGTGACCCGCGGCTCGCGACTTCTGTTGCCGGCTTCGATGCCGATCCGAGGCCGGTGTTTCCCGAGGAACCGCTTCTCGCCGAGCTACAGGCGGCCTCCGTCCAGGGGTGCAGGGCACTGGCGGACCGCTGCGAACCTTCCCTCCAGCTCCTTCGTGCGCGCCGGGACGCAAGGCCGGCGCTCTGCACGCCGCGGCGCCGGTACTTGGAACTCCACCTGCCCCCGCTCGACCCGCGCGAGCGCCTCCGGCTCCGCCAATCCGCCGGAGCCCATCAGCGCCGAACCGACGCCTTCTTCCCCTTGCCCGACGCCGTCTGCAACACCTTCCAGCTCTTCATGCTGGTCGAGCCGTAGAGGTTCGGAGACTGCGGGTACTGCTGGGAGGGCAGCGCGCCTCGGATACGGTCGTGCCACTGACGGTAGGAGGCCGTGGCAGGCAGCTTGGCAAGCTCGCGCAGAGCGACGAACGTGAAGGCGCCATTCGGACGGCCGTTGAACCAGGCGTCGTAGCTGTACTCGACGTCCTGGCTGCCGGACATCAGGAGCGAGGCGTAGCGTCCAGGAGCACTCGACTTGCGCATCGCACGCCGAGTTCCGAGCTTGGCCATGTCGCGCCTCGATTCGAAGACACCCGGAGGCAGGAAGCGGACGAGCCTGCGTGGTGCCGTCTTGCCCTTGACGGTGGGAGGAGCCTGGATCGGCGAGAACTTGGCGACCGTGCCGGAGTGGCAGGAGTCGGAGATCAGGAGGAGCCGGACTCCTGGCTCGCGGTTCATGAAGATGTCGAAGAGCTCGTCGTCCGTGATCGGGCCGCGCGTCGAGATGTCGTGCGGGCACAGGCACTCGTCGGTTCCATCGGCCTCATCCCCG
The DNA here is from genome assembly GCA_964593795.1 of uncultured Myxococcales bacterium. Classification (GTDB taxonomy): domain Bacteria; phylum Myxococcota_A; class Polyangia; order JAHFDS01; family JAHFDS01; genus JAHFDS01. Next base: position 20,363 of record CAZQJC010000075.1, on the reverse strand, counting down.
TCGGTGTCGGGCACGAAGGAACCGTGACCCGAGTAGGTGATCACGACGAGGTCCCCAAATCGCGCGCTGGCCAGGATGTCCCGCATGGCAACGCGCATGCCGGCACCGGTCGCCTTCTTGTCGAGCAACAGCGAGGTGTCGAAGCCGCGCTTCTGCAGTGCGGCGCGCCAGTCGTTCGCGTCATTCACACAGCCGGACAGATCGCTCGAGGTACCGGGGTAGTCGTTGATGCCTATGCAGAGCGCGAGCTTCGTTGCCATGTCGAGGTCCTTCTTCAGGAGGGAGGCGTGGGATTGGTGGTCTGCCCGAGAACGTCTTCGGGGCTCGAACGAGTGCGCACCCCGCGAGGGAACGCGACTCGCATGGGCTGTTCCGCGCTGCAGCATGGAACGTCAGTTCCAAGGGCACCCCTGGTGCAGTCGCGTCCATGACTGCCGCTAGCACGCTCAAGGGAACGACACTCTCCGGAGCCGACCGCCAGAACTCTCGCCATCCCGGATGGACGCCTTGACTACGACACGGTCCGGGCGTGGCCCGAAAAGGGGAGGCACCTCGATCGACGCGGATCGTTCGACGGGAACGGGAATGTGTGCCGGGCTCCACCGGCGACCGCCGCTCGGCCTCCCGGGCCGGCCCTCTACTTGAGGAGAAGCCCAGGCATGCTCGTCGAAGCGGTCCTAGCGGCCTCGAGCGGCAGGTCTGCTCCTGCGAACTCTCTCTCGAGCGCGGCCAACTCGGCGTCGCTGTAGGGCTTTCCGCGCCTCGCGTAGTCCTGCCCGGAGTACGAGAAGAGGTCGGCACCCTCCAGGCTCTCCGGTGCGTAGACACGGGCAAAGATCCGTTGCGAGCGCACCATCACGTTCGCAAGGCGGCTCCAACGCTCCGGGGACACCGCGTACTGTTCCGCCATCAGCGCGAACTCTCCGAACAGGAAGAAGTTGGCCGAGGAAGGCTGCGTCGTCATCACGAGGCTCGGAAGGTCGAACCGGAGATCCCCGTTCGCGAACGCCGTGAATGCGCTCTCGAAGGCACGCGGATCGTTCCCCAGGTGCTGGTCGATCAGGTCCAGGAAGATGCGCGAGACCTGACGGCACTTCCCTTTCAGGTGCTCGAAGACCCGCTCCTCCAGTCTCGGGCAGTTCTTCGCAGCCTCGTCGAGCCCGCGGCAACGAATCTGGACGCGGTTCCGGAGCTCGTTTCCGATGGCCTCGACGGCCATTCTGCGGTGGTCGGCCTCCTCCCGGTGAATCCGCCCGAGCTGAACCATCCCCTGCAGAAGGAAGGTGTTCATCTCGCGATCCAGCGCGGCAAAGAACCTTCTCGGCCTCAGGCGTGAATCGTCCTCGAGCACCTTCAGCCGCGCGTCGAGGGACTCGAGGTAGCCGACCGGATCCAATGCGTTCGTGACCTCTTCCCAGTCCGTCGTTCCGGGAAGGTGCACGCTGGTCCCGGCTCCGGTCTTGCCCGGCCGGATGACGGCAAGCGGTTTGTCGCCCTGCTCATCGCGCAGGATGAACTTGACCAGGTCGAGAGGCTGCCCGCTCGTCCCGACCTCGAGGCTGATGTTCTCGGTCGCGGGCGGCCAGCGGAGCGAGAAGCGCGCAACGTTCGGCACGGGCTTCCAGACCCGTTGGCCCGGGAGGAGCTCGGCCCCGTGCAGCTCGAGAGGCTGCCGCGGGCGACCTCTGGCACCGTTGAAGACGGCGTCCAGGACCATCCTCTCGCGGCCTGCCTTGACGCTCTCAACGCCCGCGACCAATTCCCGGACGGGAAGGTCGAAGGTCCTGCGCGCGTTGCGACGCATGCTACGCCTTGGGCTGGATGACGACGAACCAGCCCAGCACCATGGACTGCTCGTTCCCGGCGGAGTCCTTGCACAGAATCTCGTCTCCGATGGGCTCGTTCTTGTGCTTGATTTCGAAGGCATGAGAGACGATCCCTCCTCCATCGAAGCGAACCCAGCGGCCCGCGATCAAGGCGTGCCCGGGTATCGCAACCGCCTGCGCGTCATTTGCCACCGAGTACGTCGGTGGAAGCTCGTTCGCGACAAATGTCTGCGCCTTTGCGAAGCACGCAGCTTTGTCGTTGTCGGGCACTTCGCCCACGGAATAGGACGGGACGCTCATCAGTCGCTGAGTGATGCTGTTCGCGCTGAGGGTCAGGTGGGACAGGATCGGTGCCTGCGGACCCGAGATCGTGGCGGCGCCCGTGGCGCCCTGGATACGACAGATGACTCTGGCCTCTGCTTGGTAAGTCATGGCTTCCTCCTTCAGGCTATGGACTCTGGGGACACGTTTTGTACCTCAGGGCTCTGCGCTCTTCGCGCAGCGAAACCCGAGGTAGTGCGAGCTGTACATACGACCGGTTCCAAAGTACTCGGGCGCGCGCATGGATTGTCGACGCGCCAGCGCGCTCCAATTGGATCCGAAGCCGATGCGGTCGTAGGAGCGAGGAACGGGGACCCCGCTCTCGAGGACCTCCACCATCATGCTCTCCGTAAGCTCGATCACATTGCCGAACATGTGGAAGAGCCCATCGGGCGTCGCGGCCTCGGGATGGCTGTCGACGGGGGCCGAGCGGGACAGGTACTCCTGCCACCACCCAGTCTCGCTCATCACCGAGCCGAGCTGATGGTGCACGTTTCCGCGCACGGGTCCGTCTTGCGCGGCAGCATAGGGCAGGGCCCTGTTCTCCTGCCCACACGCAGCCCGCATCCACTCCGCTGCCGTCGGAAGGCGCTTCCCACACCACTCCGCATACGCGACGGCGTCTTCCCAACTGACTCCGACGACGGGGCGGTCGCCGTACCGGGCCAGGAACTCCTCCGTGTCTGGGACGAGGTGCCAGTAGCTCGGCGCCTCGTGTCCGGTCTCGGATACGAAGCCGTGGTACTCGGTGTTCGACACCTCGTGGCGGTCCAGGTAGTAGCCTGGGAGAGCGATCGTCTGCCCTTCCAGGTGCCAGTCGCCCTCGGCGTCGTCGGGGAAGAGGTAGGAGCCAGAATCGAACCTCACCATCCCTTCCGAGATCGCCGCCTCGTTCTCACGCTTCCGCGCGATCAGGTCGATCCGTGAGGACGCGGGTCCGGGGCTGCAGATGAGTTCGCGAAAGCCGCCCGACTCGAATACCACGACGACGCGATAGTAACCGGGTTGAACGGGCGCTTGTGCGAGTGGCGTGGGGCCAAGGAGCACGCTGTCTTCGACGACGCTCGTCAGAGGATTGATCCGTCGCAGGGAGACGATTGCGGGCACGTCCTCGCCACCGGGGCCCTTGGCCTGCACGGAGAGGGTCGGGAAGACCGACTCGATTGCAGCACTGCGCGCAAGCTCGACGTCCTCGGGAAAGAGGTGCGACCCCTCGAGCAGGGTGCGCAACCCGCGGAGGAGATGGAACTCACGGGTTCCCTCGGGAAGTCTCCAGTCCTTTGCCAGGGCGAGGTCCCCCTTGCCCTCCTCGATGATCCGCTTCCTGAGTATCTCCATCTCGCGCTCGAGGCGGACGAGAGGATCGTTTGACTCGGCCGCGACGACCTCGTTCTCGGACCGGACCTTCCGGAATCGATCGGCCAAGCTGCGCAGCTGCAGGAGCTCGGGAACCGGGAGGGAATCGATTCCTCCTGAGTCGAGCGCAAGACGAATCTGAGCCTCCAATCGCTCGCGCTCCACGCGGTCCCGTCGTTCGAGCGCGAAGGAAACCGCGAGCAGCGCCGCCAGGACCGTGCCCGCGAGGGCTCCAAGGGGGCGGCGTCGCGCGAAGAGCGCTCGAGATACCGTCTCCGCAAGGGTCGGGGGATGGGTCAGGATCGCCTCGTGGGCGAGGAAGCGCGCGAGCTCGTCTCGAAGCTCATCCGCTGTCCGGAAGCGGCTCTTCGGCTTCCTCGCCATCGCTTTCATGCAGATGGTCTCGAGGTCACGGGGTACGCGCTTGTTCAGCTTGCGGATCCGTGGGGGTTCTTTCCGGAGGATCCTTTCGATCACCTCTCGGGACGTCGTCCCCTCGAAGGGGCGCGTCAGCGTCAAGAGCTCGTAGAGCACAACACCGAGCGAGTAGATGTCGGTGCGGTTGTCGACCGTGTGGGTCGCGGCGTGAGCCTGCTCCGGGCTCATGTAGTGAGGCGTGCCGACGCCATCGCGCGCCGTGGAGAGTGACCCCTGCTCCTCGTCACGGGCGAGACCGAAGTCGACCACCTTCAGCCTTCGCCCCGAGTCGAGGAGGAGGTTACTCGGCTTGATGTCACGATGGACGATGCCCTGCTGGTGGGCGTGCGCGAGGGCGTCGGCTGCTTGCCGCACGATCTCCGCCACTGTCCTGAAGTAGTCGGAATCATGCGTGCTCGGCAGGTTCGCGCGCTCCGTGCTCACGCCCAGGTCGGAGCGCAGCCTCACGAGCTCCTCGGCGAGGTTCCGGCCGTCGACGAGCTCCATCGCGAAGTAGTGCGTCCCCTTCTCGTCGCCCACCGTGAAGACGGCCGCGATCCCCGGGTGCTGCAGACGGCCCGCGGCGAACGCCTCCCGTCGGAAGCGGTCGATCTGGCGCTGCGTCAGGGTCAGGTTCGCCGGAAGCACCTTGACCGCGACGAAACGCCCAAGGGACCTTTGTTTCGCCTTGTAGACGACGCCCATCGCGCCCCTCCCGATCTCCTCGAGGAGCAGAAAGTCGCCGAGGTCGCGCTTCTCGAGTGTCTCTTCCCTCGGCGGCGGCTCGAGGAACTGGCTCGGGGGCCTGGACGCGAAGAGGCCCAAGACCTCCTCGCGGAGCGACTCGTCGGCGCAGTTCCTGCGCAGGAAGTCGAGCCGCTCTGTGGCGGGTAGCCCGGAGGCCTCTTCGAAGAGGCGTTGCATCGCCTCCCACCGCTCCCGGTTCACCCGATCTCCTTCCTGAGCCAGCGTCGCGTGACCTCCCACCTCCGCTCGAAGGTTCGCAGCGGAATCTCCAGGTGGTTCGCTGTCTCCTCCATCGACAGCCCGCAGAAGAAGCGCAGTTCGACTGCCTTGGCCATCTCGGGGTCGAACCCGTTGAGCTTCTGAAGAGCCTCGTCGAGCGCGACCAGATTCACTGCCCGGTCCTCGTACGCGAGGGTGAGTTCCTCGAAGGTGATCTTCATCGACTTCGGACAGCGCTTCAGGCGGCTTCGATGGCGCGCGCGGTCCACGAGAAGGTTGCGCATGGCCGCCGATGCGAGGTTCAAGAGCTCACGCCGGCTTCCCTGCGTCAGGCGCTCATGGCCGATGAGTTTCAAGCAGGTCTCGTTCGCAAGGTCAGTGGCTTGCAGGAGGGAGTCGCCCCGCTGGTCGCGCATCAGCCGAACGGCCATGGCCCGCACCTCGGCGTAGATCTGAGCGAGACTGCCGTTCGGATCGTCGCTGCTCCCCCCCAAGCGTTGCCCCCCCAAGTCGAAGAGTGTCTCCTGCCCGACATCCTCCGCGGACCGCGCAGAATTGGGAAGGGGGCTCCGGCAGCAGACGTGACCGCGTTCAGTGGAGAGCGCGGTGGCTAGAACGCTGTCGCCGCATGGGGTCCGCCGGGATTCCTCCACATTCCCGGACCGGTTCACCGGCTCACGAACGGTTGGGATCATCTTGTAGCCGTAGAACGGCAGAAGCATGGTGCAGCCGCCACGATGATGGGACGGATCGAGCTGGAACCCGGCGAAGGCCTGAGTTCCGCGCAGCGCGGCGGTTAGACTCCGCCCTGCTGTCGCGCCTCGGCGCTCTGTTGGCCTGCACCCGAGGTTCGCCTGCACCCGAGGAGAAGCGGTGCATGTTGCGCTAACTGTGGGTGGCGAAGCACTCCACGCCTCACCGGAACTCCACCAGCCTGGGCGGCACGACCGCGGGTGGCGGCACCCAGGAGAAGACCTCGCGGAACGTGAGCGGGCGATCGAAGAGGCCGGCTTGCATGGCGGGGGTGCGGGTCACCTTTCCGAAGCGCAGGGACGAGTGGGGACGGATGAAATTGTAGTAGAGCCGCAGGATCTCGAGCGCATTCTCCAGGCGCGCGGGCTTGCGCATCTTGCCCGGCGTGCGGCGGTGCAGGTACGAGCAGGCACGACGCAGGAACAGGTTCAGCCGCTCGATGTAGGCCGTGTTCGGCTTCTTCGAGTCCTCGCAGCGCGCGAGGGCGCGCTCGAGCTCCGCAGGGGTGCCGAGCACGAGGCGCGGCGCGCTCGAGAGGAGCCGGTCGCGGCGGTAGTGGTTGTCGAGCTGCACGAACACGCAGTGCGGGCCGAGGACCCGTCGCAGCACCGACGGGTAGTACTTGAACTGGTCGGCGGTCACGAGGACCTGCTCGGGCAACGCGCGCAGACGCTCGCGCAGCTTGCGCACGAAGAGCAGGGTCGCGCGGCGCGTCCGGCGGCTGACGCGCGTCGCCAGCCACAGGCGCGTCCAGACCTCGATCGCTCCGAAGACCCAGCCGGGGTCGCGCTCGCCGGCTCCGTGGGTGTCGAGCTCGTCGAGCTGGAGCTCCACCGGAGCGTCGAGCTTCAGGTGCTCCTCGTCGAAGCGCCGCGTGTGAAGGGCAGCACGCTCGGTCCAGCGCAGGACCGTGCTCGGCGCCAGGTCACTCGCCCGCGCCACGGCGGTCGGCGAGTTCCCTTCGACGACGAGCTTCATGGCCTGGTCGTAGTCCCTCCGCGGACGACGCAGGCGATGGTGAAGAGACAAAGGTGCGCTCGCAGGTCCGGCAGAGGAATCGGATCCGCGAGCCGCGCCGCGTCGAGAATCGTCCGTGGCGGATCACCCGAGACCGGCTCGAAGACGCGTGGGAGGGACAGTCGGCGTGCGGGCAGCGTCGGCGCAGGGGACGGGGATTCATCCGGACAGTGGACAGTGTCGTCCGGGCGCGCACAGACGGGGGGACGAGGACGACCGGCGAAAGCGCCCCGGATAGGGCACAACCCACGGCAGCTCCTGGGCTTCCAGCTCCCCCACCCACAGTGACCGCACGTTCCGCCTGCGACCGAGGCCCCCCTGCGGAGCGCCTTGAGAAGCGCGCCGCGCCGTTTCGGGGAATCGCCGGCGAAGGGAGCTCGAGGTTGAAGGCAGCGGAGTCGCGGCATCTCGGGATGCTCCCGCCAGGTCACCTCACGAGGAGTTCAGCGTCAGCGTGAAGCTCGTCATCGAAGGGAGCTCGCCGACCGCGGTTGCGCGGGCGAGCGACGTGGCTGCGAGAATGGTCCGGTCGAACCCGAGGGGATCGAGGTCCACCAGCAGGTCCACGTCGCTCCCCGTCCTGGCGTCGCCCCTCGGCGGACTAGACAGATTCCGAGTCCAGGTGCTCAAGCAGTCTCGAGAGCTGCTCGACGAGCCGAGGAAGATCCTGGCGCAAGGTGTCCCAGACGAATGTCCAGGTTCACGTTGAAGTAGCCGTGGTTCAGACGGTTCCTCAAGCCGGCCATCTTGCGCCAGGGAACTTCCGGATGAGCCTGCTGCATCTCAGGTGAGACGGCGTTCGCCGCCTCGCCGATCACTTCGAGCAAGCGAATCAGGCCGAGGGTCGGCAGCTCTTCGAGGTCGAGGTCCGAACGCTGCCATTTGCGCGTCGTGGAGATGGCCCTCTGCGTGGCCTCCAGCGCATGATGGATCGGAACTCGGTCGTCACGCCGCGTCATAGAGCGGGCGGCTCGACTTCAACACATCGGCCCGGAAATAGGGGCTGAGGTCCTCGGCCGTGCGAAGATCGACCTTGCGCCCTCCAAAGAACGCCCCCAGCGCCTCTTCGAGATCGAACAACCCGAAGAAGCCCGGGGTACGTCCAGCCTCGAACTCGATCAGAAGGTCGACGTCGCTCGTCGGCCCGAAGTCCTCGCGCAGCGCCGAGCCGAACAGGGCCAGGCTGCGAATCCCGTGCTGGCGACAGAAGGCCGCCAGGGCGTGGGAGTCCAGCTCGAATCGGGCGCGCGGGTCCATGGGGATCCACCCTACCGCGGGCATTCGCGGAGCCCAACGAGGCGCGGGCATTCGCGCGTGGTTCGCACCCTCCGTTCTCCCGGGGCCGATCGGGAGTCGAGCTGAGAGCAGTTCGCACCCAGGGGGGTGACCGGCGTACCAACCTCCCCCCGGGCCGCGAGGCTGGGCCGGGGGACGCTTCGGTGGGGGGTCCCCCAGGATCCCCCGCCGCGCGCAGCAGGGGCGGTTTTCGGGGGGTGCGCCGTTCTCGGTTCGCACCGGGCCTTTGGGCACCAGGCACGTGTGGGGGTGCGAACTGGGCCGTGCTCTCTGGTCGCGGGAGAGAGCGTAGAAACGCTCCGGTGTCCGGGTCCGCGGAGGGCAGGGACACCGGAGCATAGAAACTAGGCGGTGGAGCGCGTGCGGGGCTGGCCACTGCTCGACCTTGCCCTTCCCCGCGAAGGGCGGTGGCGGCGATGTGCCCGTTTTCGAGCCCCGATACGCGATCTACCTCAGCCAGACGCATCTGCACTTCCAGACCGGCGAAAACGTCTACTCGACGCCCTTGAGCCATGACCCCAGTTTCGATTTCCAGAGGAAAAGAGCCCACTTTGCCGTCGTGGACCCCCGCAGCAGGAAACCGGCTTTGGCTGGGGAGGTCGAGGCCAGAGGTCGTGTGGAGGGGTGACGCAGGACTGTCCTCAGACCGCTCGGTGTCCCGTCGCAGCTCCAACGGCTCCAACCCCTTCTGAAAGCCATGTCGCTCCGCCCCATCGTCAAGGTCCTCCTCTTCGTCGTCCTCGGATGGCTCGCGTCCTGCGAAGCCCTGGCGGCCGCCGCCGATGCACGCATGGCGATGATCCGCACCTACCGGATCAGCGGCCAGATCAACACCTCCTCGCTGGGCACGCAGTCGTTCGAGGGCACCTTCCAGCTCGACCAGTTCGGCCTCTCGGGGGTGGGGGTCGAGACGCTCCCCGCCACGGCGATGACGAACTTCCAGCTGAGCGTGTTCGGAGCTCAGTTCGGTCCCGTGTCGGGTCCCGGCACCGCGGAGTTCGTGGATGGGAAGCTGAATCGGATCCTGGTCGTTGTGTCCGTGCCGACCGCGTACGAGGCCAACCAGACGCGCGCCGTCGGCTTCAGCGCCGGCTTCGGCCCGGAGGGTGTGCCCGATGACGGCACGGGACGCTGGGTGGGTTGCCTCGACCCGCGCACCTTCATCGATGGCTTCGGCACGTACCAGCTCCAGGAGATCACGCCCCAGTAGGGATGAGGACGCTCGAGCGCGCGCCCGCGCGGGCGCGTGCAAGCCCAAACTCTGGCTCTCCACGACCAACCAAGAGCAAAGCGATGAGGCCCTGCAGTTCGAATCGACAAGCTTCGAGTTCAGTCTCGCTGGTTCACGGATTCGGGCAAGCCAGCGCGCGCAGTTGCCTGGTCTTCTCCGCCGCCTCGCTTGCGCTGACTTTCGCGGTCGGCAGCCTGGCAACGGGTCAGACGCCCGTCGCAGCGAAGCCTCCGGAGTCGCGCAGTTACCCGCGGCTCTTCAGGACGGCCGCGGACATGCTCGAATCCCAGGTGGACCCGCGCCTCGACCTTCCAAGTGGCAACGGGACCATCGAGTTCTGGGCCGGCCGGAACTGGCCGCTGGGGGGTGCGACGGAGCTCTTCTGTGTGGTCGCCAACGGGGAGCCTGGCCAGCGCCAGAGCGCGGCAGGTGTGGCGGAGCCCATCTTCGAGCCCCGCTATGCGATCTACCTCTCCCAGCAGCTCCTGTACTTCCAAACCGGCGAGGATGTCTATTCGGTCCCGCTGAGCCTTGACCCCTACTTCGACTTCCAGGCGGAGAAGGCCCACTTCGCCGTGGTCATCCGGGGGGAGGAGAAGCTGATCGACGTCTTCGTGAACGGCCAGCCCGGGTCCACGATCGAGAACGTCCAGCTCAAGGGGCATGGCGTCGGGCGCGTGACCGTAGGTGGACTCGAGACCACGACGGGCAAGGCCCAGCTGCGCTTCGGCAGCGAGAAGCCGAAACAACTCGACCTCGCGAAGGTGGTCAAGCCCTACCGCGGGAACATCGCCGATCTGCGGATCTGGAGCAAGGACTTCGATTCGAGGATCTTCCTGTCCGGTCTCGAACCCGCGCCCCTCCTGCAGCGGAACCAGCACGACATCGAGCGCACGATCGCCTTCGGTGGCGTGAACGAGGACTCCACCGTGACGCGTCCGACGTACGAGGACCTAGTCCTCTACAGCAGCTTTCGAGGGGACAAGGACAAGCACTCCCTGAAACTGCAGTACGGCATAGAGGGACACTGGCTGAATGCCAGCAGGCAGTCCCCGCGCATGGATTCCGAAATGGAAGCGGTGCTCGGCGACTCGCTGGGCAACGTGGTGTTGCCCTGGAACATCACGATCCTGCCAGCGACCCCGGATCGCGCGGCCTGGCTGGTGTATCTGGACTCGAACTACACGGGTTACATCGCGGACTCCGGCGACGACGACGAGTCGCTCGTGTTCATCCCGGCGGACAGCAAGAGTGGTCCAGAGCGGAAGTTCATGGTCCAAGGCGATTCGCTCCGCATGCTCGACGCGGTTCCGTCGATCGCGTTCGGTGGGTTCAACGGAGCCCCCACCGCGCAGATTGAACTGGTACGCCCGACTAGCGCGTGGATGGGGAAAGCGGTCGATGCGGACGACGTCTTCTGGAAAAGCGATGCCGTCGGCTATATGACGTTGTGTTACAAGGCTTATAATCCACCCAAGATGCCTTCCAAGAACGTGCACCTCGGGGAGCATGGGGACACGGGCTCGAGCAAGTTCATCTTCAAAGAGCCCGTAATGGGTGATTATCGGTGGAACCAGAGTGCCAAGCGCGTCCTGCCGAACACGTTGGCCTTCATCAACATCGCCTCAGGCTCTGGGACGGAGATCTCGACGACGGCGTTCACCGAGGAAGAAGCCGTCACGGCCTCGAGCATGAAGTTCGGGGCGTCCTTGAGCATCGATGCCCTTGTAACGATTGATCGCAACATCAACTCGTCGATCAGCAACACCGAGACGCAGTTGCTGCGCAGCGAGACTGTGGAGACGAACTCCTGCCTGATCCTGAAGTCCTACGCCTTGGTGCTGGACATGAGCAGGGCCGAACTCGAACCGGAGTTCGTCAGTAGAATCGAGGCGCTTCGCGATTCGACGGACCTCGACAGGGACTACGACTCGTTCATTCAGGAAGTGGGCACGCACTATACGGCCGCCGTTACCTATGGGGCCATGGCTGAATCGATTTACCAGTTCTCCAAGGAGGACGTCCAGAGTTCCTTGGCCCAGGGCTTCTCTTTCGAGTCGGTGGAGTCCAATGGCATCAACGCGCCAACGACGGTGACCGCGAATGGATCACCATTCGGCGCAGGCGTGAATGTTGGCGTTACGAACAACAACAAGGTCGCCATGACCACGAACGAGTCCAAGGACAATAGCTTCAACCAGAGTAGGAAGGAAGCGCGGTCGAAGTCGAGTCGGAAGACCTATGTCTATGGGACGACCACGATAGCTGCAGACGGCAGCTCTCTGTCCGCGGACAATCCCGTGCCGTTGTTCTTCGATTTGCGCCCCGTTTATGAGCTGCTGTCACCTCACCACTTCTCTGACCCGCGCATCCTCGATGAGGTCAGGCCCCGCCTGAAGGCCAAGATCCTGGGCGCCTTGAATGCGCCTCTCGCGAAGGTATTGAAGACGCGCGTCGTGCCGCCAGAGGCTGGCGCCAGTGCGAGCCCAAAGATCGCTGCATATAAAGAGGTACTCCGCAGCCGTCTGGCCGCTTCCGAGATTGCGGGTTTGCTCGTACCCCCCGACGGGCCCCTCGACGAGCCGTTGACGGCCTGGACCGCGGCAGGTCCCTACCTGCGGCCCCTCGTCGGCGAAGCCGGCGACGCACAGGCGTCAGCGGCGGGCGACGCAGCTGGCGATGCTACTGCCGAGCGGCTCCTGGCCAGCCGCTTCCTCCCGCAGAGTTCTCCGGGGGCGGACTGGATCCTCTGGTCGAGCCCGGCATCGACGCCGCAGGGAGCCCTCGATCTCTCGGGGATCGAGACGGACTCGATCGTCTACTTCCGCAACCGCTTTCTTGTCCGCCGCCCGGTGGAGCTCACGCTGCGCCTCGAGGGCAGCCCGCGCCACTCGCGCGTGTACGTGAATGGCTCGCCGGCGCCGGCGTCGCAGGCGACGGCCCCCGGGGCAGCCCTCTTCGATGTCCGCTTCGAGCGCGGCTGGACCGATCTCGTCGTGGAGAAGGCGCTGGTGGATAGCGACCGCCAGCCGCTCTCGGTGAAGCTCACCGACGACTCGGTCTGGGCCCTCGCCTGCCTGGGTGAACTCAACTCTGCCACGGCCAATCAGGCCTCCAGCCCGGAGGCGCCCGTGAACCTGCTGGCGACGCGCGGCCAGGACGATGCGCTCGCCTTGGTGTGGAGCTACCCGCTGCCGAAGGACGCGGCCGAGCTCGGTTCACGCCTCTTCGAGGTCGAACGCATTTCGCCCACGCCATTCAGCGTCCTGACGGCCAGCCCACAGTTCGTGGATTCGGAGGGCCCCGCCAGTGCCGTGTACCGCGTGCGGGCGACCACCCCGACGGGTTGGGGCCGCTGGAGTCCATTCCTGGTCGTCGGGAGCTCCCCGAAGACCAGCGGAGGCTGACCGAGCTCGCCGGATCCCACTCTCCCATTCCGATCACCCAACAGAACCCCATGTCGCCCTCGAATCGCCTTCCGTTGACCGTGCTCCTGCCTCTCCTCCTCCTCGTTGCGGGTGCCTCTCTCGCCGCCGGCCAGGGCGAGCGGAGCTCCGAGTACCAGGGCCGCTTGACCGGCCCGGCCGCCAGCGCGAGCTCGGTCGACGTGCGCATCACCTTCTACGATCTCGCGGATCGCAGCGCGGCGCTCTCCTCCGTCGACAAGCTCGACGTGAAGGTCATCAACGGCGCCTTCAAGGTGCCCCTGGAGGTGCCCGTGGCTCCCGGGACGAAGGCGAATGCTCCCAGCAAGGGAATGGAGTTCGAGGTCGCCGTGCGCGTTCCGGCCGGCGCCAGCGGCGCCTTCGCGCCGCTCGGTGGAAGGGTGCCCGTGCCCCCGAAGATCTACGACATCGCGAGCGACGCTCTGCGCGTGGACTCGCGCGGGAATGTCGGCATTGGCACCGATTCGCCGCAAGCGAAGCTCGATGTGAACGGCCGCATGAAGTGCGACGGCCGTCTCGACGTCGGCGAGCACATCGCGTCAGGCGGGGTGGTCTTCGCACAAGGAGTCGAGCTGAGGTCCCTGCAGCCAGTCATCGATTTCAGCGCTAACGACACCGACTACGAGGCACGACTGGTGTACGACGCCGGCGCAAAGCGGCTGAACCTCACGGGTGCGCCGCTCTGGGCTGGACAATACCAGACGATTGATGGCGGCGGCCTTTTCTCCGATGGACGGATCCATATTTCCTCCGGTCCCGAGGAGACCGTGTATATCAACCCTTGGCACGGGACGACCATCATCGGTGCCCCAGGCAAGGCCGCCATCGTCTACGCCGACTTGACGGCAAACGGGGCTCTCTCGGTGAACGGTGGTTTGAATGTCAGAGGTGATGTCAGTCTTGACAAGGGGCTGGTCATGAATGGAGGGATGCACATCAGGGGCTCCCTTGATCTTGACGGCCAGCTAGACATGGGCGCGAACATTGTTTGGCCGGGGCGCGGCCATATCCAGGCCGGCGAGGATCTCTATCTCAACCCCTTTGCAGGCGCGGCGACGGTGGTCATTGGTGGCGGCGGAGGGCCTGGGAACCTGCATGTAGCGGGCACGCTCTCCAAAGCCGCCGGGTCCTTCAAGATCGATCACCCGCTCGACCCCGAGAACAAGTTCCTCAGTCATGGCTTCGTCGAGAGCCCCGACATGAAGAACATCTACGACGGCGTCGTCACCACGGACGACTCGGGTTACGCGACCATCGAGCTGCCGGGCTACCTCGAGGCTCTCAATCGAGACTTCCGCTACCAGCTGACGGTGATCGACGAGGCCGACGACGGCGACGCCGCCCTCTGGGCCAAGGTCGTTCGGAAGATCGAGGACAACCAGTTCAAGATCCGCACAGCACGCGGCAACGTCGAGGTTTCGTGGCAGGTCACCGGCATCCGTCACGACGCCTATGCAAGGAAGCACCCCATCCAGACCGAAGCCGACAAGGCTGCAGAAGAGAGAGGTCTGTACCTCAATCCGGAAGCCTTCGATCAGCCGGCAGAGATGGGCATCTACTTCAAGGGCGCGCAGGGCAAGGCCTCCTCCTCCGCGACGGCAGGCGCAGAAGTCGACAGCGTGGACCCGCTCGCAGCCGTCACCGGACAGCGCTGAGCCATGCGACCTCGAGGCAACATGAAGAAGCGCGCGGCAGTCTGGGTGCTCAGGACGGCGCTCGTCTTCGCGCTGGGAGCGGCCTGCGCGAAGCCCCCGAGCTCCGAGTCCCAGGCTGCCGAGTCGAGCGCGAGTCGAACCTACTGGGTGAGCGCTCCGCTCATCGTCTGGCGCGACGCCGGGGATCCCGGCCCGCAGGAGCGCAAGTTCTCCGGACGCTGTCGGGTCACTCCGATGAGGAACGGCAAGCCCGCAGCCTGGCCCACGGCCACGGCCGACCACGACTCCTCCGCCGCCGCGCCCGCGTGGTGGGACTCCGGGTCCGAACAGGCGATCTCCGTCCTCACCGGCGAGCTGCGCTACCTCGGTGACTGCCTGGAAGCCGCGGGGCTTCCCGTAGACCGGAAGTCTCCGCCTGCCGTGGATGCCCGGTTCCCGCTGGGCGGCGAGACCGACCCGAGTGCCTTCTCGCTCCACGTGGAGCTCGAGGCCGCGGAGGAACTCGGCGGCGGCACGTCCGTGCCCTTGCGCTCCGCCCAGGCCGACTTCTCGTCGGCGCAGTTTCCTGTCTTCAACGACGCCAAGAACCCGGGGCGAATGAACGCCGTGGAGCTGGAGTGCAGCTCTCCGAGCGGCGCCGGCTCGCTGATCCTGATGCTGCGCCTGTGGCAGACCTCGGGCCCCTGATCCACTTCCAACGATCCCCTCCAGACCCAGATCCGATCACATTCACCACGACAAGGGACTCCTTCCATGATGCGCGACCATGCTCAATTTGCTGTCATACTCGCCCTACTCGGCTGGATCGGCGTCGGGCAGGCGCAGGAAGCCGCCAAGGAGCCAGAGCCGCAGACGCTCGACTCCCTGACGTACATCCGCACGGTCACGGTCCCCGTCGGGGCCGAGAGGAAGTCTGACGGGACGCCTGCCAAGACGATCGAGCTCGACACCTACAAGGACTGGGATTTCGGTACGGTGGCCTACGTCAGCGAGAACGGCTCCGTGTCCATGGTGCCGGCCATGCCGAACTGGGAGTTCCGCACAGGGATCTTCCCCAATGGAGGCATGACGGCGCTGTGCTTCCAGCCCGGGACGGGACTGTCGTACCTGCTGGACGCGGAGGGCAGATGGAGCCTGATCGCCGAGCCCTCCGAAGAAGGCAAGGAGGACCAGATCGAGGTCGAGATCGGGGACTACGACGTGGCCTTCGACGTCGATGGAGTGTTCGTCTATGCCCTGCGCACGGACTCGTTCTCGGGGCGTTCGTGGAAGCTCGTCGGGGACCGCTGGGCACCGATCGCGGGCAACGTGGTGAACTGGCCGACGCAATCCGAAGAGAACAAATAGGAGGCAGCCAGCGTGAACGTCTTCGCGCAGATTCTGCTCGTGCTCATGCCCGTTGCCGCCACGCCGACCCACCGACCCTGTCCACCGGCGGTTCCATCTGCTGTCCCGCTCCTGGTCCATGGCGGCAATTCTGTTGGCCCGAAAGTGACGAAGCCAATCGCCGGCATGAAGTCGAGCTCGAGGCGAAGCTCGAAGCTGCCGGCACCCGCGGGAACGCCACGGAGCACGCGTGGCGGCGGGTCGTCGAGACAGCCATCGCCGGGCTCCAGCCTCCGTGTCGACAGCTTCCGCGGCCAGAGCGGGGGGTCGCTATCGGGGAGGCGGTCCTCCGGGTCGATCTACAATCCTCTGACGGCTGGAATGCACATCTCTCCTGGGAACGCCTCCATTGGCGCGAGGCTGCCGGCTGCGCCCGCATCCATTGGCGCGAGGTTGCCGAATCCGCCCTCACTCGGTCAGAGAGTCCGCCAAAGCGTGAGGGCATTCGGCCAGAGAGTCGCCGGCGCAATCAGGCGAGGCTTCAGCGGGCTGAGATCCCGCTTTCGGAGCTCGCGCCCGAATGTGCAGGCGTCGCATTACCAGCCGATTCCGGTACGCGCAACGACGCAGCTCGGCCAGTCCGGGCGGATGTCTGCTTCGCATGCAAGCGGCAGCGGTCACTATCAAGCTTTCACGTTCGTATCGACTGGCTACGGTTTGCAAGGCTACGGTGCGATCCCAACACTCTCCATGCCAGGCTACGGGGTGCTCCCAAGAGGATCTTCGTATAGGGTCTCGCAGACCTCGGGCCGTTTCACCATGCCAGGCTACGGGGTGCTCCCAAGAGGATCTTCATATAGGGCCTCGCAAGCCTCGGGATCTTACGGTCAGCTACCGGCATCAAGGGAGTCCTCGGTGTTCGGTAGGCTTTCACTTGCGAAGGAGGGAACCTACGGTGTGCTTCCGCAAGCAAAGTCTTCATACGATAAGGTGCCAACGCGGACGTCGGGATACGATGCTGTACCGCACTGAGTGATGTGGAGTCACGGTAGTCAACAGCCGTTGCTTCAATCCTTCTGATCTCGCGCGAGCATGCCGGCCGAGCGGATCCGGGATGCCTCGCGCGGTTCCTTGTGGGAGCCCGGACTCGTGCGCAGGCGCCTCGTCGCGCGCGAGGCGCGCGGCTCAGTCAGGTAGACGATCTGCAACCGTGACTTCGAACTCGAAGGGATTCGCCCTGCGGACATCGCCCGTGGTCCATCCCCAGGTGCTGGGCGTCGCACGAAAACGGATCACGCTGCCGACAGGGATCCATGGATCGAAGCCGACCTCGAAGCCGAGCTGGCAGTCCATCCCCGGCCTGAGACCGTAGACGCTCGGGCCACCGCCCCGGATCGCGACCCTCGCGTCCTCTGTCTCCAGCAGGATCGTGGGGTAGGCCACGAATGGGATCTCTTCCTCGTCTCCGTCGTTCAGGACGGGGAAGCTCAGCCGGAGCCACAGCTCGGCTCGCGTGCCAGGTGCCGGCTGCGCAGGCGACCAGCGCGGGTCGTCCACCTTGAACGATCGAAGCCACGAGTCGCTGCCCGGAGGGCGGAGAGTCGCGCTCGCTGCCGGGTTCTCTGGTGCGTGCTCCTGCGCCGGAGTGCTCTTGCAGCCGTCGGCGAACAGCGAGAACAGGCAGGGGGCCAGGAATCCCGCCATCCTGGGAAGGGCGCCTGCACCGGAGGGGAGTCCTTTGGGGTGGTCCAATCGCGTCATCGGAGGCTGGCATCACATGGAGGATGCGGGGGAAGACTGACTGGACGCCTACACGACGTTCCGGGCCGGACTCCCATGCTCGGCGCCGAATCCGTTTGGCTGCGCCAGGCGCGCTCGAAACCGCGGAACCGCCTACTTCAGCGCGCGTTCGAGCGCGGCGCCGAGCGCGAGCTGGTGCGCGACCTTGCGGTCGAAGGGGTCGAGGCCGGTCTCGCGCGCGAGGGCCGACAGGACCAACTCGGGGGTGTCGTGCTGGGTCAAGAGGCGCGTGACCAGCGGCTGGACGCGCACCACCGCCGCGCGCCGCGCGTCGCGCGCGGCGAGGCGCGTGCGCCCGGGTTCGGGCTCGAAGATGCGTGCGGTGTCGTCGCCCGAGGAGGAGATCAGACGCTCGCCGTCCCAGGCGAGCGAAGCCACGTGGTCGGTGTGGTCGCCGAGCGCCCCGACCGCGGCGAAGGTGCGCGTGTCCCAGAGGCGGATGGTCTTGTCGAGCCCGCCGCTGGCGAGGCGCGTGCCGTCCGGGTTGAAGGCCAGGGTCAGGACCATGAGGTCGTGGCCGACGAGTGTGGCGACCCGCTCTCCGCTCTCGACGCCCCACAGACGAACCCGCCCGTCTCCTCCACCGGTCGCAAGCCAGCGACTGTCCGGGCTGAAGGCAACGACCCGCGTAGGACCCGAGTCGAAGCGCCGCAGCTCCTCGAAGGTGCGCGCGTCGAGCAGGCTCACGCCCGTGTCGACCGCCGCGTGCGTTCCGTTGATCCGGGCGAGGAATCGGCCGTCGGGACTCCAGCTCCGGATCGAACCCGGCAGCTTGGCCAGCCGTTCGCCAGTGGCGACGTCAAAGAGGGACGTTTCGACCTCAAAGTCATTCGCAGCCGCAACCACCCGACCCTCCGGATCGAACGCAAGGGAGAGGATCCGTTCCTCGGAGGCGAGGCGCGCCACGCAACCATCGAGGGTGTCTACCAGGAGGAGCTCGTAGACCTCCTCCGACATGCGTGAAACGGATGCCGCAAGGGTGTGGCCATCGGGTGAGACGGCCAGCCCATCGATGATCGATCCGGGCCCGAAGCAGGCCGCCACCGCCTCGCCAGAATTCGCATCCCAGAGCCGCAGCGCTCCCCGCCTGCCGTTCAGTCCATCCCAGGCGGCGGTGGCGATCAGACCCGTGCCTGTGACGGGGACGGCGTCGCGTAGGGTGTTCCCGTGACCCACGAGGACTCGCGTGGCTTGAGCTTCGAGGTCCCAGGCCACGAAACTCCCCTCGACGGTCAGGCTCGCCACTTCCTCGTCCGAGGGGTACAGGAGGGCCCTCGGGTCGAGGTCTTCCGCACCGAAGCTCGCGAGCTCGGCCTGGGTGGAGAGATCGAAGACGCGTACGGTGCGGTCGCTCGCCAGGGTTGCGCAGCGGTGATCATCCGGGCTGAAAGCAACGGCTAGGACCTCCTGCGAGTGTAGGAAGGTCGCGAGACAGATGGCCGAGGGGACAGTGATATCCCAGAGGCGCGCAGTTTGGTCGGGGGAGGCCGTGAGGAGCCGCCGACCGTCGCGCGAAAAAGCCACGGCCGCCACGACGTTGGTATGGCCGACCAGGGTGCTCTTCAGCTCGAGCGACTCGCGGTCGTGGACCTGCAGCGTGCGTTCCAGGCAAATCACCACGCGCGGGAGCTCCCGCGCAAAGAAGATGGGATTGGCGCGCAGGTCCTTCCGCGCGCGCGGCGCCCCGTCCGGGCCGAGCGCCACCAGGTCCGTGCCGCTATGGATCCAGAGCGTACCGTCGGGGGCAGGGCCTGCGGCCCAGTTGGGCAACTGGCCATTCGCGGAGGGGGGGACGAGATCCGCCAGCCGAGGGAGCTCTCTACGCACGCCGTCCCGAGCGTCCCAGCAGGCCCAGCGAAGCTCCGTCGTGCTCTTGAACCGCTGTGACGACACCATCCACAGGCGCTGATCGTCGGGTGACGGTGTCGCTTGGGTCAACCGATCCATCGACGGCTCGAGCGGGGCGATCTCGGACAGGAGTTCGCCGCTCACGAGGCTCCAGCGCCGGACCGGGCCGTTCGCTTGCCGGTAGGTGTGCCAGTAGGAGGCTCCGTCCGCCCCCAGGGTCATGAGCTGATCCAACACCTCGCTGCCGGCGGGAGCCGGAAGCTGCCGTTCGTGCCGGCGCACGCTGGAGTCGAGTTGGGCCTCGAGCACGTGCCACTCCCAGCCGCGGAGTTCTTCGGGGGCGGCCACGAGGTGAGCGCGTGCGCTGGCCCATTCGGAGCGCTGGAGGGCCGCGCCCGCAAGCAGCAGCTTCGATGAGTAGACCTCGCGCCGCGCTCCGGCAGCATTGGCCCGAGCCGCGCGCGCCTGCCACAGCGTGCCCGCGAGTCCGGCTGACAGCGTGACGAAGACCGCAACGAGGCCCGCGACGAGCCCGCGGTTGCGGCGCAGGGTTTTCTTGAGGCGATAGATCACGCTCGCCGGGCGCGCCGTGATCGGCCGGTGCTCGAGGTGGCGGCGCAGGTCGGCGGCGAGCTCGGCCGCGCTCGCGTAGCGGCGCTCGGGGTCCTTCTCCATCGCCTTCGCGACGATCGTGGCCACGTCGCCGGCGCAGCGCGGGTCGTGGCGCGTGACCGGCAAGGGATCCGCGTGGGCGAGGAGCTGCATCGCGGCCGTCAGCGGCAGGCCGGCGACCTCGTGCGGCAGGCGCGCGGCGAGGAGCTGGTAGAGGATCACGCCGAGCGCGTACACGTCGACGCGCGGGCCGACCGCGCCGCGCGAGCCCGAGAGCTGCTCGGGCGCCATGTAGGCGAGCGTCCCGACGAGCTCGCCGGTCTGCGTCATGGCGTTCGTGAAGAGGCTCGACGTGTCGCTCGCTCGCGCGACGCCGAAGTCGAGCACCTTGGGCTCGCCCGAGGCCTCGACCAGCACGTTGTCGGGCTTCAGGTCGCGGTGCACGACGCCGCGCTCGTGCGCGTGCTGCACGGCGTCGGCCACGCGCGCGACG
>CAZQJC010000074.1:0-17135 GCA_964593795.1 uncultured Myxococcales bacterium | reverse complement strand
TGGAAGCCTGGGGAATCCCGGACGGGCAGCACCAGGTGTCTCGTTGGCTCGCGCTCCGCGCTCGCGAGTGCCGCCTCCACCACGGTCCCATGTCGCCCTCCAGGTGCAAGACCGGTCGAACATTTGACGAGCGGCACTAGGAACTAGGAACAAGGAACAGGAACACGGGCCGGAACGGGAGCGCGGAGCGGAGGGGGGCGGTAACATGGGGCCGTGCAGGAGGAGCTGGCGCGGGCGTTCCTCGCGGGGTGGCGCGGGACGCAGGGCGGAGCGGACCTGGCCGCGCTGGGGCGCGCGCTGTCTGACGCTGCCGCGAAGGCGCGAGGGCGCTGGGTGGGGATCGCGATCGACGCCGCGGGCCTGGCGCGGTACCTCGGCGCGAAGGCGGCGCCCGGCGAGGACCCGCTCGCCGCGCTCGGCGCGCTCGAGACCGACGAGCTGGCGCTCGCGATGTGCTGCCTGGCCGGGGACGGGCGGGCGGTCGAGCAGCTCGAGCGCGGCTACCTCGCGGCGCTCGGTGCGGTGGTGGGTCAGGTGGATCGCGAGCCGGCCTTCGTGGACGAGGTGGTGCAGTCGGTGCGGGCGCAGGTGCTGGTGGGTGATGGCGCGGGCGGCAAGCTCGCGAGCTACGCGGGCAGCGGGCCGCTCGCCGGGTGGCTGCGCGTGGTCGCCCTGCGGGCCGCGATGGCCCTCCGGCGGAGCGCGGAGCGCGAGCAGCCCGTGGAGGACGAGGTGCTCGACGCCGTGCAGGGACAGCTCGCGGCGCCGGAGCGGGACCTGCTCAAGGGGCGGTACGCGGCGGACCTGCGCGCGGCGTTCGCGGAGGCGCTCGGCGGGCTCGAGCCCAAGGAGCGCAACCTGCTCCGCTACTACTACGTGGACCAGCTCGGCGTCGAGGAGCTCGGCAAGCTGTACGGCGTGCACTTCTCGACGGTGTCGCGCTGGCTGGGCGCGGCGCGCACCGGCATCGTGACGCGCACGCGCGCGGCGCTGGCGGCGCGGCTCGGGCCCGCGGCACCGGCGGCGGAGAGCCTGATGGACCTTGCGCAGAGCATCGAGCTCAGCCTGGGCGGCCTCTTGGGCAAATCATGAGCGACGACCTCCGCGGCACCCCGACGATTGCAGAGACGGTGGACGCGCGCGAGCTCGCCCGCGGCGGGGCCTGCGGCGCGCTCCTCGTCATCGACGGCGCACGGTCGACGCGGCTTCCGCTCCCGGTCGAGGGGGTGATGGTCCTCGGGCGCGGGCCCTCGTGCGGCGTCGTGCTCGAGGACGCGCTCGTCTCGCGCGAGCATGCCGAGATCGTCATCGCGGGCGGCGAGGCGACGCTGTCCGACCTCGGCAGCCAGAACGGCACGACGCTCAACGGCCGGACGCTGACCGAATCGCGCGCGGTCTTCGCGGGCGACGTGATCGGCATCGGCGGCGCCGCGATCGTCCTCGTCGGCGCGCCTGCGGCCGCGCGCGGCTCCACGCTGGCGCTGCCCGCTTTCCGCCAGCGCGTCGCGGACGAGAGCGCGCGCGCCCAGGACTACGGGCGGCCGTTCGCCCTGCTCGCGCTCCGCCCGCCTGCGGGGCAGGACCTCGACGCGGTGCACGCGCTGCTCCGTCCGCTCGATGGCCTGTCGCGACCGGGAGACGGCAGCGCGCTCCTGCTCCTGCCCGAGCTGGATCCGGAGGAGGCGCTGGCGATCGCCGAGGCCGCGACGGACGCGCTGCCCGGGCTGGCGGTGGGCCTCGCGAGCTGCCCTGCCGACGGGTGCGATCCCGACGCGCTCCTGCAGTCGAGCCGGGCGGCGGCCGATCTCGCGCGCCCGGGCGAGATCGTGCTGGCGCGGAGCGCCGCGCGCAGGCTGGAGATCGGCGGCGCGGCGGTCCTGCTGGCAGACCCTGCCGTGCTGCGCCTCTACGCGATGGTGGAGCGGCTCGCGCCGACGGACCTGCCGGTGCTGGTGCTCGGCGAGACGGGCACGGGCAAGGAGAGCGTGGCGCGCGCGGTGCACGCGGCATCGGGGCGGGCCGAGGGCCCCATCGTCGTCGTCAGCGGCGCGGCGCTGGCCGAGGGCCTGGCCGAGAGCGAGCTGTTCGGGCACGAGCGCGGCGCGTTCACGGGCGCGGTCGCCGCGCGCACCGGCTGGTTCGAGGCCGCGAGCGGGGGCACGCTGTTCCTCGACGAGGTCGGCGAGCTGTCGGCCGCGGTGCAGGCCAAGCTCCTGCGCGTCCTCGAGACCGGCCGCGTCGTGCGCGTCGGGGATCACAAGGAGCGCGCCGTGGACGTGCGCGTGGTCTCGGCGACCAACCGCGATCTCGAGGCGGAGGTCGCCGCGGGCAGGTTCCGCAGGGACCTCTACCACCGCCTCGCGGCGGCGGTGATCCGCCTGCCGCCGCTGCGCGAGCGGCCGTGCGACCTGGCCGTGCTGGCGCGGCACTTCCTCGAATCGGCCGCGGCGCGCGCCGGGCGCAGGCCGCCGGCGCTGTCGGCGGCCGCGATGGCCGCGCTGTCGGCGTACGCGTGGCCGGGCAACGTGCGCGAGCTGCGGCTCGCGATGGAGGTCGTCGCCGCCACCATGGTGGACGCGATCGTCGAGCCGTGGCACCTGCCCGAGAAGGTCGGCGCCGCCCCGGCCTCGCCGACGCCGACCCTCGCGCCGGCGGCGGCCGCGTCCGGCGCCTTCGCCCCGCTCGCCGAGGAGATCCGCGCGCTCGAGCGGACGCGCATGGAGCAAGCCCTCGAGGCCGCGGGGGGCGCGCGCGCGGAGGCGGCACGGCTCATCGGCATGCCGGAGCGCACGTTCCGCATGAAGGCGCGCCAGTACGGGCTCGGCCGGAAGGCCTGAGAGACGGCTCGAGGTGGCGGACGTCCCCGAGCGATTCGGTGAGTACCGCGTCGTCCGGGCGCTCGGCGCGGGCGCGATGGGCCAGGTGTACCTAGCGCACGACACGCTGCTCGACCGGCCGGTGGCGATCAAGCTGCCGCGGCTGCCGGACGACGAGAGCCGGGCGCGCGCGCTCGCGGAGGCGCGGGCGATCGCGCGCATCGTGCACCCGAACGTGGCCGCGGTGCACCGGGTGGGCGAGGTCGCGGGCAAGCCGTACATCGTCACGGAGTACGTCGCGGGGCGGCCGCTCGATCGCGTGGAGCGACCGCTCGAGATCGCCGAGGTGCTGCGCATCGGGGTGGGCCTGGCGCGCGGGCTCGGCGCGGCCCATCGGCGCGGGGTGCTGCACCGCGACGTCAAGCCCGCCAACGTGGTGCTCACGCCGGAGCGCGACCCCAAGCTGGTGGACTTCGGCCTGGCCGACCTCGGTGCGCCGGCGCCGCGCGCGCGACCCGCCGCGCGGCACGATGACCTCGAGGCGACGCAGCGCGCGCCCCCGCGGCGCACGGAGGGCGACGAGGCCCCCGTGTCGCCGGAGCGCGGCCCGATCGTCGGCACGCCGCTCTACATGGCGCCAGAGCTCTTCGATGGCCTGCCCTGCACACGGCAGAGCGACGTGTACGCGCTCGGCGCCGTGCTCTACGAGCTGGCGACGGGGAAGGCGCCGCACGAGGGCGCGACTTTCGAGGCGCTCGCGCACGCGAAGCGCTCGGCGGCGACGCCGCTCGCGACGGCGCTCGGCGGCGCGGCGGGCGGCCCCCGGCACCAGCTCTGCGCGGTGGTCGACCGCTGCCTGGCCGTGTCGCCGGCGGAGCGCTTCGCCGGCGCCGACGACGTCGCCGACGCGCTCTGCCAGGACGCGACCGCCCGCGCCGCCGAGCGCGAGAGCCCGTACGTGGGCCTGCGCGCGTTCGAGGCCGAGGACGCCGGCGTGTTTTTTGGCCGCGAGGAGGACCTGCGTGAGCTCGTCGATCGCCTGCGCGTCGAGCCGCTCGTCGTGGTCGCGGGCGACTCGGGCGTGGGCAAGTCGTCGCTCGTGCGGGCGGGCCTGCTGCCCGCGGTGGCCGGCGGGGCGCTCGGCGGGGCAGCGGCGACCGCGCTCGTGCGCCCGGGATCGCGCCCCGAGGCCGCGATCGACGACGCGGTGCGCGGGCTCGGGTCGGCGCGTCCGGCCGTGCTCGCGGTGGATCAGCTCGAGGAGATCTTCGCGGCGGGCGACGCCGAGGCGGCGACGCGCGTCTGGGAGCGTCTTTGCGCGGTCGCGCTCTCCGGCGTGCGCGTCGTGTGCACGCTGCGCGCGGACTTCCTCGGCCGGCTCGCCGGCGTGCCGGGCGCCGCCGCGCACCTGTCGCGCTCGCTCGTGCTGCTCGGGCCGCCGGGCCTTGCGGGCATCGAGCGCGCCATCGTCGCGCCCGCGGCCGCCGCCGGTGTGCGCTTCGCGGGCGCCACCGTGGACGCGCTCCGCGACGCGCTCGCGCGCGACGGGGCGTCGCTGCCCCTCCTGCAATTCGCGCTCGCGGCGCTGTGGGAAGGGCGCAATCGCACCGCCGGGCTCATCCCCGCCGACGCGCTCGACCGGCTGGGCGGCGTCGCGGGGGCGCTCTCCCGACACGCCGATCGCGTGCTCGAGGGCCTGCGGACGGCGGAGCGGCTGGCGGCCCGGCGCCTGCTCGTCGCGCTCGTGACGTCCGAGGGCGCGCGTCGGCGCGTCGGCGCGCAGGCGCTCGTCGGGGCGCCGCCCAGGCCCGAGGCGCGCGCGGCGCTCGAGTCGCTCGTGCGCGGGCGGCTGGTGGTCGCGCACGAGGCGAGCGGCGAGGGCGGCTACGAGCTCATCCACGAGGCGCTGCTGCACGGCTGGGACACGCTGCGCGGCTGGCTCGCGGCGGAGGCGGGCGACAAGGTGGCGCTCGAGCGGCTCGAGCGCGCGGCCGGCGAGTGGGTGCGGCTCGCGCGGGCGCCCGGGGCGCTCCTGCCGCCGGTAGTGCTGGGCGAGCTCGCGGCCGTGGATCCGGCGCAGCTTCCGGCGGACGCGGCGGCGCTGCTCGTGGCGTCGCGCCGCGCCGCCCTCCGTCGCACCTGGTCCCGGCGGGCCCTCGTCGCGCTCGTGCCGGCGGCCGCGCTCGCGCTGTGGGCGGGGCTCGAGCAGCGCGCGGCGAGCGAGCGCGCGCTCGCGGTCTCGCGGCTCGTGCACGAGGCCGGCGAGCTCGAGCGGACCGCGGCCGACGCCCGCGCGCGGGGCCAGGCGGGCGAGACCCGCGCGAACGAGGCCTTCTCGCGCGGCGAGGCGGAGCCCGGCGAGGCGGCGTGGGCGGGCGCGCTCGCGGCCCGCGCCCTCGCGGAGGACGCCTCGGCGCGCGCCGCGGGCCTCTTCGAGCAGGCGCTCGCGATCGATCCGACGGCGCCAGCGCTGCACGATCGCCTCGCCGGCATCCTCCAGGCGCGCGCGCTCGACGCCCGCGCGCGCCACGCGGAGGCCTCGAGCGAGCTGCGCGCCCGCCTCGCCGCGCACGACCGCTCCGGCCGCCTGCTCGCCGCGCTCGACGCGCCCGGCAGGCTCGTCGTCACGCCGACGCCCGCCGCGCACGTCGTCGTCTCGCGCGTCGAGCGGCGAGGCACGCGCCTTCTCGAACGTCCCGCGGCGGAGGGCTCCTCGCCGCTCTCGGCGTCGCTCGCGGCGGGCTCCTACGTGGTGCATCTCGCCGCGCAGGGGCGCCCCGCGGTGCGCCTGCCGGTGCTCGTCGAGGCCGGCCAGGCGCTCGCCGTCGCGCCGCCCATGCCCGAGCGAGTGCCCGAGGGGTTCGTGCACGTCCCGGCTGGGGCCTTCCTCGCGGGCTCGGCCGACGAGCCGCTCCGGCGCGGCTTTTTTCGCGCGCGCCCGCTCCACGCCTCGCGCACGGAGGCGTTCCACGTCGCGCGCCACGAGATCACCTTCGACGAGTGGATCGCGTTCCTCGAGGCGCTGCCACCCGCCGAGCGCGCGCGCCGCCTGCCCGCGGCGGGGACGGCCTCGCCGGGGGCAGGCGCCGGCAACGGGCTGCGGCTCGAGCCCTCGCCCGAGGGCTACGCCCTGTGGCTTCGCACCACCACGCGGCCGCTCTTCGCGCGCGCCGGCGAGCGGCTCCGCTATCCCGGACGCACGCGGCGCGCGGAGGTGGCGTGGGGCCGGCTCCCGGTCGCCGGCATCTCGCTCGAGGACGTGCGCGCCTACGCGGCGTGGCTCGATCGCACGGGCAAGGTCCCGGGTGCGCGCCCGTGCACCGGCGACGAATGGGAGCGCGTGGCGCGTGGCGCGGACGGGCGCCCGTTCCCCGGCGGCCTCGAGCTCGAGCCCGACGACGCCGACTTCGACGTCACCTACGGGCGCGTCGCGGGCGCGTACGGCCCCGACGAAGTGGGCAGCCACCCGGCGTCGGCCAGCCCCTTCGGCGTCGAGGACCTCGCGGGCAACGTGTGGGAGTGGACGACGGCGGGCGCGGAAGGCCAGATCCGGGGCGGCAGCTGGTACCAGGACGCCACGAGCGCGCGCGCCGAGAACCGCGAGCCGGCGCACCCGTCGATGCGCGACACGCTGATCGGCGGCCGCCTCTGCGCGACGCCGCGGTGAACCCTACGGAGCGATGTTGTACTTGGAGGCGTCGAGGTGCTTGACGTGGAAGATGCGCTCCGCGTCTTCCGGGCTGTCACACGTGTTGTCGTT
This sequence comes from uncultured Myxococcales bacterium, assembly GCA_964593795.1. Taxonomy (GTDB): domain Bacteria; phylum Myxococcota_A; class Polyangia; order JAHFDS01; family JAHFDS01; genus JAHFDS01. Next base: position 10,559 of record CAZQJC010000074.1, on the reverse strand, counting down.
GGGATCCAGGTTCGGGCACAGGTCCGGCGGCAGCGTGTTCCAGCGCGCGTGCGTGAAGCAGCGCGCGCCGCGCACGTTCCAGCCGGCCTCGAACGACAGGCCCCAGGCGAGCTCGAAGTCCTTGTCGCGCGCCTGGATGGGGCCGCTCGGCGTGGCGAGCAGATCCCACAGGTCGATCTTCGTGCCCTCCCTGGTGTGTGTCTGGCCGTCACCGCAGTAGTCGGCGCGCGCCATGCGCGAGCACGTCCAGTGCGCTTCCTCCATCGGCGAGGGCGTCGTCTGCGGGCCGCCCGGGAGCGCGTACCAGGGCCGGTAGCCCCATCGGTAGCACTTGGCGAGCACGCCCGCGGTGCAGGCCATCGTGAACTGCTTCGGGTCCACCGTGCGGTCGCCCCGGGCGTCCCACAGGGCCGCGATCGGGATCGCCCACGAGCGGCCGTCGGCGTCGATGTCGCAGACCGCCGCGGCCTTGCCGGTCGCCGGGTCGGTGTACTCGAGCCCGTAGAGGTACGTGCCGCCGCGCGCGGCGGCGTCGTACGCGGCGTCGTACTGCGCGAGCTCGTCGTCTACCGAGCGGACGCGCACCATCACGGCGCGCCCGCTCTGGTGGACGCCGGGGATCTGCACGCCCGCGAGCTCCTTGCCGGCGAGCGTGGTGCCGAAGATGGGGCTCGGCTTGGGGTTGCCGAGCACGATGCGGAAGGCGCGGAACGAGGCGCCGCTGTAGCGAGGGCGCACCGTCTGCGGCTTTCTGTCGCCCGCGAGCACAGAGAAGCCGCCGCTCGCGGGGCACGTCAGCTCGATGCCCTGACCGCGCACGCAGAGGTCGTCCGCCTCGCCGAGGCGCGAGGCGTGCTGGCACATCGTCGCGCCCGCGCAGACGCGCACCGAGCGCGACTCGCTGGCGCCGCAGGTGCCGGCCTCGATGCGCACGCGCTCGCCCGGGGCGCACGTGCCGCCGGCCGCGAGCTGGTAGTCGCAGTCGCGCGCGGCGCCCATGACGCCGGTCGCGCAGGCCCGGCTGACCTCGCCGTCCGCGAGCTTGAGCAGGTCGGCGCGCAGCTCGCCCTTGGTCACGCGGGCCCGGTCGAGCCGGAACGGCCCGAGGGTCATGCCGCTCAGCGAGAACCGGGGGAACTCGCCCGCGAGGCTCGCGCCCTGGATGCGTCCGCCCTGGATGCGCCCGCCCTGGATGCGTCCGCCCTCCAGCGCGAGGTCGGCGACCTCTTCACCGCAACCCGCCAGCGCGAGCAGCAACAGCCACCTGCCGAGCCTCATGTTCCCTCCAAGGAATCCAGCGAACCCTGTGTATCGAGCAAGGTGTGTGCCGGGGTGCGCCGCAGGACAACCACTGAATATGGCACGCACACGCCTGCCGAAGAGGGCGGCTACCCCGGGCGCCGGCAGGTCGATCCTGTCACACCCGGGGTGCCGTCCTCGCGTCACGGCCCGGGCGGCCGGCGACCCCCGCCGAGCGGGTTGCTGGGGTCGTAGATCACTCCGCCACCCGGCAGCGTGGGACCTGTCGGGCCGGTCGTCGGGCCGGTCGTCGGGCCGCCGCGGCCGCCGCCGGAGAACCCACCGGCGCCCCCGAAGCCGCCCGGACCGCCGGGCAAGCCGCCGCCGCCGCCGCTGGGTGACTCGCAGCTGCAGCCGAACGGACCCTGCGGGACCGGCGTGCCCTCGCCGCAGTTGACGCGCGCGCACGCCGTCGCGGTGGAGATGCCACGCCCGCCGCTCGTCCCGGTGCGGCAGCTGCAGGTCGCCGGGTCGAGGGACGAGCCCTCGACGCACATCACGAGCGAGTTGCACGCGGGCGCCGGCGCGAGCCCGCCCGAGAGCGTGGACAGACACGAGCTCGACGACGTGCCGAAGTCCGAGTCGGGCGCCCAGTTCGCCGTGCGCGGGTCCACGCCGCCCGGCTTGCGCTGGAACGCGCGCCCGCCGCGATCGTGGAGGCGCTGGTTGAGCCTGTCGCAGGCCGCCGTGCGCGGGCCGCCTTCGCCGCCCGGCAGGGTGGTGCCGCCGTCGCCGGGGTCACCGCCGCCGCCGCTCGTGCCGCCCGTGCCGCCCGGCGTGGTGCCCGCGTCGCCGTCGCCCGAGCCGCCCGAGCCGCTGCTCGAGCCGCCTTCGCCGCTGCTCGACCCGCCCATGCCGCCGCTCGTGCCGCCCATGCCGCCGCTCGTGCCGCCCATGCCGCCGCTCGTGCCGCCGGTGCCGCCGCTCGTACCGCCCGTACCGCCGCTCGTGCCGCCCGTACCGCCGCTCGTGCCGCCCGCACCGTTGGCCGCGGCCGCGGCCGCAGCGCACTTGTCCGCGGGCGCGGTGCAAAGGCCCATCGAGTTGAGCGTGTAGATGATGCCGCCGGAGATCGCGAAGATCTTGGCGCAGGTCTTGTTGCCGCCGAGCGCACCGCACACCACGCCGCCTGCCGCCATCACCGTCTTGAGGCGATCCGCCGCGAGGTCGGAGTACGCGTCGGCCAGGCCCGCCACGCGGCTGCGGTTGCCGCCTCCGCCGAGCGCGTCCACCATGCTCTCCATGCACGCCTCGACCTCGTCGACCAGCGAGTTGGCGTCGCGCACCTCGGCCGCCTCGGCCTGGATGCAGTCGACCAGGCTGAAGCCGTCGAGGGGATCGAGGCCGACGCCGGTGGGGCTCGTGGCGCCGCCTGCGCCGCCCATCTGATCGCACAGCTCGCGCAGGCGATCGAGGTCGGCCGACGAAAGGCCCGTGCGACCCGCGAAGCCCGTGGTGCTGGGCGTCGAGCCGGCGTAGGGGTTGCCGGACGCCGTGGCCGTGCCGGTCGTGCCCGGCGCGCCGGGCGTGCCGGTGCCGCCGCCAGGCTGCTGGCCGAGCGCGCGGCACATGTCGGCCAGGCTGCCCGGGCCGCCCGAGGTGCCGGTCGCGGTGCAGCTCGCGCGCCGCTCGAGCTCGCGCAGGGGGATCTGGCCGCTCGTGTCGGAAAGGAGCGGCATCGCGCACAGGTCGCCGCGCACGCCCTTGCTGACGAGGAGGCGCGCGAGGCCGTAGCCGGCGAGCTGGTCCTCGGGGAGCTGGAGCGCCCGCGAGACCACGGCCCGCACGGCGCGGCCGTCGACGGCGCGCTCGACCAGGCCCTCGCAGCTCGCGACGAGCTGCGGGAGGTTGGCGGCGGGCGCGGTCTCGAACTTCACGCGCTGGCGCACGCTGCGCGCGAGGGCCTTGCGCGCGCGGATGACGGTGACGTCGGTCGTGGTCGACATGCAGTCGAGGTGCGCGAGCACGAGCGACTCGAGGCCGTCGTACTTGCTCGTGGCCGCGACGAGCGCCTGGAAGCGCGCGAACACGGTCTTCTCGGGCACGTGGTGCAGCTCGTCGATCGCGGCCTGCAGGAGCGAGTGGTACTTCTTGGCGTCGCGGGCCTTGTACGCGGCCTGGATCGCCGCGACGGACGCGCTGCTGCCGGCGCCGTCGGCCTTGCCGTCGGCCTCGAACTCGGGATCGATCGCGACCGCCTCGTCCTCGGGCGAGTCCGGGCCGCAGCCGGCGAGCGGGATGCCGAGGCACAGGGAGAGCGACAGGGGGAGCGCAAAGTGGAGCGGGGAGCTTCTTCGAAGACGCATGGGACCTCCGTGTTGCGCGGCTCCATCGCAAGCCGCGCGCCCGGTCCCACATCGGGGCGTCCCGAGGGATTCTGCCTACCTGTGGAGCGCGGAGCGGCAAGTCTCGCCGCGGGCGGCAAGGCTTGCCGGCGGGCTCTGCCGATCGCGCCGGCGGCGTCGCGCGCCGAAGAGCGCCAGCGCGACGAAGGCCACCCCCGTGCCCTGGCCGCCGTGGCCCGCCGCGCAGCCGCTCGCCGGTGTGGGCTGCGCCGCGGCCCCGCCCGTGCCACCCGCGCCCGCACCACCCGCGCCCCCGCGCCCCGCACCACCCGCGCCGCTGCCGCCTCTTCCGGCGCCACCCGCGCCCGCGCCGCCTGCGCCCCCCGCGCCCGCGCCGCCCGCGCCGGTGCGGCGCAGGACGAGGTCCGCGCACTGGTAGTAGAGGTCGTTGCCGTCGCCGTAGGGCGGCTTGTCGGTCATGACCTGGACCACCTGCAGCGTGCAGCGGGAGCACTCGACGTCGGGCAGCGTGAGCTGCTGGCTGTAGCGGCCACCACCCGGGCGATCGGTGATGCCGTCGAGGAGCACGCTCGGTGCCGTGTTCAGGTCCGAGAAGCTGCGCGGATCCACGAAGGCGTCGTCCCCGTCGTCGTCGAAGCTGATCCGGAAGTGGCCGGGGTGGTCGATGGTCTCGTCCCACGCGATGGTGATGGTCTCGCCCGCCTCGAACGTGGTGACGGCCGTGCCGCGGGCGCTGCCCGCGACCCCGCACGGTCCCGCCTTGAGCATCGTCGTACGCGGGGGCGGGCTGATGAGCTGGAGGTGCGCGCTCGCCGTCGAAACGGGGAGGGCGGAGGCCAGGAGGGCAAGCAGCAGGGCGCGTTTCACGTCCCCATTCTACCCGCGCACCGGGTGCGCGCAGGACCGAGCGGGAGGGCCAAACGCGCGAATCGTGCGCGGGGGGTGCGGGAAATCCCGCAGAAAGCGCGCGATCCGCGCGGGCCTCGAACGTGCAAGCACGCGAGGTGAGCGCTGCCTTGAGGTCACGATCCTTCCTCCCACGCGAGCACGGTGCCTACGGCCAGCTTGCGCTGCCCCTTCTGGCCGCGCTCGCGATGGGGCGCCCGTCTCTGGCGGCGGGCCTGCTGGCCGTCGCCGCGGTCCTGGCGTTCATCGGCCACGAGCCGCTCCTCGTCCTCACGGGGCAGCGCGGATCGCGCGCGAGACGGGAGCACGGCCGCCAGGCGCGGGCGCTGGTCGCGGAGCTGGCGATCGGCGCGCTGCTGGCAGCGGGGATCGCGATCGCGATGGATCCGGGGGTCCTGGGCGCGCTGACGCTCGCCGCGGGGCTCGGCGCGATCGCGCTCGTGCTGGCGATCCTGGGACGCGAGCGGACCCTCGTCGGAGAGGGCGTGGCCGCCTCGGCGCTGGCCGCCTCGGCGCTGCCGGTCGCCTTGACGAGCGGCGTCTCCTTCCAGCACGCGATCGTGGCGTGGGCGGCGTGGAGCCTCGGCTTCGCGGCCGTGACCTGCGCCGTGCGCGCCGTGGCCTCGCGAGACGCGGCGCGCCCGGTCGCGGCGCGCCTGATCCCGATCGCGGCGCTCGCGGCCGCGGCGGTGGCGCTGGCGGTGCTGGCCCCTTCGCCAGGGGTGGCGGCGCTTCCTCTCGTCCTCGTGGCCGCCGTGATCGCGGCGCGCCCGCCTGATCCGAGGCGCCTGCCGCAGGTCGGCTGGGCGCTCATGGCCACGTCGGCAACCTCCGCGGCGCTGATGGCGCTGCCGATCGCGTCGCCCTGATCGAGAACGGACTCCCGAACCAAGAGGCCCCTTCATGAAGACCCGCATCGAGCCCTACAAGATCAAGGTCGTCGAGCCCATCCGCGTCACCACCCGCGCCGAGCGCGAGCGAGCGCTCGATCGGGCGGCGTGGAACCTGTTCCGCCTGCCGGCGGACCTCGTCACGATCGATCTGCTGACCGACAGCGGCGTCACCGCCATGAGCGCGCGGCAATGGTCGGGGCTCCTGTCGGGCGACGAGGCCTACGCGGGCTCGCACAGCTTCCTGCGCTTCGAGGAGGTCGTGCGAGATCTCACCGGGTACGAGCACGTCATCCCCACGCACCAGGGCCGCGCCGCCGAGCGCCTGCTCTTCGAGACCATCGTGCACGAGGGCGACCTCGTCCCCGGCAACACGCACTTCGACACGACGCGGGCGAACATCGAGCACGTCGGCGCGACCGCGCTCGACTTGCCCGTCGCCGCGGCGGCCGTCCCGGCGCTCGATCGTCCCTTCAAGGGCGACCTGGATCTGGGGCGCCTCGAGGCGCTGCTCGCGTCCACGCCGCGCGCGCGCGTCCCGCTCGTCATCGTGACCGTCACGTCGAACGGGTGCGGCGGGCAGCCGGTGTCGATGGAGAACCTCAAGGCGGTGCGCGCCCTGTGCGACCGCTTCGGCGTCGGCCTCTACCTCGACGCGGCGCGCTTCGCGGAGAACGCGTGGATGATCCGGCAGCGCGAGGCGGCCTGGTCGGACTGCACGCCGCGCGAGATCGCGCGCGCGATGTTCGACCTCGCGGACGGCTGCCTGATGAGCGCCAAGAAGGACGGGCTCGTGAACATCGGAGGCTTCCTGGCGCTGCGCGATGGCGCGCTCGCCGAGGAGCTCAAGCGGGTGATGGTGCTCGGCGAGGGGTTCCCCACGTACGGTGGGCTCGCGGGTCGCGATCTCGAGGCGATGGCGTGTGGCCTCGAGGAGGTGCTCGACCCGGCGTACCTGGCTGATCGCATCGCGCAGGTGGCGGACCTCGGCGACCGGCTGCACGCGGCCGGCGTGCCGACGGTCCGACCACCGGGGGGCCACGCGATCTACCTCGACAGCCGCGCGTTCGCGCCGCACCTCGGCGCGCTCGAGCTGCCGGGGCAGGCGATCGCGTGCGAGCTCTACCTGCACGCGGGCGTGCGCAGCGTGGAGATCGGGCAGCTCATGCGGGGCCGCAGCGGCCCCGGCGAGGAGCCCGTGGACCTCGACCTCGTGCGCCTCGCGATCCCGCGGCGCGTCTACACGTGCTGCCAGCTCGACTACGTGGCGGAGGCCGTCACGGACGTGTACGCGGCCCGAGAGCGCCTCGGTCCCCTCGAGATCGTCGAGCAGTCGGCGGCGCTGCGCCACTTCGGGGCCCGGCTGCGGCCGAAGCCCCCGCGCAGCCCGCGCCCGGTGGCGCCGGGCAACGGCGTGTCCACCGTCACCGCGCCCTGACTTCAGGGCGCGTTGAGCGAGCGCACGACCTCGAGCACGTCGCCGATGTCGTAGAAGTCGACCGTCACGAAGTTGGGGAGCCGCCCGCTCTCGCGCTGGCACCGGCGCGCGCGGTCGCCGAGCAGCGGGTCGTGGTTGACCATCTCGGCCAGCTCGGGCAGGCCCACCGGGTTCGTCAAGAAGTGGTCGAGCACGAAGAGGGCGTTTTCGGCCTGGCCTCGGTCGAGGCGGCACGTGAACTCGGCCGCGGACTTGTAGGAGTAGGGCGTCTCCCAGACGTGCGCCCACTCGTCGAGGTACCAGGGGAACGCGCCGCCACCGTCGGAGGTGAGCACGACGAGGCGGTGCCCCGCGTCGATGAGCGCGCGCAGGGTCGGCCAGGGCGCGCCTTGCGGCTGCGGGTGCACGAAGGGCAAGAGGCCCGCGTCGCGGAAGGCGGCCTCGGTGTCGGCCGGCGTCACGTACGACTCGAAGATGATGCTGACGATCTCGCGCGGGTTCGCCCGCAGGAAGGCGGTGATCTCGGCGAGGCCCTCGGCCAGGGGCTTCGCGCCGGCGCCGCACTCGCCGTGGCAGAGCATCGCCCGGCCTTCCTCGTAGTGCGTGTCCAGCATCAGGCCGCGGATGCCGTCCGCGAGCTGCCGGGTGATGCCGTGGTGCTGGTTCGGCAGGATCCAGCGGTCGTCCTCGTTCGACATCGCGTTGTGCGTCGTGGCGTACGCGACCTGATCGAAGCGGCGCTCGCACAGGTGGAGCCCCCCGTTGCACCCGGCGGGCGCGTCGGGGCCCGGACCGTCGACGGCCCGGGCGTCGACGGGTCTGGCGTCGAGCGAGGCGCCGGCGTCGTGGGGAGACGCGCCGGTCCCGTCACCGCAGGCGATCAGGATGAGACAGCAGAGCGCGGCCGCAGGGCGCATCGCCCCATCTTCGCGCCGCCGCGCCGGGGGATGCGAGCGCATCTTTCGAGTCCGGCGGCGATCTTCCGAGGAGCCGAGCCGAGCGCAGCGAGCCGCAAGATACCGTGTTGGGCGTCGACGCCTTTCGGGCACCGCTCCGGATCGTCCACGTCCACGTCCACGTCCACGATTCGGAGCGCAGGGGCGAGCTTGGCACCTCGAGTCCGCTCGGAGGAGTGGCCGCTCCTGCGTCCGCAGATCGTCGCCCAGCCGTCCGCGAGGCGAGCGTAGCGAGCGCAGCGAGCGAAGACGCAGGGAGGGGGGTCCAGGCGGGCTTTGCCCGACTGGGGGCGGGGCGGCGCGCCCCGCCTGCGGTCGCCGTCCGCGGCGACCGATCGTAGGTCAGTGGCACATGTAGTCGTGCATCGTGCTCATCATCGTGTGCGCGTGCACCCGCATGCGGCCCGTCTCGTCGCGCATCGAGTCGTGGTGCCGGGTCGCCTCGTCGCGCGCCGCGGGCAGGTCGGCGGCCGTGGCCATGCGGCTCTGGTGCTCGGCCATCTCGGCGCGCATCGAGCCCATGTGCGACTCCATCTCGGACATGCCGGCGTTGCCCCTGGCGATGTCGTGGCACGCGCGCATGCCCGCCAGATCCTGATCGAGCGCGCCGAGGTGCCGTTCGGCGCCGGCGACGTAGGGCGCCACCAGGGCTCGCGCGGTGTCGAGATCCTGGGCGGCGGCGAGGTCCGCCACGTGGACGTCGGCGGCGGCGTTGAGCTGGGCGAGGTGCCCGTCCATCGAGGCCTCGTAGTCGCCCATCATCGCGTCGTTGCAGCCGGCGACGAGGGCCAGGGTGCACAGGATGAGGGTGCGCATGGCTGGAACCTCCGCCTCGGGTTGAAGCAAGAGGCGGGCCGTGCGGAGGGGCGAAAACGCGGGTGAAAAGGCGCATTCCGTGCGGCCGGCCCCGGGGGCCATGCAGGGAATGCGAAGGTGGTCGGACCGCGAGCTACTCGGTCGGAGTGGGCGTCTTCTCGCCGCGGAGCTCGGACAGGACGTACTGGATCTTGCGCGTCGAGATGCCGAGCAGCTCGGCGGCGCGCGAGGTGGAGCCGCCCGCGTGCTCGAGGGTCTTGAGGATCGCGTAGCGCTCGAGCTCGGCCAGCGTGGAGCCCGGGATCTGCGGCACGCCCGCGGCCGCGCCGGGCTTGGCGCCGGCGATGATCGGGCCGAAGTCCTCGGGGCGGATCACGTCGCTCTTGGTGATCACGATGGCGCGCTCGACCGCGTTCTCGAGCTCGCGCACGTTGCCGGGCCAGGCGTAGGCGCTCAGGCACTCGAGCGCGGCGTCCGAGAAGCCGCTGATCGCCTTGCCGTTCTGCGCGGCGTACTTCTGCAGGAAGTGCATGGCGAGCAGCGGGATGTCCGAGCTGCGCACGCGTAGCGGCGGCATCTCGATCGTGACCACGTTGAGGCGGTAGTAGAGGTCCTCGCGGAAGGCGCCCTCGCGGACGCGCGCCGGCAGGTCGCGGTTCGTCGCGGCGACGACGCGGACGTCGACGTGGAGCGTCTGGTTGCCGCCGACGCGCTCGAACTCGTGCTCCTGCAGGAAGCGCAGCAGCTTGACCTGGATGGACGGGGAGATGTCGCCGATCTCGTCGAGGAAGAGCGTGCCGCCGTCGGCCTGGGAGAAGCGGCCGTCGCGCCGCGCCACGGCGCCCGTGAAGGCGCCGCGCTCGTGGCCGAAGAGCTCGCTCTCGAGCAGCGTCTCCGCGAGCGCCGCGCAGTGGAGCTTGATGAAGGGCTTCTTGGCGCGCGGGCTGTGCTCGTGGATGGCGGCGGCGACGAGCTCCTTGCCCGTGCCGCTCTCGCCGGTGATGAGGACCGACGCGCGGGACGGCGCGACCTGCAGCACGGTCTCGTAGACCGCCTGCATGGGCGGGCTCGAGCCGACGATGGACTCGATGCGGCTCTGGTCGGCGAGGCGCTTCTTGAGGTGGCCGACCTCGGCGCGCAGGCGGCGGCGCTCGAGCGCGCGGTCGAGCTGGTGCACGAGGCCGTCGATGTGGATGGGCTTGGTGAGGTAGTCGGCCGCGCCGGCCCGCATGGCCTCGACCGCGGTGTCGATGGCGCCGAAGCCGGTCGTGACGATGACCGCGCGGTCCGGGTCCTCGGCGAGCGCGCGGCGCAGGAGCTCGAGTCCGTCGATGCCGGGCATCGCGAGATCGGTGACGATGGCGTCGGGCGAGAACTCGGCGAGCTTCGGCAGCGCCTTGAAGCCGTCGGCGGCGGTCTCGACCTGGTAACCCTCCTCGCGCAGGAGCTCGGCGAGCGCGGTGCGCGCGTTCGCCTCGTCGTCGACGATGAGGACTCGACCTTTGTGCTGCATGGCGGGGATGCTACCCGCGATCCGCTGGCTTGTCCCGCCATCGGGGTGCCGCGCGAGGGCCAGCGCCTCGTCCCGGCGCGCGGCCTCGGGAGCCACGCTGGACCCGACGGGCGGCCGCCGTGTCCCAGGGGACGTCTCGCTGCGACGAAAAGTGATACGTTCGACGTTCTACTATTGAAAAGGCGATCCGCCGTCGCTAGGGTCGCCTGCATGAAGCAAGGCCTTTTCGCGTTGGTGTTCCTCGGCTGGATCGGGTGCGGCAGCGACTCGACCGGTGGTGCTGCGGGTGCTGCGGGTGCTGCGGGCGGTGCGGGTGCTGCGGGCGGTGGTGCGGGCTCCGCGGGTACGGCCGGTGCTGCGGGCCGGGCTGGCTCCGGTGGAGCCTCGGGCGTCGGCATGGCGGGCTCCGGCGGCGCGGCGGGCGCGAGCGGCGCG
>CAZQJC010000073.1:0-15478 GCA_964593795.1 uncultured Myxococcales bacterium | reverse complement strand
CGGGCGTGGTGTAAGGGGCCAGAAGTTCTGGGGTGCTGGACTCCCAGAAGGACATTCCATCTGCCTAGGCAGATGTGACTAATCATGAGGCGGAGCGCGGAGTGGGGAGAGACACAGCTCAGCCACGAGTCGCTCGAGGTGCCCATCGAAGCACCGGCGCTCTCGCGCATCGATGTGGGTTCGAACTAGCCGCCCATCGCGACGCAGCAGTCGAAGAGGGCGATGTAGCAGCTCTGGTAGACGGCGACGCCGACCGTGCGCGCTTCGGGGAGCACGATCGCGCGGTAGTGGCCCGGGCTCTGCCGCCAGCCGTCGACAGCGTCGTTGCCGTCGGTGAAGCCCGGGCCGGCGGCGATCTCGTTGACCGTCCAGTCCGACTGCGGAAAGCCACACGTCATCGCGCGGTCCCAGGGCCACGTGCCGTCCGAGCCGACGTGACCGCACGAGCCGTTGCCACCGACGTCCATCGCGTGCTTGCGCGCGGCGCAGAGGAGGCGCTCGTCGATGGCGACCGGCGCGAGGCCCTGCCGGCCGCGCTCGTCGTTGAGCGCGCGCAGGAGGTCGGCCTCGGCGGGCGTGAGCGCGGCGGTCCCGCCTGCGGTGCCTGCGGTGCCTGCGGTACCCGCGCTGCCCGCGCCACTCGCGCCCGCGGTGCCGGTGGTGCCCGCGGCACCGGCGCCTGCAGAGCCTGCGGCGCCCCCCGCTCCTGGTGCCCCCGCGACACCGCCCGCCGCACCGCTCGCACCCGCCGCACCGGAGCCGGACTTCCCCGCACCTCCGAGCGGTGGCGGGACGCGTCGACCGCCCGCGCCCGCGCCGCCGCCGGCTCCGTCGACGACACCCACGCCACCCGCGCCGGCCACCCCGGCCCCCGGTGCGCCGGTCTGCAACTCCCCCGAGCCGCCGAGGCAACCCGCGCACATGATCACTGCGATGCCGAGCGCTCCACGCATGCTCCAGGCAAACAGCAAGCGACGCACCCGGCGCCGCGCCCGAGGTTCCGTGGGCTTGGAGGGCGCGCGCTGGAACCTCTCCGCCCACGCTGCGTGGCCGATACCGCAGCCACGATAGCCAGTCGAGAAGCCGGCTACCCGAGTGGCCACCTGGCCGGCGCGGCACGCGATCTCGGGCACTTCCGCTGCCAGATCTGCAGTTTTTTCCTGGCGCGGCTGTTGCCTAGGGCGTCCGCCATGATGATCAAGAACCTTGGTTCCGCCGCCCTCTGTGGCCTGCTGAGCCTGACCCTCCTGCCCGCTTGCGGGTCCGACGACAACACCTCCGCCTCGAGCGACTCGATCGAGTCCATCGAGGTGGACCAGACCGAGGACGCCGACGACGGCAAGTCCGACGCGGTCTCGAGCTCCACGTACTACAGCGTGCGCCGCGACATGCGCCGCTGCGTATCGCCGCTCTGCGGCGGCTACTTCGTCAAGCGCGTCAACCAGACGTACACGTACTGCCCGGGCGGCGGCCCGGCCCACGATCCCAACTGGACCACCGGTGAGTGCTACGTCGCCGAGGCCGACTTCTCGGCGGCCGGGCTGTCCTCGGCCGGCGGAAGCCTGTGGAAGGGCGCCGTCCGCTCGAAGACGTACGGGAACTTCGGCAACCTGCACAAGTTCGTCGGCACCGAGGCGTGGCGCCAGGCCGGCACGACGGCGCCGACCGGAACCTTCTACCGCACGAACGACCTCGGCATCCGCTGCATCACGACGCCGTGCCTGAGCCTCAAGGAGACCAAGCTCAACTCGACCGTCAGCCCGCTGACGATCGCGGGCCTCGACCTCGCGGGCGCGGGCGCGTCGGACGAGGACGTGCAGGCGGGTTACGCCGCCGCGCAGCAGGCGAGCGGCGTGATGGTCGCGGGCACGAACGTCAGCGTGAGCGGCCCCGCCGGCCGCGCGAAGTCGCTCAAGGCGACGCAGTTCTACCTCAAGCTCAGCGCGGGCTGCGACTACAACGGCTCGCACCACGACGCGGGCGCGTCGTTCCCGTCCTCGGACGGCTGCAACACCTGCTCGTGCAGCGAGACCGGCGTCGTCGGCTGCACCAAGCGCGCGTGCCTCACCACCTGCCAGTACAACGGCTCGACCTACAACGTGGGGCAGTCGTTCCCCTCGTCCGACGGCTGCAACACCTGCTCGTGCACCCCGAACGGCAACGTGATCTGCACCGAGCGCGCGTGCCTCGCGAGCTGGAACCGCCACTACGTCGGCACGCCCGCGCAGTGCCAGGTGATCCGCTACACCTGCGAGGCCGGCACGACGGCCTTCCAGGACGCGATGGGCTGCGGCTGCGAGCAGCCGGCCGATTGCCCCGAGTGGATCAACTGCCAGCCGCCGCGTAACTGCTCTGCGGAGCGCACGCGCTGCCCGTTCTCGCAGATCGCCTGGTAGCACCCTCCCCGCTCACCTCTTCACGACCGACAGGCGGCGCTCGCGCAGCAACCGAGCGAGCGTCGCCCGCATGCGCGGCTCCTCGGCGCGCGTGAACCCCCACGACATCGGCGGCGGCCAGAGCCGCGGCGACTTGTTCATGAGCGATGCCGGGTCGCGGCTGTGCGGCAGGCCGAGCACGTGGCCGAGCTCGTGCGCGAGCACGGGCGACCAGGCGTCCTGGGCCTCGATGACCCAGAAGTCGCGCCCACGGCGCCACGTCACCCCGCGACGGAGCTGGCCCTTGTCGCTCGCGTCGACGAGGCGCTCGACCACGAACCAGCGCAGCGGGACCTGCGCGCCGTGGCGGCCGAGCGCGTCGCGATTCGCGCGCGTGGCCACGTCGAGCTCGGAGTCGGCCAGGAAGTGCACGGCCATGACCTCCACGCCGGCGCCGATGACGGCGAGGCGCTCGCTGGCGGCCTCGAGCTGCCCGCGGAGCCAGGCCGGATCGGCCGCGCGGCCACGCCCCAGCCACAGCTCGAGCGCGAGGCACGTGCGGTCCGCCGGGCAGCGCGGCAAGGACGAGACGAGCTCGAGCGCGGGATCGTCAGCGCTCGCGGTCGCCGCGGTGAGGAGCGCGAGCATCGCGACCGTACCGGCGGTGCGCACGCGCGCGGTCACGACCGGCGGCGGCGACGGCGCCACACGAGCGCGAGGCCGAAGAGCGCCGGAGCAACGCCGCGTCCGGACGGCGTCGCCTGGCACCCGGTCGTCGGACGCAGTGGCGCCTTCGCGGAGGCCTTGCTCGAGATCAGCGAAGGCGCGCGGCGCACGGTGAGCTCGAGCGCGAGATCGAACGACAGATCCGTCGAGGTGGCGCTCGCCTGCTTGACCATCACGGCGACGACGTTGCGACCGCGCTGGAAGGGGTTCGGGGTGAGGAGCACGGACGCCTCCGTGCGCTCGTTGTCTCGAGCCGCGCGCGCCGCGAGCGCCGCGTGGTCGAGCGCGCCCACGTACCTCGAGAGCACCGCGTGGCCGTTGACCCACACCGCGATGCCGTCGTCGTGCAGGAGGTGCAGCCGCGCGTCCTGCACGTCACCGTCGATGGTGAGCTCGCGGCGGAAGTACACGGTCGGCGTGGGCGGCGCGAGGTGCTCGAGGGTCGTCGCCTCGTCACCCTCGCCGTAGCCGAGCTGCGCGCGGCCGACGGGCCAGGCGGCGTCGTCGAAGCCGGGCTCGCTCCACGTGGGCGGCGGCGCGTCGGGGCCGTCGTGGTAGCGCCAGTCCTGGCCGAACGCGATGGCCTCGAAGGAGCCGCTCGGGCGCACGGTGAACGTCGCGTTCGACTCGTCGTGCACGCTCGCGTCGGCGGCGTCCTCGACGCGCACGAGCGCGCGCTCCGTGCCCACGGCCGGCACCGACCACGCGAACGTGCCGCCGTTGGGAACGGTGCCGAGCGGCTGGAACGAAGCGCCGCCGTCGTAGGAGGCCGAGACGGTCACCTGCGCGACGTCGCCCACGGTCGCCCAGCGCACCGGGTAGACCTGCCCGGCGACCAGGGTCTCGCCGCCGCCCGGCTGCGCCACCACGAGGCCCGTGCCCTTGACGATGGCGAAGCGATCGGTGAGCTGGCCGTCGGCGCGCACGTTGACGAGCTCGAGGCGGTTCTCGTGCACGTCGAGCACGCAGGAGCCATTCGCCGGCTCGGTGAAGTACATGACGGGTGAGGTCCCGACGCGGCCGGTGTAGGCGCCGCCGTGCCCGGCGACGACGTAGACGGCGCCGTCGCGCGCGCTCCTGCCGGCGCGCTTGACGTAGGGACCGCTGCCGAGCGGGCGTCCGTCGCCCGCGTCCCTCGCGTGCGAGCCGCGCGTCGGCGTCTCGTAGCCGCCGTCGAGGAGGAAGCTGCGCTCGTAGACGTGCGAGTGCCCGGAGAGGACGAGGTCGACGCCGGCGGCCTCGAGCATGGGCACGGCGTAGGTGCGCATGTCGGTCTCCTGCGGGTCGAAGTCAGAGTCGTGCGTGCCCTTCGAGTACGGCGGGTGGTGCCAGTACGCGACGAGCCACTCCTGCTGGGTGGCGGCGAGGTCACGCTGCAGCCACTGCAGCATCGCGCCGCCGTACGTGCGCGGCGAGTCGTGCGAGTCGAGCACCACGAAGTGCACGTTGCCGTGGTCGAACGAGTAGTAGGCCTCGGTGCCGGATGGCAGGCCGCCTGCCTCGCCGCGGGTGGGCAACACGTAGGCGTCGTAGTAGGGGCCGGTCTGCGTGCCCGAGTCGCTCGAGAGGCCCTCGTGGTTGCCCATCGTCGGCCACACGGGGAGGTGCGGCAGGAGGTCCGCGTAGGGCGCGAAGAAGGCCTCGGTGAACTGCGGGCGCGTACCTGAGTCGTAGGCCATGTCGCCGAGGTGCAGGAAGATCGCCGGGGGCGTCCCGCCGACGTGGCGCAGCATCGCGTCGCGCACGGCGAGCTGCACGGCGTCACCGGTGCCGGAGTCGCCGACGATCCAGGCACGGATGGGCGGGCGCGTGCCGCGGGCGGGCGCGGCGGTGAGCCAGTGCGCGGGATCGCCGCCGGCGAGGCGGCCCGCGGTGGAGCCGACCGCGTAGTAGGTGCGCTCGCCGGGGCGGAGGCCGGTGATCGTGACCTCGTGCTGGACGGCGAGATCCTTGATCTCGATGCGCCGGTCGAGGCGGGCGGGGTCTGCGCCGAGCTCGACCACGCTGTCGGTGGCGCTCGCGGTGCGCCAGGCGACGACGATCGAATCGGCGGTCTGCTGCTGCAGATAGGGGTGGCGCTCGAGCACCTGCGCGGCCGCCGGCGAGGCCCCGGCGCCGCACGCCGTCAGCGCGAGGAAGACGCCGAGCGCGCGCTTCACAGGGCTGGCTGGAAGGGCGAGCCCTCTCGGGCTACTCCCGCCCCGGGGTCGCACGGCGCGGCAGGGCGGCATGCCCCGAATGTACCCGCGTGCCCGCGTGGCTGCCACGCGCACACCGCGGTGTGCTCTCGCGAGGGCCCGTGCGAGCATGCCGGCATGACCGCCGCCACGGACCGCAAGTACTTCACGCCCTCGGGGCGCACGCTCGCGTGGATCACGAAGACGCATCGGTGGCTGTACGAGCGCAGCGGGGGGCGCATCGGCGCGGCGTTGCCGCAGCTCTCCGAGGGGCGCACGGGGCTGCCGCTGCGCCTGATGCGCGTGCTCCTCTTGACGACGCGAGGCAAGAAGACCGGGCTTCCGCGGACGGTGCCCCTGCCTTACTTCGTGCTCGACGGTCGGGACGTGCTCGTCGCGTCGTTCGCGGGCGGCGACCAGAACCCCGCCTGGTACGGCAACCTGCGCGCGACGCCCGAGGTGGTCGTCCGCCGCGGCCGCGAGGTCTTCAGCGCGCGCGCCGTCGCCATCGAGGGCCCCGACCGCGACCGCCTCTGGGAGCGCCTCGTCTCCGAGTGGCCCCGCTACGCCACCTACCAGCAGAAGACCGCTCGCCAGATCCCCTTGGTGGAGGTCCTCCGGGCCTGACCGGGAGTAAGGGTCCATATTCGCCTGAGCGAATGGATTCGCTGTAGAAGTGCAGCGTGAGCGGATCTGGTGGGAGGAAGGGCTGGATATTCCTTGGGTGCGGGGTGGGCGGGGGATCGAGAGTCGCGGGGGAAGGGTCGGCAGGGCGAGGGAGCGGACAGCGGGGGTGGGTGACGAGAGCCCCGCAGCAGCTGTGTTTTTCATACGGAAGGGACGTGTGCTGAAATACCCATGAATCTCGCGTAGCTGGCGGGGGGTGGCGCCAGGCTACTCGACGAGCCACCAGGGTCGCGTCCAAGCTCTGGAAAAAACGGCGTGCCACCGAGCAGGCCTCCGGCACGTGGCGTGCTCATCGGCGGCTTGCGCGATCCCGCGCGACCCCTACGGAGGCTCGATATTCCCATGCGCAAGAACCTGTCCCTGCTCGCACTCCTCGTTGGCGGTGCCATCGCCTGCGGCGCCGAAGACACCGCTCCCAAGTCAGACCTGATCGACGACGGCGCGCTCAACGCGGTGGAGGACTCGCCCGAGGTGGACGAGGCCAAGGCCGACGCGATCTCGTCGACCTCGACCTACTACACGGTGCGCCGCGACTTCCGCCGCTGCGTGGCCCCGCTGTGCGGCGGCTTCTGGGTCAAGCGCGTCAACCAGGCGCGCACGACCTGCTACGACGGCACGAGCGCGGCCGAGTGCTACGTCGGTGACCTCGACCTCGCCCGCCTCGACCTCGACGACGCCGCCGAGAGCCGGCTGCGCGACTCGATCGGTGCGGGCCAGGCCGTCCTGCGCGGCACGCTCCGCGGCGGCCTGACCTACGGTGGCAAGCGCCTCGGCCGCTTCAGCGCCAGCGAGGGCTACCGCGCGATCTCGTCCGCCACGCCCACGGGCTCGTTCTACCGCGTGAGCGACCTCGGCATCCGCTGCATCACCTTCCCCTGCTTCTCGCTCCACGCCGCCAAGCTCAACTCGACCGTGTCCGCGCAGCTCTCGTCGGTCAGCGGCTCGCCCGACGTGGCCATCACCTCGACCGGCACCATCTTCGCGGGCACCGTCCGCGCGGTCCCGCACGCGGGCCCGGCCGGCACGGGCCGCGAGCTCACCTACACGGCGGCCTACGAGCGCGTCCGGCGCGACGTCTGCACGACGCTGACCGGCGACGCCTGCACCGCCAATCCGGCCTGCACGTTCGCGCCGAGCGGCTGCGACCAGCCGGCCTGCCAGCCCGATGGCGAGGGCGGCGTGGTGTGTCACCCCTGCGATCCGATCCTCGTCTGCCGCGCCAAGTAGCCCCAGCCACACAGCCCCCTGCCCGCCTGCGATTCCGGACCGAGCCGCCGACTCCGGCGCTCCGGTTCACGACCTCCCCGACCGTCCCATCCCGCCACGGCCACGCGCACGACGGTCGCCGCCGGCACCGGCGAAACCTGGAAACTTGGGCCTGACCCCTCAGACGCCTCAGGCGCCCTCAGACGATCGCGCGGCCGCCGGGCAGGAGCGTCAGACGGACCCCCTCAGACGATCGCGCGGCCGCCGGGCAGGAGCGGGTCGTGGGGCAGGCTCCCGCGGGGCGAGCGCAGGTAGACGAAGGGCGTGGCGTAAAGGAGGTTCGCCACGCGCGAGGTGTAGACGTCGGCGTAGCGCTCGACCTGGCGCGCGAGGTGGCTCTTGTCGTTGCCCGCGCGCATGAGCAGGCCCCAGCGCGGGTTCGCAAGCTCGGCCGCGCGCCTCGCGAGCGGCGCGATCTCGGCGTCGAGCGCATCGAGCTCCACGCGATGCGCGGCGATGCGCGCGTGCAGGTCGTGCTCGCTGCGCCCCCCGGCGGGCGGCGGGCCGTAGCCGGCGCGCACGCGCTGGATCGCGACGCGGAGCTGGCACACGTCCTCCTCGATCGCCTCCTTGCGCTCCATGCGTGCGGCGAGCTCCAGCTCGACCGGCGCGAACTCCGCGAGCGCCACCACCTCGCTCTCGAGCTCGCGCAGGACGAGCGCCGTGCGCCAGCGCAGCACGCTCTTCGAGGCGTTGATGTCGCCGAACATGTGGTCGCCCACGTAGAGGATCTCGTCCCCCGAGATGCCGAGGTGGCGCTCGAGCTCGACGGCGCTCCCGCCGAGGTACGCGCCCCCCGGCACGAGCGCCGTGACGTCGGGGCGCAGGAGGCCCTCGGGCGTGGCGACCTCGAAGAAGGGGCTGCGCTTGGTGAAGAAGTCGGGCTTGCGCGCGCCCACGATGACCACGTCGAAGAGGTCGCGCCAGGTCTGACCGCGCGGGAGCAGGCCGCCGAGCGCGTACTCCATCATCGAGACCGTGTAGCTCCACTCGGAGTTCGTGATGAGCAGGAGCTTCTTGCCCGCGTGCTTCTGGTCGAGGAGCGCGAGCGGCAGCTCGGGATCGCGCGCGACGAAGCGCTCCTTGCTGGCCATGATCTCGGCCTTGAGGCGCCCCTCCATGTGCAGCGCGTCCATCGCCGAGCGCACCTTGCGGTAGAGGTCGGCGTAGCCGAGCACACCGGGTAGGCCGTCGGCGTCGAAGCGATCGACGAGCTGCGCGTACATGCAGCCCTCCGACAGCGAGAACAGCGTGTTGAGGAAGGTCCAGCGCGGCTCGCCGAGGTCGATGATCGTGCGCGCGTAGTCGCGGCGCTGCACCTCGTAGTCGACGAGGCGCGTGCCGTGGGCGGCGCGCTTGACGAAGCCGAAGCGGTTGGCCTTGAGGATGTTGCCGCGCTCGAGGTCGATGACCAGGCCGCGGATCACCATCGCGGGGTCGAACTCGAGGTCGTCCACGGGCCAGCCGGCGGCCGAGAAGCGCGCGCGCAGGTGCTCGTAGGCGAGCCGCTCCCACGCCTCGACGTGGTAATGGACCAGCGTGTAGTCCATGTCGTAGCCGACGGCCTTGATGCCGCGCAGGTTGAGCGTGCGGTTGCAGTACACGCCGCGGCCTGGCGCGGGCGCCGGGCTCGCCTGCCCCGGGGGGGCCGCCTTCGGCGGGCTCACTGGCCGCGCCTGCCCTTCGCGACCGCGGCCACCACCGCGTCGAGGAACGCGCGACCCCGCGGCGTGGCGGCCTTGCGCCAGCTCGCGCGCACGGGCTCGGCGAGCTTCTCCGTCGCGGCGCGCAGCGCTGGCTCGTCGTGGACCGCGACGCCCATGCCGGGCAGCGTCTCGAGCAGCTCTCGCTCGATCTTGCGCGCGGTCGCGCAGTTGACGCAGCCGCCCAGCTCCGCGGTGCGCAGGGCATCGAGCGCGAAGGCCCGCTCGAGCTTCTTGAGCACGGCCTTCGGCAAGCGCGCGCCGGCGGCGGCGCCGAGCAGGCAGCTCCCGGGCTGGTAGATGTGCGCGGTCCGCGTGACGTGCTTGACGAGGACGTGCCAGCCCGCCGCGAACATCCACACGACCGCCGAGTCGAAGGCGTCCACCGTGCCGGCCTCGAACTCGCGCGGCACGTCGGGCAGTCCGAGCTGGACATGTCGCACGCCGAGCGCCTTCCACAGCTCCGCGTGGACCGGGTTCGGCTGCGAGCGGAGGCGCAGCTTGCGCAGGTCGGCCAGCGTGCCGACGGGCACCTTCGTCCCGAGGTGACGGAACCCGACGTGCGTGAAGCCGAGGTAGGTCAGGCCGCGCTCCCGCGACGCGCCGGTCGCGTGCGTGTAGATGGCCGGGATCGCCCGGTCGACCTCGGCCTCGTCGCGGAAGAGGAAGGGGAGCTCGAGCGCGGCGAGCTCGGGGACGGCCGCCACCGCGGCGCCCACGCTGCCGCACCACGCGTCGAGGCGATCGTGCCGGAGCGCCTCGACCATGTCGTTCTCGCTGCCGAGCAGGCCCGAGGCGACGACGCGCACCGAGATCGCGTTGCCGGTGGCCTTCTCGGCATGGCGGCTCATGCGCAGCACCCCCTCGAGGTACGGAGAGCCCTCCGGCGCGGTGGTGCCGAGGCGCAGCACGATGGCGTCGCCCTTCGGAGCGCCCTCGGCCAGGGCCGGAAGCCCGAGCGCCAGCCCCGCCACCGCCGCCACGCCAAGGATCATGCGCGCCCGCATCGACCCATCTGAGCATGCGCGGGCGGGCGCATCGCGGAAAAAGAGGCGGGCGATCGCGGGTTGGCGCCCGCGCCCCCGAGGTCAGCCGGGGAGGCCGCCGCGCCCCCCCACCCGGCCGCGGATCGTGCGGAAGCCCGTGAATTCCAGGGCGCCGACCTGCGGAACGGCGGCTGCAACGCGAAAGGACATGAACCCCACGACAGCGCGATCGAAGTGGAAGGCCGGATCCGTCGCCCGCCTGCTCGGCCTCGCCGGCTGGGCGGCCTTCGCGGCCGGTGGTTGCGGCGCGGACACGATTGGCTCCGCAGGCACCTCCGGTGCGGGTGGAGCGGGCGCGGGTGGAACGGGCGCGGGTGGAGCGGGCGCCGGTGGAGCGGGCGCAAGCGGGCGCGGAGGTGGCGGCGCAGGCGCGACCGGTGGGGCGGGTGCGGGCGGCGGCGGCGCGGGTGCGAGCGGAGGCGGCGCGGGCGTGAGCGGAGGCGGCGGCGCGGGCGGAGGCGGTGCGGGCGGAGGCGGCGCGGGTGCGGGCGGCGGCGGCGCGGGCGCGGGCGGAGGCGGCGCGGGCGCGAGCGGGGGTGGCGGTGCGGGCTCGGGCGCGGGGCCGGCGTGGCTGCGCATCGAGGGCAATCGCATCCTCGCGGGCGGCCAGCCGTTCCACGGGCGCGGCGCGAACCTGCAGGACACGCGCGGCTGCGGCGCCTGCTACTGGGCGCCGCCGAGCACCGCGGAGGTCAAGCGGCGCGTCGACGAGCTGGTCGATCGCTGGGGCGCGACGTTCATCCGCCTGACGCTCGAGAGCCGGGCGACGCTCGACGCGGGGATGGTGCACGGCCTCTCCGTCCTCGCCGACGACGCGTACCTCCGTGACGTGCTGGAGATCGTCGACCACATCGGCACCAAGCCCGGTGTCTACGTGCTCGTGTCGCTGTGGAACGACGACACGTTCACGGACCTCGGCTGGGCCACGCCGAGCACGGAGGGCGAGTGGCGCAAGCTCGCAGGCGTGCTCAAGGACCGGCCGCAGGTGCTCTACGGCATCGTCAACGAGCCGCAGAGCAACTTCGACGGCGCGCGCGACGCCGAGGTGTGGCGCACCATGAACGACGCGGTCGCCGCGATCCGCGCGGTCGAGGACGCGGCGGGCACGCCGCACCACGTGATCTCCGTGCAGGGCACGCGTGCGTGGGCGCGCCGCCTCGACTACTACCTCACGCACCCCATCACGGCAGGGGGCGGCGACAACGTCGCCTACGAGACGCACGTCTACGATCCCCCGTCGGCGTTCGGCGAGCTCTTCGAGACGCCCGCGCGCACGCTGCCGGTCATCATCGGCGAGTTCGGCCCGAGCGGCATGACCGAGGCCGACACCGTGACGCTCATGCAGCGCGCGCAGGCCCTCGGCGTGCCGTACCTGGCGTGGACGTTCCACATGCGCTGCCCGCCCAGCCTGCTCGTGGACAGCTCCGGCGGGAGCTGCGGCATCGACATGGCGCTCCAGCCGACGTCGTGGGGCATGCGGCTCAAGTCACAGCTCGCGAGCCCCTGGTGACCTGACGATCACGGCTTGCGCGGCGCGGGGGCGCCTTGCGATGTTGCGCCCATGACGTCCAGACCCTTCCGTGTGCTCGGCATCCAGCAGATCGCGGTCGGCGCGACCGACAAGTCGCGGCTCCGCGCGCTGTGGGTGGATCTCCTCGGCCTGGCGGTCGAGGGCGACTTCCGCAGCGAGCGCGAGAACGTGGACGAGGACATCGCCGTCATCGGCCACGGCCCGCTTCGCGTCGAGGTCGACCTCATGCAGCCCATCGACGCCGGCAAGAGCCCGCGCGTGCACGAGCCCGCGCTCAACCACGTCGGCCTGTGGATCGACGACCTCGCCGCCGCGGTCGCGTGGCTCGGCGAACGCGGCCTGCGCTTCACGCCCGGCGGCATCCGCAAGGGCGCCGCGGGGCACGACGTCTGCTTCATCCACCCGAAGGGCAACGACCAGGCGCCGCACGGCGGCGAGGGCGTCCTCATCGAGCTCATCCAGGCGCCGCCCGAGGTGATCGCCGCCTTC
This sequence comes from uncultured Myxococcales bacterium, assembly GCA_964593795.1. Taxonomy (GTDB): domain Bacteria; phylum Myxococcota_A; class Polyangia; order JAHFDS01; family JAHFDS01; genus JAHFDS01. The sequence continues at coordinate 3,478 of CAZQJC010000073.1, read as the reverse complement.
GGCGCACACGCCCGGTAGAGCTCGGACCAGGGCTGTCCCGCGGAGCGCGGAGTGGGGAGAGACACAGCTCAGCGCCTGGTTGCTCGAGTTGTGCATCGAAGCACCGACGAATCCGCGCATCGATGTGGGTTCGGACTACTCCTTCGACGTGCGCGACTCGTAGACGCGCAGGGCGGGCAGCTCGAGCGCGGTGAGGAAGCCCCCCTTGCCGCAGCCGGTGTCGAGGCCGTAGACGGCCTCGCCGGCCCAGAGGTCGGCGGGATCCTCGGGCGTGTAGCAGCTCAGCTCGGGCGGGAGCTCGGTCGTCACCGTGTGGCCGACGACGACGGGCTTGCCGCGGTAGCGCTCGAAGAAGGCGCGCTTGCGCACCCAGAGCAGCGTCTCGGCGGGGTTCACGCGGGACGGGTGCGTCCACTGGCCCGTGTCGTCCTCGGGCAGGCCGGCGTGCACGTAGATGGCGTGCGCGTCCTCGTGAAAGTGCGGCAGCGCGTCGAACCAGTCGAGCACGTCCGGCGGGAAGAACGCCCCCGACATCATGGCGAGGAGGTCATCCATGCTCGGCTCGGGGCCAGCGGGCGGAAGGCCCGAGAACGAGCGGTACGTGGCGGCGCAGCCGTTCGGCACGCGCAGGACGAACTCGGGCCAGCCGCCGCGACGCGCGACGCGCAGCCACGCGTCCTCGTGGTTGCCGCGCAGCGCCACCACCTTGGCCGGCGTGCGGCGCGCGAGGCCGCGGCGCACGAGCTCGACGACCTCGGCGACGTGCGGGCCGTGATCGACGTAGTCGCCCACGAAGACGAGCGAGTCGTCCGCGTCGAGGGTGGGGAACTGCGCGAGGAGGCGCTCGAGCGCCGCGAGGTCCCCGTGGATGTCTCCGATCGCGAACGTCCGGTGCGCCAAGCCCCCTCCAGGAAACGCCCAGGGGGCATCATACCCTGGAGGGGAGACGGCGCGCGGAGCGTCAGGGGCAGGCGGCGCGGCGGTAGTAGAAGATGTCGCCGCCCTCGACGTAGGCGAGCGTGGTGTCGTCGAGCTGCACCACCACCCAGTTCACGACGACGCTGCCGCCGCCGAGCGTGACGACGATCGTGGTGCCGCTCGCGTCGAGCTGCCACGTGCCGGCGGGGCCGGTGCCGCAGCCGAGCTGCACGGTGTGGTCGGCGCCGAAGACCTGGAACGTGCCCGGGGGCGCGGGCTCGACCGGGTGGCCGCTGTCGGCCATGCCCGTCGCCTCCCAGCTCCCCGCGAGGCGAGCCGGATCGACCACCACCGGCGTCGGGGCCGGGCCGGGCGGGGGCGGCGGCGGCTCGCAGGTGCTCGCGACGGTGCGGTGCGTGGCCGCGAACGCGCGCGGCGGCGGCACCGGGCGGGCGAAGCGCACGAGCGCGAAGGGACGCGTCAGGGCCTCCGTCACGGCGCAGCCGGCGCCGGGCGTCTCGAGGTGCGTCGCGACCACGAGCACCCCGCGCCGCAGCGTGATGCCGTCGATGGCGGCGGAGAAGCCGCCCGTCGGCTTCTGGCCCGCGGCGTAGAACGCCACCCACTCGCGCGCGAAGTCGACCTCGGCGGGCGCGGCGTGGCCGAAGTAGGCGCGGTACTCGGCGCGCGTGCGCAGGACGCGGATCGTCGCCGTGGCGGCGCGGGCACCGACGACGTCGGACAGCGGCGTGACGCGGAGCGAGCGAGCCGCCTCGTCGAGCTTCGCCTCGTCGGCGCCGAGGGCCACCTCCTCGAGAGGCGCCGCGTCGGAGGCGGTGTCGGCGTCGGGCGCGGTGGTCTCGGCGCCGCACGCGGCACCGGTGCAGAGGAGCATGGACAGGAGCCAGGGCTTCGGGATTCGCATGCCGGGAGCCCTAGCAATTCGTGGGCTCGCGCCGAGCGCAGTTTGGCTTGCAGCCGCGGTGAAGCAGCGCACGAAACCCGGCCCGCCGTGGTCACTCGGGTCGCCACCGGCGGCTGCCCGGGTGGCCGACGGTGATCGCGCCGATCACGCTGGGTCGGACCACTGCTTCACCGCACCTCGAGGTCGTGGCCGCCTGAGAGGTCGCGGCGCAGCGTGAGCCAGAGCTGGGCGGTCGACGAGTCGAGCGTCGCGAAGTAGTCGACGTCCGCGGTGAGGACGACGCCGTCGAGCGACACCACGGGCGCGCTGCCGTGGTACGCGGAGACGACGACGACGGGGTGCTCGAGCGGGGCCCCGGCCACGTCGAAGCGCGCGCGGAGGACGTCGCCATCCGCGTCGGCGTTCCAGGTGGCGTAGCGCGCGTCCCAGCCGGCCGGCTCGAGCGGCGCCGCGTCGCTGCGGCCGACGCCCGCGGGGCCCGTCGTCCACACGCGCCCCGTGGTCGCCTGCAGGCGCGTCTGCTGCGCGGCCTCGATCTGCGCGACCTGATGCGCGACGGCGCCCGCGGAGTGACGCCCGATCACCATCGCGACGGCGTAGCTCTGGTACGGGTAGCCCGACAGCATGCGCTGGTCGCCGAGCGCGGGGTACTGCCGCTGGCCGACGGCGCCGAAGTTCGAGCCCCACGCGAGGCGCTTGGACTTCTGACCGCCGTCGAACGGCAGCTCGTACTGGTTGAGCTGGTACGTCCAGTTCCAGTCCATCGGCATGCCGGGGCCGGTCGAGCGCTGGCCCCAGTGGTCGTAGAACCAGTAGCCGCCCGCGTCGTGCTGCATCCAGGTCTGCGTCTGCACCGCGCCCATCTCGGCGTCGGCGCCATTGGCCCACTCGATGACGTAGGGGATCGTGTTCGGAGCCGTGTAGTCCCACTGGCTCTGCAGGCTGACGGGTGAGTCGAGCGACACGAACTTGTAGTGATCGCCCCAGCCCACGCCGTCCACGTCCGCGCCCACGCCGTGATCCCACTGCAGGTCGCCGTAGGGCGCGCGGGTGTCGGCCTTGATGGCGTCCGCGGGGGCGCGCGAGGCGTCGAACGTGATCGACCACAGGGGATGGTCCTTGCCGGTGGCGAAGGTCCAGTGGACGGTGATGTCGACGTCGTGGCCGTCGATGGGGTGCGACCACCGGTACTCGAGGATGGCGTGGTGACGCCCCGCGAGCACCGTGCGCCAGGTGCCGCGCGTGTCGTCCGAGAGCGAGGCGGTGTCCTTGAAGTGATTGACCGTGAAGCCCCAGCCGGGGTGGCGCTGGCTCGAGCCGTCGCAGGTCCGCGTCTGGCCGTCGGTCTCGTAGACGTACTGCCGCAGGTAGCCGCCGAAGTGCCCCGTCGGGTCCTGCGCGTCGTTGTGCACCATCGCCGCCGCGCGCGGCTTGCACGCGGCGTCCTGCCACACGAAGCGCTCACTCAGGAAGCCGTCGACGTTCGCGCCCGAGTCGATCGCGAGCGGGGCGCACGCGCCGGTGGGCGTGCCCGCAGCGCCCGCGCTGCCGCCCGCCGCGCCGCCGCCTCCGCCCGCGCCTCCGCCTCCGCCCGCGCTGCCCGCGCCCGCGGTGCCGCCGCCCGCGCCGCCGCCG
>CAZQJC010000072.1:0-3354 GCA_964593795.1 uncultured Myxococcales bacterium | reverse complement strand
CCTCGACGCTGTGCATCCGGCTCTGCAGGCTGGAGGTGACCGCGGGTCCCGACGCGGGGCTCACGAAGGACTTCGATTCGACGACCATCCGGGTCGGCACGCGACGCGCCAACGATCTGGTGCTCAACGATCGGCGGATCTCGGGGATGCACTTCGAGATCAGGCTGACGAAGGACGGCTATCGCCTCGCGGATCTCGAGTCCACGAACGGTACGTTCATCTCCGGCGTGCGCGTGAACGACGCCTACCTCAAGCCCGGACTGCTGATCGGGCTCGGCAAGTCCACGCTGCGGTTCGTCCCGCTGGCCGACACCGTCGAGGTGCCGCTCCACGCGCGTGGGCAGCTCTGCCAGCTCGTCGGGCACAGCCCGGAGATGCGACGGCTCTTCGCCCAGATCGAGCGCGTGGCGGCCGGCACGGCCACCGTGCTCATCACGGGAGAGACGGGCACGGGAAAGGAGCTCGTGGCCGAGGCCGTGCACGACTCGTCGCCGCGATCGGGCGGGCCTTTCGTCGTGTTCGACTGTTCGTCCGTGCCCGGCAACCTGTTCGAGGCCGCGCTCTTCGGCCACGAGCGCGGGGCCTTCACGGGCGCAGAGACCGCGAACGCCGGTGCCGTCGAGCGCGCAAGCGGCGGCACGCTGTTCCTCGACGAGATCGGCGAGCTACCGATCGCGCTGCAGCCGAAGCTCTTGCGCGTCCTGGAGAGCAAGCAGGTGCAGCGCCTCGGCGGGGGCAAGCCGATCGCCTGTGACGTCCGGTTCGTGGCGGCGACGAATCGCACCCTCTCGCTCGAGATCAACCGCGGCGCCTTTCGCGAGGACCTCTACTACCGGCTCGCCGTGGCCGAGCTGCGCGTACCGCCGCTGCGCGAGCGGCGGGAGGACATCCGTCCGCTGATCGACCACTTCGTGGCCCGCCTGCCGGGCGCCACCTCCGGCGAGATCCCGGCCGACCTCGTGGCCCGGATGCAGGAGCACGCCTGGCCCGGCAACGTGCGCGAGCTGCGCAACGCGGTCGAGCGGGCCCTCATCCTGCCACAGCACCCGGTGTTCCTCGAGCGGACGGTGACCTCGCCGGAGGAGGCAGGGCTGGGCCTGCCGATCGACGTCGACGTGCCCTTCAAGATCGCCAAGCAGCAGCTCATGGACGAGTTCGATCGCCGCTTCATGACGGCGCTGCTCGAGCGGCATGACTGGAACATCACCGCGGCCGCCCGCGCCACGGGTGTCGACCGGGTATCGATCTACAAGCTGCTCGACCGCCTCGCCCTGCGCCGTCCGACCTGATGGTCATGGCCGCGGGTCCAGCCGCGGCACCGAGGACGCGCGACCTCGCCTTGCGTTGCCCGCGCACAACGCTGGGCGCACGCGGACGACCTCGCAGCACGAGCGAACAGCTGGTTGCACCCGCGTGCCGTCGGCACGGTTGCTGCTTCAGTGGCTCGCATGTCCGGGCTGTGCCGCATCATCCTGACCGCGTTCCTGACGCTGCCGGCGTGCGCCTCCCCTGGACTGGTCTACGGGCCGAGCGACGGCGACGCGGACGTGCCCCCGGAGGGCGACCTGCCGATGAGCGGCGGCAAGCCCCCTCGGCTCCCGCCCCCGCCCGATCCCTGTCAGGGCGTGACCTGCTCCTGGCACGGCGCCTGTCGTGTGGAAGCAGGAGCCGCCCGGTGCCTCTGCTTCGAAGGCTTCAAGCCCTCCGGGGCCACCTGCGTCCCCACGGCGCCGGGCGCTGGTGGCTGCCTCGCGGGATCGGGTGATTACGCGCAGGAGGGCCCCTTCGGGACCGCCACGATCGAGGGGCCGACAGGCTCGACGATCTTCTATCCCGCAAGGTGGCAAGAGGGCTGCTTGCACCCCGTCGCCGCCTGGGGAAACGGCAGCGGCGTCTCGGGCACGAGGGCCTACGCGCACCTCAACAGCCACGCCGCGAGCTGGGGGACCGTGGTCATCGCCTCGGCCACCGCCGGCGCGAGCACCGGCATCGACCACATGGTGGGCATCGACTGGCTGCTCCAGCAGAACGAGGACCCCGCGAGCCCCTTCTTCCACCGGCTGAGACCGCGCGCCGGCGTCGCGGGTCATGCGGAAGGCGGCCTGGGTGCATCCGCGGCCGCAACGCTCCACCCGAACGTGGAGGCCGTCGTCAACGTGCAGGGTGGAGGCGTCGGGTTCGGCCGCGCGTCGCTGCTGCTCACGGGCGACACGGACTTCATGAGCCCGTCCATCGAGCTCACCTGGCAGCTCTCCAATGGGCCCACCTTCATGGCAGGGCTCAAGTCCTCGGAGGATCGCGTCACGAGCATCCTCGGCCCGCAGACGTCGCAGGCAATCCAGGTCAAGCGCCTGTACGCGGCGTGGTACCGCTGCTTCCTCTCCGACGACCGCGGCGCCTGCGCTCTCTTCAGTGGCGGGGAGACCTGCGGCCTGTGCAGCGAACCGCAGTGGTTCGCCGTGAGATCGAAGAACCTTTGACTCATCCTCACGGAGGATTGCGATGCGGCGCTGGGTACTGATTGCCATCTTGACCGGGTGCGGTCCGACGACCGAGGCCGGGGATCCGAACGACGCAGATCGATCGGGCGGAGGCCGCTCGGGTGCGGCCGGTCGCGACGCCGCGCCGACCCGACGCGACGCGGGGACGAGGGCCGCCGACGCCTCGGGGCCACCCGACGCGGGGACGAAGGCCGCGGACGCCGCGCGACCTGCAGACGCCCCGCGACCTCCAGACGCCGCGCGACCGGCAGACGCCGCGGGGACCGCGCCGACGCCAGCGCCCGACGCGGCGACGCCGGGAAGCGGCGCGGCGCAGTGCCTTCCGGCGACGCAGACCTGCAACGACAGCACGCAGTGCTGCCAGGGGCTGTCGTGCGGGAACACCACGCTCGGCCGGGTTTGCTGCGGCAACGACGGCGCGAGCTGCGCGACCGCGAACGGCGAGGACTGCTGCGGCGATCTGCAGTGCCTCGCCGGCCGCTGCGGTCGCCCGGCGCGGGCCTGCCAGGGGCCGTGCTTCCCCCCGCCGGCGCTCGAGATCGAGCACGATCGCCTCGTGGCCCTTGGCGGCTCGTTCCTCGGCATCTGCGGCGATGCCAGCCACACCTACGGCTACCACGTGCCGGCCGCCGTCCTGCCCGCGTCGGACTACTCGATGCGCGGCGCGGCCAATGCGCCCGTGTGCGCGTGGCACGCCGCGGCGATCGACATCGGGATGGACTGGCCCGCGTCGCGCGAGTGGCTGCGCTGGCTCATCGCCGAGATCCGCGCGAACCGCATTCGCGGCATCGCCGAGGTCATCGGCAGCTACGACGGCGTCGCGGCGCGCTACTGGTCCGACGACAGCGGCTGG
>CAZQJC010000071.1:0-20570 GCA_964593795.1 uncultured Myxococcales bacterium | reverse complement strand
AGCCCTCGCGCAGCGTGCGCCAGAAGCGCTCCATCTTGCCGCGTGCGGGCGCGTCGTAGGGGCGGGCGTGCAGGAGCGTCACGCCGAGGCGCTCGCAGCCGACCCGCAATGCCTCGCCGCGATAGGTCGATCCATTGTCGAGGTACAGCGCGTCGGGGGCGCCGTGGCGCCGCAATGCGGCAACGAGCATCCCGAGCATGTCGATCTCGCGCTCCTGATGGTGCGCCTCGAGCGCGACCACGTACCGCGACGCGTCGTCCATCATCGCGTGGATGCCAGAAGCCCGGCCAGACGTCGTCGCGGGAAGGATGCGCCTCGGCGAATGTGAGCAGCGGCAGCCTCCCGTGGCTCGTGATGGCCATGCTCGCGCTCCGACGGAGATCGCGACGCAGCTTGACAGCGCGGCCTGGCTCACACTAATCGATGGGCGCCAGCATGCGCGCCCCGAGCAAGCCCCGCCGGCCCCGTAGCGCTCCGGTGCGTGCGCTGACGGCATGCGTCGCGCTCGGCTGGCTCGTCGCGCAGCTCTCGTCGTTCGCGCACCTGGCGTTCGTCCAGCACACGCTCTGCGCGGAGCACGGTGATTTCGTCCACGCGGGGGACAGCGGTGCCGACCATGCCGACGAGCAGGTCGTGCTCGGGCGGACCGCCCACGTCACCGGGTCTCATGGCCCGAGCGCCGAGGGCGACCGTCACGACCATTGCGACGCTGGCCCGGGTCGTCAGACGACGGAGCTCGGCGGGCCCGACCACACCACGGCTCCGCCGAACCAGGCAGAAGAGCCCAAGCACAGCGCGCCCGACGCGACCGACGTCGTCGTCGAGCGCGCACGCCATCGCCTAGCCCCCAAGCACGGGCCTCCCGTCTAACCCGCTCGACGTCGCAGGATCGAAGGCGCGTGCTGCGCCTTGGACCTGCGGTTCGGATCGGCGACAGCGCGCGCGCTCCGGATGACGGAGCACAGCGGCGGGCTGTCGTCTGAGCTCGCGTGGGCGGCCACCGTAACGGCCGGTCGTCCGCGCCCTCGTGCTGGGGGTGGGGTTTGGAATCTCATTGGGCCATTGGCCCGCGACGCCGATCGCGCCATGCGGTCGGTGGTAGGTGGCTTTGCGGCGTGAGCGTGGGCGCGTCCTTCTTCGCCGCGCTCACGGCGACGGCGAGCGCGCAGCCGGACGCGTCGTCGGTGCGACGCCGTGGCCTTGCGGCCGTCTCCGAGCGGATGCTCCACGAGCTCGTGGTGCCCGACGGCCAGTGCGACGAGACTCCGCTTCTCAAGTGCGCCAGCCCCGCTGGACAGCGGGAGCGCGCGTGGCTCCTCGGGGAGCTCGAGAAGCGAGACCTGTCGACTCCGGCGCTCGAGTACGCGGTTCGGGACGAGCTCGTCCGCGCGTACATCGAGCGCCACAAGGGCAAGGAGGTGTTCACGAGCCGCGAGCTGACCCGTCGATCGTGGACGTGGTGGGACTGGATGATCCCGTTTGCGATCGCCCTCGGATTCTTCGTCGTCCTCGTGGTCGCCGTCGAGCGACGGACGACGCGCAAGGTGCGGCGCGGCAAGGCGCGGCGCCGCAGGGGTGGGTAGATCAAATGTCCGTCAGAGCGTGTTCCTCTTGACACCTGCGGTGGTTGGGGTAGTCGATCCTAGGGTTATGTCGTCGTGGTCGAGGAGCCGGGCCGGTCGAACGCACCTTCGTGTGCGTGCACTGGTCGCGTTTCTTGGCCTGTTCATGCTATCGACGCAGTTCGGCAGCCTCGCGCACCTGGCGTTCGTGCGCCACGGCGTCTGCGCCGAGCACGGTGATCTGGTCCACACCTTCGGCGACGCGAGCGAGCAGCACGCGGTCGACACGGAGGGGCAGGGGATCGACAGCGCGAGCCGGGGTACCCAGACCGGAGGCGATGGCGACGCCCACGACCACTGCACCCTGGCCACCACGGCGCGTGACGGCGCGCTGATCGGCGCCCAGGCACCCGCGGCAAGGACGCTCGCACCCACCGCGGCGCCTCGGACCCCTGACTCGCAGCTCGATCGGTCGATCGAGCGCGCGCGCTACCGCCTCGCCCCCAAGACCTCGCCCCCCGCCTAGCCCAGTCGGATCGGTCGTTCGAGCGGAGGCGCCCTGCGAAACAGGCGCCCCCTCGTGCGCACGCATTCACCTGGCTGCACTTCGGACTGCCTCTCGCGGGGCACCGACGTGCGCCCGCATCGACTTGGAGCGGCGTTGTCTGGCATCAGGGCCTTTGGCCCAACGTGGATTCGGAAGCGCGGCGCTTTCGCCGTGCTCGTCGCGCTCGTCGCGCTCGCGAGCGGGCGTGCGCGCGCGACGCAGCCCATGCTCACGGCCCCCGAGGTGGTCGAGCGCGTGGACGCCGTCTACCCCGCGGCCGCGCTCGTCGAGAGGCGGGCCGGCACCGTCGTCTTGCTCGTGAACGTCGGGGCGGATGGCGCCGTCGGCGAGGTCAGCGTCGCCGAGTCGGTCGCGCCGGATCTCGACGCGGCCGCGACCGAAGCGGTCCGCCGATGGCGTTTCCGCCCCGCCCAGCGCGACGGTCAGGCGATCGCCAGCCGCATCCGCGTGCCGATCCACTTCGTCTTACCGGCGCTGGCCGAGGCCGCGCCGCCGAAGGCCGATGCCGTCCCGCCGGTGCCCACTGCGCCGACAGCCTCCGAACCGCCGGCCGAGAAGCCGACGGAGAAGGCACCGGACAAGGGCGCCGAGAAGACGCTCGAGGTGACGGTGCTCGGTCGCACGCCGCCGAAGAGCCGGGGCGCGTCGGACTTCCAGCTCGAGGTCGGGGCGCTTGCCCAGGTTCCACGCAAGAGCGCCACCGAGCTCCTCAAGCTCGCGCCCGGGATCCTGCTCACCAACGACGGCGGCGAGGGCCACGCCGAGCAGATCTTCCTGCGTGGCTTCGACGCCCGCGAGGGCCAGGACGTCGAGTTCTCCGTCGGTGGCGTGCCCATCAACGAGAGCGGGAACCTGCATGGAAACGGCTATGCCGACCTGCATTTCCTCATCCCCGAGCTCGTCGAGGGATTGCGCGTCGTCGAGGGCCCTTTCGATCCCCGGCAGGGCAATTACGCGGTCGCGGGGAGCGCCGACTTCGACCTCGGTCTCCGACAGCGGGGCCTGACGGCCAAGGTGGGCGTCGGCTCCTTCGGCACCAAGCGGGGCCTCCTGACCTGGGGCCCGGGCACGAACAGCCACACCTTCGCCGGCGTCGAGCTCTACCAGACCGACGGCTTCGGCCAGAACCGCGACGCCCAGCGTGCCGCCGCGATCGCGCAGAGCGAGGGGCACGTGGGCGATGCGCTCTACCGCCTGACGACCACCGCGTACACGACGAGCTACCACAGCGCGGGTGTCGTCCGGCAGGACGACTTCGCGGCCGGGCGCATCGGCTTTCTCGACACCTACGACCACAGCCAGGGCGGCGACGCGTCGCGCTACTCGATCGCCGCCGATCTCGTCTCCAAGGTGGGCGCGGTCGCGACCGAGAACCAGATCTTTTTCGTCTGGCGCACGATGCGGCTGCGCGAGAACTTCACGGGGTTCCTGCTCGACACGCAGGAGCCCATCCAGAACCTGCACAGCCAGCGCGGCGACCTGCTCGACCTCGAGGTCGGCGAGCTCACGCTCGGCGCCCGCGGCTCCGCGCGCACACGCGCCACGATCCTCGGCCAGCTCCAGGAGCTCGAGCTCGGCTACTTCGCGCGCGGCGACAAGACCACGGGCACGCAGTACCGCATCGAGGCCGCGACCGGCCACCCGTACAAGCTCGAGACCGATCTCGAGTCGACGCTCGGGGACATCGGCCTCTACGGGGACCTCAACCTCAAGCCCTCCGCGTGGCTGGCGCTGCGGGGCGGCCTGCGCGCGGACCTCTTCACCTTCGACGTCCTCGACAGGTGCGCCGTGGACAGCGTCGCGCACCCGTCCCGGTCGAACCCGCCGGGCGATGCGAGCTGCCTGACGCAGCAGGACTTCGGCCGTTATCGCGAGCCCGTGCAGCGCGCGTCCACCGCGTCGAGCGCGCTCCTGCCGCGCGCGAGCGTGCTCGTCGGGCCGATCGCGGACGTGACCTTCTCGGCCAGCTACGGCCAGGGCGTCCGCTCGATCGACCCGAGCTACATCTCGCAGGACCGCAGGACGCCCTTCGCGAGCATCGCCGCGTACGAGGGCGGCGCCGCGTATGCGCGCTCGAGCGAGACGATGAGCCTCGTCGCCCGCGCGGTCTTCTTCCGCACGGAGGTGGACCACGATCTCATCTTCTCGGAGACCGCAGGTCGCAACACGATCGGCGGCGGCACCGCGCGCACCGGCGCGCTCGCGGCCGCGCGCGTGGCCGGTCGGTTCTTCGACGAGTCCGCGAACGTCACCTGGGTGCGCTCCACGTTCGACGACACGGGCCTGCTCGTGCCGTACGTGCCGGACCTCGTCGTCCGCTCGGACAGCGCCGTCTTCGGCGAGCTGCCGCTCTCCATCGACGGCACGCCGCTCCACGGAGCCGCGGGCGCGGGCGTCACGTACGTCGGCCGGCGCGCGCTGCCGTACGGCCAGCGGAGCGACTACATCCTGACGCTCGACCTCTCGGCGCGGCTGCGCTGGCGCGCCGTCGAGCTCGGCGCGGAGGTGTCGAACCTGCTGGATCGGCGTTACCGCCTCGGGGAATTCAATTACGCGTCGGACTTCCAGAGCCAGCCGCAACCGACGCTGGTCCCGGTGCACCATTTCTCGGCCGGCGCGCCGCGGGCGGTGATGCTCACGCTGGCCATCACGGCGGGAGGTCCATCGTGAGCCGCCTGGCCTTGCTCGCGGTCACCGCGCTCTCTTGCGTCAGTACGACCGGCAGCGACCTCGTGGCGTTCCAGGCGGCGGCCGCGGGCCCCGCAGACGCGCAATCGCCGCTCGTCTTCACCTCCGGCGCCGGCTACGCCATCACGCTGACGCAGGCGCGGCTCCACATCGGCGCCGTGTACCTCAACCGCTCGATGCCCACTGCGGGCGCGCAGCCGACGAGCTGCGTCCTGCCCGGCATCTACGTGGGCGAGGTGACGAGCGCGCTCGACGTGGACCTCCTGTCTCCGGAGCCCCAGCCGTTCCCCGCGCCCGGCGAGGGCGTCGCGGATACGGCCGTGTCGGGCGAGGTCTGGCTCAGCGGCGCCGACGTCAACGCGCTCGACGACACGACGCCCGTGCTGCAGCTCACCGGGACCGCGGAGAAGGGCGGCGCGCAGTTCCCGTTCGAGGCGCGCCTGACCATCGGCAAGAACCGCGCGATCCCGGTGCGGGACCCCGCGCTGCCCGGCGCGAGCCCGCTCTGCAAGCAACGCATCGTCTCGCCCATTCCGGCGGACGTGCGGATCGCACGCGGCGGCTCGCTGCTCCTTCGCATCGACCCGCGCGCCATGCTGGTCAACGTCGATTTCTCGACGCTCACGCGCGCGGCCGACGACCAGCCCTATCGCTTCACCGACGTGACCGACGGACAAGCGGACATCGCCCTCTACGGGGGCCTGCGCGCCAAGGTCGGTGTCTACACGTTCACCTGGCAACCATGACCGAAAGAGGAGGACTCGAGATGCGACGCAATGCAATGACGGTGATGCTGGCGGCCTGCGCCTTCGCAACGGCCTGCGGCGACGACAAGAACGACCACATGGGCGGCGCCGGAACCGGAGGCGGCGCGGGCGGCGCCGGATCGGCGGGCTCGGCCGGCTCGTCCGGTACGAGCGGCTCGACCGGCGGCCTGCAGCCGTTCACGCCACCGACGGATCCCGGCCCCAAGGGGATCCTCTTTACCACCTCCGGCGAGGTGCTCGCGCTCGGCGGCTACGGGTTCCCGCCTGCCGGCATGGACGATCCGGCGTTCGTGGACGGCTGGGAGGTCAAGTTCACGAACATGATCGTCACGTTCGATCACGTCACGATCTCCGAGAACCCGGACAAGGTCCCGACCGACGAATCGATGACCGACGGCGCCGTCGCGCGCGTGGACGGCCCGTGGGCGGTCGATCTCCACAAGGGCGGTCCGCTCATGGGCAAGGGTGGCGCGGACGAGCAGGCGGTCGCGATCGCCGCGCTCACCAACCAGAACCTGAAGGGCAATGCGCCGTTCGACGAGACCAAGCGCTACGCGTTCAGCTTCGACCAGGTCGCGGCGACGTCGATGGCCAAGAACGTGAACCTCGACGCCGATGGCATGGCCGCGTACCAGGAGATGATCGAGAAGGGCTACACGATGATGATCATCGGGACCGCGACGTGGAAGGGCACGAATTGCACCTCGACCGTCGCCTCGTACGACTTCACGAAGGTCCCGAAGACCGTCAATTACCGGCTCGGTTTCAAGATCCCGACCACGTACATCAACTGCCAGAACCCCGACAACGATCCGGCGAATGCCTTCGCGGGTGAGGAGCACCAGCGCGGGATCGCGATCAAGCCGAACGCCTCGGTGGTCGCGCAGGTGACGTTCCACACCGACCACACCTACTGGGAGAGCTTCGAGCACGACTCCCCCGCGCACTTCGACCAGATTGCAGCGCACTACGTGGGCATGACGGGCACGCCCACGGCGCGCGTGGAGGACTTCGCGGGCGTGGCGTTCACCCCGTTCAAGGACGGCGCGGGCACGGAGCTCCCTTGGCGGAAGTGTCTTGAGTCGTTCACGCCGCCCGGCAATGGCGCGATGTCGTTCGACACCAAGGGCGTGCCGGTGAGCGCAAGCGGCGACCCCGCGACGGCCATCCGCGATTTCGCCGACTACATGACCTACAACACGAGCACCCTCGGGCACCTCAATTCCGACGGGCTCTGCTTCGTCAAGCGCAACTACCCGTCGCCTCCGTAAGGGCGAGGAGGTCCGTCATGAACGCGATGGAAGCGGTCAAGCAGGTCCTGCTCCAGCTCGGTACGGGCTGGATCTTGTGGCTCCTGGCAGGGCTGTCGCTCGTCTCGGCGGTGCTCGCCGTCGAGCGCTGGATGTTCTACCGATCGCGCGCCGGGGACGTCCGCGGGCTGGCGGACCTCCTCGACGCGCGGCTCGGTCGCGGTGAGGTCACGACCGCGATCGACGAGCTTGGCCGCTCCACCGCCGTGGCCGCGACCATCGCCGCCGCCGGGCTCCGCCTCGCCGATCGGGGCCCGGCCGCGGCGGAGAAGTCCATGCAGAGCGCGACCGCGCTCGAGCGCAGCCGGCTCGAGCAGCGGCTCGCCTACCTCGGCACCCTCGGCAACAACGCGCCCTTCATCGGGCTGTTCGGCACGGTGATCGGCATCGTCCAGGCCTTCGAGGAGCTCGGTCGCTCGGGGACGCAGGCGCACGCGGGCACGGCGCAGGTCGCCTCGCAGGCGCTCATGAGCAGCATCGCCGAGGCGCTCGTGGCCACGGCGGTCGGCATCGCCGTCGCGCTGCCGGCGGTCGCGATGTTCAACTATCTGCAAAGGCGAATGCATTCGCTGCTGGCCGAGGCCGAGGTGCTGACGAGCCTCGTCCTCGCCTATTTGCAGGAGCGACCCGTCTCGGGCGGAGGCGGCTTGCCCGCGCCGTCGCGCTCGCCGCGCCACGCGCCCGCCGAAGGGGGCGCCTGACGTGGCCGGTCACGGCAATGGCGACGGGATGATCACCGGCATCAACGTGACGCCGCTCGTCGACATCACGCTCGTCTTGCTGATCATCTTCATCGTGACGGCGAAGATCCTGGTGACGCCCGCAGTGCCGCTCGATCTGCCGCAGGCGGCCAGGAGCGAGGAGGTGCAGCTCGTGCTGTCCGTCATCGTCCCGAAGAGCGGCGGGATGATGGTGAACGGCGAGCCGGTCAAGGGCGACGCGGAGATGCTCGCGCGGCTCAAGCGCGGATTGGCCGAGGACGCACACGTCCGCGCCGTGATCCAGGCCGACGGTAGCGTTCCGCACCGCCAGATGATCCACGTGCTCGACCTCGTCAAGCGGGCAGGGGTGGAGAAGGTCGCGTTCGCTGCCACCCCGCTCGACGAAACCGCGCCATGATCTTGATGGTGCAGCCCATGCCGGACCGTCCGCGCGAGCGCATCGTGGACCAGGTGTTCGCGGCGAAGGACCCGTCGAGCCATCGCCGCCTCGCGATCGCGACGATCGCGGCCTGCGTGGCGTACGGCGCGCTCGCGTTCTGGCTCTGGCAGGCTCCACCGGCCGCGCATGCCCTGCTGCCGGGCCACAAGGCCGTGACCCGCACGCACGACGTCGAGCTCGAGCCGCCGCGCCCGCCGCCGCCGCCGCCCGAGAAGACGCCCCCGGCGCGCTCGCGGACCGTCGCGCACGCGGCGCCCGCCCCGGCGGCTGCGCAAGCCGGCAAGGTGATCGCCCGCGAATCGACGACGCCGCCGCCGGCGGGGGAGGAGCCGCCCACGTTCGCCGAGGGCAATGGCGAGCGTTACGCGGGCGGCTCGACGCTCTCGTCCGGCACGAGCAAGCAGGCGGTGACCGCGCCAGTCGTCCAGCCCGGGCCGGCTCCGCGCGGCACCACCGGCACCGCGAGCGGACCGGACCGCAGCGCCGCCGTGGCGCTGGCCGAGGAGGACTGGAGCTGTCCGTGGCCCGCCGAGGCCGACGCCGCCGAGATCGACGAGCAGGCCGTGGTGCTGCGCGTGGTCGTACGCGCCGACGGCACCGTCCAGTCGGCGGCGCTGGTCTCGGATCCCGGCTTCGGCTTCGGCGCAGCCGCGCTGGCCTGCGCGCGCCGCACCCGCTTCACCCCGGCCCGCGACGCCCAGGGAAAGCCCGTGGCCGCCCGCTCGCCGCCCATCCGCGTCCGGTTCACGCGATGACCCTGTCGCGAGGTGACCATGCATTCTGAGCGCATTTCACCAGGCAATTGCCGCGGTGTCCCCCTGGACGCCACGGCGCGGGAGCGTGCCGCGCGCTGGGTCGTCGCGCTCACGTGCGGCATGATGCTGGTCGAGCTCGTCGCCGGCTACGCGACGCGCTCGATGGCGCTGACCGCGGACGGCTGGCACATGGCCACCCACGCAGGCGCCCTGGGCATCTCCGCGTGGGCCTACTGGTTCGCGCGCACGCGCCACCACAGCCCGGCTTTTTCGTTCGGGACCGGCAAGGTGCACGCGCTCGCCGGCTACACGAGCGCGCTCATCCTCGTGCTGGTCGCGGTGTCGATGCTCGCCGAATCGGTCTGGCGGCTCTTTCGCCCGGTCGACATCCGCTTCTCGGAGGCGTTGCCCGTGGCCATCGTGGGCCTGGTGGTGAACCTCGTCAGCATCAAGCTGCTCGACCACCACGATGACGAGGACCACGAGGACCACGATCATCCGGCGCATGACCATCCCCATCACGACGAGAACCACCGGGCCGCGTACCTGCACGTCGTCGCGGATGCGCTCACGAGCGTCCTCGCGATCGCGGCCCTCGTCGTCGGTCGTCAGCTCGGCTGGACCTTCCTCGACGCGGTGGCGGGCCTGCTCGGCGGCGTCCTGGTGCTCCGCTGGGGGGTGGGCCTTTGCCGTTCGGCGGGGGCAAAGCTCCTCGATGCGACGGCGTCGGCAGCGCTAGAAGCAGACATCAGGCAGACCCTCGAAGCCGTTGACGACGTGCGCGTGGCTGACTTGCACGTGTGGGAGACGGGCCCAGGTTGTCCGCATTGCGTCGTCGGGCTGGTCACCTCCACGCCCCGCGAGACCGCATTCTACCGCGAGCTCATCCTTGCCCGAGTGCCCATCGCGCACCTCACGGTCGAGGTGCAGCGTTGCACCGAGGGCCACGATTGAGAGTTGGTCGGCGCGGCCTGGTGCTGGTGCTCCTTTGCCTGCTTGGATGTGGCGAGAAGGAGATCCAGCCGCCGCCGGACGCGGCTCCGAGCGGCCCGGCGTCGGGAGCGCCGTGTTGTCCGCTATGTTCGAGCGGACGTGCCTGCGGCGATGTCTGTGTGCCCAGCGGCGCGCCCTGCGTCAAGGCGTGCACGATGTGCGACCAGGGCCCTTCGGGCTGACGCTTGCGTCCAAGTCAGCAGACGAGTCGCACGAGCAAGCCGAAGCCGAGCACGATGCTACCTACGCTCGCGGCGATCAGGAACGCGCGTTCGGCGCCCGCGACCGCCGCGCCCACGCGCGACAATGAAAGCGACAGAACCACGGTGACGCCCGCCATGCCCACGACCGTGCCGACGCCGAAGAGCGCGAGGTAGGCGAGGGCGACGACCGGCTGGCGGATCGTGGCCAGGGCGAGGAGCGCCAGGCTCGCCGAGCCGGCGAGGCCGTGCACCACGCCGACGAGGACCGGCCGCCATGCGCCGACCCGCGCCTGTCTCCGCTCGTGACCCCGCCGAAGGCTGGAGCAACCGAGCGCGATCAACATGAGCGCGACCAGCATCTCGAGCGCCCAGTTGACCCTCTCGTCGAGGTGAACTCCGAACGCCACGATCGCCACGCCGAGGCCGAGGATCGTCACGAGGTGCCCGAGGCCCCACAGCGCGCCCGTGCGCAGCGCGCCCCGTAAGCGGTGCTCGCGCGGGACTAACGTGCCGATCGCGACCAGGTGATCCGCGTCGAGCGCGTGCCGAAGACCGAGCGCGAGCCCGAGGAAGAGCGCGAAGCTGATGGGCACGGCGGCTATTCCGCGACCCACATCATGACGTGACCGGCGGAGTCGGCCCCTGCCAGGCGTGTACCCGACGGCGACCAGGCGATCGCGGTGACCGGCGCACCCAGGCTCGCCTGCGCATACGGCGTCTTCTGACGGCGAGGCTCCCAGAGCATCACCGCGCCGTCCTGCGCCCCCGAGGCCAATGCGGGTCCGCTCGGCGAAAACGCCAGCGCGCTGATGGTCTCTTCGTGCCCCGCGAGCTCGATGGGCGCTCGCCCCTCGGGCCCCTTGCCGGAGAACGGCCACACCGTGGCGGTAGCCGCGCCCGACGTGGCCAGCAGCTTGCCGCCGCGTTCCCACGAAATCGCGCGCGGCTTGCTGGGGAACCCGGTCATCTGCGCGCTCTTCCCGGCAGGCAGGCGCCAGAAATGCACCGAGCAGTCCTGACAGCCTCCCGCAATGACGCTCCCGTCCGGGCTCCAGGCGAGCGAGATGAGCGAGCCCTTCCATTCGAGCTGCTGATTGAGCTTTCCGGTCGCGGCGTCCCACACCTGGGCGCCCCCGTAGCACGCGGTGGCCAGCCGCTGTCCCGAACGGCTCCAGGCGAGGCCGGTGACGGTGCTCGCATGCGCGTCCGTCTCGCGCTCGGGCTGTCCATTGCGCGTCCAGACACGCACCGTCTTGCCTGCGGCGGTCGCGAGCCGCGCCCCGTCCGGCGACCATGCGAGCTGTTCGACCCACGGCCCGGCGCCCGGGAGCTCACAGAGCCGCCGTCCCGAGACGCCGTCCCACAGCCGGGCGAAGCCGTCCTGGCCCGCGGTGGCGAGGACGGCCGCCGCCGGGTTCCAGGCCAGCGCCAGCAGGCCGCCCTCGTGGGCACGTGCGTGCCAGCGCAGGCGCCCGCTGGCTTCGTCGAACACCATCACGTCGCCGCCGCCCGCTCCGACCGCGCACCCTCCATCGGGTCCGAGGTCCACCCCGATGGCGTAGTCGCCGACCGCCGCGCTCCAGGCTGGCCGCAGCGACGACGGCCGCTCCTGCACTACCGCAGGCACGTGCGAAACCCCTCCTCGAGCGCGGCACGATCGAGGTTGCGACCGATGAACACGAGGTCACTCGTGCGTGGATCAGCGCCCCAGGGCCGGTCCTCGCGCCCATCGAACAGCATGTGAACGCCCTGGAAGACGAAGCGACGGTCCTGGCCGGCGAGGTGCAGGATCCCCTTCATCCGGAAGATGTCGTTTCCCTGCTCGCGAAGCAGCCGCGAGATCCACGCATTGAGCCGCTTCTCGTCCAGCGCGCCTTCCACATGAAGACCCACCGACGTCACGGTCTCGTCGTGGGCGTGCCCCCCGCAATCGCGCTCGGCGAGCGGGAGCACGGGCTCGCCGCTCGGCGCGCGCACGACCATCCCGAGCTCGTTCGGACCGTGGTGCTCGGTGAAGAAGGCGTACCTGCCACCCTCCACGACGTCGAGGGCGTAGGCGCTCCCTCCTTGGGGCGCGAGCAAGCGCCTGGGGCTGCCGACGCCGAGGCCATCCCCCGGCTCGGCGACGGGCCCGCCATCGTCCCATTGCGGAAGGGCGAGGCCACAGGCCTCGGCGAGCGTCTCTTCCGTCGCGTCACCGAGCGGCAGCACGAAGAGGGCCATGCTCGGGTCGTGCCCGCCCCGGAGCTCGATGCGGTGCCGCCCCTTGCCGAGCTCGAACGCGCCGGCCCATTCGAACGGGTACTCCGGCTGCAGGAACGTCGGCTTGGTCTCGAGCGCACGCGTCAGGTCGAAGCCGCCCACGTCGAGCACCACGGGGATCGGCACGGCCGCACGCTCCGCCCTGTGGAGCCGAGCCAGCGCGTTCATCGAGCGCACCCGCGCCTCGATGCGCGCGAGCTCCTCCGCGCGGACGAGGTCGGTCTTGTTGAGCAGGAGCACGTCCGCGAAGGCGATCTGCTCCTTGCACTCGTCCGAGTCCAGATGGAGGGCGACGTGCTTGGCGTCCACCAGCGTCACGATGCCGTCGAGCCGGTAGTCCGCGCGGATCTCGTCGTCGACGAAGAACGTCTGCGCCACGGGCCCCGGGTCGGCCAGGCCCGTCGTCTCGACGAGCACATGGTCGAAGCGATCGCGGCGTTTGGCCAGGTTGCCGAGGATGCGAATGAGGTCCCCACGCACGGTGCAGCAGATGCACCCGTTGTTCATCTCGAAGATCTCTTCGTCGGCGTTGATCACGAGCGCCTGATCGATGCCGATCTCGCCGAACTCGTTCTCGATCACGGCGATTCGCTTGCCGTGTTGCTCGGTCAGGATGCGGTTGAGCAGGGTGGTCTTGCCCGCACCCAGAAAGCCGGTGAGGACCGTGACGGGGATTCGCGCGCCATCGTTCGGAACGGGCATGTCGCCTCCAGCATCCAGACAACTACTACATCATGGATGCTATTACAATAGACTTGCGTTATGGATTCAGGACGCGCCCGGGGGAACGCGCCGGACCAGACGGATGACGTGGTTCCGCTGATCGAACGTGGCGATGAAACGCCTGAGGATGGGAGCACCGAGGCGGGCGAGGCCATCCGTGGCCGGGGCAGCGGTGCCCTCGATCTTGTGCGAGCCCATCCAGACGGCCTCCCCCGATTGCCGGGTCGCATCGGACGGCAGCGTGAGCAGAGCGCCGGCACCGCTATCGAGCAATGCGTCGACCCGCCGCCCGCCGACGAGCAACTCGACCGTAGGAACGCCCTGATGGTCATGGAGCGCGAGGCGGTCCCTCCCGTTCGCAGGCAAGAGATCGCTTGCCTCGATGATCAACCGGCGCCCGTCGTGATCGAGCGTCACGAGAACCTCGGCGAACAGAGACAGGCTGAGGGTCCCGCCGATCGGCACGCCCAGGAAGCGCTCGGGCCCGGGGAAGTCGTCCACGATCGCCGTGAACGGTCCGAACTGCGCGCTCCCGAGCTCGATGCCCGGCACATCGACGGTCTGAGGCGCCAGCCCTTGCTCGCGCCCACGGAGCTCGACGCCGAGCCCGCGCGTGCGGCGCTCGAGCCCCAGCCTCTCCGCGGCCGTCCTGGACAGCAGCGTCACCGAGGTCCCCGTGTCGATCAGGAACCAGAACGGCTGGCCGCCGATTCGTGCCTTGACCATCGGGGCGAAGTTGACCAGGACGAGCGGCGCGGAGGAGATCGCGCCCGGCACCCGCACCTCGGCGGGCCGCGTGACATCTCGCGCACCGACAGACGCACAGCCTCCCGCGATCGCCGCCGCGACGATGAGCGCGTGCCCCCCGGCAAAGGTCGTCATGGCTTGGCTTGCGGCTCCGGCGCCGACGGTGTGCCGCCGCTCACCAGCTTGGCGAGGTCTGCGGGCGTCTTCGCGATGAAGGTGCCGGGGATCTTGATGGGAGCGCCCACCTGCGCGAGGAAGCTGCCCTTGACCTCGCCGACCTTGTAGGTCGTGAAGACGATGCGGTAGAGGCCGCGGACGAGCGCCTTCATCGGGTCCGAGGGCTCCGACGCGATGCGCAGGAGCGAGTTGTACCGGTTGCCACTCGGCTGCGCCGGCAGCTCGCTGGTGTCGTCGTTGTCGCCGAAATTGGCCCATGAGTCGCAGGGCTTGGTGATGTCCTCCGGAGACACCGCCTTGACGCACCGCTCGACCCGCACCCAGGTATCGAAGTACTCGGGTGTCTCTGCGTTCGGCGTGAACGCCGCGTCGACGAAATCGGTCTTCTCCGGCTTCGCCACGCCCTTGACGGGCGAGATCATGCGGACACCGATCTCCGGCGCCACGATCGGCACCCACAGGTACAAGTAGTACATCTTCTTGCCCTCGCGCTCCTCGTCGGGGGGCGTGCCCGGCGCGACGTATCCGAAGTAGCTCACGGTATCGAGGTAGGGGATCCGGACCGGGCGGCCCGCGACCTCCTTCTTGCCGAGCTCGGCCTCGAAGGTCGGCAGGCCGGTGGCACAGCCCAGTGACCCCGCGACCGCGGCCGCGACTGAGAACGTGACGATCGAGCGCATGATTCCTCCTCTTCGGTGCGGCGGCGAAGCGCGCCGCCAGGTGAAGCCTTACTATCACCACCAAGATGCTAGTGCAATTCAATTGCGACTGCATGCCGGCGCGCCGCGATCGATCGCGAAGCAGCGGATCGATGCGCGGTCGTCCGCGGTCGATGATCGAAGGGTGGAGCAGGAGGGCTAGTGCCCCGATCGCGATGTCATGAGTCCGCCGCTTCCACCGAGGCGAACGCAGCGAGCCGCAAGGGCGTAGCGAAGCGCAGCGGAGCGAAGACGCAGGGAGGGGGGCCCGGTTGGGTCGCGCCGAAGGCGCGCAAGACGAGACTTGCCCAACCGGGGGAGGGGCGGCGCGCGTGCCGCCGAAGGCGGCCAACGAAACCAGCCTGGTGGCCGCCTTCCGAGGCGGCCACACGCAAACTAGGCGAGCGGGCCGTGGTCGTCGCA
Source organism: uncultured Myxococcales bacterium (assembly GCA_964593795.1). Lineage (GTDB taxonomy): Bacteria > Myxococcota_A > Polyangia > JAHFDS01 > JAHFDS01 > JAHFDS01. The sequence goes on along the minus strand of CAZQJC010000071.1, from coordinate 5,533 downwards.
GTGGCCGCTGCAGGGGTGATGCAGGTGGCCGGCGACGAGGTAGTCCACGTGATCGCCGTGCGGCACGGCGTCGTGGCCGCAGCCCTTGCCGTGGCTGTGGTCCTTGGCGTGCGCGCCGCAGGCGTGGCTCGGCGTGCAGGCCGCCGGGTTCGGGCCGCCGACGGCGATCGCGTGCTCGTCGAAGTGGTCGTCGTGCGGGTGGTGGAGGCAGCCGTCGTGCAGGTAGTCGGTGTGGCCGTCGTGCTTGACCGCGGTGTGCCCGCAGCCCGGGCCGTGGGTGTGCGAATGGGAGGGATGCGTCTGATGGGTGCTCACGGGATGCTCCTGTTGCTCAGTCGTCGCCGCCGCCAGGGGGTTCGCTCGCATGCTCGAGCGCGCTACGGACCAGCTCGGCGACGTGCTTGTCCGTGAGCGTGTAGTAGATGTGCTTGCCTTCGCGCTCGCGCGTCACGAGCCGCTCCGCGCGCAGGGTCTTGAGCTGCTGCGAGACGGTCGAGAGCCCGGCCCGCGTCGTCTCCGCGAGCTCGCTCACGCACCTTCGACCGCCGGTGAGGATGTGGAGGATGCGCAGGCGCGCAGGGTCGCCGATCGCGCGGAACAGCGCCGAGGCGCGCGCCAGGGCGTCCACGTCGAGGGGCGGCGTCGCATGGGCGCCGTGACCTGGTTCCTCACAGGCCTCCGTCCTTCGCTTGCGAACAATCTGTCGTTTCATCAATCGGTGAAGTGATGATGTGTTACCGCGCGACTGGCGAGCTGTCAAGCGCCGCGCGATCGACCCGTGGGGTGGCGGCCTACGGACGAGCCGGGCGCCGGATCAGCTTGAGGTTCCAGCTTCCGGAGGCACCGCTGCCGGCGGGCGTCCGAGGCGGATCACGACGGGGCGGGAGTGATCGTGGCCGCAGTGGTGGCCGTGGTCGTGGGTGTGCTCGGCAGGCTCGTCGTGGTGGTCGTGTCCACAGCCGCCGCTGCCTGCCGGGACCGCCGCGTGGCCGTGGTCGTGGTGGTGGTCGTGGTGGCCGCTGCCGTGCGCGCCGAGCGGGAAGAGCTGCGCGACGAAGCAGCGCGGACCCTGGCGCAACACCGAAAGGACGAACGCCACCGCCAGCGCCGCAAGGCACGCCGCCTCGATTCCCCCATGATCGTGGACGCCGATCCCGTGGAGCGCGACCGTCGCGGCGGCTCGGGGTGCGAGCACGCCATCGACCGCCCACCCGGCGCACACCGCGAGCACCGCGACGGCGAGCCCGAACGCGACGGCGACGCGCTTGCCGTGCAGCCGCGAGAGCGCGAGATAGGTGGTCACGTTGGTGGCAGGTCCCGTCAGCAGGAACGCGATCGCCGCCCCCGCCGAGGCGCCCTTGTGCACGAGCACGGCGACGAGCGGCGTCGCTCCGGACGCGCACACGTAGCCAGGCATGCCGAGGAGCGCGAACAGCGGGACCTGCATCCACCCCGGCACGTCGGCGATGCTCGAGACTTGCAAGAGGGGCTCGAGCACCGCGGCCACGCCCAGGCCGAGCAGCATCCACGGGCCGGTGTGGTCCACCAGCTCGACAAAGCCCGTGGAGACGGCGGCGCGCAAGCGCGCCCTGGTGCCGCGAGGGCGATCCGCGTAGGGCCACGGGGCCCGCGTGTCACGCCTCGAGCGCACCAGGTGGCCGACCACGAGGCTCACGATCACCGTCACCGCCACGACCGAAGCCAGCCGCGCGATCGTCAGGGCGCCGCCCAGGAGCGGCAGCGAGAGCAGTAGCGCATCGAGCCCGAGCTCCGGCGCGGCGAGCAGGAACGCCATTGCGGCGGTCGCGGGGACGCCTTGCACGATGAGGCTCCGGTAGACGGGCACCACGCCGCACGAGCAGATCGGCAAGGGGACCGCGAACGCGAGACCCTTGAGCGATTGCAGGAGCGTCGGCCCCCGCCCCATCCACGCCGCCGAGCCCTGCGGCAGGAAGGCCTGGACGAGCCCCGCGAACGCATAGGCCACGAGCAGGGCGGGTGCGCTCTCGAGCGCGAGCGTGAGGAAGGCGCTGCCCGCGCTGGCCTCGCCGCCCCGAGGGAGCGGCAGCAGATCGGCCTCGCCGGTCAGCAGGATGAGCCCGAGGCCCAGGAGCCCGCCGAGGCCCTCGGCGAAGTCCCCACGGCGGGTGGGCGTCGCCTGCTCGTCGCAGCCCGCGGGGCCGTGGAAGACGACGTGGAGGAGCACGGCCGCGAAGAGGGCCTGGGAGAGATCGGCCCCGCCGCTCTCGAGCGCGTGCCGGAGGGGTGCGCCCAGCAGGAACCCCGCGAAGAGCGCCGCGCCGATCCCGGCGAGCACGGCGAGCGCGACCGCGGGCCCTCGCGTCGGCCGGATGAGCCACCACACCGCCAGACCGACGGGCAGGTGATGGAGCGCGACGACCACGCCGACGAGCGGCCGCGTCGTGCCCACCCCCGCCAGGGCGACGCCGTCGAGGGCGCCGTGCGACGCCAGACCCACCATCGCGAGGACGAGCGCGGTCTGGTGGGCACCACGCCGGTGCCCCACGGCTCGCTCGAACGCGCGCAGCAGCAGGATCGCGATCGCCGCGATCCCTACCTTGCCGAGCTCGCGGGCGGTGAGCGCGCTCGGGATCAGGCTCACGACGGCGATGCCGCCGATCGCGACGAAGACGAAGCCATCCAGCGCCCGGAGCGCCGTGCTGGTGCGCCGGAGCGCACGGTGTGCCAGCGGACCCACGAACAGCGTGGCGACGCTGAGGAGCGGAAGCAACATCGGGTTCCCCCTGCCTGGCCACGCAAAGGCGCGGCCGTTCGCTCCGCGTGCGCGGAGCCTCCCTGGTGGCTAGACCGTGGCGAGGGAAGGGGGGGAGGTCTTCGGGGCGAGGTCGCGCCATGCGTGGCGAGCGACGAGCGGTGGAACGGGAAGCGCCGGCACGTGGGCGCGGACGAACGGGAGCGTGCTCCCGAGGGGGCGCACCCTCGTCACCGCGGGGGCGCCCGCCAGGCACTGCTCGGCCAGCGCGCAGGCCTGGTGGCTCTGCGAACGCTCCGCGGTGAGGTCCGCGTTGCGGCCCTGGCCGGAGGATTCCGATGCGTCCGCGTGCTCGAAGGCCTGGTGCGTGGGGCAGAACGCGTGATCGGTGGCGGCGCCGTCGAGCGCGGTCGCGAGCGGTGTCGCGATCCACAGGATCGTCAGCAGCGTGGCGACGGCGCGGGCGATCGGCCTCATCGGCAGTCGGCGCAGTGGCCCTTGAGGAGGATCTCCGCGACGTCCCCGACGGCGCGGGCGGCCTTCTTCGCGGCCTCGAGCGACGGTTGCGCGTCCGGCATGCACTCGACCGAGCCGCAGTCGACGCACATGAAGTGCGGGTGCTCGCCCGCGTGCTCGGCGCCCTCGCGACGGATCTCGAAACGCCAGACATGGTCCCCGAGGTCGCTGCGGCGCAGGATGCCCACCTCGGCGAGGTCGATCAGGTTCCGGTAGACGGTGGCCTTGTCGAGGCCATCGCCCTCGACCTTCTCGGCGACCTCGCCATGCGACAAGGGCGTCCGCGAGGCGGACAGGACGCGCAAGACAGCCACCCGTGGCCCGGTACTGCGCAGCCCAGCGCCGCGGATGAGGTCACGGACCTCCCCGGCGGGTGCAGCTTTGGGCTTTGGGCGACGACTCTTCACGGGGGCTCGCTGGAGGGCTTTCGCCATCCATCTGCAAGTGTAGATGAGCTGCGCCCCGGTGTCAGCCGGATGCTGCTGTCGGACGGAATCGGCACGGGCGGCCCGCCACGCCTCCAGGTCCCACGGGTTTTTCCTCTGGAGGGTCTAGGCGTCTGTCCGCGACCACCACGATCGCGGTGCCTTTCGAGAGCCCGAGGCATCCCGGGCCGCCCGCACCGCTAGTCTTCTGGTGACGTCATGTGAGCGCGTCGAGCGTCAGCACGAGCCTCGGCGACTCTCGCGACGCGGCGGCGGGCGATCGATGGACCGCCCCCCGGCTGCCGTTTCCCGGCCAAGCCGAGCCCTTGAGCAGCACCACGTCGAGCGCTGACGCTCGCTGGACGGCCGCCCCCCGGCGATACACGCGCTCGGTCCGCTTCGCGAGCCTGCAGCGATCGACATCGCGCTCGTCGATCCACTCGGTAGCCGGGCCGGAGTACGTCAGCACCAGTCGCAAGAGCACGCGGTCGAAGTGGAATCGTGGGCAGGTCGGCTCGTCGGCCCGATCCATACGCACGCCGACGCTCGACGCGTCCGTGAGCTCGGCCAGCACGCCGACCCAGACAGAGACGTCGCCGACCAGGAGGTCCCTGCCGTCACCAGGAGGAAGCGCCTCGTGTAAGGCGGCGAGTCCCTTGCCATCCGCGCGGACGGGCGCAAGGAACCGGAACGCGCTTGCTCGCGCGATGCGGTCCGCGTAAGGCGAGATCACCGCCAGCGGTCCCTGCGCCGGCCGCTCCAGCACGACGACGTTGAGCTGGGCTGCCAGGATCGCGACGAGGTCGCCAACCTCCCGGACGCGCAGGACGCTCGAGGACTCCCGTGCTTCGACGGCTCGCTCCACGTGCATCGTCAGCTCCTCGCCGGCCGCGCCGCTACCCTCGCCTGACCGTGCTCGCATCCACGGTGTTTCGCTGGAACGATCGAGGACGCCATTCATGCCAGGCACCCTAGTCGATCTCCCGATGCAGATGCAATCAGATTGTATTAACATCTGGATGTGACGTTCCTACCAGGACGTGCTCAAGGCTGCCACCGAGGCGCACAGGCGCGATCCGGCGACGGGCGCGCCGACCGGCTCGGGATCGCCGCCTCCTGCCTCTGCGCCGTCCACTGCGGCGGTGGCGCGATCGTGGCCGCCGTTTCGAGCACTCGCGGATGGTGGGGCAGCGACGACCTCGAGCTGGCGTTCGCAGTCCTCGCTGCGCTGATGGTCGCGGTGGCGCTCTCGAGAGGATGGCGACGACATCGCCGTCTCACGCCGCTCCTGCCTGCGATTCCGGGCCTCGTTGCCCTGCTGTTGGTGCGTGCCGACGCGCTCGATCTCCCAGGCGGGGACGTCGGGCCCTCCCTGGTCGGAGCTGCGATGCTGATGCTTGCGCACGGCATCAACCTCCGCGAGCTCGGGCGCTGCGCCGCCGATGCGTCTGCCGTCACTACACCGTCGGGACCGTGCCACCATCGATGACGAATTCGCCGCCGTGAAACGCGCGCGCGTGCAAGGTATTCATCTGCTAATTGTGGAGATCACACAGAGATCCAAGACATAGCTGAAATAGTCGACCCATACAGCGACCATTGGACGGGGTGGTCGGAGACGTATCTGGCCAATACAATCGCGTGTCGTCGACGTTTCTCCACAAAAGGTCGCGCTCGAAGACGCTGTTTGCTGTTGGCGCTCGCCAACGAGGCAAGATGGAGACGATCGTCAGGAAGCGCGGCGTTTCGATCGCGGCGGCCGCGATCGCGTGAGCCTCTGGACGAGGCTCGGCCTGGCAGCTGCATGAGCCGCCAGGCCGAGGTTAGATTGACGGAGACCGCGTAGAGCGCAGCGCTA
>CAZQJC010000070.1:0-3053 GCA_964593795.1 uncultured Myxococcales bacterium | reverse complement strand
CACTGGGCGCACCGCCTGCGGCGTGAGGCGGCCGAGGCACGACCGAAGCGATCGGTGCGGCTGGCGCGCGTGCTGCGGACGGCGGCTCCGGAGGCGTGCGTGGGGTCGCGCGCGATGGTGCCCGCCGAGCGGTCGGCAGTGGACGACGGCGTCGAGACGCCCGTGGTTCTCGAGCTCGGCGGCACGCGCGTCGCCGTGCGGCGCGGCTTCGACCGCGCGACGCTCGCCGGCGTGCTCGAGGTGGTGGCCGCGGTCGCGCGAGGTGGCGCATGATCCCGCACGGCGTCGAGGTGTTCGTGGGGGTGGAGCCTATCGACCTGCGGCTCGGGTTCGACCGGCTGGCGGGCGTCGTGAGCGAGCGGCTCGGGCACGTGCCGCGGAGCGGCGCCTTGTTCGTGTTCTTCGGCAAGCGACGCGAGGCGATCAAGGTCTTGTTCTACGACGGCACGGGCCTGTGCCTGTTCTACAAGCGCCTCGATCGCGGGACGTTCCGGCTGCCGGATGTGCCCGAGGGCGCGACGAGCATCGCCATCGAGGAGCGCGTGCTCGACGACCTGCTCGATGGCATCGACGTCGAGCCGAAGGCGCCGCGCACGAAGCTCCCGCGCATGCACTGACGGCGGGCGCGCCCGCGCGCGGCGTCGTTTTTTTTCGCGAAGGGGATCGACACGTGCCGCGCGCATGGATACGTACGTGTGCGCGATGGGCGAGGGCGCGAGGGTCGAGAGCATCGAGGCGCGTGTGGCGGCGCTCGAGCTCGAGCTCGCGAAAGAGCGCGCGGAACGCGCGGCGGCCGAGGCGGCGCTCGCGCGCGTGACGAAGGAGCGCGACCGGCTGCGGGCGTCGCGCGACGAGCTCTTGGCGGAGCTCACGCTCCTGAAGCGGCGCATCTTCATCGCCAAGGCGGAGCGGGTCGACACGACGCAGCTCGAGCTCGAGTTCGCCGAGAAGCTGCGTGCGCTCGACGTCCTCGCGGGCACGAGCGGACTGCCCGTCGACCAGGACGATGCCGAGCCCACGGGCCACGATGACCATGGGCAGCGCGGCGGCTCGTCCACGCCGAAGCGCGGCAAGAGCAAGCCCACGGGGCGCCGCGACCTCAGCAAGCTGCGCCTGCCCGAGGATCGCATCGAGGTCCCGGACCCGCTCTACGAAGCACTCGTGGCGCAGGGCAAGGCGGAGCGCATCGGCACCGACGACAGCTACCAGCTCGGCTTCAGGCGTGGCGGCATGACCCGCGTGGTCATCGCCCGGGTGAAGTACCGCGTGGTGGGCGCCGACGGCACGACGACGCTCGACGTGGCCCCGATGCCGCCGCGGGCGTTCCCGCGGTCGATGGCGGCCCCTTCGCTGCTCGCGCACATCGTGATGGCGAAGTACGGCGAGGGACTTCCGCTCTTCCGCCTCGAAGATCGCTTCGCGCGTGACGGCGTCCCCATCGATCGCGGCACGATGTGCCGCTGGCTCGAGGACGCAGGGGGGACCGCGGGCGCGACGGTGGTCGCCGCGGCGCGGCGTGAGGCGATGGAGAACGCCTTCTGCCTCGCGACCGACGCGACGGGCGTCCTCGTGCAGCCCATTCGCACCCACGAGAAGGGCCGCTCGGCGTGCACGCGCGGCCATTACTTCGTCATCGTCGCCGACCGCGACCACCTCTTCTTCGACTACACGCCAAAGGAGACGAGCACTGCCGTCGAGGCCCTCTTCAAGGGTTATGGCGGTTACATCCAGGCCGACGCCAAGAGCGTCTACGACATCCTCTTTCGCGAGGCCGACGAGCCGCCCGACGACGACGAGCCGACCAAGATCCGCACAGAGGTCGGCTGTTGGGTGCACGCCAGACGGCACTTCTTCGAGGCCGCCCTCGGCAAGAGCAGCATTGCCCGCGAGGGCCTCGCTCGTATCGGGCGCATCTTCGAGCTCGACGCATCGTGGGCCCACGAGCCGCCGGCCACGATCAAGGAGCGGCGCGACCGGCTCCTGCGGCCCCACGCCGAGGCCTTCTTCCCCTGGGCGGCGGCCGAGTACGACAAGGTCCGTCATCAGCGCGGCCTGTTGCGCTCGGCCCTCGGCTACGCCGTCCGGCAGCGAGACGCGTTGATGCGCGTCTTCGAGGACGGCCGCCTCCTGCTCGACAACAACCGCTCCGAGCGCACCCTGCGCCCCATCGCCGTCGGCCGGAAGGCCTGGCTCTTCGTCGGCAGCGACGACCACGCCGAGGCCGCCGGGCACCTCTTCTCCCTCGTCGCCTCCGCCCGCCTCCACCGTTTCGACCCCGAGGCATACCTCCGGGACTTCTTCCGCGTGCTCCCGCACTGGCCCCGCGACCGCTACCTTGAGCTCGCCCCCAAGTACTGGGCGCAGACGCGCGCACGCCTCGACCCGGTCGAACTCGAAGCCGAGCTGGGCGCGCTCACCGTCCCGGCCCCGCTCACGCCGTCGGCCGAAGAGCAGCCCACGGCGAACGGCGCGGCCTGAAGTCTCGAGCGTCCTCTTCGCGGTCACGCCCGGAAGATGCGCCCTTCAGGCGTGCCCCGCGAGACGGGGTTCGTGCAGCGCATACGACCTTCTTCGCGATGCGGCGGCCGCCGGCGTCGAGGACGTACGAGATGGTGTGTGGCGTCGCGCCGTTTGCGTCGAGGACGATTGAGCGCAGCCCGCCGAAGGCGTCGTAGTGGTACGCCGTGGCGCCCGCCGGCGTCGTCTTCGTCGTGAGCTCACCGCCGCCCGCGTACACGTAGCTCGTGGTCCCGTCGCACCCTGTCAGGCGGTCTTGCCCGTCGTACGCGCAGTGGGTGTCGCTCGTCGCGCCGCCCGTGCCGAACTCCTGCTCGAGGGTACGATTGCCGTTGGCGTCGTACCCGTAGTGCGCGACTTGCTGGAAGGTCGCCGTGTCGCAGTCACCCGTCCCTTCGCTCACGTCCTCGAGCCGACCGCTCAGCGCGTGGTAACCGTACCGCGTGCTCCGCGTCTGCAGCCCGGCGCCGCTCTCGGTCGTGCACGTTGCCCGCCCGAGCTGGTCGTAACGGTAGTCGTACCGCCGCACGAGCGTG
>CAZQJC010000069.1:0-47748 GCA_964593795.1 uncultured Myxococcales bacterium | reverse complement strand
CTGCTAAACAGGGACGCATGGCTTGTGAGACACAAGCGATGCAAGGAGGGCCCGAGCACCGCGCGGAGCGTACATGTTGGTACGTGAGCACGGAGCGCAGGGCCTGACGCGGCAGCGCGCCCTGGATCGCAAGCCAGGCGTTCCTGCTTGGCTACTTGCAGTTGCCGGCGGTGACAGCCGGGGCCTGCGTGGGGATGCCGGCGGGCCCGGCGACCTGCGCGTCGGTGAGCAGCTTGCCGGTCGCGTCGCAGGTGCCGAAGCCGAACGAGCGGTCGAAGAAGGCCGAGCCTTCCACCTGCGCCTGCTCCTCCGAAGGGGAGCTGGCCGTCGCCGCGTTGATGCACTGCTGGAGGATGTTGCCGAGGTCGGTCCCGAGCGGGACGTTCCCGAGGTCGATCACGCGGCTCCGGACCGTGAGCCCCTTCCACACCTGCTCCTTGCCGACTGGCTGGCAGACGAAGGTGAGGGCGCTCTTCATGCACTCCGCGAGGGGGCCTGGGTTGTAGCTCGCGGCGACGTATGCGCCCACGTTGGCGCAGACGTTGCCGTTGCGCTCGTTGGCGTAGAAGCAGACCTGGGCCTGCGGCGCGACGCCGGTGTCGGACTCCGCGGGGCACTCGGCCGGCGGCGGGATGTGCGCGGGTGGCGTGGCGAGGCACGCGTCCACGCCCGACGGGATTGAAGAGAAGGTACCGGCGCCTGGCATCGTCGAGGTGACGACCGGGTGCCTCATCGGGTCCGCGCCGCCCTCGGCCGACGTGCCGATGCGCACGCGGTTGGCCTCGGGCCACAGGCCCGAGTCGTAGGACGCGAGTGGCACCGGGCCGAGCTTGGCGAGCTGGATGTCCTTCTTCCAGCTCTTGAACCACACGTCGAGCTCGAGGTGCAGGTTCACGAGGCCATCGAGGCTGGCGCTCGCCGTCGTGGACGGCGCGATCGTCAGGCCCGCCGCGGGGCGCACGCCGCCGCCCTCGAGGAGCGCGACCGGGCCGTCCCGGAGCTCGTGGCGCAGGCCGACGGTGCCGGTCAGCGTCCCTGACGCGGTGAGCAGGATCGCGAGGGGACCGAGGTCCTTGCCGATCTCGCCGCTCAGGCCCGCCGAGAGGCTCATGCTCGTCTTGGTGCGGACGTGGCGCTCGTCGTTCTCGAGGATGCGCGTCAGGAGCGGCTGGCCCGGCACGAGCTCGACGTGCTTTTGCGCGGCCGGCGACTCCGACATCACCTCGAAGAAGTAGCGCATGCCGCGCCAGGTCTCGGTGAGGAGCCAGTAGCCGTCGTCGTACAGGCCCGTGATCGTGCCCGTGCGGTGCGGCGGCAGGGACCACTGCGCGTACGCGAGCGCGCGATCGTTCTGTGCGGGCTCGAGCTTGCCGAGGTCGAGGCCGAGGCCCAGCGTGGCGTTCACGGTCAGGATGCCGATAGAGAAGATCGGAAACGACGACGAGCCGTGGATGCCCTCGTCGGCCGTGTAGACGGCGTCGCCGTGCGTGACGGTGGTGTGGCGGCGCGCGAGCTTGGTCTGGGTGGTCGGCACGAGCGTGCACTTCGGCAGGCCGCTGAGCCCCGGCAGGCACTGCAGCTTCTGGCCGGTCTTGACCGCGCGCGGATCCGCCTCGGTCTGGACCTCGCTGTCGCCCGTCACGAGCGCGACCGGGTAGCGCACCTCCGGGAAGCCCGGCAGGCCGAGGCCGCGGACCGGCGTGATCTGCACGCCGAAGCGCATGGGCACCGAGAACGCCTGCGCGCCGTCGCTACCCGGGGCGTAGTCGGGCCTGGGGTCCTCGAGCACGAAGGTCGGCTCGACGACGCCGAAGTCGATCTTCTTGCCGAGGAGCTTGACCGAGAAGCCGACGGACTCTCCGAGCGAGCGGGTGGCGCTGCTCTGGTGGGCCTGGGCCTCGCGGGCCGCGCAGTACAGGCGCGCGCCGCGCTCGCGGAGCTCCGCGAAGTGCGTCGGATCCGCGTAGCTCGTGAGCTGCTCCGCGCCGCCGAAGAGGCCCGTGTCCGTGCTCTGGTTCGGGATGTACTGGCGGTTCACCCAGCGGCCGCGCACGGGGGCCGAGCCCTGGAAGCGCACGGTGGGCGGATCGAGCATCGGCTGCGGCGCGTTCGGGAAGAGCTGCAGCGCCTGCTTGATCTTGGTGAGCACGCTGCCGTCGAGCGTGGCCGCGTGCGCGGCGGCGGCTCCGGTCGCCCCCGCGAGGTGCTGGTGGAACGAGGGCGCGGCTGTGTAGGGCTGATCGGCCACGGCGGCGGTCCACGCGCTCACGCTGCCGGTGGCGCCGCCACCGGTGTCGCGGCCGTCGGTGTAGACGCCCGCGTGGATCGCGTCCGGACCGGCGGCGGTCACGGCGGATTCGAGGAACTTGCCGCTCGCCGACGGAAGGGCGGGCATCGGCGCCCACACCGCTGCGGTCGCGACCGGCCCGCTCGTATCGACGAGCGGCGCCGGCTCTTCGGCGATCGGGGCGGGCAAGGTGGCTTCGGCGCCACAACCAGCGGCCAGGGCGGCTGCGGACAGCCAGGGAACGAGGCGAGAGGGCATGCGATCTCCTTGGGCGCACGCCAGCCTCCCTCCCCAGGGATGCGCGCGCTTCCCGGGTCAACGCTGCGGCCGTCGAATATTCCCGTCAGATCCGTTCGAGCAAGAGGCGCGAGAAGATCCCGAAGGGCGGACGGTAGGCCAGGCGCACAAGCTTCGGGAAGATGCCGGTCGAGGCGGCGTGGGAGAACGCGGACGCGCCGAGCAGCGGTCCGGCGAACGCGCGGCGCACGCGGCGGTGGTAGCGGGAGGCGAGGTCGGTCGCATCCCGGGCCTCGGCGATGGCCGCGGCGGCCTCGCGCCCGCTGCGCAGGGCGTGCCAGATGCCCTCGCCCGTGGCGGCGCTCGTCAGGCCCGCCGCCTCGCCCACCCAGACGACGCCGGGCGCCGCGAGGGACGGCACGGTCGTGCGCCACGCGATGGGCTGGCCGCGGACCTGGTCCGCGGGCCGCGCGCCATTCATGCGCCCATGCAGATGGGTCGCCAGGAAGCGATCGAGGAGATCATGGAGCCGCGTTCGCTCGGGGTGCGAGTCGTCGACGCAGATCCCGACGTTGGCGCGCGTCGCGGACTCGGGGAAGACCCAGCCGTAGCCGGGCAGGAGGTCGCGCGCGTAGACCATCTCCATCGAGCCGGGATCGAAGAACGGGCCGTCGAAGCGGCGCTCGACCGCGAGGAACCTGCGCGGCGCCGGCGCGTCGGGCGCCAGGGCGGCGCCGGGGCGCGCGGCGTGGACGCCGGTCGCGACCACGACGGCGTCGGCCTCGAGCTCGCCCGCAGAGGTGCGGATGCCGACGGTGCGGCCCCCGTGCGCGAGCAGGCTCGTGCACCGCACGCCCTCCTCGAGGCGCGCGCCGGCGCGCACGGCCGCGTCCACCAGGAGCGCGTCGAAGCGGCGCCGCGGCAGCACCACCGAGCGCGACTGCTTGAGCGACCACGACTCGCCGCCGGGGCCGAACAGGCGAAGCTGCGCGAGCGGGTGCGCCTCCGCCATCACGCGATCGCCGACGCCGAGCAATGCGAGCTCGCGCTGAGCCGCAGGAGACAGCCCGCCCGCGCAGATCTTGTCGCGCGGGAAGCGCGCCTGATCGCACAGCACGACCTCGAGGCCGGCCTGTCGGAGCGCGAGCGCCGTCGCCGAGCCGCCCGGGCCGGCGCCCACGACGAGGACCTTCTTCACGGCGCGCTCTCCGGCGCGAGCTGCGGGCGAGGCCCCTTCGGGATCACGTAGGAATTGTAGACCTCGAAGTCGGCGGGTGCCCCCCGCACGCGGAGGAAGCCCACGCGATCGCGCCAGCCGCCCAGCAGCTGGCGCTCGATCGTGCAGCCGGGCCGGCACGCCAGCGTCTCCATCCAGTGGTAGCGCAGGACGAGGTCGCCGCCCGTCGAGCCGCGCACCTCGAGGTGGTTCGTGCGCGCGCGGACGGTCGCGCCCGCGTTCTTCTCGTCCTCGAACCACGAGGGCGTGCGCTTCGTGCGGTAGACGCGCATGTAGTGGACGGTGGCCGCGAGCTCGAGCAGATCCGTGCGCAGCTCGACCGCGGGCGTCGGGTTCGTGACGATCACCCATCCTACGTTGTAGCGATCGAGGTAGCGGCGCAGCTCGTCCTTGTCGGGCGCGTCGCCCTTCTCGTGGCGGCGGAAGAAGTTGGCGTCGGAGTGCGCGAGGTTGAGCTCGCGGAAGCCGCCGAGGATCTGCGCGTCGGTCGCCCACGCGAGGCGCTCGCCGAGCATCCACCACTCGACGAGCCAGCGGCTCTTGCCGTCGTCGTGCTCGCGCACGAAGCGCGCGATGTCGTGCGCGTCGGGGCCGATGGGGCCGTGCGAGAAGTCGAAGGGCTCGGGCCACTGGATGGCGCCGAAGGCGATGGACGAGTTGATGTTGGGCGGCGGCGCGGGCAGCGCGCGCGTGTGGCGCGGGACCCACTCGGGCAGGAAATACAGGACATCGCGCGCCAGGCGCGGCAGGACGACGACGCCGGCCACCACGAGGAGCGCCTGCGCCGCGCGCGGGAAGGCACGCGCCTCGCCGAGCGTCGAGACGAGGAACGCCGCGGCCGGGATCGCCGCGAGGTACATCGCCGGCAGCGCGAAGCGGTACGGCTGCACCTGCCGGAGCGGCGCGAGCAGGCCCCCGAAGTACGCGGCGCCGAACAGCGCCCCGAGCGCGATCGCGAGCGCGCCGTACCGGCGGTCCCCCGCGCGGCGCCACGACAGCAAGGCGCCGACGCCGGCGGCCATCGCGAGCGTGCGGAACGCCGTGCGCGCGGCGAGGACGCCCGTGGTGGACGGCTCCTTGAGAAAGCCCAGGTAGTCGTAGAGGAGGTACGCGGGCGTGGCGTCGAGGTAGAAGCTCGAGTCGAGGATGTAGTGCCAGAAGGCCAGCGCGCCGGCGAGCCACCAGGCGTTGGCGACGACGGTGAGCGCGGCCGCGCCGAGGAGCACCGCGTGCTCGCGCCGGGACAGCGACCGGAAAGCGCGCGCGTAGAGCGCGACCAAGGGCACCACCAGCACGAAGAAGCTGTAGGGGTGGATGTGGTGCACGAGCGCGAGGAGCCCTGCGAACGCGACGAGGTGCACGGGGCGTCGCCCGCCCTCGCCCGGGGGAGCCAGCCAGCGGAAGGCGAGGGCGATCACGAGCACGCACACCAGGCTCGCCAGGCCGTAGGAGATCATCCCGACCCAGAAGACCCAGTGCGAGAACGCGTCGAAGTACCAGATGGCGCTGCCGAGCGCGGTCGCGGCGACCTGGGCGCCGAGCGAGAGGCCGAAGAGGCGCGCGGCGCCCAACAAGATCGGCGCACACAGCAGGTGCGCGAGCAGGATGAAGAGGTTGTAGCCGCGGTGCGGCGGCACGCCGAGGCGCGCGAGCGCGATCGTGAAGAGCTCGTGCGCCTTGGTGTCCGCGTCGAAGATCGCGCCCGAGACGCTGCCGGCGAGCAGGTGCGGATCGTAGGCCCAGGTGCGGCCGGACTCGCGCATTGCCTCGAGCGCGCGGACCGTCTGCTCGTAGTGCGTGTCGTAGTCGATGGCCGCGATGGGGTCGGGGCCGAACACCACGCTCGGCGGCTCGAAGCGGAGCGCCAGCGCGACGTGGAGCGCGAGGACGAGGACGAGGAGGGCGAGCGTGCGCGCGCGGGTCAAGTCGGTTCCTGGCTGCGGTCAGCTCAGGAAGCCGTCGAGCCTGCCGCCCAGGAAGTATGCCGAAAGGAGCGCCAGCCAGGTGATGCCGAAGAGCGCGCGGAAGATGTCCCAGCGGCGGGCCGCCGCGTCGCCCGGCGCCATCGGCACGGGCAGCGCGAGGAGGAGCAAGAGGCCCAGCCAGCGGTGCAGGAGCAGCGACGCGTACACGGCGGACGCGAGGACGAGCACGCGGAAGCACAGCACCGTCAGGCGCGGGCCGAGGACGACGGCCGTCGTTCTCACGCCCGCGGCGCGATCGGAGTCCTCGTCGCGCAGCACCTGCACGGCCTCGGTGGAGGCGCAGAGCAGCGCGAGGAGGCCCGCGAGGCGGAGGCCCGCGGCCGACTCGAGCGGGCAGCCCACGAGCGCCATCGACAGGCCCCAGCCCGCCATCGCGAGCAGATCGAGGCCCGGCGTGCGCTTCCACCAGCGCGTGTAGGCCACGATGATGACGGCGGTCGACGAGACCGCGACGAGCAGGCCTGGCGAGTGGGCGGCGCCGGCGCCGGCGAGCGCCGCGAGGAGCACCATCGACGTGAGCCAGCCGATGCGGCGGTGGTCCGAGAGGAACCGCACGCGCGTCTGGTCGCGGCCGGGCGCCGCGAGGTCCACGTCCACGTCGATGAGGTCGTTGACGAGGTAGACCCAGAGGTTGAGGAGCGCCCCGAACGCGAAGCGCAGGGCCACGTCCCCGAGGGGCAGCGCGAGCGCGGCGGCCAGGGTCGTCGAGGTGACGAGGTTCCCCATCTCGCGCTTGCGGACCCGGTACACCACGACGTCGGCGACGATGCGCGCCGCCGCCCCGAAGGCGCCCGGAGAGGCCGTCAATGCGAGACCCGATGCATCCGGTGCAGGCACGAGCTTCGCACTATGCAAGCGCCAGTCAAAGCACTGAGCGCAGCGAAGCCCGCGAAACCTGAAGCGATCGATCGACCGGCGCAAGGAATGCCACAGGGGACGTCTCACGGAGACGTCCCAGGGACGTGACGAGGCGCTGGGATTGGTGAGATTCCTTACTTGCCACAGAAGCGACGAGGGTGATACCAATGAGAGATTCCAGGGAGGTCCACCCGGTGAGCCAGTCGTCCAACGATAGTCGTGATCGCAGTGCATGGGCACGGTGGGTACTCGTTGCACTCGTCGTCGGCATCGTCGGCTCCGGGGTGAGCTTCGCTTGCACCAGCGAGTATCCGGGCGATTCGAGCCCGCAGGATGCCTCGACTCGCGACGCGAGCCGGCATCAGCCCGACGCCGTCATGGCGACGGGGTGATCCGGATCCTCAGCGGATCCCTTCGCGACAGTCGATGAAGGGATAGCGCCGGTCGCAGGCGTAGAGCTCCTCTTGGGCGCGCTCGGAATAGCCGCGCTCATCCTTGTGCCCGCCTGGTCCCTCCGCAAGGGCCCGCAGCACGATCGCGCGGTTCCGCAGCACCTGCCACCCCGGCACCACCCCCAGCTTCTCTGCCAGATCGAGCTCTCGTAGGGCGTCGTCGAAGCGCTTCTCGTCGTACGCGTGCACCGCGGCGACGACGTGCGCGGACGGATCCTGCGGATCCAGCGCCAGCGCGCGGGTGAGGGCGGCCGAGGCGCCGGTGCGGTCTCCCGCCATGCGCAGCGTGCGCGCCAGGCCCACCTGGGCGCGTGCGCTCGTGGGGCTCGCCGCGGCGGCGGCGCGCCACAGGGCATCGTCGCTGCGGTAGGGGCGGCAGGCGATCGCGCTGCCGACCCAGAGGGCGGCGCCCGCGGCGAACGCGAAGGCTGCGAGCAAGCGCGGTGCGAGCAGGCGATCGAGCCGCGCGGCGATCGCACCGAGGGCGAGCGCGACACCCACGGAGGGCAGGTACGCGAAGCGCTCCGCGCGCGGCACGGGCATCGGCAGGAGGTTCGAGGTCGGCAGCATGGCGACGGCGAAGAACGCGAGGCCGAGGGAGACGAGGGGCGCGCGGCGGCGGAGCAGGATCGCCGTGGCGACGAGCGCGGCGAGCCCGAGCATCCCGAGGATCGCACCCGCGTTGCCGGCGGGCGGCGCGTGCGCGGGCGAGAAGCCGATGGGTACGACGGTGCGCACGAAGGCCCCGACGATCGTCCGCGGCGCCTGCAGCGCGAGCGAGGGCCGCGCGGCGACCGCAGGGCCGTACGCGGACAGGTCGATCGTCGCGAGGCGCCAGACGAGCCAGCCGCCGGCGCCGGCCGACAGCGCGACGAGCGCGCGGCGCGGGATGCGGCGCACCGTCACGCTGACGAGGAGCGCGAGCGCGGGGACCACGATCGCGCTCTCCTTGGCGAGCGGCGCGAGGAGCGCCAGCAGCGCGGCGAGCCAGGCGCGGTCCCGCAGCGCCGCGTCGAGCGCGCCGAGGACCAGGAGGGCGGCCAGGAGATCCTCCCGGTAGCTGACGACGGCGACGGCCTCGGCGTGCACCGGGGCGAGCGCGAAGAACGCCCCGGCCGCGAGGGCCGCGCGCGCGGCAAGCCCGAGCGCGCTCGCGAGGCGCAGGACGAGCGCCACGACGCCCGCGTGCAGGAGCACGTTCATCGCGTGGTGGCCGCCGGGCCAGGCGCCGAAGAGCGCGTGGTCGAGCGCGGCCGACAGGACCGCGAGCGGGCGCGCGGCGTCGGGGACGCCGTGGGTGAAGGCCCGGCCGTCGAAGAGGGCGCCCCACAACGAAGGGCGCTCGAGGAAGCGGTTTCCGAGGATGACCCAGTGGTCGTCGTAGACGAAACCGAAGCCGATGGTCGCGGAGAAGCAGAGGATGGCCGCCGCGATGACCGCGAGGCGATGCGGAAGGGGCGCCGCCGTCACGCCGGCTCCGCGGGCTCGCGCAGGACGACGTTCGCGCCCGCGGCCCACAGCGCCAGGAGCGGCACGAGGCTCAGCAGGCCCGGCAAGCGCATCTCGAGGCCGAGGTTCGAGGTGCCGCTCTCGACGGCGACGCGGCCGGCGAGGATGAAGGACCACACGTGGTCCGCGAGCAGGTCTCCGCGCGCCGGCGCCTCGGGGCCGATCGCCGTGGCCGCCAGGGCGTTCGCGATCGACAGCGCGAGGAGCGGCAGGCGCGCGCGGGCGAGCGGCGCGGGCAGCGCCAGGAGCCCCAGCACGAGGAAGGGCAGGGCGGGCAGGAGGTGCCGCGGCCCGTAGGCCGAGCCGCCCCACCACATGTAGTAGCCGGCGTTGACGAGCAGGAAGAACGCGGGCACCGCGGCGGCGGGCCAGAGGCGCGTGGTCTTCACCAGCCGCGGAAGCCCGAGGGCTGCGAGCGCGAGCACGGGCGCCACCCAGAAGAGCCCGCGCAGCTTGCCGAAGAGGAGCGAGACGACGACGCCGGGGCGCGGCCATCCGATGCCGAAGAACCCGCTCTGCTGGCCGGCGAACAGGGGGTTCTGCACGTGGGCGTAGCCGGTCGAGAGCGGGCCGCCGAACGCGGCGGCGTGGTACGCGAAGAGGGCGCACGCGGCGGGCGCGCCACCGAGCGCGAACGCGACGGCCGCGCTCCGGCCGTGCTGGTGCAGGACGAAGAGGCCGAGCAGCGCCGCGCCGCCGGCCGCGGGGTACTCGCACAGCGTCGCGAGGCCGCACAGCAGGCCCGCGAGCGCGAAGCGGCGCGCCGTCGGTGCGGGATCGGTCGGGCGCCACGGTACGACGAGCGAGAACGCGATCCAGAGCTGCGCCGCCGCGGTCGCGTGGCCGTAGAGCATGGTGGAGTACGGCAGGATCGGCGAGCCGAGCGCGCACGCCGCGGTGAGCGCGAGGGCCTGCGCGGGCGAGCCCGTGCGCGCGCGCAGGAAGCCGAAGAGGATCGCGCCGCCGAGCGCGGACCACAGGGAGACGGCCGTCAGCGTGACGACGTAGATGCCGCGCGAGAAGGAGCGGTTTGCGGTGACGTGCTCGAACGTGGCGCCGCGGCGCGCCGGCTCGACCGTGATCGCCGGCAGGGGCTGGTGGGTCAGCGTCAGCGTCGCGAGGAAGATGGCGTAGGCGGGCGCGCCGAGCAGCGACACGCCGGGCGCCTTGTCCGTGTACACGTGGCCGCCGAGCTCGGCCTTGTCGCCGGTGTTGCGGTGGAAGCTGTCGATGGTGACGCGCCCCTCCTCGACCAGCGCGCGCGTTAGGTCGAACCTCGAGTTGCCGTTCCACGAGACCGGCGGCACGAAGTAGCCGTAGGTGACGAGGAGCAGGAGGAAGACGGTCCGCACCTGGGCCCAGTGTAGGCACAGACGTCGATCTCCCACACGAGCTCGATGGCGCCGGCGTCCTCGGCCCCGTCGCTCCTGCACACGCGCTTCAAGGTCTGCACCACGCGCTGTCTCATGGGACCTCCAGGGGCAGGCATCTCGCCGCCTTCGATCCATGAGTGCGGGGCGCCCCCGGAAGCTTCATTCCGCGCGAGATCCCCTGTCTCCTGTTCCGTTTCGACCACTTGCGAGGGTACGCTCCGCCGCCAATGAGTGATCCCACCGAGCGGCCAGTCGCGGGTCCGGCCGTCCTCCTCGGCCTCGGCCTGTGCACCCTCGGCATGCTCGCGTTCGAGCTCATGCTGACGCGCGTCTACAGCGCGACCATGGGCTACCACCTCGCGTTCGTCGCCATCTCGGTCGCGCTCTTCGGCACCGCCGCCGCCGCCGTCATCATCGACCTCAAGCCGGCGTGGTTCCCCATCGCCAAGACCCACGCGCGCATGGCGCAGGCCGCGATCGCGTTCGCCGTCGCGGCGACGCTCGCGCTCCGGCTCGGGCCCCTCGTGCCGGCCGAGGTGCGCATGAGCATGTTCGCGCGGCCGCTCGTCGTCCTCTATGCGCTCTCCGCGGTGCCGATGCTGTGCGCGGGCTTTGTCGTGTGTCTCGCGCTCGCGCGGCACCGCAACATCGGCGTCGTCTACGCGGCGGACCTCGGCGGCGCGGCGGTGGGCTGCATCCTGTTCGTCGCGCTCGCCGGGGTGGCGGAGCTGCCGGCGCTGGCGGCGCTCGCGGGCGCGTGGCTCCTCGTCGGCCGCGGCAACGTGCGTCGCGCGGCGATCGTCGCCGGCCTGTTCGTGCTGCTCTTCGGCAGCATCGGGCAGTCCACGGGCCTCCTCCGGCTGCGCTTTCGCATGCCGGGCACCGACCTCTTCGTCGATCCGATCTACGACCGCATGAACGCGTTCTCTCGGGTCGTGGTCGTGCACAACCCGGATCGCAAGCCGTTCGGCTGGGGCATGAGCGACAACATGCCGCCCGTGGAGGTCGTGCAGCGCTCGGTGTTCATCGACTCCACCGCCGGAACGGTGCTCACCGAGTGGACCGGCGACGACAAGCAGCTCGAGCACCTGCGCTGGGACATCACGAACCTCGTGCACTACGCCAAGGGCGCGGGCAGCCGCGTCTACATCATGGGCGTCGGCGGCGGGCGCGACCTGCTGTCCGCGCTGCTCTTCGGCGCCAAGCGCGTGGTGGCCGCGGAGATCAACCCGACCATCGTGCACATGCTGCGCGAGGCGTTCTACGAGTTCACGGGGCACCTCGCGAGCGATCCGCGCCTGTCGCTCAACATCGACGACGCGCGCAGCCGCATGGAGCGCACGGGCGAGTCGTTCGACGTCATCATGGCGTCGCTCACGGACACGTGGGCGGCGACCAGCTCGGGCGCCTATACGCTCACCGAGAATCCCCTCTACACGCGCGAGGGCTGGCGCACGTTCCTCGGGCATCTGGCGCCGGGCGGCATGCTGTCGTTCTCGCGCTGGTGGACGGCGGAGGCGCCGGCCGAGGATCTGCGGCTCATCACGCTCGCGCGCGCGGCCCTCGCGGACGTGGGCATCTCGGACCCGAAGGGACGCGTGGCCCTCGTCGGCGTCAAGCCGAAGAACTGGGGGCCCGTGTGCACGGTGCTGGTCAAGCGCGACCCGTTCACGCCCGAGGAGCTCGCGCGCATGGACGAGGTCATCAAGCGCGAGGCGTTCGTGTGGCTCGTGGACCCGCGCGGGCCCGGGGTGGATCCGTACCGCGAGGCGCTCGTGACGCCCGATCCGAGGGGCTTTCTCGAGAAGTACCCGCTCGACGTGCGGCCGCCGACCGACGACCGTCCCTTCTACTTCCTGTTCACCAAGGTGCGGGACTTCTGGAAGGTCATCGGCACCAAGCCCGGCGAGGACGTCGCGCGCCTCGGCGACGGCCCGCTGCCGATCCTGTTCACGCTGTCGATCGTGACGATCTTCCTGGCGGGCGCCTTCGTGCTCGGGCCCATGTGGTGGCGGCGCGTGCGCGACCGCCGCGGCGGCGAGCGGCGGCCCACGGCGACCGGCTGGGACGTGGCGCTCTTCGTCGCGATCGGCCTCGGCTTCTTGCTCGTGGAGATCGCCCAGATCCAGCGGCTCTCGCTCCTGCTCGGGCACCCGAGCTACTCGCTCGCGTCGGTGCTGGCGACGCTGCTCCTCGCGGCGGGCGCGGGGAGCCTCGTGTCCGAGCGCCTCCCGGGGCCGGAGGCGCCCGCGCGGATGCAGAGGCTCCTCGCGACGATCCTCGGCACGCTGCTCGTCGTGGGCCTCGTGACGCCGGCGGTGATCCGCTTCGGCGTCCGGCTCGAGCTGCCCTGGCGCGTCGTCCTCGCCGTGCTCGTGGTGGCGCCGATTGGCCTGTGCCTCGGCACGGTGCTGCCGCTCGGGGTGCGCACGATCTCGCTGCGGGCGCCGGGCGAGGTGCCGTGGCTCTGGGCGGTCAACGGCGCGGTGTCGGTCTTCGCGTCGGTGCTGGCGACGATGCTCTCGATCGCGATGGGCATCGGCGCGACCTACATGGTCGGCGCCGCCTGCTACGCGCTGGCATCGTATGCGCTCATGCGCATGGGTCGCGCCGCGCCGGCCTCTTGACGCGAGGCGCGACGCTGGCAAGTGCGGTGGCCATGTAGCTGGCTGGCCGGGTCGCCCCGGTTGCAATGGAACAGGTCCGCACGGCTCAAATCGACTGGTTACGATGGGCAGGGCCGGGCCTGGAACTTGCTTGAGGGCCAGGCATGCGAATCCAGCTCCTCCGTGGCCGTTCCACCCTGGTTGCCCTCAGTGTGCTCGTGGCCATGGTCGGCTGTGGAGGCACCGAATCTGAGGAGGTGGACGCCATCTCGGAGGAGACAGGAGTCACGGCGGACTCCGACGAGGTGGAGGCGAAGGCGGACAGGCCGGCGCTGGCGCTGACGGTGGTGCCCGGCATCGGGAACCCCGGATCGACCGCGGTCCGCAGGACGTTCACCACGCGCGCCGCCTACATGGCCTTCTTCGGCAAGGCCCCGCCGACGAGCATCGACTTCACGCGCGAGTGGGCCGTGTTCTACGGGGCGGGGACCAAGCCGACGGGTGGGTACAAGGCGAGCGTGGAGTCGGTGCGCCTCTCGGACGACGGCACCATTCTCCGGGTGACCTCGGCGCTGACCTCGCCCGGTGCCGGCTGTGCGGTGACGCTCGCGCTGACCAGCCCGGCGGTGCTGGTCAAGTTCACGCGGCCGACCCTTCGCACGGTCACCGTTCGCTACTACACCCACGACACCCAGGCTCCGGCTTGCGGGCCCGTGAGCCCGTGCTCCCTGGTCCGCTGCGCCGCCGGCACCTCCTGCATCGTGACCAGCGGGATCGCGCAGTGTGTCTCCACGACGGGCCGCTGCCTGAGCGACGTGGATTGCGTGCTGCACGACAACTACTGCGGCGGCTGCCAGTGTCAGGCGCTCGGTCGGACCGAGCGCCCCGTGATGTGCACCAACCCCGTCGTGTGCTTTGCGCAGCCGTGCGCGGGCCACGTCGCGCGCTGTGACGTCGCCTCGGGCCGCTGCCTGCTGCAGTAGCGCTACGGCTGTCGCACAATCGCGGCGCGCTCGAAGGCCGCCGCGAGCGGTCGCGCATCGTCCTTGGTGGCCGCGCGCTGGTAGCCGAACCGCAGCGTGATCGTGTGGTCGCCCGGCGCGAGCTCGCCGAGCGGCAGGCTGTGGTCGCGGAAGTTGGGCTCGAGGACGAGCTTGCCCGCCGCGTGGCCGTCCACGAGCACCTCGACCGGTTGCGGGCGCTCCTCCGCGGCGCGGGCGCGCAGCTCCAGCACGCGGGCGCCGGCCGTGCGCATCGGCGCGGCGAGCGTCACCTCGGGCGCGACCGCCCACACCCAGCGCCCCGCCTCGTCGTCCTCTTCGGGCGTGGCGAAGCCGCGGCCCAGCATCGCGATCGCGCCGGGGTCGAGCGCGCCGTCGCCGTCGAGGCCCGACACGAGCTCGATGCGCTGGAACGCCGCGGTCATGTAGCGTCGCAGCGCGGGGCGCGCGGGATCGTCGAGCTCGGCCGGCGGCGACTCGACCGCGCCCGAGAAGCGCAGCACGACGTCGTTGTCGCCTTGCTTGAGCGCGCCGGCAGGCACCCCGACCACGTGGCCCGCCCACTCCGCGCCGAGCCGCACGGGAGGCAGCGCGACGCCGTTGACGCTGGCGGACACGCTCTGATGCGGCACGCGCTCGTGCGCCCGGGCGTAGAAGCGCAGGGTGGCCGGGCCGTCGCCCGCGTGGTGCAGGGTCACGCGCGCCTCGCCGGCCGCCCAGGCCGCCGTGATCTGTCCCATGCGTTCGGGGGCCGAGAAGCCGCGCCTGGCTGCCGAGGGAGGGAGGTCGTCGAAGGTCACGCGGCTGCGCGGCCCGCGCGGCTGGAGCTCGAAGCGATCGAGCCACACGGCGAGCACGCGCTTGTCGACCGCGAACTGCCCGTAGGCGTCCTCGGGGGAGCGCGGCCGCGCGTACGTCAGGCGGATGCGGTTCGTGCCCGGCTTGAACACGCCGGCGGGCAGGTCGAGCGCGTGCGTGTGGTAGCCGGGGCGATCGAGCTTGATCGTGCCGGCGCGCTGCCCGTTGACCTCGACCGCGATGGCCTGCTGCGTGTCGTCGTACATCGCGCGCGCGGTGAGCAGCATGCGGTACTCGTGCTGCGGCCGCGTCATGGGGATCCACAGCATGGACGCCTCGCCGTGCGAGTTCACCGCGGAGCGCCCGTCGTCGTACTGATCGACCCAGTAGCCGCTGCCGAGGTACGCCCGGGCGCGCATGCTGCCGAGGTCGAGCTCGCCGCCGGCGTCGAAGCGGCGCGGCGAATCGACGCGACACACCGACATCTTGTGGTCGAACGCGAGCGCGCCGCGCTCGGTGTAGTAGCGCCGCTTGATCGCGCCGGTCGCGCCGTCGACGACGACCACGGCGCTGCCCGTGATGGTGCGCGCGTACGAGAGCACGTCGTGCACGATGTGCGTGGTCCCGCTGCGCCGCTTGGGCAGGCCCGTCGCCGGGCCACGGCGCTGCGGCACGAGCGCGTCCTTGCCGGCGACCTCGATCCGGCCGTCCTGCGAGAATCCGCCCCGCACCACCGCCACGCGCAGGTCGACCGGGGCGCGCGCGCCGGCGCCGAGCTCCTGCCCGGTGCGCGCCACGACCTCGAGCGGCCGCGCCAGATCGCGCGTCGTGGCCTCGAGCCCCTTGCAGCCGCGCGGCAGGCACCCGAGGCCGACGTACTGCAGCGTGCGCGGATCCTCGAGCAGGCCCGACAGGTGGAGCCGCTCGAGCCCCCTGCGCGTGGCGTCGTCCACCACGCGGCCCTCGTTCTGCCAGACGATCGCGACGAGATCGAAGGGATCCGCCTGCAGCGCGATGTCCTCGAGCGTGGTCTCGAGGCGGACGAGCGGGCAGTGTGCGGTGGCGGAGAGGTCGCTCTGCGTGACGAACACGGGCGTGCCGCGCTCGAGCGCCGCGGGGACCTCGACGTCGGGATCGCCGAGGTGCACGCGCTGGCCCGTCGGGACCTCCTCGACCGACTCGATGTACCGGATGTCCTTGGGCTTGAACATCCCGGGCTCGTTGTAGAGGAAGTTGCGCAGGACCATCGTGAGCTCCCACGGCTGCCCGGGGTGCACGAGCAGGCTCTTCGGCGGCAGCGCGCCGAGGAAGCGCCGGATGGGCTCGAAGGTGTTGTGGTCCTGATCCAGCGCGGGCTTCGTCCAGCCCACGAGGAAGACGATCCAGCCGCCGAACGCGAGCGGTACGAGGCGCGCGAGCCCTCCGCGCGGACGCGCCCACTCGAGCGCGTGCGCGGCCGTCGCGGCGACGCACGGCGCGAGGAGCAACCAGACGGGCAGGAGGAAGACCTCCGTGTCCATCACGTCGTAGCCCATCGCGTACACGGCGGTCAGGCCCGCCGCGAGGAAGATCGCGATGGCGGCGCGGCGATCGCGGCGCCACAGGAGCGGGATGCCGAGGACCGTCAGCACGATGCCCGCCGGCCCGATCTGCAGCGTCCACATCCATACGAACAGCGGGAAGCGGTCGGTCAGCATGTCGCGCAGCGAGTACGACATCATGACGCCCTTCCAGTGGTCGCCCATGACGGTCCAGACGTAACCCTGGAGCGTGCGCGGCGCGTCCACGCCCCACGCGAGGTGCTCGTGGTTCCAGTCGCGCACGTAGGCGCCCACGTACTGCAGCAGGCCGAGCAGGATGAAGCCCACCACGGTCGCGAAGAGCACCGGGCGACGCACGACGCGCGCGTCGGTCGAGAAGACGACGTACGCGAAGCTCGGCAGGAGCAGGCCCATCATGAGGTGCACGCCGAAGCTCTGCGCGTACACGAAGCACGCGAGGAGGTACCAGGCGTCGCGCCGGGTGTCCCGCCACTCGAGCAGCAGCAGCAGGACGCCGACCGTGCACGCCGCCTGCATCGTGTACACCTCGGCGTCGGTGGATTGCGTCCAGAAGGCGTAGCCGAAGGCGAGCGAGAGCGCGCCCACCGCGGCGGCGAGGCGGTCCTTGACCAGGCGCTCGCACAGGCGGTGGAGCAGCATCACGGTGATCGCGCCGAACAGCGACGAGAAGAGCGTGATCTGGTCAGAGCGCGTCGCGGCGAGGCGCAGGCGCTCCCAGAGCCAGGTCGCCGTGTAATAGAGCGGGTGCCAGGCCGAGTCGAAGGGGCCGACGACGCGTCCGTAGTACTGGTGGCCGGAGGAGTCGACCGGCATGAGCCGCCCGCCCGGCCCGCGGTACGCGGTCACCGCGAACACGACGAACGCGAGCGCGCCGACGCCGACGGCGGCCGTCCAGGGGTGGCGGAGGATGCGACCGAGGCGGTCGCCGAGCGGGCTTCCGGGAGTGTCGAATTCGCTGCTGATCACGTCGAAGCTTTCCATGAGGCCTGGCGCTTGGCCGGCGTGGGGTCATCGGGCGGCGTGCTCGTGCGCGGCGCGTGCGGGTCGTGATCGTCGGCGCGGCGGACGGGCGACGGGCCGAGCACCGTGCTGCCCGTGATGAGGCGCGTCCCGCGCTGGTGCGTGAGGTAGGCCCAGCTCCACTCGAAGAGGACGAGGAGCCGGGTCCGGAAGCCGATGAGGTAGATGATGTGGATGAACAGCCACGCGAGCCAGGCGAGCAGTCCCGACAGGTGGAGCTTGCCCATCTCGACCACCGCGGCGGCGCGGCCGATGGTGGCCATCGAGCCCTTGTCCCAGTAGTGGAACGCCTCGCGGTGGCGGCGCTCGACGCTGGCGAGGATGGTGCTCGCGGCGTGGCGGCCCATCTGCATCGCGACCGGCGCCAGGCCGGGCAGGGGCTTCCCGGCGTAGGCGCCCGCCGTGTCATGCGTAAAGGCACATATGTCGCCCACCGCCAGCACCTCCGGGTGGCCCGGCAGCGAGAGATCCGGCTCGACCACGAGGCGGCCGGCCTTGTCGAGCGGCGTACCGAGGCTGCGCGCGAGCGGGTTGGCGGCGACCCCCGCGGCCCAGAGCACGGTCTCGACCGGCAGGTGCTCCGTGGCCGCGCCGCGCTTGATGGTGATGGCGCCGGGCTCGATCGCCGAGACGATGGCGCTCGTGTGGACCTCCACGCCGAGGCGCACGAGCTGCCGGTGGGCCGCCACGGAGGACGGCTCCGAGAAGGACGCGAGGATGCGCGGGCCGCCCTCGACGAGCAGCACGCGGGCGCTCGTCGGATCGATGGTGCGGAAGTCGCGCGCGAGCGTGCGCCGGCTGATCTCGGCCAGCGCGCCGGCGAGCTCGACGCCGGTCGGGCCGCCGCCGACGACGACGAACGTGAGCAAGGCCTTGCGGTGCTGCTCGTCGGTCTCGCGCTCGGCGGCCTCGTAGGCCAGCAAGATCCGCCGCCGGATCTCGAGCGCGTCCTCCACGCTCTTGAGGCCCGGGGCGAGCGGTGCCCACTCCTCGTGCCCGAAGTAGGCGTGGCTGACGCCGATCGCGACGACGAGGTAGTCGTACCCGAGGCGGCGCCCCGCGGCCTCGTCGCCGTCGAGGACGAGCTCGCGGCGCCCCGGGAGGATCGCGGAGACGTCGCCGAGCAGGACCTGGGCGTTTCGCTGGTCGCGCAGCACCGCGCGGAGCGGCGCCGCGATCGAGGCGGGCGAGAGCGCCGCCGTCGCGACCTGATAGAGCAGGGGCTGGAAGAGGTGGTGGTTGCGGCGATCCACGAGCGTCACGCGCACGGGGGCGTCACGCAGGGCCTTGGCGCATTCGAGGCCGCCGAATCCGCCGCCCACGATGACGACGTGGGGCTCGCTCATCGCCGCGCAGCATAGCCGGAAACCAGGGGCTTCGGGCTCCGCGCATCGGCCGGGCGCTGGAGCGGCGGCCTGTCCCATGAGACACGGCCGGCGCACCTCGCGTCGCGCTATCATCCGCGCGTGCCTCCCCGGCGGATGCGCCGACCTCGCCCACGATGAAACGACCCACCCCGCTCCGCTCGGTGTCCCTCGGGCTCGTCCTGTCGGTGGCGCTCTCGCCCATCGCGCACGGAGACGGCCTGCCCTCGATGAAGGCCCCGGGCCGCGCCGCGCCCCTCAAGCTCATGCTCGACGAGGTCGCGGACTTCGAGAAGATCGTGGCGAACGACCCCGTGGTCCACCCGCTCGCGCGCTCGCTGGCCAGGAAGCGTCGCGCAGGTACGGCGCTCGAGGTGATCGGTGGCCTCATCGCCGTCGGCCTCGCGGTGCCCGGGGCGCTGACCTGGGAGAGCTGCAAGACGCGCATGGACATGACCCTCGACTGCGCCGGGCGCGATCGGTCGGTCGCCCTCGTCGTGTCCGGCGGGGTCGTCGGCCTCGGTGTCTTCTTGCTCGGCTGGGCCATCTCGCCGTCCCGCGGCGACTTCCAGGAGGCGCTCGGCGCCTGGAACGGCCGCCACCCGGACGCTCCTCTGGAGCTCCGGTGATCGGATAGCGACGTGGGGCGCGGTTCCGGAGAGCTCGATTCCCGCCTCGAGCGCTGGCGCCGCGAGCTCGCCACGCGCCTGCGCCGCTCGGGGCGCGTGTTCCTGCTGACGCTGTCGATCGCCTGCGCCATCGAGATCCTCATCGACGCCCACGTCACGCTCAACCACGTCAACGTGGTGCGGAACTCGCTCAAGCAGAAGGGGCGCGACTACGTCACGATCCTCCGGCGCGCGTCGCGCCGCTCGATGAAGGAGCGCGACGACAAGGAGCTCGATGCGCTCGTCGAGCCGTTCTTCGGCGACGAGGAGGTCGTCCACGTCCGCTTCCGCGATCCCAAGGGCCACATCGTCTACTCGAAGACCTGCAAGGTCTTCGGCGACTGGTTCGGGGCGCGCCGGGGGCGAGCCTTCGCGGACATCTTCAAGAAGCAGCTCGAGCGCGACACCAAGGAGATCCTCAAGGATCCGATCGGCCTCATCACGCGCTACCGGGAGAGCCGCCACCGCGACGTCTTCCAGCGCCTCACCGCGATGGAGCGCGAGATCGTGGAGACCTTCGTGCCGCCCGAGCCGGCGCGGGCGATCTCCGAGCCGCCCGCGGTCCTCTACCAGGACCGGCTCAAGAACGAGCACGGAGCGCCCGAGCACGACGTCACGTGGGCGGTGGGCGCGATCCTGGGCGACGACGACGAGAAGATCGGCTCGGTCCTGATCGCGTTCGATACGCGCAAGCAGCAGGCGCAGGTGCGCGAGAAGCTGCTCCAGGGCCTGGCTGTGGTGGTCTTCTTCGTGGGCCTCATCGTCGTCCAGGGGGTGATGTCGCGGCGCTCGCGGCTGCGCCTGCTCGAGCTCGAGGCCGCGGAGGACGCGGCGCGGCGCGCGGTTCGGGCGGAGATCCCGCCCGAGCTGCCCCAGCCCGCGGGGCTCCACCTGGCGCTCGACCTGCTCGAGGGGCGGCGCCTCGGCGGCGCGACGTATACGGTGAGCCGCATAGGTGACGCCGTCGAGCTCCTGCTCGTCCTCCCCGAGCGTGGTGGGGTCGAGGGCGCCGTCGCGTCGGTCGCGCTCGTCGAGATCTACCGAGAGGTCATCACGGCCGAGGCCCTGCAGGATCGCTTCCGGGAGCTCGCGGCCGAGTACGCGACGCACGCCCTCGCGCGGAAGACGGGCGTGCTCCTCGTCCGCGTGGCCGGGCGCCGGATCGAGGGCGTCTCCGCCGGCCTGCGCGCGCCTGCGATCGTCGACGCGACCGCCGGGGAGATCCCGCCGAAGATGGGCTCGCCGATCTCCCTGCCCCCCGCGCACGCCGCGGGCTTCACGCAGCCGCCGCGGGGCTTCGAGGGGGAGGTCCCGCCCGGCGGCGCCGCGCTCCTCGTGGCCGACTGCACCCCGGCCAAGAAGGGGCGGGTGACCCACGACGAGCTCCTCGGCGTGCTCCGCGCCGCGGCGCGACCCTTCGAGGCGGAGGCCCTGGCCGAGCGGGTGGCGCAGAAGGCCCTGCCCATGCGCGCCAGGACGGGCGCCCGCCGGGGGGACGACGCCGTGATCGGAGCGCTCGTCGGCTAGTTTGCGTTGGGGCCCCTCGGAAGGCGGCCACCAGGCCTTCGGCGCGACCCGACTGAAGATCCGTCGGCGGGGGATCGCGTGCTGCAGCAGGCAGCTTTCTGCTGCCCGGACACTGCAATGGAGCCCACGGTTCCGGTGGGCGACAGGACGCTTTCGAAACATCTCGATGGCTTGGCGCAGGGGGGGCGAGTGGCACGGCGGTTGCTGTACTCCGATGTAGGCATGTTCGCCGTCCTCTATGAATTCCATCATCTCGAAGCCGTTCCCGAGACGACCGGTCGCGATCGCACCATCGACCAGCACGTCCGCCGGTTGCAGCTCGAGCATTTTCTCGTGGCCTCCCCGACAGAGGACCGATCGCGGCGCTGGCGTCGAATCCGATCGCGCGAGCGCGCCACCATCGTGACCCAGCAGGGCGCGTGGCCGACGATCGTGGAGGACGCCTCCGCGAGCGGCTTCCGCCTCGCGGGCGCGCACCCGCTCATGGTCGGCGACGAGGTCGAGGTGCGCGGGGACGGCTACACGTTCCCCTGCCGCGTGGTGTGGTGGTCGGCCAACCGCGCGCAGGTGGGGCTCCAGCTATCTGGGCAGCCGCGCGTGCTCCTGGTTCCGACGCCGAGACCCAGCAGCTGATCGGTCCCCGCCGATCGGCTCGGGCTGATCGGTCCCCGCTGGCCTCCCTGCTCGGCTACCCTGCGCGCCTCCGATGGCGCCCCCGAAGACCATCCGCTTCGTGCTCGGCGCGACCTCGAAGCTCTTCGAGGAGCGCGGCATCCCGTCCGCGCGGCTCGACGCGGAGGTGCTGCTCGCGCACGTCCTCGGGACCTCGCGCATCCAGCTCTACACGGATCACGATCGCCCGCTCGCGGAGGCCGAGCTCGAGCCGTACCGCGCGCTCGTGCGTCGTCGGCTCCAGCGCGAGCCCGTGGCGTACTTGACGGGCCTCCGCGAGTTCCACGGCATCACGTTCGCGGTCGATGCGCGCGTGCTCGTGCCGCGGCCGGAGACGGAGCACCTCGTCGAGGAGGCGCTCGCGCGCGCCGGCGATCGCTCGGGCCTGCGCGTCGCGGACGTGGCGACCGGCAGCGGCGCCGTGGCGATCTCCCTCGGCAAGGCGCTCGGCGAGCGAGCGCGTGTGTGGGCCAGCGATCGCTCCGCGGGGGCGCTCGACGTGGCGCGGGCCAATGCAGCCCGAGCGGGCGTCGAGGTGACGTTCCTGGAGGGCGATCTCGGCGCGCCGATTCGGCCGCACGCGCCGTTCGACGTCGTCACGGCGAACCTGCCGTACCTCACCGCGGCCGAGATGGAGTCGCGCGCACCCGAGCTGCGCTTCGAGCCCGAGCTCGCGCTCGCGGGCGGGGCGGATGGCCTTGATCTGGTGCGCCGCCTGGTCGCCGAGGCGCCCGGGCTGCTCGCGCCCGCCGGGGCGCTCTGCCTGGAGATCGGCGCTGGCCAGGGCGAGGCCACGCTCGCCCTGTTCGACGCGACCTGGGTGGATGTGCAGCTCGTGCGAGATCTGGCGGGCCTACCGCGGGTGGTCGCCGCGAGCCGACGGGCCGACACGAACGCCGCCCCGGCCTGATGGCCGGTGACAGTGGGTGTCCACCCGCTGACGAAATTCGGACCTGCCGTGCGCTCTCGCACGGACCAAGTCCTCGAAATCCCGAAAGCGATGGTCCGACCTGGGCCGGCAGGAGACGTGCATCAGGACGCGCCAACCAGAGCGCGGGTGCGGCGCCATGCCTGGGGGGGACCGTGCCGCGCCCGCGCTCCTGGATCTACTCGGCGACGAAGGGCTCGATGGTGAGTCGCCCGCCTGGCTCGGTGCCGACGATGGGCCGGTTGGCCTGCGAGCCACCCCAGATCAACATCTCCGAGCCGGTGAAGACGGCCGCGTGATAGCGGCGCCGGAACGGGGCGCTCATCCGGTTGGTCGCCGACCACGCGTCCGCGGCGAGGTCGAAGACGCCGCCCGAGTCCACCTCGAGGCCGCGCGGCAGCTCGAGGCCACCCCACACGACAGCCGTCGCCCCCGCACAGACGAACGTGTGCCCGGTGCGCGGCGAGGGCGCGAGCTTGCGCGGCAGCGCGGTCCACGTGTCCGTCGTCGGATCCCAGCGCCCGTGGTCGCTGCGCGACAGTGTGGCGTAGAGCCCCCCGAACACGAGCATCTGTCCGCCGCAGAACGTCGCGGCGTGATCCGTGCGCGCCGAGGGGGCTCCGTCGACCGCGACCGGGCGCCACGTGCCCGCCACCGGATCGAGCGCGCCTCCGGTGCTCGAACCGTCCGGTGAGTGGAGCTCGCTGCCGCCCCAGACCACCATCTCGCTGCCGGTCCACACCGCGGTGTGGCCCGCGCGCGCGGTCGGCGCCTCCTTCGTCGGCGTCTCGTGCCAGTCGTCGGTCGCGACGCGCCAGCGCGCCCCGCGCGCCACGAGCGCCCCGTCCTGCCCCTTGCCGCCCCACACGATGAGCTCGCTGCCGGTCCAGATCCCCGACCACCCGAGGCGCGGCGCGGGCGCACCGGTCGCGCTCATTCGCGTCCACATGTCCATGCTGGGCCCCCAGCGCGAGCCGCCCGACTGCGGGACGCCTAGCACCTCGCCGCCCCACACGACGAGCTCGCTGCCGGTCCAGAAGACGAAGGGGTTGCGACGCGCGCCGGGCGCCCCCGCGCGCGGCAGCGGATGCCACTCGTCCTCCTCGGGCGTGGCGCCCGGGCGGTAGCGGAACGTGCTCTGGATCGGCCCGAGGGGCACGGCGCCACCGAACACGACCATCTCGCTGCCGGTCCACGCCGCGCCGGGCAGGATGCGACCGCCGGGTGCGTCCTTGGTGCTCATGACGCTCCACGCACCGCGCACGGGCGGCGGTCCCTCCGGCCCGGGCGCGCCGCCCGCGCCACCGCCGCCACCCGCGGTCTTCGCCGCGCCGTCGCAGCCGGCGGCGAGCGCGAGCCCCACGGCGCAGAGGGCGCGGAGGATCGGGCTCATGCCACCTTGTGCGGTCGCTTGAGGAGGAACTGCACCGCGCCCGGCAGGCGCCGGCGCCACGCCGCCTCGTTGTGGGCGCCGCGCCGGTCGACCCGGAAGTAGAGGTGCGTGCGATCGCGGAGGCCTCGGTGCCGCAGGTGATCCGCGAGGCGCGTCGCGTCGCGCGCGAGCCCGCCTTCTCGCGCGCCCGCGTCGAGGTACAGCCGCCCCGACGCCCAGAAGGGGCTCTCGCGCACGACGTCGTGGATCACGCCGCCCGCGTACCAGAGCGACGGCGACATCGCGAGCGCGCGGCCGAAGACGTGCGGCCGCCGGAAGATCGCGTAGAGCGCCGTGAGCCCGCCCATCGAGCTGCCACCGATGAGGGTGTCGAGGCGATCCGGCTGCGTGGGCAGCATCGCGTCGATGTGCGGCTTGACGATGCCGACGAGCCAGTCGAGCGTCCGCTCGGCCCGCCCGGGGCCGAAGCGCGGCGAGTCGAACGGCGCCAGCTCCCCGATGCGCTGCTCGCCCCCGTGGAAGAGGCCGACGACGATGGCTGCGCGCCGCTTGCCGCGCGCGCGGCGATCCATGAGCTCGTGCACGCGCCACCCGCCGGCGAAGCTGCCGGCGTCCTCGAACACGTTCTGGCCGTCCCAGAGATAGAGGACCGGGAAGCGCTTGCCACGCCCACGCGGCGGGACGTAGACGCGGACCGTGCGCGTGCCGTCTCCGCCGGGGGCCGGGAGGCTCAGGGTGTGGATCTCGCTCACGGGCCCCTGTGCATCGTGTCACGTGCAAGCCCCTCGGGAAAGCCGCTATCCTCTCGGACGATGAAGCGGCTCTCGACGATCACGCTGCTCTGCTGCGCGGGGGCGCTCGTCCTCGGCTGCGGGGACGACAAGAAGGGCGCGGCGGGGCAGGGCGGCGGCGGCTCCGGCGGCGCGGGCACCACGGCCCGCGACGCGGGCGCGGACGGCCCCCGCAGCGATGGCCCCGTCAGGCCCGACGGCCCGCGCTCCGACGCGTCAGCCCCCGATGGCCGCCCCGCCGATGCCGCGAGGCCGCCCGACGCGCGGCCCCCCGATGCGCCGCCGCGGCCCGACGGCCCGCTCATGCCCACGATGCTGTCCCAGACCGGCCTCTACGACGACGTCGCGAGCGGACGGCTCGCGCCCGGCGTGCGCGCGTTCGAGGTGCGCTTCCCGCTGTGGACCGACGGCGCGACCAAGAAGCGCTGGGTGTACCTGCCGCCGGGCTCGCAGATCGACACGTCCGACATGGACTACTGGAAGTACCCGCAGGGGACGAAGCTCTGGAAGGAGTTCACGCGCGACGGCAAGCGCGTCGAGACCCGCCTGCTCTACAAGACCGGCGCGGACGCGACGAGCTGGTACATGATGGCGTTCCTCTGGAACGACGCGCAGACGGACGCGATGGCGGTCCCGGACGGCGCGGAGAACGCGATGGGGACGCCGCACGACGTGCCCGCGCAGCTCAAGTGCCTGCAGTGCCACAACGGCCTGCCGGACCGGTCGCTCGGCTTCGCGGCCATCCAGCTCGCGCACGGCATGGGCGAGGTGAACCTCGGCGTCCTGCAGGCCGAGGGGCGGCTGACGGAAAACGGC
The DNA here is from genome assembly GCA_964593795.1 of uncultured Myxococcales bacterium. Classification (GTDB taxonomy): domain Bacteria; phylum Myxococcota_A; class Polyangia; order JAHFDS01; family JAHFDS01; genus JAHFDS01. The sequence goes on along the minus strand of CAZQJC010000069.1, from coordinate 22,664 downwards.
GCCACGACGTATCCGCTGCCGGGCGACGCGACGGCGCAGGCCGCGCTCGGCTACATGCACGGCAACTGCGGCGGCTGCCACAACCCGAAGAGCGCCGTGCACGTCCTCGTCGACATGGAGCTGCGCCTCCTGACGGGCCCCAGCCTCTCGGCCGTGGCGCAGACGCCGACGTACCGCACGACCGTCAACGTGGTGCCGGGCATGACGTACATGGGCGACACGCACCGCATCACGCCCGGGGATCCGGCGACGAGCGGCGTGCACATCCACATGAGCGGGCGCAGCAACGCGATGATGACCTGGAAGCAGATGCCGCCCATCGGCACCGAGCTGGTCGACATGACGGGCCTGGCCGCGGTCGACGCCTGGATCACCGCGGTCCGGTAGCCCGTGCTCGCGCTCGTCGCCTGGTTCGCGCCCGTCGCGCTGTGCGCGAGCCAGCCGCTGCCCGAGCCGGCGCGCGAGGGGTTCCGGCACCTGCGCTCCCGGGTCGCGGCGCGCCTCGCGCCCGATCACGTGGCGCTCGACACGCTGGTGCCCCTCGGGATCCCGGGGCGGCTCCGCGCGAAGCTCCGCTACGGTCCGTCGAGCAAGGACCTCGAGCGCGAGGACGCGCGCGGCTGGGTCGACGACTGCAAGACGCTGCTCCCGCTCGCGCGGGTGCGCTCGGACGGCGAGGGCTGGCTGGAGCTGGCGCTGCCGCGCCTGCCGGTGGGCGCGTATCGCGTGGTGCTCGAGGTGACGGGTGACGGGACGCGCGCCGAGAGCACGCTGCGCGTCCTGCCGCGCAAGGCCTCGCTCGCGGTGTTCGACGTCGACGGCACGCTGACGCGGTCCGACCCCCAGCTCGCGCCCGACGCGCTGCACGACCGCAAGCACCAGCGCGCGGAGCGCTGGATGCAGGCGAAGCCATACCCGGGCGGGTGCGAGCTCACGCGCCTGATGGCCGAGCGCGGGCACCAGGTGGTGTACCTGACCGGCCGCCCCACGCTGCTCGCGCACGTCACGCGGCGCTGGCTCGAGCAGCAAGGGTGCGCGCCGGGGCACGTGATCCTCGCGGTGCAGAAGCGCCACGTCCTGCCCCGCGAGTCGTCGGTGGGCGCGCACAAGCGCGGGGCGCTCGCGGCCCTCGCCGCGGACGGATTCGCCTTCGCGTATGCGTTCGGCAACGCCTCGACGGACGTCTCGTCGTACGCCGCGGCCGGGATCCCGCCCGATCGCACGTACATCATCGGCGAGCACGCCGGCGAGGGCGGCACGCGCGCGGTCAAGGACGGCTGGACGGACGTGGTGCGGGAGCTGCAGGCCGCGAAGTAGTGGGGCTCAGAACTCCGCTTGCCGCGGGGCGCGCGGGAACGGGATGACGTCGCGGATGTTCTCGACGCCGGTCAGGTACTGGATGGCGCGCTCGAAGCCGAGGCCGAAGCCCGCGTGCGGGACGGTGCCGTACCGGCGCAGGTCGCGGTACCACCAGTAGCCCTCCTTGGGCAGGTGCATCTCGTCGAGGCGGCGGTCGAGCACGTCGAGGCGCTCCTCGCGCTGGCTGCCGCCGATGATCTCGCCGATGCCGGGCGCGAGCACGTCCATCGCCGCGACGGTCTTGCCGTCGTCGTTCTGCCGCATGTAGAAGGCCTTGATGTCGCGCGGGTAGTTCACGACGACGACCGGGCGCTTGACGAGCTCCTCGGTCAGGTAGCGCTCGTGCTCCGACTGCAGGTCCATGCCCCAGCTCACGGGGAACTCGAACTTCTTGCCGCTCGCCTCGAGGCGGCGCACCGCCTCCGTGTACTCCATGCGCTCGAAGCTCGCGCCGACGAAGCCCTCGACGCGCTTGATGCACTCCTTGTCGACGTGCTCGGCGAAGAACGCGAGGTCGTCCGCGCGCTCGTCGAGCACGGTGCGGAAGATGGCCTTGCAGAAGTCCTCCGCGAGCGCGACGTCGTCGTCGAGCGAGGCGAACGCGATCTCCGGCTCGATCATCCAGAACTCGGACAGGTGCCGGCGCGTGTTGGAGTTCTCCGCGCGGAACGTCGGCCCGAACGTGTAGACCTTCGACAGCGCCAGGCAGTACGTCTCGACGTTGAGCTGGCCCGACACCGTGAGGAACGCCTCGCGCCCGAAGAAGTCCTGCTCGAAGTCGACCTTGCCCTCCTTGCGGGGCAGGTTCTGCAGGTCGAGCGTGGACACGCGGAACATCGCGCCGGCGCCCTCGCAGTCGGACGCCGTGATGATCGGCGTGTGGATCCAGAAGAAGCCGCGCGCGTGGAAGAAGCGGTGGACGGCCTGGGCGAGCGTGTGCCGGACGCGCGTGACGGCGCCGATGATGTTCGTGCGCGCGCGCAGGTGGGCGACCTCGCGCAGGAACTCCATCGTGTGCTTCTTCGGCTGCATCGGATAGTGGTCGGGGTCGTCGACCCAGCCGACGACGGTGAGAGACGAGGGCTGGAGCTCGACGGACTGGCCCTTGCCCTGCGACGCGACCAGCTTGCCGCGCGCGGTGACGGCGCAGCCGGGGCCGAGCCGCTTGACGTCGGTCTCGTAGTTCGCGAGCTCGCCGCCCGCGACGATCTGGAGCGGCGCGAAGCACGAGCCGTCCGACAGGTGGATGAAGGAGATGCCGGCCTTGGAGTCGCGGCGCGTGCGCACCCAGCCGCGCACCTCGACCTCGCTGCCGACGGGGACCTCTCCGGTGAGCGCCTCGGCGATGCGGATGACTTGCATGGTGGCGGGTGGCGTAGCGCGTAGCGCGAAGGAGGTCAACGGCGCGCGTAGCGCGAAGGAGGTCAACGCTTGCCGGCGAGCAGCGCGGCCATGAGGTCGCGGAGCGCGGCCTCCTCGCTGCCCGACAGCGGCGAGAAGCGGATGCCCGCGTGGAAGCGGTGCTCGCCGGGCCCGCCGAGGGAGCGCACGTGCACGACGTGGCCGCGGAGCTCGAGGTGCGCGGCGTCGTCGCCGAGGTGCACGCCGATGGTGACCTGCTCGTCGAGGACGAGCGGCATGTCGCACTCGAGGGCGAGGCCGCCGCGCGAGACATTGTCCATCATCGCGCGTGTCTGCGCGGCGGTGGTGCAGACGACCTCGAGGTGCGGGTAGACGCGCGGGTGGACGCGGCCGCCGGCGCCCTTGCGCTCGATCAGCGCCTCGAGGAAGTGCCCGAGGTGATCGCGCTGGCGCGGCTCGACGAGGACGAAGCGCAGGCCGAACCGCACGAGCGGCGGCGCGGGGCTGACCCGGATGATCTCGGTGAGCACGCCGACCGACTCGGGGAAGCCCGGGAGCTCCATCTCGAGCTCGACGGCCGCGCCGACCTGGCCGACGGCGGGCGGGCCGACGATCGACGCGCCGCCCCGCGAGAGATCCCGCAGCCGCGCCTCGAACGCGCCGTCCTCGTTCCGCACCACGCACGCGAGATCGGTCTCGATCCGCGTGTGGATCCGCCGCTCCTCACCCGCCACGCCACGATCGTCCGACGGAGGCGAGAGGCGGTCAACTGTCGTGGCCCCCGGACGCCCCGAGCCCCTAAGATCAGCAGATGGCGTGGCTGGAGGGGCTGGTCGTCTCGCTCGCACCAGGTGTGGAGCGCGCGACGCAGGTCGGCGGTGGCGTCGTGCTGTGCGACAGGGCGCGCGGCGCGTACGTCGAGCTCGCCGCCGCGGATGTGCCGCTCGTGGACGCGCTCGATGGCCGGCGCTCGCTCGCCGAGGTCGCGCGCGGGTGCGCGGAAGGACAGGGCAGCCCGGGCCTCGGGCGGCTGGTGGCGCTCGTGGGAGACCTCGCGGCGGCGGGCCTGCTGCGAGGGGACGCGGAGGCGATGGCGGCAGCGGGCTTGCCCGCGCCCAAGGGCGACGGCCCGCGGTGGGTGCTGCCGGTGCCGGGCCTGGCCCGCCTGCTCGGCGCGCTCCTGCGCCCGGTGCGCGCGCTCGGTCCGGCGGCGGCCGTGGCCTTCGCGGGCCTCGCCGGCGTCGGCCTCGCGGCGGCGGGCTGGCTCGCGCACGCGCCCCTTCCGCGGGAGACCGCGCTGCGCGGCGCCCCCGCGGGACTCATCCTGGTATGCGCATATGTTGCGCTCGGGCTCGCGCTCGGGCTGCGGGATCTCGTGCGCGCGTCCACGGCCGTCGCGCTCGGGGCGGGCGTGCGGACGGCCGGGCTCCGGCTCGCCTGGGGGCTCCTCGCTCCGTTTGCCGACGCGCGTGATGGCCTGCGCGCCGGCCGTCGCGGGCGGCGGTTCCTCGACGCGGCGGGGCTCGCGGGCTCGATCTTCGGCCTCGGTGCGCTCCTCGCGGCTGCGAGCGCGGTCGATCGCGCCGGCTGGCACGCTGCGGCCCTGGGCCTCGACCTGGCGGCCCTCGCGGCCGCCGTGGCCGGTGCGCTCGCGCTCTGCCCGCTCCTCGGCGGCGACGCCGGGCGGCTCGTCGTCGATCTCGCGCCCGTCGACGCGCTCGGTCCGCGCCTCCGCAGCTACCTCGCGCGCGGCATCCTCTCCGGCCTGTTCGACCGCGATCGCGCCCGCCGCGGCATCGCGCCGAGCCTCGCCGAGGAGCGCTTCTTCGCGCTCGCCGCCGTCGCCACGGGGCTGTGGCTGGTCGGCGTGCTGGCGCTCGAGCGCCTCGCGATGCGCGCCCTGGTCGGCAAGGTGCTCCTGCCGATCGCGGTCTCGCCTGCGGTGGCCGACGCGCTGCGCGTCGCGGCGGTGGCGGCGCTGGTCGCGCTCGTCGCCGCGGCGCTCTTCGCCATCGTCCTTTCGCTCCTGCCGGTGCCGCTGTGGATCGTGACGGGCGCGCTGCGCCGCCGCCGAGTGGCGCGTCCGCCGCTGGCGCGCGACGAGGCCCGGGCGACCGCGGCGGAGCTGGCCCGGCTCCCACTCTTCGCGCGCCTCTCGCCGGAGGCGAAGGAAGCCCTCGCGCGCGCCACGGAGGTCGTGCGCTACGCGCGCGGCCAGCGCATGGTGGCGCAGGGCGAGGCAGCCGACGCGTTCTTCGTGCTGCGCCGGGGCCGCGCCGAGGTGCTGGTCGAGGACGCGACCGGCTACGAGCGCCGCGTGGCCGTGCTCGACGCCGGCGACTCGTTCGGCGAGGTGGCGCTCGCCCAGGGCGGCGCGCGCACCGCGACCGTCCGCGCGCAGGAGCCGCTCGTGTGCCTGCGCGTCGGCCGCGCCGCGTTCGAGGAGGCGCTCGCCGCCCAGGGCCTGCCGAAGAGCGAGGTCACCGAGCTCCTGCGCGAGACGCAGTTCCTGGCCCGGCTGCCGTTCTTCGCCGACTTCCCCCCCGATGCGCTGGCGCGCCTGTCGCTGCAGCTCGCGCCGCGCCTGACGGCGGCCGGCGAGGTCGTGGTGCGAGAGGGCGACCCCGGCGACCGCTTCTACGTCGTGCTCGAGGGGGCGGCGCAGGTGACCCGCGGCGGCGAGCCCGTGGCGACGCTCGGCCCCGGCGACTGCTTCGGCGAGGTCGCGCTCCTCTCGCGGGTGCCGCGCACGGCGACCGTCACGACGACGACCGCCTCGCACCTCCTCGAGCTGTCGGCGGCGGACTTCCAGGCGGCGGTCGAGGCGAGCTTCCGCTTCGGCGAGGCGGTCGAGTCGCTGGGAGCGCGCCGCTCGTGATGCGCCTCGTCGTCAAGGTGCTCCCGATCCTGTTCCTGCTCTATGCCTTCCGATCGGGCACCGCGAGCGCGCTCTCGCTCTACGACGACGTGCGCGACTGGGTGCGCTCGGGCCTGACGCGGGTGGACCTGCACCGCGTGGCGAGCGCCCTCGAGTCCGAGTACGCCTCGAGCGGGCGCTTCCCCGAGGACTTCGGCGAGTTCATCGACGAGACCTTGAAGAAGCCCGGCGGCGACTCGCGCCTCGACGCCTGGGACACGCCGCTCATGCTGCGCACGCAGGGGCCGCACTACGAGGTGGTCTCCGCGGGGCCCGACCGCACGCACATGACGCCCGACGACCTCGTGGTCGAGGGCCGCGGCGAGCGCACGCGGTGATCTGACGCGGGCGCGCCATCGCGAGATCGGCTGTGTATAGTCGGCCCGACATGGCCGAAGCAGACAAGCCGAACCGTTACGATCCGGGGACCCTCGAGCCGAAGTGGCAGCGGCGCTGGGAGGAGCTCGGGATCTTCCGCGCGGATCCCGCGAGCGAGCGGCCCAAGTACTACGTCCTCGAGATGTTCCCGTATCCCTCGGGGCGCATCCACATGGGCCACGTGCGCAACTTCTCGCTCGGCGACGTCGTCGCGCGCACCAAGCGCATGCAGGGCTTCGACGTGCTCTACCCGATGGGCTGGGACGCGTTCGGCATGCCCGCGGAGAACGCCGCGATCAAGGCGAACCTGCACCCGGGCAAGTGGACGCGCTCGAACATCGACTTCATGCGCACGCAGCTCAAGCGCCTCGGCTTCTCCTACGAGTGGGGCCGCGAGCTCGCCACCTGCGACGCCAGCTACTACCGCTGGGAGCAGGAGGTCTTCGTCAAGATGCTCGAGCGGGGCCTCGCGTACCGCCGCGGCTCCGAGGTCAACTGGTGCCCGTCCTGCGCCACCGTGCTCGCCAACGAGCAGGTCGAGGACGGCAAGTGCTGGCGCTGCTCGAGCATCGTGGGCAAGCGCGCGCTCGAGCAGTGGTTCCTCAAGATCACCGACTACGCCGAGGAGCTCCTGACCGGGCTCGACGAGCTCGCGGGCAAGTGGCCCGACAAGGTGCTCGCGATGCAGCGCAACTGGATCGGCAAGAGCGAGGGCGCGGAGATCCGCTTCCCGCTCGAGGCGCCGATCGCGGGGCAGGACGCGATCACGGTCTTCACGACGCGCCCCGACACGCTCTACGGCGTGACCTTCATGTCGATCGCGGGCGAGCACCCCATCGCGCGCGCGCTGGCGGAGCACGACCCCGCGCTGCGAGCCTTCTGCGACAAGGTCAAGCTCGAGTGGCGCGGCCGCCGCGAGGGCGAGGACTTCGAGAAGGAGGGCGTGCCCACCGGGAAGTTCTGCAAGCACCCGCTGACGGGCGAGCAGGTGCCCATCTACGTGGCGAACTTCGTGCTCGCCGAGTACGGCACCGGCGCCGTCATGGCCGTGCCGGCGCACGACGAGCGCGACTTCCAGCTCGCGCGGAAGCTCGGGCTCCCGGTTCGCGTGGTGATCGAGCCGCCCGGGGGCGCGCTCGACGCCGCGAAGATGACCGAGGCGTACGCCGAGGCGGGCACGATGGCCCGCTCGGGGCCGTTCGACGGGACGCCGAGCGAGGAGGGCAAGAAGAAGGTCACGGCGCTCCTCGCCGAGCGCGGCCTCGGCACGCCGCGCGTGACGTATCGCCTGCGCGACTGGCTGATCTCGCGCCAGCGCTACTGGGGCACGCCCATCCCCGTCATCTACGACGAGGACGGCAAGCCCCACGGCGAGCGTCTGGACCGCCTGCCGGTCGAGCTGCCCGACGACGTCGAGTTCACGGGCAAGGGCGAGTCTCCGCTCGCGCAGCACCCGACGTTCGGCAAGGCCACGCTGCCCGACGGGCGGCCGGGCCGGCGCGAGACGGACACGATGGACACGTTCGTCAACTCGTCCTGGTACTTCCTGCGCTTCTGCGACGCGCGCAACGATCGCGCGATCTTCGACAGGGCGACGCTCGCGCGCTTCATGCCCGTCAGCCAGTACATCGGCGGCGTCGAGCACGCGATCCTGCACCTGCTCTACTCGCGCTTCTACACGCGCGTGCTGCGCGACCTCGGCTACCTCGACTTCGCCGAGCCCTTCGGTCGGTTGCTCACGCAGGGCATGGTGTGCCGCGAGACCGCGAGGTGCGGCAAGCACGGGTGGATTCCGCCCGAACAGCGCGACGCAGCGACGGGAACGCACGTGGGCTGCGGCGAGGCGGTCGAGGTCGGCCCTAGCGTCGCCATGTCGAAGAGCAAGATGAACGGCGTCGAGCCCGACGCGCTCGTCGAGAAGTACGGCGCCGACACGCTGCGCGTCTACGTGCTCTTCGCCGCGCCGGCCGAGAACGGCTTCGACTGGAAGGTCGAGGGCATCGAGGGCGCGAGCCGGTTTCTGCAGCGCGTGGGACGCCTGTTCGAGAAGCACGCGGAGGCCGTGCGCGGCGCGGGCCCGGCCAGCGGCGGCGGCGCGCTCCGGCGCAAGGCGCACGCGACGCTCAAGAAGGTCTCGCACGACACGCTCGAGCGCTTTCAGTTCAACACCGCCATCGCGGCGCTCATGGAGCTCGTCAACACGCTGACCGGCGCCGAGGTGACGACCGACGAGGACCGCTCCGCGATGAAGGAGTCGCTCACGTTCCTCGCCGCGTGCCTCTCGCCGTTCGCGCCGCACTTGGCCGAGGAGCTCTGGAGCGAGCTCGCGCTCCCCGGTCCGCTCGCGACGCAGCCCTGGCCCGCGTTCGACCCGGCGCTCGCCACGAGCGAGCTCGTGACGTACGCGCTTCAGGTCAACGGCAAGCTGCGCGGCACGCTCGAGATCGAGCCGGCCACCGAGGAGGCCGTGGTGGTCGAGCGCGCCCGCGCCGACGCCAACGTGGCGCAGCACCTCGCGGGCAAGACCATCCGCAAGACCGTCTTCGTCGCCAAGCGCCTCGTGAACTTCGTCGTGGGGTGACTGCCGACGAATCCTCCCTCTGCTAGGCTGATGACGATGTCGTCCGCAGCGCCGCTCCTTCGCTACTCGTACGCGGAGTACCTTCGCTACGAGACCGAGGTGCATGCGCGCCACGAGTTCGTGGGAGGCCTCATCCTCGCGATGGCCGGCGGCACGCTCGAGCACGCCAGGCTGATCTCCGCGGTCATCGCGTCGCTCTCCGGACAGCTGGCCGGCAGGCGCTGCGTCGTCCTCGATTCGAACGCCCGCGTGCTGGTCCGTGCCAGCGGCAACGCGTATTACCCCGACGCGAGCGTCGCTTGCGGGCGGCTCGAGGCTGCGGCCGAAGACGCCAATGCCCTCCTGAATCCGACGGTCCTCGTGGAGGTCACGAGCCCCAGCACCGTCGACTACGATCGCACGGACAAGCTCGCCGACTACCAGCGCATCCCGACGGTCGAGCACGTGGTCCTCATCGCGCACGACGCGGTTCGCATCGACGTCTGCTCCCGCACGCCGTCGGGGTGGACCACCAGCTCGTTTCGCGCTGGCGACTCGGCGGCGCTGGCCGCCGTCGGGTGCACCCTCGTGGTGGACGACGTCTACCGCGATCCCCTGGCCTGATCCTCCAGGCGGCCCGCCCAGACGCCGGATTCGGTTCCGGCTGAAGCCTGAAGCCTGAAGCCTGAAGCCTGAAGCCTGAAGCCTCAGTGTCTGAAGTGCCGCATGCCCGTCAGGATCATCGCCATGCCGTGCTCGTCGGCGGCGGCGATGATCTCGTCGTCGCGCTTCGAGCCGCCCGGGTGCACCACCGCGGTGATGCCGGCCTTCGCCGCCTCGTCGATGCCGTCGCGGAACGGGAAGAACGCGTCCGAGGCCATCACGGTGCCGCGCGTGGGGCGCTGCGCCTTGGCCGCGGCGAGCTTGACCGAGTCGACGCGTGACATCTGCCCCGCGCCGACGCCCACGGTGTGGGTGTCGGTGGCGAAGACGATCGCGTTCGACTTGACGTGCTTGCACACGCGCCACGCGAACGAGAGCGCCCAGAGCTCCGTCGGGCTCGGGTTGCGCTTCGAGACCACGCGCCCCGCGGAAAGCTCCGCGCGCCCGAGGTCGCGATCCTGCACGAGGAGCCCACCCACGATCGACCGCACCGACAGCGACTGCGCGCGCTCGACGGGCGCCATGTGCCGGCTGCACGCGAGCAGCCGCAGCGCCGTCTTGGGCTTCAGGATCTCCCGCGCCGCCGCGTCGAACCCGGGCGCGATCACGCACTCGAGGAAGGTCTCCGCGAGCACCTGCGCCGCCGCCTCGTCGACCTCGCGGTTGAGGGCGACGATGCCGCCGAAGGCCGCGACCGGGTCCGTCTCCCTGGCGCGCCGGTACGCATCGACGATGCCCTGCTGCGAGATCGCGACGCCGCACGGGTTGCCGTGCTTGACCACCACCGCGGCGGCCTCGTCGAACTCCTTGACGCACTCGAGCGCGGCCTCGAGGTCGAGGAGGTTGTTGTAGGAGAGCTCCTTGCCCCCGAGCACCTCGGCGAACGCGACCGACGCCTCGGCCGGCGCCTGCAGGTCGCGGTACACGGCCGAGCGCTGGTGGGGGTTCTCGCCGTAACGGAGCGGCTTGTCGCGGCGGATCCCCTCGACGCGCAGCGTGGCGGGGAAGGGCACGTTGTCCTCGACCTGCGCCTCGAGCCACGCGGCGATCGCGCGGTCGTACGAGGCCGTCAGGCCGAAGGCCTTGCGCGCGAGGCCGAGCCGCGTCGCCGCGGACAGCTTGCCGGAGCGCAGGTCGAGCTCCGCCGCGAGCGCCCCGTAGTCCGCGGGATCGACCACCACCGCGACGCGCTCGTGGTTCTTCGCGGACGCGCGGATCATCGTCGGCCCGCCGATGTCGATGTTCTCGATGGCCTCCTCGAAGCTGACGCCGGCCTTGGCGATGGTCCGCTGGAACGGGTAGAGGTTCACGACCACGAGGTCGATCGGCGGGATCCCGTGGGCCTCGGCCTCGCGGCGGTGCTCGTCGGTGGGCCGCTGCAGGAGGCCCCCGGCGATCTTCGGATGCAGCGTCTTGACGCGTCCGTCGAGGATCTCCGGCTGGCCGGTGTACTCGCCGATCTGCTGGCTCTGCACGCCGTGCTTGGCCAGGGCCTTGGCGGTGCCGCTCGTCGCGAGCACGTGGATGCCGTGCTTGCCGAGCGCGGCCGCGAGGACCTCGATGTTCGTGGTGTCGGAGACGCTGACGATGGCGCGACGGATGGCGAGCTCCATGCGCCGCGGATAGCACGACCGAGGGGGCCCTAGGAAGGGCGGCGCGCCGCCATCATGACCGGCGCGAGAAGACGTTCCAGCGCCGCGCGGTCCACCGGAGCGGCGCCGGCAGGACGAAGTCGGGCGTCGCGGCGATGGCCTCCTGGTACGCGGGCGAGAAGAGCACGCGCCCGCCCGGCGAGAACGCGAACCACGCCAGTTGCTGGAGGTTCCGGGCGGCCAGGCTGGCCGGGACGATCATCCACTGACCCTGGTCGGTGAGGGTCCAGAGCACGTAGCCCCACAAGATCCCCGCGACGCACGCGCCGCCGAGGAGCGTCGGGAGCCGCGGGCTCGCGTGCCGCGCCGCCCACAGCACGGGCGTTCGCACGAGGAGCATCGAGAGCGCGATCATGCACGCGTTCGTGATCGGGAGGCTCGGATAGCCTCGCGCCAGCGGGTAGAGCGCAAAGAAGATCGCCAGGAGCGCGACGATCAGGAGCTCGAAGGGAAGGCCGCTCTTGCCTCCGACCGCCCGGAGCGCGGCCTCGGCGGGCGCGTACCGCATCCGCATTGCGAGCGCGGTGTCGCCGAGCGGCTGCGTGTCCTCCCACGGCGGGCTCGCTTCGACGCGCGGCAGCTCGAGCGTGATGACCTGCGAGGGCGGCGGGATCCTGGTCTCGATCTGATCGCTCACGGGTCACCTGAGCTGGGCGCGCAGCGGCTTGCAGAGGTCCGACCACTCGGCGTCGAGCTTCCCGAGCGTCAGCGGCCGGGTCGGCCGCAGCCCGGCGTCGTGATCGATGGCCGCGGGATCGCTGCGCACGGCCTTCTCCAGGTCGTGCCTGGCCACCCCATCCACGAAGCGGTCGGCTGCCTCCTTGCCGACGAAGCTGGCCACCGGATTGAGGGAGTGCAGCTTCTTCGCGAGGTCGAACGCCAGCGTGAGCTTGACGCCCGTCTTGGCCCACGACATGAGCTCGGCGGCCCTCTCACCGACGACGCAGGGCAGGGCGGCGTGTTCCCCGATGAACGCATGGCCGGCCCACGCGAAGCCCGCGGGGCCGTCGGCGAGCCCCAGGGCCATGTGCGCGTAGCCGCGCTCCGCCTCGAGCCCCACCTGCTGGAGGTAGTGCAGCGGAACGGGCGCGTCGGAGATCAGCTCGGCGCTCGTCGAGGCGCCGCGCGCTGGTCCCGCCCAGCCGAGCCCCGCCTTGGCCCGCGCCTCGTCCGCCAGCTCGGGCAACGCGCCCGGTGTGACGTCGTGCCGCGACAGCGCCGCGAAGCGCGCGTCGATGCGCGCCAGCGACTCCGCGTCGGTGGTGCGCGCCGCGAGCCGCGCCAGCCTCGGCAGCGCGACGTCCGCCATCATCGCGCGCAGGATCCCGTCGGTCGCGCGCTCGATCCGCGCGCCGAGCCCGCGCTGCCCGTAGTGCTCGTGCAGCGTCGCCTCGAGCTCGCCGGGCGAGAGCTGCCCCAGCACCTGCCGGAGCCGCGGGTCGCCGCCCTGCACGAAGCGCCGCTCGGCGTCACCGAAGCGCGGGTAGCGGTGGAGCTCGCGGTGGGCCAGCGCGAGGAGCGCGGGCCCCGACGGCGCCCGCTCTGGCAGCCTCGGCAGGCGATACTGGTGGTTGTCGTCGACCGCGTAGAGCTCCGTCGCGTCCGGGCCCTCGTTCCTGCTCACGTGCATGGGATGACCTCCTGGGTTGCCAGGGGTATCGGCGTCCCGCGCGCGTAGTTGCGTGGAGCGTCAGAAGTTGAGGAACGTCCGCTCGGCGGGCAGGCCGACGGTGGCGAGCTTGGCGCGCGCGTCGGCCACCATCGCGCGGCTGCCGCACAGGAACGCGACGGTCGCCTCCGGCCGCAACCCGCCGAGCGCCCGCTGCACCGCGAGATCCTGCACGTACCCGCGCGCGCCCACGAACGCCTCGGGCGGCTGCGAGCACACGAGCGTGAGCTCCGCCTCGAGCTCCGTGGCGTAGGCGTGGTCGCCCGGGGCGCGGGCGCCGTAGAACCCGGCGACGCGCCCGAAGCCGGCGCGGTGGGCGCGCACGTGCCGCAGGACGGCGCGGATCGGCGCGACGCCCGAGCCGGTCGCGAGCAGGAGGAGGTCCTGTCCGACCGCCTGATCCAGCGGAAAACCCGGGCCGAAGGGCTCCGTCGCGCCGAGGCGTGCGCCGGCCACCGCGGCCTCCACCAGCGCGTCGCCGAGCGCTGTGCCGCGCGAGATCAGCAGCTCCGCGGGCTCGCCAGGCGCGCTCGCGAGCGCGAAGTAGCCCTCGGCGGTGCCGTGCCGGAGCTTGAGCACCTGCCCGGGCGCGCGGTGGCGTGCGGCCGCCTCGCCGAGCTCGACCCGCAGGCCGCGCAGCGAGGGCGTCTCGTCCCAGGCGTCCAGCACGCCGATCTCGATCGATGCCCCAGGCGTCACGCGATCTCTTTATCATGCCGGCCCATGACGCCGCTCCGCGTGCGGTTCCACCCCGCGTTCGCGTACTTCTTCCTGCCCGTGTCGCTCTTCATCCTCGGCACCGGGCTCTTCCTCGGCAAGCCGATGCTCATCTTCCTCGGCGCGATGCAGCTCTTCATCGGCGTGCAGTACCTGCGCTCGGCCATCTACGTCGTGCACGAGCGCGAGATCGAGGTGAAGAACCTGCTCGGGATGACGCTCAAGCGGCACACGTTCGGTGGGCTCTCGGAGCTGCTCGTCGAGGGCGGCAAGCTCTGGCACGCGCCGCCGGGCGGTACGCGCAAGTCGCTGGTCGCCGTGCGCATGGTCCACCCCGCGGACCGCGACGAGCTCGTCCGCCGCATCACCGCGCAGCGCGCGCTCGGATGACCGCCGACGCGCGGCCGACGGTGGCGGTGGGCGGCATCGTGTTCGACGAGCGCGGCCGCGTGCTGCTCATCCGCCGCGCCCGGCCACCCCACGCGGGTCGCTGGAGCATCCCGGGCGGCAAGGTCGCCGCCGGCGAGACGCTGGGCGCGGCCGTCGCGCGCGAGGTGCGCGAGGAGACCGGGCTCGAGGTCGAGGCGGGCCCGCTGGCGCTGTGGCTCGAGCGCATCGTGCCGGGCTTCCACTACGTCATCCTCGACTTCCTGGCGCGCAGGACTGGCGGCGCGCTCGCGGCGGGCGACGACGCGGCCGACGCGGGCTGGTTCGACGACGCGGGCCTGGCCACGCTCGAGACGACGCCGGGCCTCGCGGAGGCGGTGCAGCACGCCCGCCAGGTGGCCGCGGGTCTCGCCGCGCCGCGTCAGCTCGAGGGCTGATCGGCCCCACCTGGTCGGTCTACCTGTCCGGGGCACGACGCCCCACCGTTTCGCATGACTTCGGCTTGTATTTGGCCCGCATCCGGATACGTTTCGCCGCATGAAGCGTTGGACCAAGGTCGGTGCCGCCGTGGTCGTGGTGGGCCTCGGCGTGGCCGGCTGGATCCGCTTCGGCGGCGCCAAGAAGCAGGCCCCCACGACGTTCGAGACCGCGCGCGTCGAGCGCGGCCGCATCTCCGCCCGCGTGACGGCGACCGGTACGCTCTCGGCGCTCGTCACCGTGCAGGTCGGCAGCGTGGTCTCGGGGCGCATCGCGAGCCTGCACGCCGACTTCAACAGCCGCGTGAAGAAGGGCGAGGTCATCGCGAAGATCGATCCGCAGCTCTTCCGCGCGACCGTCGAGCAGGCGCGCGCCAACCACGCCGCGGCGCTCGGCAACCTCGAGCGCTTCAAGGTGGCCGTCGACGACGCGCAGAAGGTCCACGACCGGACGAAGGCCCTCGCGGACCAGAAGCTCGCGCCGCAGCAGGAGCTCGACACCGCGTACAGCACGCTGCAGGCCGCGAAGGCGCAGGTCGTCGCGCAGAACGGCGTGCTCCAGCAGGCCAAGGCCGCCCTGCACCAGGCCGAGATCAACCTCGCGTACACGACCATCGTCTCGCCCATCGACGGCGTGGTCATCTCGCGCTCCGTGGACGTGGGTCAGACCGTCGCGGCGTCGCTGCAGGCGCCCACGCTCTTCACGATCGCCGAGGACCTGCGCAAGATGCAGGTCGACACGAGCGTCGCGGAGGCCGACGTGGGCAAGCTCAAGTCGGGCATGTCGGTGACCTTCACCGTCGACGCCTATCCGGGCGAGAAGTTCGCGGGCAAGGTCCGCCAGATCCGCAACGCCCCGCAGACCGTGCAGAACGTCGTCACCTACGACGCGGTCATCGACGTCGAGAACCCCGAGCTCAAGCTCAAGCCCGGCATGACGTCGAACGTGACGTTCGTGTACGCGGAGCGCGAGTCGGTCCTGCGCGTGCCGAACGCGGCGCTGCGCTTCCGCCCGAGCCCCGACATGCTCGCCGCAAGGGCGGGCGCGGGCGGCGCGGGCGGCGTGAGCGGCGCGGGCGGCGCGGGTGGCGCGACCGCCACGGCGGGCGCGGGCGGCGCGACCGCGATGCCGGGTGGGATGCCGTCGGGCAGGCCGCCCTACGGCAAGCGGCCGCCCCACGGGGCCGACGTGAAGAAGCAGGTGTACGTGATGCGCCCCGGGGCGACGACGCCCGAGGCGGTCGAGGTCAAGACCGGCGTCACCGACGGCGCGACCACCGAGATCGTCGGCGGCGCGGTCAAGGAGGGCGACCTCGTCGTCACCGACGCGAGCACTCCGGGCGCGGCGCCCAGCGCCCCGGGCGGTCAGCCGCCGTTCCGTCGCATGTTCTAGGGCGGAGCCAGTGAGCGTCATCGACCTCCAGGACATCACCCGCGTCTACAAGATGGGCGACGTGGAGGTGCGCGCGCTGCGCGGCGTGACGCTCGACATCGACGCCGGCGACTTCGTCGCGATCATGGGCACCTCGGGCTCGGGCAAGTCGACGCTCATGAACACCATCGGCTGCCTCGATCGTCCGACGTCGGGGCGCTATCTCCTCGACGGGCGCGAGGTGTCACGCCTGTCGCGCGACGAGCTCGCCGACGTCCGGAACCGCACGATCGGCTTCGTCTTCCAGAGCTTCAACCTGCTCTCGCGCACGAGCGCGCTCGAGAACGTCGAGCTGCCGCTGCTGTACTCGGGCATCAAGACGCGCGAGCGCATCGCGCGGGCCACGGACGCACTCTCGCTCGTGGGCCTCGGGGACCGGCTCGATCACAAGCCGAGCCAGCTCTCGGGCGGCCAGCAGCAGCGCGTGGCCATCGCGCGCGCGCTGGTCAATCGCCCGAAGGTGCTGCTCGCGGACGAGCCGACCGGCAACCTCGACTCGCGCACGAGCATCGAGGTGATGGCGCTGTTCCAGGATCTCGGCCGGTCCGGCATCACGGTGGTGCTCGTGACGCACGAGCCCGACATCGCCGCCTACGCGAGCCGTGTCATCGTGGTCAAGGACGGCCGCGTGGTCTCGGACCGCAAGCAGACACCCGAGCGCGCCGTCGTGCCGCCCGAGGATCCGGTCGAGGAGCTCGCGCGGGGAGCGCACGCATGAACCCGTTCTCGACGCTGCGGATCGCGGTGCGCGCGCTCTGGCGCAACAAGATGCGCTCGCTGCTCACGACGCTCGGCATCATCATCGGCGTCGGCGCGGTGATCGCGATGGTCGCGATCGGCGAGGGCGCCAAGGCGCAGGTCGAGGCCGCGTTCTCGTCGATGGGCTCGAACCTGCTCATCCTGATGAGCGGCTCGACCTCCGGCGGCGGCGCGCGCGGCGGGTTCGGCTCGCAGCCGACGCTGACCTGGGACGACCTCAAGGCGATCCGCTCGGAGGCGTCCTCGGTGCGGCTCGCGGCGCCCGTCCTGCGCACCGGCGGCCAGGTCGCGAGCGACGAGCAGAACTGGGGCACGCAGATCTACGGGACGACCCCCGAGTACTTCGACATCCGCAACTGGCGCATGGCGCGCGGCGCGCGCTTCTCCGAGGTCGAGGTGGAGGCGGGCGCGAAGGTCGTCATCCTCGGCGCGACGGTGGTGGACAAGCTGTTCGGCGCGTCGGCCGATCCGGTGGGGCAGTACGTGCGCATCAAGAACGTGCCGTTCCAGGTGGTCGCGGTGATGGAGAAGAAGGGCCAGTCGCCGATGGGTCAGGACTACGACGACGGCGTCTACGTCCCGTCCAGCACGTTCCTCGCGAAGATCCAGGGGGGCCTGAAGAACTACCTCGGCGGCATGATCTTCATCGGCGCGCACAGCCTCGGCGAGCTGCCGCGCGCGGAGCAGCAGGTGACGAACCTCTTGCGCGATCGCCACCGCATCCAGCCAGGCCAGGAGGACGACTTCTTCCTGCGCAACCTCACCGAGATGGCCAGCGCGCAGACCGAGGGCACGAAGACGCTGACGACGCTGCTCGCGAGCATCGCGGCCGTGTCGCTGCTCGTGGGCGGCATCGGCATCATGAACATCATGCTGGTCAGCGTGACGGAGCGGACGCGCGAGATCGGCGTGCGCATGGCCGTCGGCGCCAAGGGCCACCACATCATGGCGCAGTTCCTCGTCGAGGCCCTGACGCTCTCGGTCGCCGGAGGGCTGATCGGCGTGGCGCTGGGCCTCTTCGGCGCGTCGCGGCTGGCGGCTGCGTTCAAGTGGCCGATGCTCGTGCGGACCGACATCATCTTCATCGCAGTGGGCTTCTCGGCGCTGGTCGGGATCGTGTTCGGTCTGTACCCCGCGCGGAAGGCCTCGCAGCTCGATCCGATCGAAGCGCTGCGCTTCGAGTAGCCGCCCCGGCACCGGGCCACACGCAGGGTTTTCCACATGGCGCCTGGCATGCCACGGGGGTGGGGCCCCAGGCTGCACGGGGCGCCAGCCGGCGTGCGGAGCGGTGGCGGTGGGTGGTGACCCGTGACGGGAAGCTGACGGCAATCTGTGGGTTTTTCTCCCACGTGACCCGGGGAACTCCGTGGAAAGTGGCTCCGCGCCCACTGGCACGGCAACTGCTCATTACCCAACCATGCGGTTTTCAATGAAGTGCCTCGTGTCCTGCGTTGCTCTTTCTGTGTGCGTTAATACGGCCCGCGCGGACGAGGACAGCGAGCGTCCGAAGCCCCCCGAGGTGGCCGAGCCCCTCGCGCGTGGCGGTCACATGCCTGGCGACTTCAACGTGGTGACCAAGCGCGCGCCGTCGCACGCGCCGGACGACGGCGAGGAGAGCTGGCACGCGGGCCTGTCGGCGGGGCTGATGGGCGGCTCGCTCGCGATCGGCTCGGCGCTGGCGTTTGGCGAGAACACGCGCTGGGTGGCGGCGGGCTTCGGCGGCTTCGGCCTGCTGCTCGCGCCGACGATCGGGCGCCTCTCAGGCGGCGACTTCTCCGGCAGCGCGATGCACCTCGGCCTCCGCATCGGCCTGTCGGGCGCGGCGTTCTCGGCGGTGTACTTCGTCAAGCGCAGCTCGGTGTCGGAGACCGACGTGAACCGCGATCGCGACTCGGCGCTGACGGGGCTCGCGGCCGGCGGCGTGACGATGCTGGCCCTCGCGCTGTGGGACGTGACGAGCACCGAGGAGGACCTCGCGCGCAAGAAGGTCCGCGCCCGCGTGGTCCCGATGCCGGTCGGCCCCGACGGCTCGATGGGCGTCGGCGTCGTCGGAACGTTCTAGCGTGTGGCCGGCTCGGAAGCCGGCCACCGCCGACCCCCTACTGCCTCGTGCCGTGCGCACGTCGTGCCGTCGCAGACCCCTTGCCTGGAGGTCTGCGCAGCGGGCACGACTGCCCCTCCCCCAGATGGGCAAGTGCTGCGTTGCGCGCCTTCGGCGCGACCCGACCGGGCCCCCCTCCCTGCGTCTTCGCTCGCTTCGCTCGCTACGCCCTTGCGCCTCGCTGCGCTCGGCTCGGATCAGCCGCCGGAACCCCTCAGCACTTGTCGCCGATCCGCACCGCCGCGCAGCGCTGCTCCTGACACGTCAGCCGGTTCCGTAGCCACTTCAAGTTCCGCCCGCAGTCGCCGCGCGGGATGGGCTTGCCGCGGAGCCGCCTCGGTCGCGCGATGGGCTTTCCCTCGTCATCCAGCCAGCACTGCGCGACGCTCTCGCACGCGACGTCGCTGACGATCGTGCGGCTCGCGTCCCGCGTCGGGTCTGTCGGGCCCACCAGCAGCGCCGCGAGGATCAGGTGAATCAGCTCGCCCACCGTGTCAGCGCGCGCAGCGCTCGGGGTGGCCGTGCGCGATGTACTCGGGCTGCTCGCCGTCGTGGTAGCAGACGCACCCCGCGAGCAGATCGAGCTTCGGGTAGTACATCGCGTAGGTCTCGCAGTGCTCGTTCTGGTTGACGAGGAAGCCCCAGCCGATCTCGCGGTCCTCGTCGTTCTCGTAGTCGGCCTCGATGCGGATGGCGCGCACCTCGGGGGCGCCGCCCCAGTTCGCGGTCGTGTACCAGGGCGGGTCGTCCCACTGCTGGTTCTCGTAGAGCTGCCGGCCCTGCGTCTTCGTCACCGGGTCCCACTCGAACACGCGGAAGTTGCGGCCGCGAGAGTGGAAGTGGCCGAAGAGGCCGATGAGGTTGACCGGCTGCGGGAACTCGCAGAAGCGCACGCGCTCGTACGCCGCGAGCGGGCCGATCTTGAGCTCCGTGTCCTCGTCGAAGAGCGTCTCCGCCTGCTGCGCGACGGGTGTGGCGGCGGCGTGCAGGTTCACGACGTCGTAGCCGCGCGCGGTCGGCGTGAGCTGCGAGCGCGCGTTGGCGAAGTGCGACTGCACGAGGAGCTGCTGGCCTTTCTTCAGCCTGTAGCCGACACCGTCGGGGAGCTGCCAGACGAGCGACTCGTTCTGGAAGCCGACGACCATCCGCGGCGGTGTGGCCGTCTCGGGCAGGCCCCGCGCGACCTCGCTCGGCCAGTTGCCCCACTCGGCGGGCCGCGAGCAGTCGAAGTCGCCATCGGGCATCGGGTAGCTGGTGGTGAAGAGATCGATGTGATGGCTGCCGCGGTTGTAGGCGAGCTCGATCTTCACCACGTCGATGTCCTCGGGCACCTTGCGCCAGAAGCAGCGCAGGACCTCGGTCCCGGGCGGCACGTCGAAGGGGCCGATGCGCATCTGGAAGCCGTGCTCCGGCAGCGGCAAGGCCACGTCGCAGTCGAGCCCGGGGGAGCAGCCCTGCGCATCCGGCGGCCGCGCGTCCCCACGGGGACCATCGGCGGTGGCCGGGCCGCCCGTCGAGCCGCCCCCACCGCATGCAGCCAGCGCGAGGGTTGCGAGGGCGAGCGACCGCATCGATCGAGAGTTAGCCCAGCTCGCAGCGGCGCGCAACCGATTCGAGTTGCACCGTTTTCCGGCCTGCGTTAGATCACCTCCTCGTTCTGGTCCCGTGGCCGAGAGGCGAGGCAGAGGACTGCAAATCCTTTTACCCCGGTTCAAATCCGGGCGGGACCTCCCCGGAATCCTTCAGTTTTCCCCAGCGGCCGTGGCCCGCTGACCCCGGCACCACCCACTTGATCACCCACTTTCGGCCACCAGGCCGATGACTTTCAAAATCGCTCCGCGCTTCTCCGCGATCCCCACGTGAGAGTAGTGCTCGGTCATCGCGACCGTGCTGTGACCCGTGATCGAGCGGACCACCTCGCCGGTCGTGACCTGCCGGCAGAGGTTGTTGAACGTGCGCCGCAGACCGTGCGGGCTGACGTGGTGCTTGATGCCGGCCTGCTTGAGGGCCTTCATCAGCGGCTTGCGCAGGGTGCTGCCGCGGATGAGCCGGCCCTCCTCGGTGGCGAAGATCCAGCCGTCTTGCAGGGCGGGATCCTGGTCCTTGAGCTGCGTCATGCGACGGGCTTCGAGGACGGATGCGAGCTGGTCGGGTAGGGCGACCGAGCGGGTCTTGCCGGTCTTGGTCTCGACGATGTTGCCGAACCAGTTGGAGCGGCGGATCGCGATGACGCCGCGCTCCTTGTCGATGTCGGACCAGCGCAGGCCCGTTGCTTCGCCCCAGCGGAGCCCCGTGTACGCGAGCGTGAGGGTGAGCGCGTACCACTCGGGAAACGACCGCTCCATGAGCTCGAGCAGCCTGCGCAGCTCGTCGGCGGAGAGGAGGTTCGGGGCCTCGTCGGTGTAGCCGCTGGCTCGTGGCGGCTTGATGCGGCAGAGCGGATCCCTGGGCAGATCCAGCTCGGCGACGGCATCACGGAAGAGCGCGCGGAGCACGCGGAGGAAGTTGCCGATCGTGCGTGGCGCCTGGGTCTTGGACTTCGCGACCACGAACGCGTTGATGTCGGAGGGCGCGATCGCGTCCATCCAGTAGTCGCCGAGGACGGGGAGCACGTGCAGGTCGAGGATCTCGGCGTAGCGTTTCGCGGTCGATGGCTTGAGCCTGGTCAGCCTGATGCGCAGCCACGAGCGCGCGTAGTCCCGGAGGTGGATCCGTTCGCGGACCTCCGGCGGGCCGCCTTCCAGATCGAGTCGCCACTCGGTCTGGAGCGCGACGGCCTCGTTGAGCGTGCAGTTCCTGTTGCGGAGCACCTCCTTGAGCTTGCCCGTCTTCGGATCGACGACCCGCAGGCGGATGCGATAGGTGTTCTTGTCGAGCATGAAAATGCCCGGATAGCGCGTCGGCTTCATGCGATCTCCTCGCCGAGCGCGCCGGCCGTCTCCGCTTCGACGATGCGCGTGCCCGGATGAACTCGTCAAGCTCGTCGCGCGTGAACAGCAGCACACCCCGCGGGCCGACCCCGCAAGGCTGCAGCTCCCCGCGCATCACCGCCGTCCGCACGCCGCTCGCCGACTTGTAGTGGAGGTACGCCGCGGCTTCCTTCGCCGTGAGGTACGGGCTCACGGTGTCGTCGTCGGGCGCCTCCGGTGCGTTCGGCGCCTCGCGGCGTGCCTCACCCGCCTCGCGCGCGACGTGCTGCCGCGCGACCTCCGCCGCAACCGTGGCGATCCAGTTGGCGAACGGGGCGCGGTGCGTGGCGCGGAACGCGCGAAGCCGGCGCATGTCGTCTTCGAGCAGGTGGAGCCATACCTCGGAGACCACGTCGCCGACCTGATCGGGTGGAAGGCCGAGCGCCTCGATGGGCGCACGCAGGGCAGGGCCGAACCGCACGACCAGCTCGCTCCACGCCTTCGGGTTCCCCGCGAGCGCCGCGTCGAGGAGCGACAGCTCCCCTTCGGGCCTACGCGGCATCGTCGTCTGCGTGATCGACGTCGTTCGCGGGAGGCTCGCCGTTCGCGTGGGCGACGCCGTTCGCGTGAGCCGGCGCATCCTGCGGTCGGAGGACGTGCTCGCGCAGGAACTTCACCGTTTCCTCGGGCGTGTGCGAGAGCAGGAACCGCTCCGAGCGCTCCTGCCCCTCGCGTGACATCGAGGACCAGTGGTCGACGAACCGATCCGCCTCCCAGGGTTCGAGGAGCGCGATCACATCCTGCTGCCGATCGAACACGTCGCGGCTTGTCGGCGTCGGTCGACGACGCGCGGGCGGCGGGGCAGGGGGCTGCGGCTCCTCTTCGGGCTGGGGCTCGGGCTCGGGCTCGACAGGTACCGCCTGGGCGGCCTGGATCTGCTGGAGAGCCTGCTGGATGTACTGATTGGCCTGAGCGGTGAGCTGCTCGCGGATCGCCTGCTCCCGCAGCTGGTACTGCTGGCCGAGCGCAGCGAGCGACTGTTGCAGCTCTTCGCGCGAGATCGCGTCCACCGGTGCAGCCTGCCGAGGCTCCTCCGGCACGAAGTGTCCCGCGACGCGCAGGACGTACCGCTGGAGCGCCTGGCCGAGGCCAGCCGACGCGAGCCCGAGCGCGAGCTGCTGAAGTGTTACCGGCCGCGCTTGATGCGGGAGTAGGGGCCCGATCCGATCCGCGGGCGTGATGGGCAAGCCGTCGGGCGCCGGCAGGGATGCGGATCTCCGCTGGGCCGGCTCGGTGAGGTAGATCGGGGTCGGGAGGCGGAGC
>CAZQJC010000068.1:0-9243 GCA_964593795.1 uncultured Myxococcales bacterium | reverse complement strand
CGACCGTACGAGCCGCGGCAGATGTACCTGCTGCCTCCTTCGCCGCACGAGTGGTTGCCCGAGAGCCACCTCGCGTACTTCCTGATGGACGTGGTCGAGGCTCTGGACCTGAGCGTGATTCGAGCCAAGTACGAAGCCGATCTGCGTGGGTATCCGTGGCGCAGGAGGTCTGGAATCAGCCGCCGGACGCCGAGCACTTCGCGCCGATGCTCGCGCGGACGATCGAGAACTGCGGCATGGCGCCGACGCACACGAGCGCCGACAGCGGCTACTTTTCGGAGTCGAACATCACACTCGGGCAGGCGCATGGAACGGAGCCCTTGCTCGCGACAGGGCGGCAGAAGCACGGCGAACCGCCGATCCAGGTGTTCGGCCGACCACCAGCCGACCTGACGCCGAAGCAGCGCATGGCACGAAAGCTCGCGACCAAGCGCGGGCGCGCGCTCTACTCGCGTCGCAAGGTGATCGTCGAGCCGGTCTTCGGCCAGATCAAGGCTGCGCGCGGCATCCGCGACTTCCTGCTGCGAGGAGTTCGCAAGGTGCGAGCGGAGTGGGCGCTCATCACTGCGACGCACAGGGAGAGGGCTACGCGTACTCGTCGTACTCGTGCTGGCAAGCGTCGCACCCGTAGTGGTGCGCGACCTCGGTGTCGGAGGCGGGCGTGTACGGGTTGCCGTGGAGCACGCTCGTGCCGAGGTAGAAGACCTGCTCCTTGCCGCACTTCGGGCACTTCGTGCCTGCCTGGTGCTGGTGCTCCGAGTGCTTGCCTGCGAAGTTCGCGCTCACCGTAGGCCTCCTCTCGGCGCGAGAAACCGCGCCGCTGGCGAGGAACAACATGGGGCCTGGGAGGCGGTCTCGAAAGGGGCCGATGTCGGCCGGCACGCGACAGCGCGTCAGTCCTCGGACCACTTGCCCATCGCGGGCGCGTCGAGGCGGTCGGGCTTGCCCTCGCCCGCGGCGATGCGCGCGAGCAGCTCGTCGACGCACCCGAAGAGCATGTCGTTGCCGCGCGGGGTGTACGTCGCGAGCGCCGCGTCGTGCCGGTCGAGGCCCTCCAGGAAGGCCACGATCGCCGCCTCGTCGAGCACGTCGGCCCGGCGGCCGTAGCCGAGCTTGTCGAGGTAGCGCGCGTTGAGCTCCTGCTCGTACTGGCCCTCGAGCGGGATGGCGAGCATGGGCACGCGCAGGTGCACCGCCTCGCCCATGAGCGAGTAGCCGCCGGGCGCGATGACGGCGCGCGCGGTGCGCAGGTCGTCGACGAACCCGGTCTCGGAGAAGGGCTGGCAGAGCACGTTGCCCTCGCGCCCGGTCTTGCCCGCGCCGTAGAGTCGGAACTCGAACGGCAGCTTGTGCAGGAGCGGCATGACGCCGGCGAGGGCCGTCGCCTTCTGGTAGACGAGCACGTGCTCGCCGCGCTCGCGCCTGGCGGCCAGGATCTCCGGCCGGAGGATCGGCGGCACGAGCGTCGTGCGCGCCTTGCGCACCGGCGGGAAGAAGAAGCTCGTGACGAGGTAGTGGTACGCGCCCGGGAGCTTCATCTTCACGAACGCCTTCGTGAAGCGGAACGCGAGGCTGCCGCCGCCCGTGACGTCGCCCTCGTGGCGGCAGCGGTTGATGACCTGCATGTTGTCGATGCTGACGACCGGCAGGAAGTGGTTCAGGCCATAGAGGAAGGCCCACGACTCGAAGTCGCTGACGACCGCCTCGGGTGCAAAGCCGTCCTCGGCCACGCGGCGGTAGACGTCGACGTTCGTCTTGACGGTGTGCGGCAGCGACTCGAGGTTCTTCCAGGCGGTCTCGGACTTGTCGACCTCGTTGCCCTCGAGGACCAGCTCGAGGCCCGCGATCTCGTCGAGGCGGACGCCGTCCCGCTTGCCGAAGCGGGCCGACATCATCGCATGCGCCTTCCCGGATACGACGACGCGCACCTCGTGACCGCGGGCGAGCAGGTGCTCGATCACGACGACGGACCGCGTCGCGTGACCGAGCCCCTCCCCCACGACGCCGTAGAGCAGGCGCATGCGCGCCGCTACTGCTTGGGCTTCGCGAGGTCGGTCTTCACCTCGCCGCCGACGCCCGGCACCGCCGCCTGGAAGGCCTTGGTGGTCTCGGCGCACTCGTCCTTGACGCCGAAGCCGCCCTTGAAGGTGCCCATCGCCCCTTGCACGACCTCGACCGCGCTGTCCGCGGGCTTCGCGGCGACGGTCCCGATGCACGTGGTCTCGCCGGCCCTGACCTCGAAGTAGACGTTGGCGTCCGCCCACTCCTTGATCATGCGCGCGGTCCCGGCGCTGCCCCCGGCGGTGCCCTTGTCGAACTTGTATTTTCCTGGCGGCAGCGCGATCCAGAAGCTCGACTTGAGCGCCGCCTTGTCGACCATCTCGACCTGGATCTGCTCGCCCTTGGGCGTCGTGATCGTGACGTAGAGCGTGGGCGAGTCGTTCGGGGTCTTGGTCTCCGTGGCGTCGAAGGCGCCGATGACGATGCCCTGGTTGGGCGGCGCGGCCGCCGTGACGGTGCGCGCCATGCTCGAGCCCACCACACAACCGAGCGCCGCGAGCGCGGCGAGCCAGACGAGGTTCCGCTTCATGGTCGTTCTCCTGCTCGCTACTTCTTCGGGTTCTTGTCGTCGAAGGCGATGCCCGCCTTGACCTCGGTGATGGCCTGATCGACGAGGCCCACGGCCTTGGCGCGGTGGCCGCCCTTGTCGTGCTCGGCCTTCTGGAGCTGGTTTTTGGCGTGCTCGAGGTGCTCGAGCGCCTTGCCCATGTGTGGCTGCTTCTCCGCGTACGCCGTCACGGCGGCCCCCGCGCCGAGCCCGATCACGATGCCCATCACCAGCGTTCCGATCTTCATGGTGTCCCCCTTGTCGTGGTTCGCGTCGCCGGCGCGCGCGCCGGCGGCAAGACTTTACGTCACTTCGCGGGGCGCCAGTACATGAGCCGCTGCGGCCAGCGCGCGGGCGCGTCCGCGGGCTGCCTGGCCACGTCCCGGCGCACCCCGTCGAGGAACGCCTGCGCGAACGCCACGAGCCACGCGGGTGGATCCGCGGGGGCCCAGGGCGTCCAGTCGGTCGTGCGTTCGCCCCGCACGAGCGCGGCCTCGGCGACGTGCTCGGCGTCCGGCAGGTACAGGGTCACGCGGTAGCGCGCACGCTCGGCGCCCTCCTCGAGGCGCTCGAGCAGCACGCGACCGCCGTTCTTGGGCCGCTGCGAGGTCAGTGCGTGCCCTTGAGCTTCTGCAGGACGACCACGTTGTCGTCCGACTTCACGAAGCGCTGCACGGCGGCGACCGGCTCGCGCGCGGCCTCGGCGACGCCGAGGCGCGACAGCACGAACTCGACGGCGCGCACGCGCTCCTGCATGCCGACCGACTCGATGGGCATGTACTGGATGCGGTGCTGCTCGAGCATCAGCTTGACCATACCGTCGATGCGCACGACCGAGTCCCACGACACGCCGGCGCGCACGCCGTCCTCGGCCAGCAGGCTGGGGTGCGGGCGCAGGAAGAACACGAGGCCGTTGCGCACCCAGTCCATGTACTCCGCGAACGACGGCGCGGCCATGATGTCCGCGACCACCGTGGTGTGCTCTGCGGCGTAGGCCAGGTTGTCGAAGGCGCGATCCGACACGAAGCCCGCGGACTGCAGCTTCTCGACGGCGACCTGGCGCTCGTAGACCGCCATCTGGTACTCGCCCACGAGGTTCACGTCGGCGCGGAGCGAATCGAGCGACGTCTCCATCTCGGCCAGGACCTGGCGCGCCACCTCGGTGATCATCGGCAGGCCGTAGCGCTTGCTGACGTAGCGGCAGAGCGTGGTCTTGCCCGTGGCGTGGCTACCGACGAAATAGATGCGCATGCGGGGTCGAATAGCACGCGGGTCTGACAGGAAACGAGAGGAAGCTCACAGCACGCCGCGGCGGGCCTGATCGCGCTCGATCGAGCGGAAGAGCGCGCCGAAGTTGCCCTCGCCGAACGAGGCGTGGTTCCGGCGCTGGATGAGCTCGACGAAGATCGGGCCGACGACGTTCTTGGTGAAGATCTGCAGGAGGTAGCCCTCGGCGTCTCCGTCCACGAGGACCTTGCGCCGGCGGATCTCGTCGCGGTCCTCGCAAAGGCCCGGCACGCGGCCGAACGCCTCGTCGTAGTAGTCGTCCTCGATGTCGAGCGTCTCGATGCCCGAGCCCTCGAGCGCGGCGAGGGACGACAGGAGGTCGTCCGAGATGAGGGCGAGGTGCTGCACGCCGGGCCCGCGGTACTCCCGCAGGTACTCCGCGATCTGGCTCTTTTCCTCGCGCGCCTCGTTGATCGGGATGCAGAAGCGGCCGCACGGCGAGCGCAGGGCGAAGGACTGCAGGCCCGTCTTGACGCCGCGGATGTCGAAGTAGCGCACCTCCGTGAAGCCGAAGACGTCCTTGTAGAAGGACGCGGTGCGCTCGAGGGTGCCGCGCTCGACGTTGTTCGTGAGGTGATCGATGGCGAAAAAGCCCTTGTCGGGCTGCAACTCGGGGCGATCGAGCGGCACGAAGCCGAGCCGCCCCCAGCGGTGCGGGTCGTCCTTGCGCTCGCAGAGGTAGAGGAGGCTGCCGCCGATGCCCTCGATGGCGGGGACCGGCTCGCCGCCGCGCAGCGCGAGGTCACCGGCCGCGCGCACGGCGCCGCGGCGCTGGGCCTCGGCCAGGGCGTGGCTCGCGTCCGCGACGCGCCAGCCCATCGACGGGATGCACGGCCCGTGCGCGCGCGCGAACGCCGCCGAGAACGAGCCGGGGTCGCGATCGAGGAGGAAGCGGATGTCGCCCTGCTGCCAGAGATCGAGATCGCGCTCGGCGTGGCGCATGGTGCGCGAGAAGCCGAGGGCGCGGAACAGCGTGGCCAGCGCCTCCGGGTCGGGCGACGCGAACGTGACGAAGTCGATGCCGTCGAGGCCGAGCGGGTTCGATGCCATGCGAGAACGCTGCCCGAGGGGCACCACGACTGAAAGCACAAAATGTTCAGCTAGATTGTTCACTGTGTGCACAATCTGGCGATGCACCTCTCGCTGGATCAACTGCGCGCGCTCGAGGCCCTCGCGACGCACGGCACGCTGCAGCGCGCGGCGGCTTCGCTCGGCAAGGGCCACACCGCGGTCCTCTACGCGCTGCGGACGCTCGAGACGCAGACGGGCCTTTCGCTCCTCGACCGGCGCGGCTACCGGCTGCGCCTCTTGCCCGCGGGGGAGCGGGTGCTCGAGCACGCGCGGCGGGTGCTCGCGGAGCAGGCCGCGCTCGAGCGGGCGTGCAGCGGGATGGCGGGGGGCTTCGAGCCGGCGCTGCGGCTCGTGCTGGACGGCGTCCTGCCGACGGCGCCGCTCCTTCGCGTGGTGGGCGAGCTCGTGGCCGAGCGGGCGCCCACGCGCCTGGCGGTCTCGGTCGAGTACCTGGGCGGCGTGGAGGCCGCGTTCGAGCAGGACGCCGCGGACGTGATGGTCGCGATCCTGCCGCCGCGCGCGGCGCGCCTGCCGTCCGTGGCGTTGCCGGAGCTCGAGGCGCGGCTCGTGGCCAGGCGCGATCACCCGCTCGTGCGGGCGCGCGGCGTGCTGTCCGCGGAGGCGCTGTGCGAGCACGTGCTGCTCAGCGTGCGCGGCTCGGATCCGCGCCTCGGCCTGCCGACGGCGGGCCTGACGCCGCGCGCCACCGTGCTCCTCAACGACTTCCACGCCAAGCGGGCGGCGCTGCTCGAGGGGATCGGCTTCGGGTGGCTGCCGGCGCACTTGCTGGAGGGCGAGGCCAGGCGCGCGCTGCGCGTCGTGCGCTGGGACGGCGCGAGCGAGCACCGCTTCGCGCCGAGGCTCTACCGCCGCGCCGGGGGCCCGCCGGGTCCGGCGACGACTCGGGTGATCGAGGCGCTGACGGGGTGAAGCTGCGTCGGCCTCGTCGGATGCCGCGCGCACGCATTGCGGCGCGGCGGCGGATCGCCTGGGTGATTGCGCACCCGGGCGGCCCGGCGGCGGGCAAGTCGGCGGAGCCCAAGGCCTGGTCGCCGGACCAGGCCTTGCACCCCTTCCGGGCATGAGGTGCGTGCGGATCGCCGGCCTGCTGATCGCAGGGTCGCTCGCCTGCGGGGGCGATGATCCGCCCCCCGCCCCGCCGGGGCCCGAGGGGCCGCAGGAGATCATCGAGGGCTCCGCCTGTGGCTACCTCACGAGCTCTTGCCCGAGCCTGTACGAGTGCGTGCGCCTCGGCCCGTCGTATTCCGCGCCCCCGCCGGTCTGCCTCGAGCGGTGCGCGAGCGACTACGCGTGCCCGCGAGCGCGCCCGAGGTGCCTGTACAGTCAGCAGGGGAACTTCTGCGGCACGCAGGTGTGCAGCCAGGATCCCGCGAAGCTGTGTCGCGCGGGTGAGCGGTGCGTCGAGGGGCGCTGCGAGCGGACGTCCTGAGGTCGATGCGTCGAGCCTTTCTCCGAGCGTCAGCGCACCACGACGTCCACGCGGCCGCCGCGCTGGAGGCGGTGCAGGGCGCCGAGCGACAGGCGGAGGCCCGCGACGTCGAGGGAGCGCAGGCGGCGGGCGGCGACGAGCGAGAGCAGGCCGGGCTCGGTGGCGCGGGTCCGCGAGAGCACGAGGGCGCGGAGCGCGGGCAGGCGCGCGAGCATGCGCACGGCGCCGTCGCCGATGGCGGTGTCGGCGAGGTCGAGCGACTCGGCGCGGCTGGCGAGCGGGCTGGCTGCGATGGCGGCGACCGCGGCGTCGTCGAGGGGCGTGCCGGCGAGACGCACGGCGCGGAGCTTCCCGTGCGCGGCGAGCAGGGCCCGCGTGCGCTCGGCGGCCGCGGTGTGGCCGACGTCGAGGCGCTCGAGCGCGGGCAGCCGCGCGAGCGCGACCAGGCCCTCGTCCCCGGTGCCCGTGCCGGCGACCCCGAGCTCGGCCAGGCCCTCGAGCGCGCCGAGCGCACGGGCGCCGTCGTCGCCGAGCGGGACGCGCCCGAGCTCGAGGGCGCGCAGCGCCGGCATGTGCGCGAGGAGCGTCGCGGACTCCGCCGTGACGCGCGTGTCGGCGAGGTCGAGGCGCTCGAGGCGGAGCGCCGCGATCGCGCGCACCGTCTGGTCACCGACGCGCGTGCCGGGCAGCTCGAGCGAGCGCAGGTGCGCGAGCCGCGACAGTCGCGACGCGCCGGCGTTCGTGACGCGCGTGTGGCCGAGGGCGAGGCGCTCGAGCGCGGGCGCGGCGGCGAGCGCGCTCGCCACGCGGTCGCCGACCGGCGTGCGCGACAGGTCGAGCTCGCGCAGCGCGGGCAGCTCTACCAGCCGCGCGGCCCCGCTGCCGACGCGGGTCTCGCCGAGGTCGAGCGTGCGCAGGCCCGCGAGCTGGACGATCGTGCGGACCGCGCGGTCGGTGACGGCCGAGCGCCAGAGGACCAGCTCCTCGAGCAGCGGGAACGCCGCGAGGGGCTCGGCGCGCGTGACGCCCGCGTCGCCGAGGTGCAGCGCGGTCAGGCCGACGAGCGGCGCGAGCGCCCCGAGCCCCGCGTCGCCGAGCCGCGTACCCGACAGGTACAGGCGGCGCAGCGAGCCGAGCCGCGCGAGCGCGGGCGCGCCGGCGTCGGTGATCGCGGTCTGGGAGAGCGCGAGGAGGGTCAGGGCGGGCAGGCGGCCGAGCGCCCCGAGCCCCGCGTCCGTGACCCGGGTGCGCTCGAGGACCAGCTCGCGCAGCGACGCAGGCAGCTGAAGAAGGCCGAGGTCCCCGATGCGCGTGTCGGCGAGCGTGAGCGTCTCGAGGCTGGTCGTCGCGAGCGCGGCGAGGTCGGCGTCGTGGACGCGCGTGGCGTCGAGGTGCAGGGCGCGCAGGCCGGGCGCGCCGTCGACGTCGAGCTCGGTCACGGCGGTCTCGGCGAGGTCGAGCGCGCGGAGCGACGGCTGCGGCCCGAGCGCCGCGAGCAGCCGCGAGTCGAGCTCCTCGTGGCCGCGCAGCGACAGGCCCGCCGGCTGGGCCTGCCGCAGCTTGTCGCCGAGCGCACGCGCGGTCGCGGCCGCGAGGGGCGCGGTCGGCTCCACCCAGACCTCGCCGGCGGGCAGCGCGCTCTCGGCGTCGCCCGCGGAGAGCTCCCCGGCGGGCGCGAGCTCACCCGAGGCTGCACGGACGAGCAGTCGTACGGGGACCGGCCATGGCAGCGGGGCGGGCGCCGGGGGCGGCGCGACGACGGGAGAGGGCCGGGCGATTGGCCGAGGGCGTGTCATGGACCTCGGCACCGGAGGAGCGGCCGCGCACCCGAGGGCGATCGTGAGGATCAGGGCGACGCGAAGGGGCATCAGAAGAGACCACGATCGAGCGCCCGAGAAGTTCCGGCGTGCATGGTCCCCGGTGGAGAGGGGCCCCGCGTGGCGTGACGCCTGCGTAGTCTCCGCTATCCGCGAGTTGCACGATGCGTGTAAGATCCTGGCGTTGACGCAGGCTGATCCCGATCGCCGGGACGTGTACATCCAGGGCACCTGGGACAGCTCCCGGGCGGCGCTGGAGCGGGCGGCCGAGCACGCAGCGGAGCGCCTCGCGGTGCCCGCGGCGCAGATCAAGGAGCTGCTGTCGGCGGGACGCGTCCTGCGCGTGCGCAGCCGCCTCGGCTGGGACCTCGCCGACAAGCTCGTGGCGATGCTGTCCGAGGCGGGCATCTGCGCGCTGCACCAGGCGAGCGGCACGCCCAAGCCCGACGACATCCGCGCGCGCGCGGTGCGAGCGGCGGCGGAGCTGTCCGAGGTGAGCACGGCGAAGGTGCGCAAGGAAGTGGACGGCCACATCGCCGAGGTCGTGACCGGCGAGCACCCCTTGCTGCCGAAGCGCCGCGACGGCTGACGGGGGACGGAGCCTTCAGAAGCGGACGGCGGCCGTAAGGCCGAGGGCGCCGGGGCCGGGCAGGAGCGCCGCGCGGGAGGTCCGCGCGACCGGAACGGCCGAGGAGGGCTCGCGCAGGAGGAGCCAGATGCCGAGCCCTGCCGCGAGCGCCGCGCCACCGGCGGTCACGAGCGCGACGTTGCGATCCATCGTGAAGCGATCGCGCGCGTCCATCGCCGCGCGCTGCAGGTCGCTCCGCTCGTAGTCGCCCTGCGCCGCACCTCGGCGTGGACGTGATGGTCACCTAAATGACCGGCCGTGATTCGGGATCACGACCGGCCATTTAGGCGTTTTCTTGCGGGGGAACGGTGTTCCCCCGCGTCGGCTCGCCCCCAGGCTCGCCTCCCCCTCCCCGCGGCTGTTGGCCGCGAGCCGCCTGCGG
>CAZQJC010000067.1:0-60961 GCA_964593795.1 uncultured Myxococcales bacterium | reverse complement strand
GAAGACGCAGGGAGGGGGGCCCAGATGGGCTTTGCCCAGCTGGGGGAGGGGCAGTCGTGCCCCTCCTGCGGCGGCCTTCCCAGGCCGCCGATCGAAACTAGCTCACCTTGTGCAGCTGGAGCAGGTTCGTCGAGTTGCCCTTGCCGAGCGGGACGCCGCAGGTGATGGCGACGAGCTCGCCGGGGCGCGCGAAGCCGCTCGCCTTGAGGTCCGCCTCGATCATCGACAGGAAATTCTCGAAGTTCGTGGCGGGCGGCATGAGCCGCGGCGTCACGCCCCAGTAGAGCGCGAGCGAGCGGTACACCTCGACGCGCGTCGTGAACGCCACGATGCGCGCGTTCGGGCGCCACTCGGAGAGGAGGCGCGCGGCGCCGCCCGACTCCGTGTAGACCGCGATCGTGCGGACGCCGAGCTGGTTCGTGGCGACGACCGCGGCCTGCGCGATGGCGTTCGTGGACACGGCGAGGTCGAGCGGCGCGGGCGCGACCGCGTGGGACTGGAAGCGCGGGTTCTGCTCGATCTCCTCGATGATCGTCGCCATCGTGCGCACCGCGAGCACCGGGTGCTTGCCGCGCGCGGTCTCGCCCGAGAGCATGAGCGCGTCGGTGCCGTCGAAGACGGCGTTGGCGACGTCGGACGCCTCGGCGCGCGTCGGTCGCGCGTTCGTGATCATCGACTCGAGCATCTCGGTCGCCGTGATGACGATCTTGCCGACGGCGTTCGTCGCCTGGATCGCCTCCTTCTGCACGACCGGCACCTTCTCGGGGCCGAGCTCCACGCCGAGGTCACCGCGCGCGACCATGAGCCCGTCGGCTGCGTTCAGGATCTCCTCGAGCCGCTGCACCGCCTCGGGCTTCTCGAGCTTGGCGATGATGGGGATGCGGCGGCCGTCGGGGCGCACCGCGAGGCGCTTGGCCTCGAGCACGTCGGCCGCGGAGCGCACGAACGAGAGCGCGAGGTAGTCCACGCCCGCCTCGATGGCGAAGCGCAGGTCGATGCGGTCCTTCTCGGTCAGCGCGGGGATCGACGTCGCCACGCCGGGCAGGTTCATGCCCTTCTTCGAGCGCAGGACGCCGCCGACCATGATGCGCGTGCGGACCTCGGTGCCCGTCGACTCGAGGACCTCGAGGCGCAGCAGGCCATCGTCGAGCAGGATGGTGTCCTTGGCCTTCACGTCGCGCGGCAGGAGCGTGTACGTGGTCGAGACGCGGTCCGCGGTGCCGAGCGTGGGGCTCGTCGTGATGACGAGCTCGCGCCCCTCCACGAGCTCGGCCTCGCCGCGCTCCATCTCGCCGACGCGGATCTTCGGGCCCTGCAGGTCCTGCAGCACGGCGACCGCGCGATCGCGGCGGCGCGCCTCGCTCCGCACGTGGTCCAGCGTGCGCTGGTGATCCTCGCGGGTGCCGTGCGAGAAGTTCAGGCGCGCGACGTCCATGCCTGCGTCGACGAGCTGACCGATGACCTCGGCAGAGTCGGAGGCGGGCCCGAGTGTGCAGACGATCTTGGCCCGTCGCATGAGTGGGCGTGACTCTAACACTGACTACGCTCGGCAATTCAAGCGTGAGGCGCGCCCGAACGTGCGCGTGGCGTGACGCGGCGCGTGATCGCTACGCGTTTCCGGAACGTTTCACGAGCTCGTCCCAGCGCGCGACGCGCTCGTCGGCTTCGCCCATCATTTCCCTTGCTGACGCTTCGCGGCGGGAGGAAGAATGCGCGGGATGCAGGCTCGGAACCCCCGCGCGCTCGTGCGCGCTCTCGCGATCGTCGCCGCAGGTGCCGCCCTGGCGGGCTGCACGGTGACGCGGTCCGACAGCCCGGATCTCGCGGGCCGCGACGTGCGCTTCACGGTGTTCCACACCTCGGACATCCACTCGCGCATCTTCCCGTACCAGGCGG
This sequence comes from uncultured Myxococcales bacterium, assembly GCA_964593795.1. GTDB lineage: Bacteria > Myxococcota_A > Polyangia > JAHFDS01 > JAHFDS01 > JAHFDS01. Next base: position 59,065 of record CAZQJC010000067.1, on the reverse strand, counting down.
TGGTCAGCCGCTTCGACCGGGATCTCGGCCTCGACCCCGACCAGTGCGGCTGCAACATCAAGCGCCTCGGGGGCAAGGAGGGCTCGGGCAAGCCCCTTTGCTGCAACAACGCCGGCGAGCCGCAGAACAACCTCTCGAGCTGCGACGACCCGATCCCGCAGGGCTGGTACAAGGCGCACCAGTGCAACATCGGCGGGATCGCGCGCATGAAGACGATCCTCGACCGCGAGCGCGCTCGCGCGGGGAGCCGCCAGCTCTACCTCGACTCGGGTGACATCTTCCAGGGCGGCCCGGTCTTCAACGTGTTCCAGGGCGAGGCCGAGGTGCGCGCGATGGCGCGCATGGGCCTCGACGCGATGGTCTTCGGCAACCACGAGATCGATCGCGGCGCCACGAACCTCTACCTGCAGATGAAGCGGTACGGGACGTTCGGCTTCCTCGCCGCGAACTACCAGTTCGATCCGCCGAGCGACCCGACCCGGCCCAAGCTGGGCGACCTCGTCAAGCCCTTCATGATCTACAACCTCGACGGGCTCAAGGTCGCCGTCATCGGGATGGGCAACCAGTCCTCCCTCAACAGCCTGGTCGAGGGCGGCAACTCCCTCGGCATGCGCCCGCTCGAGACGCGCTGGGTCATCAAGAACTACCTCGCGGCGCTGCGCCCGATGGTCGACCTCATCATCCTCGTCTCCCACATGGGGCTCGAGGAGGACGAGGGCGTCGCGGCGAGCGAGGTCAAGGACGCCGAGGCCGAGGAGCTCGAGAACATCGCCGACGGGGTCGACATCATCCTCGGCGGTCACCTGCACATCGTCCTGCACCCCCCCAAGGTCATCAATGACCCGGCGCTGCGGCCGAGCGGTCGCCCCACGGTGATCCTGCACCCGGGCGCGTTCGCCAAGTTCGTCACCCGCCTCGACCTCGTCGTCCACAAGAAGGGTCCCGACGATCCGCCCGACGCGCCGGGCTCGAACATCAAGGCGTTCGACTCGCAGGTCTTCGCGGTCGACGAGTCGGTGCCGTCCGATCCCGGCATGGAGCAGATGCTCGCGCCCTACGAGCTCGAGCTCAACCGGCGCATCGATCTGACGCGCAAGTTCGCGTTCATCCCCGGTGACGACAACACGCGCGTCCTGCGGACCGACGCCACCGGCGGCGACTCGCAGCTCGGCAACCTCGTCGCCGCGTCGATGCGCTTTCGCGAGCGCGTCGAGGCGGACTTCGCGGTGACGAACAGCCTCGGCATCCGGGCCGACTTCAACTCGGGGCCGCTCGATCTCGAGCAGATGTTCAACGTCTTCCCGTTCGAGAACTCGATCACCGTGATGTACCTGTCGGGCAACGAGGTCAAGGAGATGCTCGACTTCATCGCGTTCCGCTCGACCGAGCGCGGCTGCCGCACGCAGGCGCAGGTGTCCGGCCTGTGGTTCGACATGGTCTGCAACGCCCAGCCCGCGCACGCGGAGAACGTCTGGATCGGCGACCACTGCGCGCCCTGCCGGCCGACGGATCACCCGGGCTACGAGCCCGGCGAGTGCCGGTGCCGGCAGCTCGATCCGGTGCAGTCGTATCGCGCGGCGGTCAACGACTACATCGCCGCGGGCGGCTCGGGCTTCACCGTGCTCAAGCGCAACACCACCAAGCAGAACACGGGCATCCCGCTGCGCGACGCGCTCGTCGATTACATCTCCCGCAAGATCGAGCTGTGCCCGTCCACCTGCAAGAACATCGACGGGCAGCCGATGGACGCGTTCTCGTGCCTGGTGGCGCCGGGCGGCGCGTGCGGGACCGAGGTGCTCGAGACGGTCGAGGCGCACGACGGCCGGATCTTCCCCATCCAGTGACGCCGGACATGACGATGCCAAGACCCCTTCCCCGCACGCTCGCCCTGGCCGCGCTCGGCGTCTCGCTCGGCGCCGCGCTCGGCTGCGACAGCACCAAGCGATGGCCCTACGACGGCCCCGACGGCATCAAGGTCACCATCACCTCGCCGACGGACCTCGGCACCTCGGAGCGGCGAGTGACCGGCCTCGACCTCACGGTCGACCTCGAGATCCAGGACCCGCGCGGCGAGCCCATCCCCGACACCGTCAAGCTCAACGTCTACGCGCAGTGGCTCGGCACGCTCTCGCCAGTGCGCGACGCCGCGCCGCCGCTCCAGGAGATCGAGGTGCGTGGTGGCCGCGCGACCCGCGTGCCCATCAAGCTCCCCGTCGCCTTCGGGCCCACGGTGCTGTGGTTCGAGGACACGGGCGCCGATCGCATCAGCAGCTCGTTCGCAACCGGCGCGAGCGCGCCGATCTGGTACCCCGACCCGACCGCGGCGGACGTCAACCGGCCGCTGTCCGAGATGTCGGCCGAGGCGAACGAGCGTTCGGCGCTCGAGGGCAAGCAGATCCGCGCGGTGCCGCAGGCCGGCAACCAGCTCGTCGTCACCGCCACGTACACGCAGAGCTACAACGTGTCCGAGGTGCGCCCGGACGGGACGACGCCCGACTACGGGCACCTCTACGTGTTCTCGTTCTCGAAGCCCCCGGTCTACGTCGGCCAGGTGCTCGCGAACGTCTCGGGCGGCGTGCTCGAGTTCAACGGCCAGACGGAGCTGTCGTTCCCGCGCGGCGTGCCGCTCGACCCGCAGCCGCAGACGCGCTTCTTCCCGAGGCCCGTGCGGATCGATTCGATGACGCTCGGCGACAACATCGCGATGGAGAAGCTCGAGGGCGCGCTCATCCAGGTGCAGGACGTCGCGGCCTGCCCGATCACGAGCGAGTACGACAAGGGCAACTACGACCGCTTCGGGCAGTGGCTGCTCGACGTCGGCGCCGGCTGCCAGGCGCGCTTCCTGCGTCTGAACGTCGTCACGCGCGGCGCGGTGCCCGGGTTCGACCCGCCGCCGGCGGCGGGCACGCGGATCGGCTGCATCACCGGGACGCTGAGGAACGTCGCGCTCAACCAGGGCTCGACGATGGTGTGGCTCATCTATCCGCGCCCGGACGATCCCGACAAGCGCCGTCCGTCCGACGTCCAGCTCACGGGCGCCTGCCAGTAGGCGCCGAGAAAACATTTGGCTATCCGAATTCGTCAGGCCGTCTCGAGGGGGATCTCTTCCATGCGCGCTCTCGCCATCACGCTCGTCATCTCGTCCGTGGCCACGCTCGCCCCGCGCTCCGCGAGCGCTGGCGACTTCATGGACACGCGCCTGAACTTCACGCTCACGAACGAGAACGTCCTCGCCAAGCCCGGCGAGACCAACCCGAACATCCCGGGGTGGCGCTTCGGGCGGCCGAACTCGCTCGGCGTCCAGTTCTTCGACAACTACGACACGCGCTTCTCGGGCTTCGAGAACCTGTCGAACCTGGTCGCGTACAAGAAGGGCAAGGCCGGGACGAACTGGGAGATGGAGGGCGCGCTCGTCCTGCTCTTCAACCAGTTCACGGACGTCTCGGTGGGCGTGTTCGACAACGGCAGCTACATCAAGTCGACCTACTACTTCGACCAGTCGCGCTCGTCGAAGGACAACCTGGCCCTCACGGTCTTCCCGATGAACTCGGACCGCATGCGCGCAGGCTACTCGTACCGGCTGTCGTGGGGCGGCTCGCCCACGTTCTTCAAGTTCAACCCCGACCTGCCGAGCGGCAGCTCGACCTTCGTGCAGAACCCGAACCCGGTGCCGGGCGCCAAGCTGCAGTACGGCACCGACGGCTTCTACGTGTACGCGGGCGCCAAGTCGACGATCTTCCGCAACCCGAAGTCGAACGAGGAGGAGGCGCTCTGGGGCGGCTTCTTCGGCGCGGGCGTGGACGTCAGCGAGATGATCCGCATCGAGGCCAACGGCGCCGTCATCGATCGCGGCAAGAACCCGAAGCAGGAGGTCCTCGGCGAGCCGGTGACGCTCATCGGCGGCACGGGGCAGATCGTGATCCACGACGGCATCCCGGTCGGGACGTCGATCGACTTCAAGCTCTACAAGAACGACCCGGCGTCGCCGTCGCTGTGGTTTTCGCCCGAGAAGTACCCGGGCGGCGTGACGTGGCTCGTGTCGTCGGAGTTCACGGCGCTCGCGCAGACGCTGCAGAGCGGCGACAAGCCCGCGGCGACGACGCGGCAGCCGGCGATGGCGGGCGACCTCAACGCGCGCGCCAAGGTGGGCTTCTCGCGGCTGCGCCTCGACGTCAGCTACCGCACGCTCGAGTTCATCCTCGTCAACGTGCCGAGCTTCGTCCCGTACGTGGACTTCCCGCAGGCGGGTGACGCGAAGGTCCAGACGACGCCGGACCTCTTCTTCGCGGGCGGCGCGGACTATCGCATCGACGACCTCGCGATGACGATCGGGCTCACGCTCGGCATCGACATGCCGGCGACGTACAAGGCGTCGTCGCTGTCGTCGCTGGCGGGGAACAACCCGACGCCGGCGCTGCAGGGCCCGGCGACGGTCGTGGTGCGGGGCGAGGGAGACTTCGAGATCCTGCCCGAGGGCAAGGACCGCGCGCCGATCTTCGCGGCCAAGCTCGAGTCGATGTTCGACTTCAACGAGTTCATGTCGGCGAAGGCGCAGGCCTACTACGTGCGCGACGAGAACCGCGCGACGCTCGTGCGAGTGTGCGCCGAGGGCCAGGACTGCCAGTTCCAGCCGTTCGAGCGGAAGTTCCGCAACCCCGACCAGCTCGGCTTCAACGTCACGCTGTCCGCGCGGTTCTAAATCTAGCTTTCGGGCTACCCGCCGCCGAGGCGCTGTGCGATGGCGGCGAGCGCGCTGGCGTAGGATTGCTGGCACACCGGGATGACCTTCTTGCCCGGCTCCCACTCCTGCAGGAACGACTGGACGCGGACGGGGCTACCGGCTCCACCGCCACCCGCGGTGCCTCCGCTGCCGGAGCCTCCAGGGAGCTTGTCGGCGCCACATGCGGCGAGCGTCAGCGCGGCCAGCATTCCCTGCCCATCGGTTCATTCGGACCTCCATCGGCGTCGGGAGTTGCAACTCCGCGGCCATCGGCGTCGATCGCGCGCATCGCGCCGTGCGCGTCGAGATCGCGGGGGCTTTGCGTCCGCGGGTCGTGCCTCCGTCGGGGCGCGTGCGCCCCGGTCTTGTGCCACTCGCCTGACGCAAGCCTTGCTCTGGTGCCAGGCCCTGCGACGTGGGTCACGGACCGCCGCCGAGGCGGCGGGCGATGCCGGCGAGCACCTCGGCGAACGACGGTTGACAGACCGGGATGACGCGCCTGGTCCCGTCCCACGCCTCGAGGAAGGCCTGCAGCCGCACACCCGGCTCGGCGAGGCCCACGCCGGCGCTGCCCCGGCACGAGGCGGTGAGCCTCGGCGCGGGCGTACCGCCGACGGTGCTCTGCTCGACATCGAAGGCGGCGTCGGGAGGCGCGGGCCCGCCGATCACCTCGACCTTGGTCATCCACGGGGGCTTGATCGCCTGGATGCGCGCGACGAGGTCGCGGACGGGGACGAGGCGATGGCGTGGGTCGGGCACGCCGACGCCGTCGTCGTTGGGGCGGCAGTTGCGATACCCGCCCATCGGGCCGGGCTGGCGGATTGCGGCGGGGTGGGCCGGGTCGCGCTGGAAGCCGTCACAGATCACGCCGTGCTCGGTGCAGCGGAAGCTCGTCAGCGGACCGAGGTCGCTGTCGAGGTCGGTGCCCGTGGTGTCGCCTAGGAGCGAGTCGGCCGGGAGCGAGCAGTCGTCCTCGTCGGTGAGGATCACGATGAGCAGGAGCGCGTCGACCCGCAGGAAGCCCCCGTTCGACGGATCGTTCTCGTCACTGGCCCGCTCGAGGGCGCGAGCCGCCGCCGCGAGCGGGCTCTCGAAGCCGCAGCCCTGATCGCCGAGCGCGGAGATGCAGGCGACGGCGCGCGTGAGGGCCTGGCCGCCGATGTTGTTGTCGGTCGGGCTCCGGTAGCGGATCCAGGCCTTGCCGCCCTGCGGGCCGGTGCAGCCCGTGGTGTCGAGGGTGATGGGCGGGCCGTTCGCGGAGCAGTCGATCTGGACGGGGTAGGCCGCGGACTGCATGGCGCCGTCGTCGCCCCCGGGCCGGGCGCACGAGGGGATGCGCAGCGCCCCGGCCCCGAGATCGGGCGTGACCACCGCGATGTGGAGGTCGGGCATGCCGGTCGTCAGGGCACGGAGCCCGTCCACGAAGCGCGAGAAGTTGCACGCGAGGTTGAGCTGCAGGTGAGAAGTGGAGGAGGAGTTGTCGAGGACGAGCAGCAGATCGAGCTTGTCGAAGCTGTCCACGTGGGCGCCGCCGTTGCCTGCACCTCCGCCGCCGTTGCCCGCGCCGAGGGTGCCCGCGGTGCCGCCAGGGCCGCCGCTGATCCCGGCAGGGCCAGACGCATCGGGCCCTTCGGCGTGGCACGCAGCGAGCGCGAGCAGCGCCACGAACAAGCGAGCGGGGTTCATCGGAGACCTCGCAAAGGGATTGGCGCGTCGGGCGGGATCCGTCACGGAGCGGGAGCGGGAGCGGGGGCGCGGCCGGGATGGCGTATGTTCGGGGCGTATGGACCTGTCGACGCTGCCGCGGCTGGGGATCGGGATCTCGACCGAGCCGGGGAGCGCGGCGGCGGGCGGCGTGGATGCGGTGCGGCTCGTGGAGGAGCACCCGGAGACGATCGACTTCCTCGAGTACGGCGGCGACCTCGCGCGCGGGCTCGACGAGCACGTGCGGCGCTGGGCCGCATCGGGGCGGCCGACGACGTATCACTTCCTCGATCTCAACCTCGCGGAGCGCGGCGACGCGGACCCGGTGTGGACCGCGATCACGCGCGCGCGGGCCGACGAGATCGGCGCGGCGTGGTTGTGCGGGGACGGGGGCCTGTGGCACTTCGGGCCGCGGGCGCGCGGGCACGAGATCCTCGCGCCGCCGATCCTCACGGCAGAGAGCGCGGACGAGATGGCCGAGGCGCTCGGCGAGGCGATGGAGCGCCTCGGGCGGCCCGTCCTGCCCGAGAATCCGCCCGCGGTCGCGTACGTGGGCGAGCTGCACGTGCTCGATTATTTCGCGCGCGTGGTGTCGCGGGCCGACGCGGGCATGCTGCTCGACTGCGCGCACCTGGCGATCTTCCAGCGCATGCGCGGCCTGCCTGCGCTCGCGGGGCTCGACGGCTTCCCGCTCGAGCGCGTGATCGAGCTCCACGTCGCGGGTGGCACGCCGGGCGAGGCGGACGGCTTTGCGTGGGTCGACGACTCGCACGTGCCGGAGCTCCTGCCCGAGACGCGGGAGATCGTCGAGTGGATCGTGCCGCGGGCGCCGGCGCTGCGCGCGATCGTCTTCGAGTGCGAGAAGAACCCCGTCGAGGCGTGCCTTCCGGGCTTCGCGTGGCTGCGCCACCTGTGGGACGCGCACGTGGGACGCGGGGGGCGCGCGTGAGGGCGTCGCACGCGGTGCTGTCGCGGCTCGTGGTGCGGATGCAGCACGACCCGGGCCTCGTGGCGCGCGTGTTCGCCGATCCCGAAGCGGTGCTCGGGCCCCTCGGGCTCGGGGCGCGCGAGCGCGCGATGCTGCTCGCGACGGACCGGCGCGCGTTCCTGCACGATCCGTTTCGGATCAGGCGGCTCCTGCGCACGCTCATGGAGGACTTCAAGGCGTCGAGCGCGATCGCGCTCGAGGAGACGCGGCGCCTCGCGTTCCTGGACGGCTTCTTCGCGAGCGCCGAGTTCCACGAGGCGGTGCAGGCGGACGGCTCGCTCGGCGTCGCGTTCGCGGGCTTCCTCGTCGCGGCGAGCCTGCAGGCGCCGGTGCTGGGTCCGGTGGTGCGGCTCGAGCTCGCGCTCTTTCGGGCGCGGCAGGAGCTCGCGGCGGCGGGTGGCGCAGACTGGCGCGCGCCGGCCGTGCCCGCCGCTGGACTGCGTCGTGTCGCGCGGGCGCCCGGTGTCGCGGCGGTGCGCGTCTTGCCCGATGCGCTGGCCGCGGTGCAAGCGGTCGAGCAGTACCTCTTCGAGGTGGGCCTCGTGCCCGCGATCGCGCTCGCGGACGACGCCCCGCGCCTCGTGCTACCCGCGCCGACGGGCGCGCCGCCGACCCCGATGGGCATCGTGCCGACCGCGTCGGGCGTGCACCTCGTGGAGCTCGAGCCGGCGCTCTTCGACGCGATCGACGCGCTGATGGAGGGGCCGCGCGACGTGGACGCGATCGGACGCCCGCTCGCGGAGGCGCTCGTCGAGGACGAGGTGCTGGTGGTCGCCTGAGGACTACCGCTGGATCTTGGCGTCGGTCGGGTGGAAGCGGCCGTCCTTGCCGCGGAAACCCTTGACGTAGGGGGGGTGCGGGCGGACGGCCTCGACGTCGCGGTGGAAGGTCGCGGTCGAGAGCTCGAGCCAGCCGGGCGCCTCGTCGCCCTTGCGGGCCTTCGGGCAGAGGTTCTCCACGGTCGCGCCGGGATCGGGGACGAACCGGCCGCCGGGGTCGAGCGCGCCGGCGACGAAGGCGCCCCTGGGCGCCGCGTCCTTGACGATGGTGCCGGCCTCGAGGTCCACCCACGCGCGCGGCGTGGCGGCCCCGGACGGCAGCGAGATGAGCGAGATCACGAGGACGAGGAGCAACCGGAGGGTGATCATGTGGGCCTTGGACGCACGGCGCGCGCGCGGGATCCCGGGGATCCAGTGCCGCTCGACTGCCGCTCAACGAAACACGACTTCGAGGCGAGCGCAAGCGAGCCGCAAGGGCGTAGCGACGCGCAGCGGAGCGAAGACGCAGGGTGAGGGGCCCGCGAGGCCATGCCGAGCGGGGGCGGGGCGGCGCGCCCGCTGCGCAGACCTCCAGGCAAGTGGGCTGCGACGGCACGACGTGCGCATGGCACGAAGCAATAGGGGGTCGGCGGTGGCCGCCTTCCGAGGCGGCCACTCGCAAGCTAGCGCGTCTTCAGCGCGCTCGCGAGCTCCTCGGCGATGATGCGCGCGAGGTCGGGCGAGGCGTTCGGGAGCACGGTCGCCGCGGGCCTCGCACCCGCCGGAGCGGACGCCGGCGCGACCCTGGCCAGGCGCGGGAAGGCCTTCCTGCGCGCCTCGAGGAGCGCGGGCAGCGCGTCGGCCGGCAGCGCGCGGGCGCCACCGAGCGGCTCGGCGAGCTGCGAGATGCGCGCGACCTGCTCGACGTGCTCGAGGCGCAGGGTCGCCTGCTCGAGGTCGTCGCCCCAGGTGAGGACGCCGTGCGAGCCGAGGAGGACCGCGTCGAAGCGCTCGAGGAATGGCGCGAGCGCGGCCACCGCTGGCTCGCCGGGCGCGGCGAACGGCAAAAGCGGGATCTCCGCGCCGAGGCTCACCACGGCCTCGGCGAGGATGGGGCGATCGAGCGCGCGACCGGCGCAGGCGAACGCCGTCGCGTACGGCGGGTGCGCGTGCACCACGGCGCCCACGTCGGCGCGGGCGCGGTAGACCGCGAGGTGCAGCGCAGCCTCGGAGAAGGACTTGCCGCGACCGCTGACGACGGCGCCCTTTTCATCGAGCACGACGAGCGCATCGGGCTCGCACAGGCGCTTCGACACGGCGCCGGGCGTGGCGAGGAAGCGTCCGCGGTCGAGGCGCGCGGTGACGTTGCCCTCGTGGTTCGCGCAGAAGCCGCGGGCGTGCAGGGACTTCGCGACCGCCGACAGCTCGGCGCGGAGCGCGCGCTCGGAGGTCACTCTCGCTCTACCGCGTCGACGATGCCGACGATGAGGCTGCGGATCGGCAGGTGATCGCCGGGCACACCCTCGCGGCGGAAGATCTGGCGCACGCCGTTGCCCTCGGCCATCACGAGGACGAGGTCGCCTTCGCCGGCCTGCACCGTGTCGACGGCCAGCGTGGATGATCCATTCGCCTTGCCGGATTCGTCCACGGGCTGCACCACGAGGAGCTTCCGGCCCACGTAGGTGGGGTGCTTGACCGTCGAGACGACGGTGCCGAGGACGCGGCAGAGCTTCACTTGTGGCTCCGGGCGTCGACCTCGTCGACGATGCCGACGATCGCGGCGTCCACCGCGACGAACGTGTCCTCGAGCGCCAGGCACGCCTCGCGCGAGCCCACCAGGTACACGAGGTCGCCCTCGCCGGCCTGCACGGTGTCGACCGCGACGTGCGGCTCGCCGGCGCTCGCCAGCGCGTGATCGAGCGGCGCCACGAGCAGGAGCTTGATGCCGCGAAGGCCCTCGAGCTTCCGCTCGGCGACGACCGATCCGATGACGCGCCCCAGGTACATTTTCGGGGGCAGCCTAGCACCGATCGGGGGGCGCTTGGCACCTGGCGGGGCGCCGAAACTCGGAAACCTGGGCCTGACCCCTGCGGCCACTAAGGCCAGAGCGGCGTGGTCTCGCCCTTGTGGTCGAGGGCGCTGGCGCGGTCGGGGTTGCGCTCGATGCGGAGGAGGGCGCCTCTCGAGTAGCCGATGGCGGAGGACATGCCGGAGTCGATGAGGAAGATGCGGCCCTCGTAGCGGGCCGCGAGCTCGCCCTTCTTGCGGTCGCCGTGCGGGTCGTCGGGGAAGGCGATGTCGCCGGGATCGTGGCCGAAGACGAGGTGCTGGGCGGGCAGGGCGCCGAGGTCGGCGTCGAGCGTGGTGACCGCGCGCGCGTCCCTGGCCCACCAGATGCTCGCCTCGAGGAGGCTCTGGTCGCCGGTCGTGAAGTCGTCGGAGTAGGCCTTGCCGCTCTCGTAGAGCGTGCGGAAGCGCGCGCCGAGGTCGGCGGCGGAGAGGCCATTCGTGTTGCCGCCGTGGCAGAAGAACCAGCCTTCGATGCGCGCCGCGAGCGGCAGGCGGTGCAGCCACTGGCCGTACTTCGTCTCGCCGGCGGCGACGCGCTTCGGGTCGAGCCCCGCGCCCTTCAGCTCCGCCTGGAACTGCGCCGACTTCTCGTCGGTGGGGTTCGCCAGGAACTCGGCCTCGTGGTTGCCGAGGGTGACGACGAGGGCGCCGCCCGCCGCCCGCGCTTCGGGCTCGAGCGAGATCAAGAGGTCGATGATCGGGATGGCCTGCGTGCCCTTGTCGATGACGTCGCCGGTGACGACCAGGGTGCGGGCGCCGCCGGTCCAGTGGTGGGGCGCGGCGCCGACGAGGCCCGCGGCCGAGAGCAGCCCCACGGTGGCCGCGAGATCGCCGTGCACGTCGCCGAGCGCGTCGATGGGGCCGCCGCTCGAGAGCTCGACGATCGCGGGGTAGGCGGCGAAGTCGCGCGTGGGGACGACCCTCGGCGAATCACCGCAGGCGACAAGGAGGAGCGGAAGGACGAGCGCGCGCTTCACTCGCCGGGTATTATCACCGCAGGCGGTCGCGGATGCGCGCGTAGAGGTGGTACGTGGCGGGCAACACGATCAGCGTGAGCAGGCACGCGGAGATGGTGCCGGCCACGATCACGATGGCGATCGGGCGCTGCGTCTCGGCACCCATCGCGCGGCTCGTCGCCGCGGGGACGAGGCCGAGCGCCGCGAGCGCCGCGGTCATGAGCACGGGGCGCAGCCGATCGCGGCAGCCGGCCACGATGGCCTGCTCGACCGGAGCGCCGGCGCGCTCGTGCTCGGCCACGGCGGACAGCACGAGGACGCCGTTCAAGGACGCCTGCCCGATGAGCGCGATGAAGCCGACCGCGGCCGCGACCGACAGCGGCATGCCCACGCCGTAGAGCGCGAACACGCCGCCGAGGAGCGCGAACGGCACGTGGAGCAGCGTGAGGAGGGCGAGCGGGAAGCTCTCGAACGCGCGGAAGAGCAGGATGAGCGTCAGGAGGAGCGCCACGGGCACGACCTCCGCGAGACGCTTCATCGCGCGCTCCTTCGACTCGAACTCGCCGCCCCACTCGAGCGTCATGCCGGCGAGGAGCGGCGCGTCCTTCTCGACGCGCGCGCGCGCCTCCTCGACGAAGCTGCCGAGGTCGCGACCTCGCACGTTCATGCGGATGCCGATGTAGCGGCGGCCGTTCTCGCGGTTGATCGACGCGCGGCCGAAGCCGGTCTCGACGCGCGCGAGCGCCTCGAGCGACACGGTGGCGCCGCCGGGGACCGCCACGCGGAGCTTCCTGATCTTCTCGAGGTCGTCGCGCGCGCTCTTCGGCAGGCGGATGACCACGTCGAACTTGCGCTCCCCGTCCCAGAAGACGCCGACCGGGCGGCCGCCGAGGGCGCTCTCGAACGCGTGCTGGAAGTCGGAGAGCGCAAGACCGTGCCGCGCGAGCGCGGTGCGATCGGGCTTGACGCTGATGCTCGGGACCTCTCCGCTCTTGACGATGCCGAGGTCGGCGACGCCCGGCACGCGCTGGATCGCCTTCTTGATGCGCTCGGCCTGGTCCTGGAGCTGCACGAGATCGTCGCCGAAGAGCTTGACCGCGATCTGCCCGAACTGGCCCGAGACGCTCTCGTTGACGTTGTCGCGGATGGGCTGCGAGAAGTTCACCTCGACGCCGGGCAGGCTCCTGATGGAGGAGGCGAGGTCCTCGATCACGTCGCCGAGTTGGCGCTGGTCGCGCGGCCACTTCTCGGGCGGCTTGAGCTTGACGAAGAGCTCGAGGTTCGACGTGAGCGTCGCGTCGGTGCCGTCCTCGGGGCGCCCGAGCTGCGAGAGGACGCCGTCCACGGCCGGGCGGGCGCGGATCGCGGCGGTGAGCGCGGGCGCGAGCCTTCGGCCCTCGGAGAGCGAGACGTTCGACGGCAGCGTGAACGTGAGGTAGAGGCCGCCCTCGTTGAGCTCGGGGAGGAACTCGCTGCCGAGGCGCGGGAGCATCCAGAGCGCCGCGCCGAGGCTGGCGGTCGCGAGCGCGAGCACGACGAGCGGGCGCTGGAGCGCGAAGCGCAGCGCCGGCGCGTACAGGACGTCCGCGAGGCGGAGGACGGGCGACTCGCGGTGGCGCACCGGGCGGCGGTACGCGAGCGACGCGAGGGCGGGGATGAGCGTGATCGACAAGGCGAGCGCGCCGACGAGCGCGGCGACGACCGTGTTCGCCATCGGCGAGAAGATGCGGCCCTCGACGCGCTCGAGCATGAAGATGGGCAGGTACGCGGCGATGATGATGAGGAGCGCGAAGACGGTGGGGCGCACGACCGACCGGGTCGCGGCGCGGATGCGCCCGCCGATGCTCGGGTCCTCGTGCGGATCGGTCGAGCGGTGCTGCAGGCGCTGGACGATGGCCTCGATGATGACGACGCCGCCGTCGACGATGACGCCGAAGTCCACCGCGCCCATCGACAGGAGGTTCGCCGACATGCCGCGGAGCTTGAGGTAGATGAAGGAGGCGAGGAGCGACAGGGGGATGAGCGTCGCGACGACGAGGGCGGCGCGCAGGTCGAGCAGGAACGCGTAGAGGACGAGCGTGACGAGGAGCGCGCCCTCGAGGAGGTTCCGGCCCACCGTCTCGAGCGTGACGTCGACGAGCTCGGTGCGGTCGTAGAAGGTCTGGATGCGCGCGCCGTCGGGCTCGAGGCGCCGGTCGATGGTGCGGATCTGGGCGCGCACGCGCGCGAGGACCTCGCTCGGGTTCTCACCGCGGCGCATGAGCACGATGCCCTCGACGGCGTCGGGCTCGCTGTCGCGGCCGACGACGCCCTGGCGCGGGGCCCAGCCCTCGGTCACGTCGGCGACGTCGCGCAGGAACACCGGCGTGCCGTCGCGCGTCGCGACGCGCACGTGGCGCAGGTCGTCGAGCGTCTTGAACAGGCCCTCCGAGCGGATGACGAGCTGCTCGGGGCCGCGCTCGAGCACGCCGCCGGAGGCGTTCATCGAGCCGCCCTTGATGGCCTCCTCGAGGTCGGCGAGCGTCAGGCCATGCGACGCGAGCGACGTCGGCCGCGGCTGCACGTGGATCTCGCGCTGGAGGCCCCCGTAGCTGACGACGTCGGCGACGCCATCGACGCGCAGGAGGAGCGGCCGCACGACCCAGTCCTGCAGGGTGCGCAGGCGCATCGGGTCGCCATCGGCGCCGCGCAGGGTGTAGCGGTAGATCTCCCCGATGGGCGTCGCGAGCGGGCCGAGCTCGGCCGTCACGCCCTCGGGCAGCTCCGCGGTGCGCAGGCGCTCGAGCACCTGCGAGCGCGCGAAGAGGGCGTCCGTGCCGTCGCGGAACGTGAGCGTGACGAACGACAGGCCGAAGAGGGACAGGTTTCGCAGGCGCGCGAGCCCCGGCGTGCCGTTCAGGGCGCGCTCGAGGGGCAGGCCGATCTGGCGCTCGACCTCCTCGGACGGCTGGCCGCCGAAGATCGTGATGACGTTGACCTGCGTGTCGGTCGGATCCGGGAAGGCCTCGATGGTGAGGCCCCGGAACGACACCCAGCCCCACGCCGCGAGGACCACGGTCAGGAAGACCACGCCCGCGCGGTTCCTCAGCGAGAACTCGACCAGCCTGTCCAGCACGTTACTGGTCCGTCGCGAGGTCGATGGTGTTGAGGAGCAGGAGCGCGCCGCGCGCGACGAAGCGCTCGCCGGGCTTGAGGCCCGACGTGATCTCGACGCGGCCCTCGCGCTGCCGGCCGGTGATCACGCGCTGCCGCGTGAGGTGGCCGGGCGAGCGCTCGACGAACACCACGCGCTTCTCGCCGTCGGTGACCACCGCGTCGAGCGGGACCACCACGCGCTTGTGCGTCGAGTCGGGGCGGATCACGATCTCGACGAAGGCGTTCGGGCGCAGCGCGCGATCGGCGTTGTTGGCCCGCACTCGCACCTCGACCGTGCGGCGCACCGGATCGACGACGTCGGAGACGTGATCGGCCCTGCCGGTCTTCTCGAAGCGGCCGTCGGGCGAGCGCACGGTGACGGTCTCGCCCGGCGAGAGCTCGGCCGCGTCGGCCTCCTGCAGGTCGGCCAGCACGAGCACCTCGTCGAGGTCGGAGATGCGCAGGAGCGGCCGCTCGCGATCGGGCGAGACCTCCTGGTCGGGCAGGACGTTGAGCTCGACCACGGTGCCCTGGCGCGGCGCGGACAGCCAGAAGAGGCCGTCGCCCTCTGCCTCCACGCGCAGGCTCTGGCGCTTGGCGGTCGCCGTGCGCGCGGTGAGCTCCGAGTCGCGCAGCTCCGCCTCGGCGAGCATGAGGTCCTTCTCGGGCACGGCCTTCATCGCGACGAGGTCGCGCAGGCGCGCCACCGTGCGCTTCTTGATCTCGACGGCTTGCTTGGCGCTCTCGAGCTCGCGATCGAGGTCCGCCCAGTTGGCGCTGCGCACGAGGAACAGGCGGGCGCCCTCCTTGACCCGATCGCCGGTGCGAACGAGGACGCGCTCGAGGCGGCCGGGCAGGGGGCTGCCCACGGCCGACGAGCGCCGCTCGTCGAACGCGACGCGGCCCGGCGCCGGGAGCGGCGCAAGGGCGTCCTCCTCGCGCGCGGTCTCGAGCGTGACGTAGCGCCACTCGGGCGCGCCCGCCGGGATGCTGACGCCCTCCGGCGTGACCTTCATCGTCGTCTCGGCCTTCGATCGCTCGGCGGCCTGCGGGCGCAGCAGGGCATAGGCGGCCCCGCCGATCGCGAGCCCGATGACGACGATCGCGATCGCGAGGCGGGGCGGCCGAGGCGGCGCCGCGAGCGCGTCGTCGGGCAAGGGGCGGGACGGGGTGGTGTCGATCGGAGAAGTCACGGGCGGCCTCCGGTGATCGTGGCGAGGTCTGCGGGCAGGTCGCCGGTGGCGCGCGAGAGCTGGAGCGCGAGCCTGGCGACGGCGAGATCGAGGTTCGCGGCGTCGCCGAGGAGGTCCCCGAGCGTGCGTCGCGCGATGAGGAGCTCCGACAGCGGCGTGCCGCCGGCGGTGACGCTCTTTCCGAGCCGCTCGATGAGGCGCTGCGCGGCCGGCAGCGTCTGGTTGCGCAGGCGCGCCTGGCGGGCGCGCGCGGCCTCGAGCGCCTCGGCCACGCGGGCTCGCTCGCGGCGTGCGGCCTCCTCGAGGCGTGCGCGGATCTCGCGCGCGGCGTCGGCGGTCTGGCGCGCGGCGCGGGCGTCGACCTGGCCGCGGTCGAACACGGGCAGCGGGATCGACAGGCCGACGAAGAGGCTGTTGCCCTGGTTTCCCGAGATGAGGAACTCGTCCCGCACGTAGCCGACGCGCACCGTCGGGTCGGGGATCGCGCGCGCGTCCGCGAGCTGCACGAGCGTCTCCGCGCGGACCCGCTGGGCTTCGAGCGCGCGGAGGTCCGGTCGCTGCGAGACGTCGGTGGTCGCCGGCTTGCGCTGGCCGAGCGCGCGGAGGTAGTCCGCCGCGCGGCCGGGCAGGCCGAAGGGCTCGCACGGAACGCCCGCGAGGCGGCCGCAGTCCGTGAGGGACGCGGCGAGGTGCTCGCGCTCCTCGCCGAGCGTCGAGCGCAGCTTCGCCTCCTCGAGCTCCGCGCGGTCCGCGTCGAGCTCGGCGGTGTCCCCCTTCGAGGCGCGCGCGCGCGTGAGCGCCGTCAGCTCCGCGGCGTCGTCGCACAGGCCCTCGAGCGCCGCGATGCGGTCCTCGCTCGCGGCGATCTCGGCGGCCGTCGCGGCGAGATCGAGCGTGCGCTGCCGGAGCAGCTCGCGCACGTCGAGCTCCGCGCCCGCGAGCGCCTGCTCCGCCGCGCGCCTGCGCGGGCCGCGCTTGCCGATCTCGAAGAGCTGCGCGATCGAGAGCGCATAGCTCGGCACGTCGCGCAGGCGGTCGACGCCCTTTTGCGGGTTGGTGTCGCCGATCGGGATCGTGTTCATCGACACGTCGGCGGTGGGGTTGGGCCAGAGGTGCGTGCGGTCGACGTCGGCGCGCGCGTCGCCGAGGCGCGCCCGCGCGGCCACGAGGTCGGGCGCGTGCTGCCACGCCACGCGCGCGAGGTCCTCGGGCGAGGTGACCTCGGAGAAGCGCAGCACGGCGGCGGCGCCGAGGAGGAGGAGGGGGTGCACGCGCCGGGGCAGTGCAGCCGATGTGCCTGCGGCAAGTCGCCGGAAGGACGAGCGCCCGCGCCGGGCGGGTGCAAGGAACTGCAAGGCCGGGTGCAAGGAACTGCAAGGCCGCCGGCGCCTCGCGATTCGGCTTGACGACCGGGCCTCATTGAAAGTAGGAAGTTGAACCTTCTACATGTCAAAGGAGCCGCCCATGCGCCAGCCTCTCCGTGTCTTCGCGCTCGTAGGAACGACCCTTGCGGCCTGTGGAGGCGACGGCGCTCCTGCCGGCAGCCCCGCGCCTGGCGCGGGCGACATCCAGGTGGTCGTTCGCTACGCCGGCACCAGGCAGGGCGCGCTCTCGCTGGGGGCGTTCACCAGTGTGCCGCCGAGCGGCGGGCCGCTCGCCTTCCAGCGCGTCGAGGCGCCCGCGTTCCCGGCGACCGTGACGCTCCACGGCCTGCCCGCCGGTGCGTACTTCGTGATCGCGACCCTCGACCAGGCCCCCGCGAGCCCCACGATGCCCGGGCCGGAGGATCTCTCCACCGCGTCGACGCGCATGGACCTCGGCGCCACCGCCGGCGCGCACACCGAGCTGGAGCTGAAGGACAAGTGACGGCCACGCAGCTCGCGCTCCTCGCGCTCTGGCCCCTCGCCCTCGGGTGCGGCGAGCGCCCGGGTGAGCTCGCGGCGGCGGCCGCTCCGCTCGAGATCCAGCCGGGTCGCGGCATCGGCCCGGTGCGGCTCGGGATGCGGCGAGCCGAGGTCGAAGCCTCTCTCGGCTCGGCGTCCACCGAGTCCGCCGCGCTCCCGCGGCTCGCGCTCCTGACCTGGGAGGCGCACGGGCTCGAGGTCCTCTTCACCTCGCCGGTCGAGGGCAGCGTGCCGGCCGACGGGATCGTGATCGCGGTGTCGACGCTGCGCAAGGAGGGCTTCTCGGGCGCCGTCCGGCCTGGGCTCACGCGCGCCGAGGCCATCGCCTCGCTCGGCCCCGACGCCTTGGACTGGGACGGCCACGTGCACGCGCCCTCGGGGATCTCCCTCGAGCTGCGCGCGGGCGTCGTCACGCGCGTCGGCGTCTCGGCGCCCTACACGCTCGCGCCCTTGCCGCCGCCGATGCAGGGGCCGCGGGTCGCGCCATGAGCCGCCGCAGCGCAGCGGCCCTCCTCCTCACGCTCGTCGCCGTGGCGCGACCGACCGCGGCCGCGATCCCGGTCGGCGACCGCATGGTCGAGGTGGTCGACATGCACCTGCACCCCGGACACTACGGCCAGATGGCGCCCACCGGCCGGCGCTTCATCGCGGAGGCGCTGCCGCCGTTCGTGCAGCTCTACGCGCCCGCGCTGCTCGAGGTGTTCCTCCAGCCGTTCGCCCCGCACGTCGGCATCCGCGCGCAGTGTGAGCTCGCGGGTGTCGATCACGCGGTCCTCTACGCGACGTACACGCAGCACACGACCGGATACTTCACGAACTCCGATCTCGAGGCCGCGCTCCTCGATCCGCAGAACCGCGCCGCGGGTGGACCCTTCGCGTGGGGCCTCGTGAGCGTGGACTTCGACGGCTGGTCGGACGCCGTGGCCGCGGAGCGCCTCGCGGTCGTGGACTCCTACCTGGCCGCGCGGCCCGACCTCTTCATCGGCATCAAGCTCGCGCACGCGCACCAGGGCGTGGCCCTCGACGACGTCGCGTACCAGGGCATCTACGCGGTCGCGGCGCGCCACGGTGTCCCGGTCCTCCTGCACACGGGCTTCTCCCCGTTCCCGATGAGCCGCACGACGCAGCCCTACTACGATCCCGAGGGCCTCGCCGCGGTCGTCGCGGCGTACGACGGCGCGCACGGCATGCCGCGCGTGGACTTCGTGCTCTCGCACGTGGGGCAGGGCGACGCGCGCTCGGTGGCGCACGCGCTCGCGCTGGCGGAGGCGCACGACAATGTCCTCCTCGAGCTGTCCGCGCTCGGCCGGCCGCTGCTCGTGGATGCCGACGGCGCGCCCGTGATGCGCACCGAGCCGCAGCTCCCAGGGGTCCTCGCCGCGATCCGCGCGCGAGGCCTCTCGGACCGCGCGCTCTTCGCGACCGATGGCCCCCAGTACTCCGGCATGGTGCGCAGCTACCTCGCGCGGGTCGTTGCGGCGATGCAGGACGCGGGGTTCTCGACGGGCGAGATCGCCGGGATGCTGTCGGGGAACTTCCACCGCGTGTATACGCGGGCGCGGTAGGTCACTCCTCCTCGAGCCGCTTCTGCAGCGTCGGATACGAGATGCCGAGGGCCTTGGCGGTCTCCACGCGCCTTCCGCCGAGGCGCTCGAGCGCCCAGCGCACGTAGCGCCGCTCGAGCTCGTCGAGCGGCACCGGCGGCGCCGTGATCTCGAACGCGTCGGCGTCGCGTGGCCGCCCCGGCGCGCCCGCGTCGAGGAGCGCGAGCTCGAGCGCGGGGCCGGCCTCGAGGACCAGCGCCCGCTCGAGGATGGACCGCAGCTCGCGGGCGTTGCCAGGGAACGCATAGCCCTCGAGCCGCGCGCGCGCCCGCGGCGACAGCGGCATCGGCGCCCGCGCCAGCTCCGCGCAGAGGTCCGCGAGCAGCGCCTCGGCCATCGGCACGACGTCCTCGCGCCGGTCGCGCAGGGGTGGCACGTCGAGCCGGAACGTCCCGAGCCGGAACCACAGGTCCTCGCGGAACCTGCCCTCGGCGACCGCGCGGCCGAGGTCGCGGTTCGTCGCCGCCACCACGCGCGCCGCGCTGACCTGCTCGGTCTCGCTGCCCAGGCGCCGGTACGTGCCCGCGTCGAGGAACGTCAGGAGCTTCGCCTGCACCGGCAGCGGCAGATCGCCCACCTCGTCGAGGAACAGCGTGCCGCCGCTCGCGACCTCGACGAGGCCCCGCTTCGCGCCCTGCGCGCTCGTGAACGCGCCGCGCTCGTGGCCGAAGAGCTCGCTCTCGACCATCGACTCGGGCAGCGCCGCGCAGTTGATGTGCACGAACGGCGCCTCGGCGCCGTGCGCGAGCGCGTGCAGGTGCCGCGCGAGGACCTCCTTGCCGGAGCCGGTCTCGCCGAGGAGCAGCACCGCGCTCTTCGGGCCGGCGGCGATGCGCTCCAGCATCTCCACGAGCGCGCGCATCTTCGGTGACCTCGGCGGCAGGAGCCGCCGCCTGCCCGCGAGCTCCTTCTCGGCCTCGCTCAGGCGATCGCGCAGGCGCTGCGTGCCCTGCGCCGCGCGCGCCTTGAGCACGAGGTCCGCGAGCTCCACCGGCTTGATGAGGTAGTCGCTCGCGCCCTGGCGCATGGCGGCCACCGCGTTCGTGATGTCGCCGTACGCGGTCACCACGAGCACGGCCGCCGTCGGCATCTGCGCGCGCAGCTCGGCAAGGAGCGCGAGGCCATCGCCGTCGGGCAGCCGCCGGTCGAGCACGACGAGCCCGGGCGAGTCCTTGGCGAGCGCGACGCGCGCCTCGTGGAGCGAGCGTGCGACCGCCACCGCGAAGCCCTCGCGACGGAGCGCGGCCGCCGCGAGCGACGAGAAGTCGCGATCGTCGTCGACCAGGAGCACGCGGAGCGTCACCCGGGCACCAGCGGCAGCGCGATCTCGAAGCGGCTGCCCTCGGCGGTGCGTAGGAACGACAGCTCGCCGTGCTGCTCCAGCACGGCGCGACGGGCGACCGCCATCCCGAGGCCTATGCCCCGCGGCTTTCCGCTCAGGAACGGCTCGAACATGCGCGCCTCGATCGCCGGCGGGGGTCCCCCCGCGTTGTCCTCCACCGTCACCACGGCCATGGTGCCACGGCGGGCGAGGGTGAGCACGACGCGCGGAGACGCGCAGCGGCCGAGGTCCTTGGCGGCGCTCGCGGCCTCGACCGCGTTCCGCCCGAGGTTGTCGATCGCGGTCGCGAGCAGGAGCGGATCGCAGGGGGCGCTGACGCTCTCGTCGAGCTCGGTCGAGACCGCGACGTCGTCGCCCTCGGGCAGCGCGCGCAGGGCGTCGGCCATGTCGCGGACGAGCGGCGCGAGCGCCACCGTCGACTGCTGCGGCGCCGAGGGGCTGCCGAACTCGAGGAGCGACGTCGCGAGGTGCTTGAGTCGCGCGACCTGGCGCCGGATCGACCGGACCGCCAGCGTCTCCTCGGGCGCCGCGGCCTCCTTGGCGCCGGTCTCGAGGAGCGACGCGGCGGCATTGAGCGAGTTGAGCGCGTTCTTCACCTCGTGCGCGATCAGGGCCGCCGCCGAGCCGAGGGCGGCGAGCTTGTCCTTCTCGGCCGCGCGCCGCTCGAGCTCGAACGCGCTCCGGTACAGGCGCCGCAGGAAGAGCGCGAGGACGAGCACCGCGACGACCTGCGCCGACGCGACCACGAGGAGCTGCAGGCGGAAGCGCCGGCCGAGCGGCGCGAGGATCGCCTTGGGCTCGGCGAGCACCATCGTGCGCAGGCCCCACGGCGCGAGGGTCGCGCCGGCCGCGAGCACGGCGTCGCCCTGGAGCGCGACCGCCTGGCCGTCGCGGGACCCCGGTAGCTCCGTGGCCGCCGCGGCGAGCGTGGCGGGCAGGTCGAGCGGAGCGAGCAGGCGCCGCCCGGGCCCGACGACCGCCCGGCGCTCGGCGTGCGGATCGGGCCCCATCTCGAGCGCGCCGCTGCCCACCGGCGCGATGCCCACGAGCACGCCGACCACGCGCCCCGCGCGCTTGACCGGCACCGCGAAGGCGAGGTCGGGGCCGCGCTCACCGAGCGGCGCGACGGCCGGCCCCGCGCGCTCGATGCAGCTCCTGATGAGCGGCCCGGCGCGGTCGACGTCGAGCGACTCGGGCATGCGGAGCTCGACGCGGTGGTCGGTGCCGACGAGCGCGACGCCGCCCGGGAACAGCGTGGATCGTCCGAGCGCGTAGTCGCCGAGCGCCTCTGCGACGGCGCCCTTGCGCCCGGCAGGCTGCGCGGCCACGCGCGTGCCGAGCCGATCGAGCTCCGCGAGCAGCATCGCGAGGTCGGCGCGCAACGTCTCGGCCATGTGCTCGGCCTCGTGCACGAGCCGCTCCGCGAGGAGCCCGCGCGTCTCGGCCACGTCGCTGCGGTAGCCGAGCAGCGGCCCGGCCACGGCCACGCCCGCGGCGACCGCGAACACCGCGAGCACCGAGCGGCCGTGGCGGAGCGAAGGAGGCGTGGCGATGGGCCGATGGTAGCGGAAGGGCTACGATCGAGCCCTTGTTCCGGCGCATCCGGATCTTCGTGCTGCTCCTCGCGCTGGTGGTCACCGCGGCGTGGGCGCTCGGCGTCACGCGCAGGCGTCACGCCCGGCGCGACTGGACGCGCACGCAGGAGGTCGCGCTCGTGATCGTGCAGCACGGGCCCGTGCCTGCGCGGACGCTCGCGGCGCTCACCGCGCGGACGGGCGCGCTCGAGGAGCGCCTCGCCGCCGAGATGACGCGCCACGGACGCTCGGGGCCGCAGCCGTTCGCCCTGACGCCCCTCGGACCCGCGGACGCCCCCGCACCACCGGTGGTCGGCACCGGCGAGGGCCTGGCCGCGCGCGCGGAGGACTGGTGGGCGCTGCGCAAGTGGCGGCGTCCCGTCGACGCCGCGGTGGGAGGCACGGATCGCTTCGACCTCGTGGTGTACGTCGTCGTGCACGCCGCGTCGCGGGGCGACGCCCGCCTGGCCGAGGGCTTCGGAGCCCGAGGTGGCGAGGTGGGCCTCGTCGAGACCACGATCGACGACCGATCCGTCGATTTCGCGCTCGTCGCGGTCGGGCACGAGCTCCTGCACCTGCTCGGGGCGACCGACAAGTACGACGCCGCGGGGCACGCGGCCGCGGGGGGCCTCGTCGAGCCCGCGCTCGGCCTGCCCCAGCGCCTCGCGGAGATCATGGTGGGCGAGATCCCCCTCGCGCCTGGCAGCGGACGCGTCGCCGCGCGCCTCGAGGAGGTCGGCGTCGGGCCGGTGACCGCCGCCGAGATCGGGTGGGCGGCCGCGGCACAGTCCCCGACACCTTGACCCGTTCGCCGAGCGCGTGGGACCTTCAAGGGTCCGTGACCCGCCCAGACGCCGTCCTGCGACAGACCCTTCCGAACGGGCTCGTCGTGCTCGTCGCACCCTTGCGTGCGGCCCCCGTGGCGGCGCTGCAGGTGTGGTTCAACGTGGGGTCGGCCGACGAGCGCCCGCCCGAGGCCGGCATCGCGCACGTGCTCGAGCACATGCTGTTCAAGGGCACCGCGCGCCGCGGCGTGGGCGAGATCCCGCGCGAGATCGAGGGAGCCGGCGGCGACATCAACGCGTGGACCTCGCACGATCACACGTGCTTCCACGTGGTCGTGCCCTCGCGTGAGCTCGACGTCGGGCTCGACGTCCTCGCCGACACCGTGCAGAACGCGGCGCTCGATCCCGGCGAGCTCGTGCCCGAGCTCAAGGTCATCCGCGAGGAGATCCGCCAGCGCGAGGACTCGCCCTCGCGCATGGCCAGCCAGGCCCTGTTCTCGCGTGCCTTCGCCGGGCACCCTTACGGGAGGCCCGTCATCGGGTACGACCGCGTGGTGCGCGGTCTGCGGCGCCCTGCCATCCTGCGCTTCCTGCGGCGCTGGTACGTGCCGGCGAACGCCCTCGTCGTGGTGGTCGGCGACTTCGCGCCCGCCGACGCGCTCGCGCTCGTGCGTCGCCGCTTCGGCCGCTGGACCGGCGCACGCACGCAGCGGCGCGAGCAGCCGCTCTCGTCGCCGCACGCGCTCCGCGTGCACGCGCTGCGCGAGCGCGTGTCGGAGTCGCAGCTCGTCCTCGGCTGGCACATCCCGCGCATCGAGCACCCGGACGGCGCCGCGCTCGACCTGCTCGCCGTCGCGCTCGGCCAGGGCGAGTCGTCGCGGCTGCACCTCGGCGTCCTGCGCCGAAAGCAGCTCGTGAGCGAGGTCTACGCGTACAGCGCGAGCATGCGCCAGGGCGGCCTGCTCGTCACGGGTGCGGCGCTGCCCGGCGACGATCCGGCACCTGCGCTCGCCGCCATGCTCGAGGAGGTGCGTCGCGCGGCGCACGAGGGCATCCGCGCCGACGAGCTCGACAAGGCGCGCGCCGTCCTCGAGAGCGAGACCGTCTATCACAAGGAGACGGCGCAGGGCTTCGCGAACAAGCTGGCGATGTTCGAGACCCTCACGAGCGGCCTCGACTTCGAGACCGAGTACCTGCGTCGCGTGGCGTCCGTCGCGCCCGCCGAGCTCTCCGAGGTCGCGCGCCGCTACCTCGACATCGGCCGCATGACGCTCGCGGCCCTCGTGCCGGCCGGCAAGCAAGGCAAGGCCGGCCGCGACGCCGCGCTCGAGAAGCGCCTCGTGGGCGTCGCCCGCGCGTCGGCCGCTCCGCCGAGGCGCGCGCGCGTGGCCGCGAGCGACCCGCTGTCGGTGCACCGCCTCGCGTCCGGCGGCCAGCTCGTCGTGCTCCGCGACCCCAGCGTGCCGCTCGTCGCGATGCGCGCCGCGTGGCTCGGCGGCAGCCGCTTCGAGGACGCGCGCACCGCGGGCATCAACCACTTCCTGTCGACCGTCGTCACCAAGGGCACGCGGCAGCACACCGCCGAGAGCCTCGCGCGCGAGATCGAGGGCATGGCGGGCGCGCTCGACGGCTCGTCGGGGCGCAACTCCTTCGGCCTGCGCGGGGAGCTCCTCTCGCGCCACCTCGATCGCGGCCTCGGGCTCCTCGTCGAGTGCGCGCTCGAGCCGTCGTTCGATCCGGTCGAGGTCGACAAGGAGCGCAAGCTCATCCTCGACGATCTCGCCGCGCGCGACGACGATCTCACGGGCGTCACGTTCCGCGTGTTCGGCGAGGCGCTCTGGCGGCGCCACCCGTACCGGCTCGATCCGCTCGGCACGCCCGACAGCATCCGCGCGATGACGCCGCGTCGCCTCGCGGCGTATCACGAGCGGCACTTCGGCAAGGGCACGATGACGCTCGCGGTCGTGGGCGACGTGGATCCCGAGCGGCTCCTGCCGCGCGTGGAGGCGCTCCTCGGCGGGGCGAGCGGCGCGCCCACCGTGGCGCCGCCGGTCGTGCGCGAGGCGCCCGGGCCCGCGCGCAGGGTGACGCGCGAGCTCGACAAGCAGCAGGCGCACCTCGTCGTCGGCTTTCCCGGCACGACGCTCGCCGATCCCGATCGCTTCGCGATCGAGGTGCTCACGACGCTCCTGTCGGGGCAGAGCGGCCGGCTCTTCCTCGACGTGCGAGACAAGCGCGGCCTCGCGTACCGCGTCAGCGCCTTCTCGATGGAGGGGCTCGATCCCGGCTACGTGGCGATCTACCTGTCCACGACGCCGCAGAACCTCGCCGAGGCCGAGGCCGCCGTGTGGAGCCACCTCGAGCGGCTGCGCACGGAGCTCGTCGAGCCCGAGGAGCTCCTGCGCACCAAGCGCTACCTCGTCGGCAGCCACGACATCTCGCTGCAGCGAAAGAGCGCGCTCGCGGCGTCGATCGCGTTCGGCGCGTGTTACGGGCTCGGGCCCGACGAGCACCGCCGCTATGGAGCCGCCGTCGACGCGGTGTCGGCCGAGCGGCTCCTCACGGTGGCGCGGCGGGTCTTCGATCCAGCGCGTGCGGTGGTCGCGGTCGTGGGGCCGCGCGCCGGGCGCAGGCCAACCGAGCGGGAGGCGGCGCTGCCGCGCGCAGCGCGCGTGTAGGACGATGGCGGAGCGGGATCCCACGGGCGCGGCGCTCGCGCCGACGGGCGCGGTCAAGCCCGAGGATCTGCTCACGTCGCGCGGCGGCCCGGCCGCCACGCGCCCGGTCGGGAGCGATCCCCGGATCGGGCAGGTCATCGGCGAGCGCTACCGCATCGTCGCGCGCCTCGGGGCCGGCGGGATGGGCGTCGTGTACCGCGCCGAGCACACGCTCATGGACAAGCCGTTCGCGGTCAAGCTCCTGCACGCGGAGCTCGGCGGCAGCGAGGAGCTGGCGCTGCGCTTCGAGCGCGAGGCCAAGAGCGCGTCGCGGCTCGATCACCCGAACATCATCCGCGTGACGGACTTCGGCCGCGAGGCCGACGGCACCCTGTTCCTCGTCATGGAGCTCCTCGAGGGGCCGCCGCTGTCGGAGGTGCTCGCGGAGGCGCGCCGGCTGCCCCTCGGGCGCGCCGTGGCGCTCGTCGCGCAGATCCTCGACGCGCTCGCGCACGCCCACGCGCTCGGCGTCGTGCACCGCGATCTCAAGCCGGACAACGTGATCGTGTCGTCGCGGCCCGGCTGGACCGAGCAGGCCAAGCTCCTCGACTTCGGCATCGCCAAGCTCGTCGGCGGCGACGAGGGCACCGACGCGGGCCCGACGCTCACGCGCGCGGGGACCATCTTCGGCACGCCCGCGTACATGGCGCCCGAGCAGATCACGGGCGAGCCGCTCGACGCCCGGGCGGACCTCTACGCGGTGGGCGTCGTGCTCTTCGAGCTCCTGACCGGCCGCTGTCCGTTCGTCGCCGATGATCTCGCGGGCCTGCTCGGCAAGCACCTCTCCGAGGCGCCGCCGCGGCTCTCGGACGCCGCCCCTGACCTCGCCTTCCCCGACGCGCTCGACCTCGTCCTCCAGCGCGCGCTGGCCAAGCGCCGCGACGACAGATTCGTGGATGCGAATGAGTTCCGGACGATGCTCCTCGCGTCCGCCGGCTTCGAGAGCGTGCAGCCCGTGCACGGCCTCGAGACGTCGGCGCCCATCCGGCTCATCGCGGCCGAGCCCACGCGCTCGCAGCAGCTCCCGCTGCAGGTCCGCGCGGGCCCCGCGCCGGCGCCGCCGGTCCTCGCGCCCCCCGCGCGGTCCCGGCGGCGGCTCGTCGCCATCGGCGGCGGTGCGGCCGCCGCGCTGGTCGTCGGCCTCGTGCTCGCGCTGCGCCCCGGCGCGCCCCCCGCGCCCAAGCCTCCGGCGCCCGCCGAGCGCGCGCGGCTCGAGCAGGCCAAGGGCGCGATCGAGCGCGGCGATCGCGCGGCCGCCAAGACGCTCCTGCAGCTCGAGCTCTCGGAGCACCCGAAGAACGCGAGCGCCTGGTTCCTGCAGGGCCAGATCGCGTTCGCCGAGCAGCGCTCCCGCGACGCGCTGAGCGCCTGGGCCCGCGCCCTCGACCTCGACGCCGGCTTCGCGGGCGATCGCACCCTGCAGGAGGCGCTCCGTGGCATGCTCGATCAGCCCACGGTGGCCGACGACGCCCTCGCGATGCTGTGCGACAAGATCGGCGGCGCCGCCGCGGACATCCTGACGCCGCTCGTCGAGAAGCACCCGAAACCCGCCGTCCGCACGCGCGCCTTCGCGGCGCTCGAGAAGGCCGGCAAGCTCGGCACGGTCGACCGCGTGGCGTTCTACAGCCAGCAGCTCCGCGCGTCGAAGACCTGCCCCGACCGCCGCGTGGTGGTCAGAAAGCTCATCGAGCTCGGCGATCCGCGGGTCCTGCCGATCCTCAAGAAGGAGAAGGAGAAGAAGGCGGGGCTCATCTTCAAGCAGCGCGTGAACGCCTGCATGGACAAGGAGCTCGACGAGGGCATCGCCAAGCTGGGAGGGTAGTCCGAACGCCCGCGCGTGCTAGCTTTCGGGTGTGGCCCGCAAGGGGAAGAAGCAAGCACCGAGCCTCCTGACCGAGCTGGCCCTGGTGTTCCCGCTGCTGGTCGTCTACGAGCTCGGCGCCGCCTTCTCCGACCTGCGCAACGGCGTGGACTTCCTGACCGGGCCGCTCGTGCGTGCGCTCGGCTTCGTGTGGTTCGAGGTCGCGCTCATCGGCGCCTTCATCGCGCTCCTCGCGTTCCTCCGCTCGCGCGGCCAGACCGTCGATACCAAGCGGCTGCTGCCGGTCTTGCTCGAGAGCGCCATCTTCGCGCTCTCGATGGGGACGTTCATCGTCTTCGTCATGACCGACA
This sequence comes from uncultured Myxococcales bacterium, assembly GCA_964593795.1. Lineage (GTDB taxonomy): Bacteria > Myxococcota_A > Polyangia > JAHFDS01 > JAHFDS01 > JAHFDS01. The sequence continues at coordinate 31,443 of CAZQJC010000067.1, read as the reverse complement.
TCCTGCACATCGACCCGCGGCTCGCGCTCCCGCGCCTCGGCCTCGGCAAGCTGTCGCTCGGCGACGAGATCCTCATGTCCGTCGGCGCCGGCGTGCACGAGGAGCTCGTGTTCCGCCTGGGCCTGTGCGGCGGCGGCGCCTACCTCCTGCAGCGTTTCCTCGAGTGGACCCCGCTCCGCGCGACCGTCGTGGCCATCGTGGTCTCGTCGATCGTCTTCTCGGCGGTGCACCACATCGGCCCCTACGGCGACCCGCTCAAGCCCGGCGTCTTCATCTACCGCGTCCTCGCCGGCGTCTTCTTCGCGCTCCTCTATCGCTACCGGGGGTTGGCTGTCGCCGTATACTCGCACGCCCTGTACGACATCCACGTCATGGTCTTTAGGGGCTGAGCCGGCTACTTCCGGCGCCGAGTCCGCAGCTCGGCGAGCAGGGCGAGGTCGGCCAGGTCCTTGGGGCGGCCGGCCGCGCGCTTGTTCCGTGCGTACTCCTTGCGGCCGAGGAACCTCAGCGCCAGGCCGGAGACGGTCGCGCGCGTCGCGCCCTTCCAGGCCGCGGCGAATGACACGCCCGAGATCGTGGTCAGGATGTCGATCCGGAACGGCACGCGGCCGAGCATGACGACGTGGTTCCTGCGGGAGAAGTCGTGCTCGGTGAGGTCGAGGCCGCCGAACCCGAAGTCACCGAGCGCGGCCACCACGCGGCGGGCGTTTGCCGGCGTGGGCTCGACGAGCACGTCGAGGTCCTGGGTGTAGCGCACGCGCCCGAGCACCGCCAGCGCGTGGGCTCCGATCACCACGAACCGGACGCGCCGGGCGCAGAGCGCGCGCAAGAACTCTCTCCAGTCGTCGTTCATGCTCACCCGTGCGCTCGCGCTCCAGTGCCCGCAACGCCTCGATGCCCGCGAGGCGCGCCTCGATGCCGACGGCCAGCCAGTCGTCCTCCGGCTCCGTCGCGCTCGCGGCGAGCGACGACCTGCGAACGACGCGCTCCATCGGGCGATTGTAGCGCGTCCACCCGGCAGTGATTCTGCTCTAGAATGCCGCATGGCCTTCTCCGCGAAAGTCCTCGAGCTGGATCTCGAAAAGGAAGCCGAGCGCATCGTCACCACGCTCCGCCAGCAGGTGCTCGGCACCATGCGCAAGAAGGGCGGGGTGCTCGGCATCTCGGGCGGGATCGACAGCGCGGCCACCGCGGCGCTCTGCGCGCGCGCCTTCGGCCCCGAGCGCGTGCTCGGCATCTTCATGCCCGAGCGCGACTCCTCCGACGACAGCCTCACCTTCGGCAAGAAGCTCGCCGACAAGTTCGGCATCCCGACGGTCACCGAGGTCCTGGCCGACTCGCTCGCGGCGATGGGCTGCTACCGCTGGCGCGAGGGCGCGGTCAGGAAGGCGTGTCCCGAGTGGCAGCCCGGCTGGCCGTGGAAGATCGTGCTCCCGTCGATCCTCGAGAGCGACCGCCTCAACTTCTACTACCTCGTCATCAGGAAGCCGAGCGGCGAGGACCTCAAGATCCGCCTGCCGCTCGAGGAGTACCTGACCATCGTCGCGGCCACCAACATGAAGCAGCGCCTGCGCAAGGCGACCGAGTACTTCCACGGCGACCGCATGAACTACGCCGTCGCGGGCACGCCGAACCGGCTCGAGTACGACCAGGGCTTCTTCGTCAAGCAGGGCGACGGCGCCGCCGACTTCAAGCCCATCGCGCACCTCTACAAGACGCAGGTCTACGCGATGGCCGCGCACCTCGGCGTGCCCGACGAGATCTGCAAGCGCTCGCCCACGACCGACACGTACTCCTACGCGCAGGGCCAGGACGAGTTCTACTTCGCGCTGCCTTACCCGAAGATGGACCTCTGCCTCTACGGCAAGGACCACGGCGTCGCGGCGGCCGAGGTCGCGCCCGCGGTGGGCCTGTCAGCCGAGCAGGTCGAGCGGGTCTACAAGGACATCGACGCCAAGCGCCGCTTCGCGCGCTACCTGCACGCGCGGCCGATGCTGATCGAGAAGGTCGGTTCGGTGGAGGAGTAGCCGCATGTGCGGCATCGCTGGCGTCTGGGCCAGCGGAGGCCCGCCACCCTCGAAGGAGCGCCTCCTCGAGATGGCGGGCGCGATCCACCACCGCGGCCCCGACGAGTTCGGCATCCTGCGCGGCGCCGGCAAGGGCCCCGCGCGCGCCGCGTGCGTGGGCCTGTCGCACGCGCGCCTCTCGATCATCGATCTCGCGACCGGACAACAGCCGCTCTCCAACGAAGACGGCACGATCTGGACCGTCTTCAACGGCGAGCTCTTCAACTACGTCGAGCTGCGCGACGAGCTCGTCGCCAAGGGCCACAAGTTCCGCACGCAGAGCGACACCGAGGTCATCGTCCACGCCTGGGAGGAGTGGGGCGAGGCGAGCTTCGAGCGCTACAACGGCCAGTGGGCCATCGCGATCTGGGACGAGAAGACCGAGCGCCTCGTGCTCTCGCGCGATCGCGTCGGCGTGCGGCCCCTCTACTGGGCCGAGCACACGCGCGCGGACGGCGTGCGGGAGCTCGTCTTCGGCAGCGAGGTCAAGGCGATGTTCGCCGGGACGCCGGCGCTGCGGCGCGAGATCGACCCGCGCGGCCTCGAGGAGGTGTTCACCTTCTGGACCACGGTCCCGCCGCGCACCGTCTTCGCGGGCATCCACGAGCTCCGCCCCGGTCACCACCTCGTCGTCGACGCCGCCGGCGTCCGCGAGGTCAAGGACTGGGAGCCCGACTACCCCGAGGAGGGCGCGCCGTACCCGCTGACGATCGACGAGGCGCGCGAGGAGCTGCTCGGGCACCTCGAGCGCGCGACGCGCCTGCGCCTGCTGCGCGCGGACGTGCCCGTCGGGGCCTACCTCTCGGGAGGCATCGACTCGTCGGTCATCAGCGCGCTCGGCCGCAGCGCCAAGGCCGGCACCTTCCGCACGTTCTCGCTGCGATTCGAGGACGCGGAGTTCGACGAGACGCCCTACCAGCACGCGATGGTCGATCGGCTCCGCAGCGAGCACGCCGAGGTCGTCTGCAAGAAGAGCGACATCGCCGAGGTCTTCTCCGAGGTCATCTGGCACACCGAGCGCCCCATCCTGCGCACCGCGCCCGCGCCGCTCTTCCTGCTCTCGCGCCTCGTGCGCCAGAGCGACTTCAAGGTCGTGCTCACGGGCGAGGGCTCCGACGAGATGCTCGCGGGCTACGACATCTTCCGCGAGGCCAAGGTGCGCCGCTTCTGGTCGCGCGATCCGTCGTCGAAGCTGCGCCCGCTCCTGTTCGAGCGCCTCTACCCGTACCTCGCGCGCTCGCCGCAGCAGGCGCGCGCGATGGCGCAGGCGTTCTGGAAGCGCGGCATCGACGCGCCCGATCGCTTCGAGTTCTCGCACGAGCCGCGCTGGCAGGGCGCGGCCGCGCTGCAGCGCCTGTTCTCGGCGCCGATCCGCGGGGCCCTCTCCGATCGCACCAAGGACCCGGTCGCGCTCCTCGGCGCGGATCTGCCGAAGGGCTTCTCGCGGTGGGACCCGCTCTTCCGCGCGCAGTACCTCGAGGTGCGCACGCTGCTCTCGGGGTATCTGCTCTCGTCGCAGGGCGACCGGATGCTCATGGCCAACTCGGTCGAGGGCCGCTTCCCGTTCCTCGACAAGGACGTGATGGCCTTCTGCAACGGCCTGCCGGCCTCGTACAAGCTGCACGTCCTCGACGAGAAGCACCTGCTCAAGCGCGCCGCCCGGGGCCTCGTCCCCGAGCAGATCCTCTCGCGCCCGAAGCAGCCCTACCGCGCACCCGACGCGCCGAGCTTCGTCTTGCCCGACGCGCCCGCGTACATCGGCGACCTGCTCTCCGAGTCCTCGCTGGCGCGCGCGGGCCTGTTCGATCCCACGGCCGTCTCGCGCCTGCACGCCAAGTGCAAGGCCAACGTCGGTGGCGGCCAGTTCTCGAACGCCGACAACATGGCCTTCGTGGGCGCGCTCTCCACGCAGCTCGTCTGGCACCACTTCCTCCGCCCCGAGGCGACGATCGCCCGGACGATCATCCCGCCCCGCACGGACGTCGATCGCACGTGACCCCGCTCCGGGGCGCCGGGTGATCGTCCTCGTCTTCGGCGGCCTCGGCGGCGCGCTCATCGGCGTCATCGTCGCCGCCCTCGTGCGCCAGCTCGTCGTGCCTCCTCCGGGCTCGCGCCGACGCCTCGTCGTGGCCTCGTATTCTCTCCTGGCGATCGTCGGGACCGCCGCCGTCGGCGCGGCGATCGGCTTCTACTTCCTCGTCGGCATGGGCCTCGGTGATCACGTCGACCGCGAGCGCGATCGCCTCGGGGCCGCCGACGTCGCGTACGTGGCCGTCGACGCCGCGGGGGACAACGCCTGGCTCGTGCGGCTCAAGGAGTCGAGCGCGGTGCGCGAGATCCTCGCCGTCGGCGCGGCCGAGGTGCAGCGCGCCGCCGTGGTGCGCGGCTCGCCCGGCGCGCTCGAGGCCGCGAAGGCCCGCATCGACGCGACGGTCAAGCGCCACGCAGCCGTCCTCGCGGCCCTCTGGGGCGCCGCGCTCGTCGTCCTCGCCTTCGTCACCTACGCCGTCGCCGCCGGCCGCCCCGGCGAGCCGCGCCCTCCCGAGGCGACGTCCTGAGGCGGCTCGTCCTCGCCTCCACCTCGCGCTACCGGGCCGCGGTCCTCGCGCGCCTCGGTCGCCCGTTCGAGCAGGCCGCGCCCGACTGCGACGAGGACGCGGCCGCGCGCCTCGAGCCCGTGCCCTCGCGCCTCGTGTGGACCCTCGCGCGCGACAAGGCCCTGTCCGTCGCCGCGCACCACCCCGACGCGCTCGTCATCGGCGGTGATCAGCTCGCCGTCCTCGGCGACGAGATCCTCGGCAAGCCCGGGACGGAAGCGCGCGCGATCGCGCAGCTCGAGCGCCTCTCCGGCGCCACGCATCGCCTCCTCACGGCGGTGGCGGTCGTCGACCTCCGCGCGGCGCGCACGCTGCTCGCGATCGACGTCCACCGCCTGCTCATGCGGCGCCTCACGCGCGCGGAGATCGAGGAGTACGTGGCCCAGGATCGGCCCCTCGACTGCGCGGGAAGCTACCGCATCGAGGCCGCGGGCCCGCGGCTCTTCGAGTGCGTCTCGGGCGACGATCCGAGCGCGATCGAGGGCCTCCCCCTCGGGCGCGTCGCGCGCATGCTCGCGACGCTCGAGCACAGCACTTGACAGCGCTCATCGCCAACACATTCACATATGCGCATGAGAGCAATCGACGCTTGACACCGTGATACCCCGTCGAGAAGATCACCTCGCAATGGACGAACTCGTTTCGCTCTTCCGCGGCCTCGGCGACGAGAGCCGGCTCCAGCTCGTGGCCGAGCTGCTGCGCGGCCCCCGCTACGTGGATGAGCTCTCGACTGCGCTCGGCGCGCCCCAGCCGAAGATCTCCCGTCACCTCGCGTACCTCCGGCGCTCGGGCCTCGTGAAGGCCGAGCGCAAGGGACGTCACGTCTTCTATCACCTGCGGCAGCCCGAGAGCCCCGCGCTCAAGGAGATGTTCGACATGGTGTCGAGGAGCGTGATCAAGGCCGTCGCCGCCGCGAAGACCGCCGCCCCGCCCAAGAAGGTCAAGAAGCGCAGATAGCGCGCCTCCGCCGGCGCCCCCGCGCCACTTCCTCCCCTCACGATCACGTCCGGCATTCCTGCTCCGCCCCCGGGTGTGGCAAGATGACCGGGCACGGCGAGTCGACATGGGTCTATCGGGCAAGCTCGAGACCATGCCCATCCCGGATCTCATCCAGTTCCTGGGGATGGGCCGCAAGACGGGCATGCTGGTGGTGCGCTCGGGCAACTTCGAGCGCAAGCTCTGGTTCGAGGAGGGCGTCCTCGTCTCGTCGCGTAGCGACGATCCGCAGGAGTACCTCGGCCAGTTCCTGCTCCAGCTCGGCATCGTGGACGAGGGCACGCTCGGCGGCGCGCTGCGGCTCGCCGAGCGGCAGAAGCGTCCGCTCGGCGCCGTGATGATCGCCGGAGGCCTGCTCACCGAGGAGCGGCTCAAGGAGATCCTCGTCGCGAAGTGCTACGAGACCATCTACAACCTCTTCCTCTGGGAGAAGGGCACCTTCGAGTTCCTCGACGGCGAGCGCATCGGCGACGAGCACATGCGCATCTCGATGGAGTTCAACAGCGTCCTCATGGAGGGCGCGTACCGCGTCGATCAGTGGCAGGTCATCCGCGACGTCTTCCCGACCGACGACGTCATCGTCACGCGCGTGGCGGGCGTCGCGATCGAGGAGGACGAGGACGCCGAGGACGCCACCAAGCTCGTCTACAAGACCTGCGGGGATGCGCCGCAGACCATCGGCGCGCTGTGCATGAACCTGCACCGCACGAAGTTCTGGGTCTACAACCAGCTCCTCGAGCTCAAGAAGAAGCGCGCGATCCGCATCGCGCAGGCCGAGCCGCCGGAGCCGCCGGAGTTCGAGGTCCGCCCGCCGACCAACCTGACCGGCCCGAGCGACATCGACCGGATGCTCGGCCAGTTCGGCGAGCCAGGACCCTCGATCCCGGACGCCGCACCGGTGGCGCCCGCACCCGTCCCCGAACCCGCGCCGCCTCCGGTCGCCGCGCCTCCCGCGCCGCCGCAGGTGGTGACGATGACGGCCGAGATGGCCGCCCTCGGCGAGGAAGAGGAGCCGGAGTTCGGTCGCAAGACTCCGCCGCCGCAGGCCGCGCGCGCGATCGACGCGTCGCCGATCGACCTCGGTGACCTCGACGTGGAGATCCAGCTCGTCGCGGAAGGGCAGGGCGGCGTCGCGCGTGGCTCGGTGCCGCCCGCAGGCATCCTGCCGCCGCCGGTCACGCAGGCGGCGCCGATCGTGCCGCCTCCCCCTCCGCCGCCTCGCTCGATCTCCGCGCCGCCGCCGTCGACCACCGGCACCGGGGTCCGCCCGGTCGTCGTGCCGCCGCCGCCGCCGCCGCGCCGCGGGACGACCGGCGTCGGTGCCCCGCCCCTTCCCACGGGGCGCGCCTCCCAGCCCGTGCAGCTCCGCTCGAGCGAGGCGATCGCGCAGGCCCGCGATCACGCGGCCGCGGGCCGGTTCGAGCCGGCGTTCCAGCTCCTGCGCGCGTGCCTCGACGCGGACGCGGGCAACGCGGCGGCGCGTGACGCGCTCTCGGCGCTCGAGTGGGACTTCCAGGAGCGCGTGCTGGCGGAGCGCTTCACGTTCATGTCGATCCCGAAGATCGTCAAGCCGCTCGGCGAGATCTTGAAGCTCAAGCTCCTGCCGGCCGAGGCCTTCCTGCTCTCGCGCATCAACGCCAGCACGGACGTCGGCTCGATCATCGCGATCAGCCCGCTCAAGAAGCTCGATGCGCTCCTCGCGCTCTGCAAGCTCCTCGACCAGCAGATCATCGTGATGCTCCCCCCGCCCGCGTAGTCCGAACCCCCATCGATTCGCGAGAGCGCCGGTGCTTCGATAGGCACCTCGAGCAACTCGCTGCTGACCTGTGTTCCCCCCACTCCGGCCTCCGGCTCATGATTCGTCACATCTGCCTAGGCAGATGGAATGTTCTTCTGGGAGTCCAGCACCCCAGAACTTCTGGCCCCTTACACCACGCCCGGCCTCACCCCCGCAGAGCGTGCGGGTCGCGCAACCGCCCCTCTCCCGTCGGGAGAGGGGCCCCGCAACAGTCGGAGCGCCTTGCCGAGAACTCGGGCATGACGAGGCGATGGTCGGGAACGGAGCGTGTGGCATCGCGGTGCTGCGGGTCACCAACGAGCAGGTGCTCGCGCGCCCGGAAGAGGTGGTGCGACGGGTCCGCCGACTGCTGTCGGAGCGCCTGCCGGGGCCCCTCTCCCGACGGGTCCCGTCGGGAGAGGGGCGACTGACCGCAGTGGACGCCACGACGGGGTGAGGCCGGGCGTGGTGTAAGGGGCCAGAGAAATCGATCGCTTGGGCCTCGCCCCCGCCCTATCCATGCGCCTTAGCGGATGTGTAGAATCATGAGAGCCGCCGCTATCGCGGCATCGCGCGCAGGTGGGCGAGCGCGAGGAGCTCGTAGTACGCGCGGCGGGCGTCGTCGGTCATCTTGGTGATCTCGAGGCCGAACTCGGTGCGCTCGCCGTACTGGACGCGCACGAGGCGCGCGGTCAGCGCGACGGGTTTTCCGCTGTGATCCGACGGCTCGAGCGACAGCTCGATGTCGGCGCCGGCCACCAGCGTCGGGTGATCCTTGGCCTGCCCTCGCAGGAGCATGCCGTGCGCGCTCGCGTTCTCGATCTCGAGCGGCTTGCCCTTGCCGTGGGCGACGCGCGCCAGGATGCTGACGCGCGGCATCTTCCGCTTCTCGGCGGCCTGCTGCTCGGCATCGGATGCTCGCTTCTCCGCGCGCCGCGCCTTCGAGCTGCCGACACGGGTCTGGGTCCTCGACATTCGCCCTCCTCGGACGTCTCCGACCCGTCATCCTATTCTGCCGCCCCCGCGCCGCGCAACCATCGGTCGGGCTCGGGCCGATCCGGTTCGGCTACTATGGCGCCGTGCCCGGATTGCGGCTCCTCGCCCTCGTGATGCTCCTCGGTGCGTGTGGCGGGCGCGTCGGGCCCCCGGGGCATCCCGACGAGCCGGTGCCGGCGACCGAGCCGCGCGCGGAGCTCACCGTGCGCGTGGAGCTGCCGGCCACGCAGGGGTGCTTCGAGACCTTCGACCTCGCGGTGTACGCGGACCGGGGCATCGAGCTCCTGGCCTGGGCCCCCGGGACCCGGAGCCGCTGCGAGCGCACGCTGACCGTCCGCTACCTGCCGCGCCGGCTCGAGCGCGCCCGGGTGCTAGAGCGCCTGCGCGCCCACGCCACCCGCGTCGAGGAGACACCCGCACCGTGAGGAAGACCCCATGCGCCTGAACCCCACGCTCGCCGTCGCCGCCCTCGCGCTCCTGCCGGCGGCGCTGTCCTTGACCGCGAGCGCCGGTGGCGACCGTCCCGTCGTCTACCCGAAGCACATCGGCCTCAAGCACCGCCAGCGGCCGGGCGGCGACAGCGAGGCCGACGCCCGCGCGCGCGTCCTCGCCGCGCTGCCGACCGACGACCGCGTCCTCATCAACATCACCGGCCGCGAGCTGCCGGCGAGCCCGGACATCCTCGCCCTCGGCCGGCGCAGCGGGAGCGCCCTCGAGCGGTGCCTGTCCGACAACGCCGACTCCTACGTCAAGCAGGTGTGCGCGTCGCTCCTCGGGCGGATCGGCGATCGCCGCGCGCTGCCGGCCCTGCACACCGCGCTCGAGGACTGGGATCCGGAGGTGCGCCGCGCGGTCGTCCGCGCGGTCGCGGACCTCGCGCACCCGTCGTCCTTCGACGCGCTCGCGCACGTGTGGGCGCGCAAGGACGAGGAGCCCGCGACGCGCCTCGGCGTCCTCGAGGCGCTCGGCGCGATCGGGAGCCCCAGGGCGGTGCAGATCCTGAGGAAGGAGCTGCGGCGCGGCGGCGGCGGCAAGGGCAAGAAGGCGCGCGCGAGGGCCGCGGAGGACGACGAGGAGGACGACGGCCTCGGCGCGGCGGCGCACGCGGTCGCGTTCCGCGCGCTGTGGAAGAGCCGCCACCTGTGCGCGCGCCCGACGCTCGTGGACGACGTGGCGTTCGCGCTCGGCAGCGACGACGCGATGCTCGTGCGCCTCGCGACGCTGGCGGCGGCGGAGCTGCGCGCGCCGAAGCTGGCCAAGCCCCTCATCGCGCTCGTCCAGCACCCGGACGCGGAGGTTCGCAACAAGGCCGTGCACGCGCTCGGCAAGATCGGCGACCAGGCCGCGACGAAGGCCCTGCTCGACGCGCTGCCCAGGGTGCGCGAGGCGCGCATGCTCAACAACCTCGCGTTCGCGCTCGAGCGGCTCGATCGCGGCGCGTTCTTCGGCGCCATTACACGCGTGGTCGAGCACAAGCAGGCCATCATCCGGCTCAACGCCGCGTTCGTGCTCGGTGACGTGCGACGCCCCGAGGGCGAGCCCCTGCTGCGCAAGCTCCTCGACGACCCGAGCGATCTCGTCAAGACGAGCGCGGTGGTCGCGCTCGGCAAGCTCGGCCGCCCGGCCGTGCTGCCGGCGCTCGAGCGCTTCGTCGACCACCCGAACCTGGCGCTCCGCGAGGAGGCCATCTTCGCGGTGCACGGCCTGTCGGGCGGCAAGCGCGGCGAGCTGCTGTTCGACAAGCTCTTCTCGGGCAAGCACGAGGGCGCGCGCAAGCGGGCGGCGCTCGCGCTCGGCGAGGCGGGCGATCCGCGCGTGCGCGACTGGCTCATCGACTGCTTCGAGGCGCGCCGCTGCGGCGCGGGCGAGCTCGGCAGGTTCTTCGAGCGCACCGCCGGCGACACGGAGCTCGCGGGACGCGTGCTGCTCGCGTGGGCGCGCGGGCGGCTCGAGGTGGGAGAGCTCGTGGCAAAGCTGCGGCCGCCGGGGACGCTCACGGTGGCCGAGTCCGCCCTGCCCGCGTCGCTCGCGCGCCACGACCGCTACGGTGCGCGCCACGACATCGATCTGCTCGGCGATCTGGCCGCGTCGCTCGACGAGCCGAGCAAGGCGCGCATCGCGCGCACGCTGCGCGAGCGGCTCGAGGGCGCGGACGTGCCGACGCGCCTGCGCACCGAGGTGACGCTCGTGCGCCTCGGCGACGTCGAGGCCGGCAAGGCCCTGCTCGGAGAGCTCGACGCGCTCGCCCACGATCACCTGCCGGCGCTGGCGCGGGCGATGGCCCGGGCGAGCGAGCCCGAGGTCGCCAGGCGCCTCGATCCGCAGCTCGCCGAGCGGGCGAAGGCCGCGGACGTCGCCGTCGCGCTCGCCGCCGCGTCGGTGCGCCTGCGCTGGGATCCCGAGCGCGCGATCTTCCGCTTCCTCGAGGCGCTCGCCTCGCCGAGCGTCATGGAGCGTGAGCTCGCGGAGGTCTACCTGCGCCGCGCGCGCGACCCGAAGGTGACCTGGCTCCTCCGCCGGGCGCTCGCGCGCGAGCCCCGCGACGACGTCAGGGACCGGCTGCGCGACCTGGTGGAGCTGCGCCGCGAGGGGTAGCGGTGGGGGCGTGGGTTCTGCCGGCGCTGCTCGCGGCGGGGGCGCTCGTGTGGGATCCGGAGGCGGACGCGGCGGCGCCGAAGCGGGTGGCCCTCCTCGTCGTGCTCGCGCTGGGGCTCTCGCGGGCGGTCGCCGCTGCGCGTGTGCGCCTACCGCCTCCGGCGCTGGGGGCGCTCGGGGCGCTGGCGGGGCTCGTCGCGTGGTCGGCGCTGGGGCTGGCTCGCGGGGTGCCCGCGGGGGCGCTCGACGTCGGGACGATGGCGATCGCGCTCGGAGGTGCGGCGCTGGCCGCGGCGTCCCCGGACGCAGGGCGCGCGCTCGCGCGGCGCACGGCGGTGCTCGTCGCGGCAGGGCTCGGCGTCTGGACCGTGGCGAGCGCGCTCGCGGGCCTGCGCGGTCACGCGCTGTCGGCCGGCCAGGGCAACCCGAACTGGCTCGGCCTCCCGCTCGCGCTGGCCCTGCCGCTCGCGCTGCCGGAGCGCGCCCCGCGCGGCTCCGAGCGCGCCCTCGCCGCGCTGGTCGCTGCGCTCGCGCTCCTGGCGCTCGGGCTCTCGCACGCGCGGGTCGCGTGGCTCGGCGCCGCGGTCGGCCTCGCCTGCGCGCTCGCGATCGCGCGTCCCTCCCGGCGCGCCGCGCTCGCCGCGGGCGTGGCGGCGCTGGTCGCGCTCGGCGCAGGCGCGACGCTGTGGCGCACGCACGACGCACCCGCAGGCGTCGCCCTCGCCGGCCGCGCGCACATCGCGCGCGCCACGCTCGCCGCCGCGCGAGACACTCTGCCGCTCGGCGCCGGCACCGGTCGCTTCGCCGCCGCCTACCTGCCGGCGCAGGGACGCCTCCTCGCCCCGCTCGAGCCCGCAGCGGCCGCGCGCCGCTTCGAGAACGCCACCACCGCGCACGATGATCTGCTGCACCTCCTGGTCGAGGGCGGCCCGATCGCGGCCGCGCTCTTCGCCGCGACGCTCGGGCTCGGCCTGCGCGGCGCCGTGCGGAGGCGCGCCGCGGGCCCCGCGGGCGCGCTGGCCGCGTTCGCGATCTCGTCGCTCGGCGACGATCCGCTCCTTCTGCCCGCGTCCGCGCTGCTCCTCGGCCTCGCGGTCGGTGCCGCCGCGGCGCCGCTCGTCCCCGAGGCCCGCGCGCCCTCGCCCGCCCGGTGGCCCGCTCCGACGCGCGCCCTGGCGCTCGCCGCGCTGGTGGCCGTCGCGGCGCTCCTGCCGTCCGCGCTCGCGCACCTGCGCGCGGTGCGGGCCCGCATCGCGGCGGAGCGCACCGTCCCACCCGGGCGCACGGCGGCGCTCGCGCACGCGCTGGCCCTCGACGAGGCCGACGCGGACACCTGGCTCGCCGCCGGCCTCGACGCGCTCGACCGCGACGAGCCCGCGCAGGCTTTACCGGCCCTCGCCCGCTCCCGCGCGCTTCTTGCGAGCGTCGCCGTCGAGGTCGCGACCGGGCACGCGCACCTCCTGCTCGGAAATCCTGGCGCCGCGGAGTCCGCGTATCGCCAGGGGCTGACCCTGCACCCTGGGAGCCTCCGCGCCCGCGCGGGCCTCGCCGAGGCGCTCCGCCGGCAGGGTCGCCTCGACGAGGCGCGCACCGCCCTCGACGTGGCCCGTCGGCTCTCTCCGGGCCACCCGAGGCTCCAGGACCTCGCCGCGCGACTCGAGGCCGATGCGCTTTCGCGTCAACTAGGGCAGTAGCCACTGTGACAGAAACGCACACCCGGAAAGCGCTCTCAGGAAGAATTTTCCAGTACTTGTGCGTGGCACAGGAGGTGCTTTGACGCAGCGGTGACGCGTCATGCAGCGCGTCATCGAGGCACTCCAGATGAGGAAGCGAATTCGATGGCTGCTCGACGTTCTCGATGGACGACTGGTCGTGCTGGCGCGAAACACGAACATGGGGGCGGGGACGTGAAGCACAAGCGAGAGATCTTGATGGCCGTCCCGCCCGAGGCGACGCGCTCCGCCAAGGCGACCACCGGCGGCACCGGCTGCATCTACGACCTCGCCTACCGCACCGAGCTCGAGCGCGTCATCGGCCAGCGCAGCACGCTGCACGTCCGCCCGACGACCGAGCTCCGCCCCGCCTTCGACCCCGGCGAGTAGCGCCGGCGCCCTCGCCGCTACGCCTTATCGAGAAACGACAGCCCGACCCGCGTGAACGCCTCCGAGGCCTCCGCGAAGATCGGTCCGTGCCCGCCGCCCGGCACGACCCAGAGCTCCGCCCTCGGGATCGCCCGGTAGAGCGCGACGCCGGCGCGTGTTAATGCGTCCGCATGAAGCGCCCCATCGTGAACCTCGACGAGGTGGAGATGAAGCCCTGGAGCCACGGCGACAAGTACGAGGCGAAGCTCGGCCAGGTGGCCGCGCGCCTCGGCGCCAGGAAGCTCGGCTACAACCTCACCGTGCTGCCGCCCGGCAAGCGCGCGTTCCCGCTCCACAACCACCACGTCAACGAGGAGATGTTCTTCGTCCTGTCGGGCGAGGGCGTCGTACGCATCGGCAAGGAGCACTTCTCGATCCGCGCGGGAGACTTCATCGCGTCCCCGCCCGGCGGCCCCGAGACGGCGCACCAGATCATGAACACGTCGCGCACCGAGGACCTGCGCTTCCTGGCCGTCAGCACGATGCAGACACCCGAGGTCGTCGAGTACCCGGACTCGGGGAAGTTCGGCGTCCGCGCCGAGCTCGCGCCCAACCCCGACGGCTCTGCGCGCACGATCCGCTACAACGGCCGCGAGAGCGCCTCGCTCGACTACTGGGACGGAGAGGACTGAGCGCGTGAGCAAGGGCCGTCGCGCCCTGAGCATCGGCTGAACCAGCCCATTCGCGCCCGACCCTCGAGGCCACCCTTCGCCCGAGTCGCGCTGGCACAGCGGGTCACGCGGGCGCCTCGGCACGCGCCCTGATCAGGAGGTACGTGCGCGCGTCGGGGAGCACGAGGCCGGGGGGCGGCGCCGCAGACGAGTAGCGGTCCCGCTCGGCCGTGGCGCCCTGGCCCCAGCGCGACCGGTGGACGTCGCGGTTGCCCACCACGTAGAGCAGGGCGCGCTTGACCTCGGTCGGCGTGCGCAGGATGCGGGCGTGGAAGCGATCGGCGAGCACCTTGCCGCGCCTGTCCATCAGCGCATTGAGCCCCTTGGCGAGCCGGATCGACAGGCCTTGCATGCCCCGCGACAGCGCCCGCGCGTCCGCGGCCTCGACGAGGAAGTGCAGGTGATTGCCCTGGATGGAGAACTCGCAGAGGCGCATGCCAAAGCGGTCGCCGCCCGCCGCGAAGGCCCGCGCGATGATCCGGAAGCTGCGCCGGCTGCGCAGGTTCCACACGTGCGGCAATACGCGCAGCGTCACGTGTACGGGAAACCGCGCTGCCAGCACCGGACGCGCCACGTGGGTCACGAGCGGTCGCTCGCCCCTGGGCTTTCTACCCGCGCCCTTGCGGGCGCCACCCCAGCCGCCGTGCCTGGCAAACGTGAGCTGCTGGGGACGACCGCGACGCGACACTTGAAATAGCATATATTACTCAAACGCCTCCGTCAAGGCCAGATTCGCCTCGACCTTGCTCGGTACAGACCGGGTATGTCCCTGACAGGTCACCCGAACACATGCCTGACGGTGTGTACCGGAGCACATCCCTGACGGGTACGCTCGGCAGCGGTTGCAGGGGCACGACGCGGACCACCTTGCGGCGGCGCCTTCATCGCTCCGGCGGCAGCGCTGGCTGGGGCTGGAGGTCGCGACCGCGGTGCGTCGATGCTCGTCGAGGCTCCGCCACCGCGGCTGTCGTTGCCTTCCGGCGACGGCGGTCGGCGTGGCACTCCGCGCCGCGGCGTGTTCCGCCTCTCGGTTGCTCGGCGAAGGGGCTGCAGAAGGTTGAGGCAGACGCATGCGCTCATGCGGATGAGCGCAGACTGTCAGGAGTCTGTTCAGGCGGAATGCCAGAAGGGACGCGCCCGCCTTGCTTTCGGCAGATCCCATCGGAAGACACCCCGATCCGGCCCGAGGCGGATCAGGTCATTTCACGTCAGCGCCTGCGAACTGCGCGGGAGCCTGTCGCGTGTCTACCGAGTGACCCTTCACGAAGGGAAGACGGCTGAACCTTGGAAAGAGACAAAGGGTGTGGCCAAACGCAATCAGGGGTCCATACCAGAACGGGCTGTCCGGCCGGTCATAGCAGCGAGGCTCCGCTCGCTCTGCGAGGACGAGGGCCAGCAAGTCAGCGGGTGGGTGGCCCAACAGCTGCCCCTACGACTTCGCAGGCGCGGCGGGCGGGGCAGGCGCGGGCGGCGCGGGGGCGCCTGGGGCAGGCGCGCCGGCGGCTCCGCCGGTGGCCTTGGCCTTGTCGGCCTCGGCGGCGGCGGCGCGGCGCTTCTCGGCGTCCTCGAGCTTCTTCTTCTCCTCCTCCTTGTCGGGCGGGCCGATCGGGCGGTCCTGCACCCACGCGGGGCTCTTGTGCGAGTCGCGGATGTGCACGGCGATCGACTGCAGGAGATCCACCGGCCGCACGCCGTGCCAGCCGTCGGGCAGCGCTGGCGTCGCCCACTCGAACAGGTGCCGCGCGTCGAGCGGCGCGACGTTCACGCAGCCGTGGCTCTTCTTCTGGCCGAAGCGATCGTGCCAGTACGCCGCGTGGATCGCGTTGTGCGCCTGGAAGAACAGCACCCACGGTACTTTGTGTACAAAGTACTCCTTGTCCTCGTAGGCTTGGCTCTTCATGTTGGTCGTCGCCGCCTTGGCCCAGATGCGATACGTGCCGCGCGGCGTCGGCAGCGTGCGACCGCTCGACACGAGCGTCGCGTAGACCGGCTTGTCCTTCTCGTACGCGACCAGCACCTGCTCGCCGAGGTCCACGTCGATCCACCGATCGTTGCCCTCGGTGCCGGCGGGCCGCACGAGCGCGCGCACCTCGTTGACGTCGCCCGACTCGAGCCAGCGCCCCTCGCCGATGCGGACGAAGCGCTTCGGGCCCGACTTCCGCTTCGACTTCTTCTTCTTGCCCTCGGGCTCGGCCGCCGCGGCGACCTCCCTGTCCTCGAGGAGCGGCACGCGCTCGCGCCGGTCGATCGTGCCGACGACCTTGGACTTCGCGTCGGGCTCGGCGTAGATGCGCGCCTCGTCGCGCGTGACCCAGCCGAACGGCAGCGTGACCTTGTCGCCGAGGGCTGTGCCCTGCCACTCGGACGCGGCGTCCATGTCGCTCGTGCCCTTGGACGGCATCACCATGCCGTCCACGAGCAAGAGGTGCGGCTCGCCGCGCACGGTGACCGTCGACTCGACGGCCAGGCTGTCGCCGCGCTCGAGCTTGCGCCAGGGCTCGCCCCCGGCCTCCGCCTCGGCGCGCGACAGGTAGAGCGGGATCGACTGCCCCTCGCCGACCAGCACGTGGCGGTAGTGGAACGGCACGCGCTCGCCCTTGTCGACGTGCAGCGCGGGCTTCGCGTCGGGCGGCTCCTTGGTCGGACGCACGCCGGCCCCGCAGATCCAGCCCTCGGGCTTGAGCGCGTACCACCGGGCGCTGCTGCAGCCGCCGCCCTTGCCCGCGTCGAGCCGGCCTCGGATGCCGAGGCGCGCGCCGCGGAGCGCGGCGCCGAGGCGGGGTGAGCGCTCGGGCCGCGCGAGGATCGGCAGCTCGTCCTCGCGGATCTCGATCGACGCGACGTCGGCGGCGGGCTCGGGCGCCGGCTCGGGCTCGAGCTCGGGCGGCGTGTACGCCTTGGGGGCCTTGCCGCGCTTGCCCTTCGGCGCCGCCGCGACCGGCGCGGCGAGCCCGAGGGCGGACACGAGGAGGATGTAGCGAGGAAGCCTGCGCATGGTTCGCGTCCTATCATGCCCTGCCCGGAGCGAGCGCGCTCGTTCGCGCTGGGTGCGACGCGTCCGGCCTCGTGGTACGCCCTGCGAGCATGTCCGACCCGACGCCCCCAGAACCGCTCGACGCCCGCGTGCTCGCCGCCCTGCGCGAGGTCATCGACCCGGAGATCGGGCAGAACGTGGTGGACCTCGGGCTCGTCTACGGCGTCGAGGTCGAGGGCGGCGTGGTGCGCGTGCGCCTGACGATGACGACGCCGGCGTGCCCGCTCGGCGAGGAGATCGTGCGCGACGCGGAGCGGCGGCTCGGCGCGGTCGCGGGCGTGACGGCGGCGCACGTGGCGCTGGTCTGGGATCCGCCCTGGACCCCCGAGCGCATGTCGCCCGCCGCGAAGGCGGCGCTCGGATGGACGTGACGCTGCGCCGCGGCCTGCTCCTCGTCGCCGCGGCGTCCGCGCTCACCGCCGTCCTCGCTGGCCTCGCGAGGCTCGGCGTCCCCGTGGCGTTCGGCCCATCCCACGCGGGCGCGCACGGACCGCTCTTCGTCCTCGGCGTGTTCGGCACGGTCATCGGCCTCGAGCGGGCGGTCGCGCTCGCGCGAGGCGTCGGCTTCCTCGCGCCGGCCCTCGGCGCCGCCGCGGCGGTGGCGATGCTCGCGGGGCTGCCCTTCGCGCCCTGGCTGGCGGTCGCCTCGAGCGCCGCGCTCGCCGGCGTCAACGGCGCCATCGTGCGCCGGCATTCCGCGGCCTTCACGTGGCTCATGCTCGCGGGCTCCGGGGCGCTCGTCGGAGGGAGCGTCGCGTGGGCGCTCGGGCGGCCGGTGTTCGAGGTCGTGCCGGCGTGGCTCGCGTTCTTCGTGCTGACCATCGTGGCCGAGCGCCTCGAGCTCTCGCGCCTCGCCCCGACGCCGCGCTGGGCGAGCCGCGCGCTCGTCGTCCTCGCGGCCGCGTTCGTGCTCCTCGCCTGCGGGCGCCCGTACGCGGGAGACGTGGCGCTCCGCGCGCTCGGCGTGACGATGGCGCTCCTCGGCGCGTGGCAGCTGCGCTTCGATCTGGCGCGAAGGACCGTGCGGCAGCCGCGCCTGCCGCGCTACTCGGCGATCGGCGTGATGGCCGGCGCACCGTGGCTCGTCGTGGCGGGCGCCCTGTTCGCGGGCTTGGCGCCGCCGCCCACGGGTCCCGTCTACGACGCCGCGCTGCACGCGGTCTTCGTCGGCTACGTGCTCTCGATGGTGTTCGCGCACGCGCCCATCATCCTGCCCGCGGTCGCGCGCCTGCCCCTGCCCTTCCACCCCGTCCTCTACGTGCCGCTCGCGGCCCTGCACGCGAGCCTGGTCGTGCGCCTCTCGGGCGACCTCCTCGGCCACGCGGCGCTCCGCCAGGCGGGCGCGATCGGCAACGCCGCCTCGCTCGCCGGCTTCGCGCTCGCGGTCGTCACCGCGCGCCTGCTCCGGCGCGAAGCCTAGAACCCCGCCTTCTGCGCCTCGATCTGCGAGAGCAGCTCGGGCGACAGGGCCACGTACTCGGTGCGGCCGGGCAGGAGCACGTAGACGGGCTCGCCGAGCTTGCGCACGTCGAAGCCCTCCTTGCGCAGCTCGCTCTTCATCTGCTTGAAGGTCGAGGTGACCTCGAGCTCGCGCCGCACGCGCAGGAAGACGGGCACGGCGTACGCGGGCAGCTGGTCGCGCACGTAGGCCCCGAGGCGCGCGACGTCGAGGCCCTCGCCGCGCAGGACGAGCGACGCCATGCCCGCGCGGCCCTCGGCGCCCGGGACCTCCACGCCGTAGACGGTCGCCTCGGCGATCTCCGGGAACGTGTCGAGCACCTCGGCGACCTCGTTGGTCGAGACGTTCTCGCCGCGCCAGCGGAACGTGTCGCCCACGCGGTCCACGAACTGCGCGTGGTGAAAGCCCAGGTCGCGCAGCAGATCGCCCGAGTTGAAGTAGACGTCGCCCTTTCTGAACACGTCACGCAGGAGCTTCTTCTCGCTCGCCGCCTTGTCGGTGTAGCCGTCGAAGGAGAACTTCTCGCTGACCTCGGCGACGAGCAGGCCCACCTCGCCGCGGCCGGCGCGCTGCAGGAACCCATCGGCGCCGCGCACCGGCTCGTCCTTGTCCACGTCGTAGCGCACGAGCGCGTACGGCGCGGGACAGAGGCCCACCGTGCAGTCGAGGTTGAGCAGGTTCACGAACGCGACGTTGCCCTCGGAGGCCGCGTAGAACTCGTAGACCTCGGTGACGCCGAAGCGCTGCTTGAAGGCCTTCCAGATGTCGGGGCGGAGGCCGTTTCCGACCATGCGCCGCACCGGATGATCGCGATCGTCGTGCGCGGGCGGCTGGTTCATGAGGTACCGGCAGAGCTCGCCGATGTAGCAGAAGGCCGAGGCGTTGTAGCGCCGCACGTCGTCCCAGAAGTGCGTGACGCTGAACTTGCGGCGCATCGCGATCGCCGCGCCGCTCGCCGCGGCCGAGCCCCACGACACCGTCAGCGCGTTGTTGTGATAGAAGGGCAAGGGCGCGTAGAGCACCTCGTCGGGCTTGAGCGCGAGCGCCGCGAGGCCGAACGCGCCGGCGGCCTTGACCCAGCGGTAGTGGCTCATGATCGAGGCCTTCGGCAGGCCCGTGGTGCCCGACGTGTAGATGTAGAAGCACGGGTCGCCGAGCTTGACGCCGGCCTCGACGCTGGTCGGCCCGAGCGGCGCCCGCGCGAGCTCCGTGTCGCCGTCGGTCGCGTCCGCCGGCACGCCGCGCGCGCCGTGATCGCGCAGGTACGTGACCTGGTCGGGCGTCGCGCCCTCGAGCGCGCCGCGCACCTCGGCGAACGCGTCCCACAGCTCCTCGCCGACGAAGAAGTGCCGCGCCTTGCAGAGCGAGAAGCTGTGCGAGAGCACGTGGTGGCGCTGGCGCGTGTTGATGACCGACGCGATGCAGCCGAGCTTGACGATGCCGGCCACGGCGAACAGGAGCTCGGGGCGGTTGTCGAGGAAGACCGCGACCGCGTCGCCCTTCTTCAGGCCCCGGCCGCGCAGGTAACCGGCGACGCGGGCGGCGCGCTCGTCGAGCTCGCGGTGCGAGATGCGGCGATCCTCGTAGAGGAGCGCCGTGCCGTCCGGGCGCTCGCGCGCGTTCCGCTCGAGGAACGTCGCGATCGACAGGAGCTCGTTCTTGTCGCTCTTGGCGATGTACTTCAGGCCCTGCGCGATCGACGGGAGCTTGCGGCCTACGAGGCGCGCGGTCGCGCGGATCTCCGCCGGGTGAGCGAGGAGGCCCCGGACGTCGGTCAAGAGGGCCTGGGTCGTGCGGAGCTTCTCGAGGAGAGCCATGCCCCGAGGATACGCGAGCAGGGCGCGCGCGCGCGACCCGGACGTCAGCGCGGGATCGGCGCGCTACAGCGGATGCCGGCGTCGCTCATGAGCCGCGCCACGGCGCGCTGGTTGGCGACGGCGGCGGCGGCCTGGCGGACGGAGAGCGGCACCAGTGGAGAGGTGGGCAAGGGATGCTTCGGTGCGCAACGGTTGCCCTCGAGAGCGGCGCAACACCGCGAAAGGTCGATGGCACGAGGCGTGCTGTTAGGCCGGGCATGCGTAGAGAGCTCATGCTGGTCTTGCTCGGGATCGTCGGCTGCGGAGCGGAGGGAGACGGCGAGGACGTCGCCGCCGAGGAGGTGGCCATCATCAACTGCCCGGCGGGCGAGAGCTGCGGGCCGGGGCCGACGGTGCCGCCGACGATCAACCTCTCGCTCGGCGCCGCGACCGCGAGCAGCATCACCGCCACCTGGAGCGAGACGTTCGCCGGCGAGCGCAAGCACGAGCTCTACCGGCGCCTCGACTACTCCCGGGACTGCGCGAACCTGCCGTCCCCCTCGAGCATGCAGCGCGTCGCGAGCTACACGGGCGCCGCCTCGGGCACGCGCTCGCGCACCGACGCGGGCCTGCACCCGCGCACACGCTATTGCTACGAGGTGCGCATCACCGACTCGGCGGGCGCGATCACGAAGTCGCCCGAGGTGTGCCTCTCGACGCTCGGCGACGGGTTGCCGAACTTCCGCAGCACGGCGCAGACCGCCAACGAGATCACCGTCGGCTGGTACGACCTCTTCCCGGGCTTCCAGCGGTTCCAGGTCAGGCGCAAGCCCGAGACGCCCGGGTGGCCGTTCCCGAACCCCTCGGTGACGATCTACACCTCGCCGGTCCTGACGGCGAGCAACACGTGCGCCGCGTACACCGCCACCGACACCGGCCGCGAGCCACAGACGTCGAGCTGCTACGACCTCTACGGCTACCGCACGTCCTTGAACGTCTGGTACCCGCTCGCCACCACCTGCGGGACGACGACGGCCGGGCCGCCGGACATGCCGGGGCTCACCGTGCAGAGCGTCCTCGACACGAGCTTCACCATCGTCTTCATGGACCGCTCGAAGAACGAGGACGCGCTCGAGCTGCGCCGGTGCGACGCGACGGGCGCCGCCTGCGTGACGCTGCTGTCGCGGGGGCCGCTCGAGGGCGAGGGCCAGACGCTCTCCTTCGCGGAGGCGGGCCTCTCGCCGAGCACGACCTACCGCTACGTCGGCCGCGCGACGAACGCCCTCGGCAGCAAGGAGATGACGCTCGACGTGACGACGACGGCGCCGATCCCGCCGCCCCCGACGGTGGACGCGTGCGGGATCCTCACGAGCTGCGCGGCCGGCTATCACCTGCGGTCGTACCAGCACGCGGCGGCGTGCGCGGGCAGCGGCAACAACCAGACCACCTGCGCGCTCGACGCGGGCGTGACCTTCAACATGTGCGGCCTCGGCGCGTGTCCGGCCGGCTACCACGTGGGCGATACGCTGTTCGACCTCTACTGCGACGCCGACGGCGTCATCCCCGCGATCGAGAACAACGCGACCCGCTGCGACCACGACTGATTGGCGTGTGGCCGCCTCTGAAGGCGGCCACCAGGAGGGGCGCGCCGCCCCTCCCCCAGTTGAGCAAAGCTCAACTGGGCCCCCCACCCTGCGTCTTCGCTCGCTTCGCTCGCTACGCCCTTGCGGCTCGCTGCGCTCGCCTCGAAGGCGCGCCACGCTTTGCCACCACAGGACAGCCTTTGCGGGCCTCCCGGGATGGACCCTCACCGCGCGTCGCGCACCGCCTCGAGCCAGCCGGTCCCGAAGCGCGTGTCGGGCTCGAGGTAGTGCCCCTCGCTCCACTCGTTGAGCGACGCGACGAACACGAGCTCGTCGGTGGTGGCGGCCGCGAAGCGGCGCGCGCGGGCGAGGGCCTCGTGGAACAGCGCCGGGTGCTCGCCGGTCACGACGGGCGACCACGGGTACTTGTCGGGGCGCGCGGGGCCGAAGTCCGCGCCGCGCGGCGAGGCGTCCCAGCCCGGCGCCACCGACGGGTGGTAGGGCAGCCCCGTGCGCGCACCGAAGGCCGCCCACTCGCCGGCGCGCGCGGCCGCCTCGGTGCGGTAGTCCTGCAGCGGCGGCCCCTTCCACACCGGCAGGTGGACGTAGTGCGTGACGCTGTCGAAGCCGACCTCGCGCAGCGAGGGGGCGACTTCCGCGGAGGGATCGATCGCGGCGAGGTGGAGGTCGGGCAGGCCGAGCTCGGCGAGGAGCGCGCGGGCGCGCGCGATGGCCAGCGTCGCGGCCGCGGCCCCGAGCTCGCGCAGGAAGAACGTGCTGTCGAAGATCGAGAAGTAGAGGCGGCCCCCGACGCGCAGGTACTCCGGGCGGGGGAAGTAGCGCTCCGCGAGCGTGCGCACGAGGGCGACGAAGTCGTCGACGTCGGAGGGCACGAGGCGATCGGCCTCGATGACCGGCGCGTCGGCGCGCCGGACCGGGAGCACGCGGCGCGGCATGCGGTTCGCCCACATGAGCGCGAACGGCGTGGCCTGGCCCTCGGGTGAGCCGAGCAGCCCGAGGTCGAGCGCGTCCTCGAAGACGCGCTTTCCGCGGCACCAGAAGAAGCCGTACACGAGCGCGTCCACGCCGTGGGCGCGGGCGAGCGCCACGCGGCGGCCGACCTCGCGCGGATCGCGATCGTCGTAGGCGCCGAGGGCGGGCAGGCGCGGCTGCGCGTGGCCCTCGAAGCGCGGGCGGCACGCGGTGACGAGGTCCCACTCCGAGAACCCCGGGTAGAAGCTCCGGTCGCGCTCGGGGATCGGGTGCCAGCCGGGGTAGACGTATGCGGCGATCCGCATGAATAGGAGGGTACCGGAAGTCGGGCACGAGCACGAGCACCGTGGGGCTTGCTGGGTCGGGGGGCGCGGACTATCTATTCCCCGTGTCCGTGACGACGTCGTTTCCCAAGAACCAGATCAAGGTGCTCCTGCTCGAGGGGATCAGCCCCACGGCGCTCGACGTGTTCGGGGCGGAGGACTTCCAGGTCGAGGCGATCAAGACGGCCCTGTCGCCCGAGGAGCTCGGCAAGCGCATCAAGGACGTGCACGTCCTCGGCATCCGCTCGAAGACCCACGTCACGGCCGAGGTGCTCTCGCACGCCAAGCGCCTCCTGACGCTCGGGTGCTTCTGCATCGGCACGAACCAGGTCGACACCGCGGCGGCGAACAAGCGCGGGATCCCGGTCTTCAACGCCCCGTTCTCGAACACGCGCAGCGTCGCCGAGCTCATGATCGCGGAGATCATCGGCCTCGCGCGCCAGCTCGACGACCGCTCGCGCGAGGTGCACGCGGGCAAGTGGCGCAAGGTGGCGGTCGGGTGCTTCGAGATCCGCGGCAAGGTCCTCGGCATCGTCGGCTACGGGCACATCGGCCGGCAGCTCGGCGTCCTCGCCGAGGCGATGGGCATGCGCGTCCTCTTCTACGACAAGGTCGCCAAGCTCCCGATGGGCAACAACGTCGTCGCGGGCTCGCTCGACGAGGTGCTCGCGCAGGCCGACTTCGTGTCGCTGCACGTCCCGGAGACGCCGCAGACCAGGGACATGATCGGCGCCGCGGAGCTCGCGCGCATGAAGAAGGGCAGCTACCTCCTCAACGCCAGCCGCGGCACGGTGGTCGTGATCCCGGCGCTCGCGGAGTCGCTGCGCGCGGGGCACCTCGCGGGCGCCGCGGTGGACGTCTACCCCGAGGAGCCCGAGGGCAACGGAGAGGGCTTCCGGACGCCGCTCCAGGGCCTGCCGAACGTGATCCTGACGCCGCACGTCGGCGGCTCGACCGAGGAGGCGCAGGCGGCGATCGGGCGCGAGGTGGCGCTGTCGCTCACGAAGTTCGTCAACGCCGGCGCGACCACGAGCGCCGTGAACTTCCCGATCATCGAGCCGCCGGTGAACCCGGGCACGCACCGCATCCTCAACGTGCACCGCAACGTGCCGGGCGTGCTGCGCGACATCAACCGCATCGTCTCGGACCTGCAGGCCAACATCCAGGCGCAGGTCCTCGCGACCGACGCGAACATCGGCTACCTGCTCATGGACCTCGACAAGGACGTGTCGGGCGACGTGCAGAAGGCCATCGCCGCCCTCGAGACCAACATCCGCACGCGTATCCTGTTCTAGTCTACGAGCGGCCGCCGCGAGGGCGGCCACCAGGAGGGGCGCGCCGCCCCTCCCCCAGTTGAGCAAAGCTCAACTGAGCCCCCCTCCCTGCGTCTTCGCTCGCTGCGCTCGCTACGCCCTTGCGGCGAGCTGCGCTCGCCTCGAGGGCGGATGCGGCGGCTCATCCGAGCGGACTTCAGGGACGAGCCCTAGTCGAGGATCTTGCCGGGGTTCAGGATGCCCAGCGGATCGAGCGCCTGCTTGATCCCGCGCAGGAGCGCCAGCTCCTCGGGGGCGCGCGAGAACGAGAGGTAGGGCTTCTTCAGCAGGCCGATGCCGTGCTCGGCCGAGATGCTGCCGTGGTGGCGCTGCACGAGCGCGAAGAGGTGGCGGTCGGCGGCGGCGGTCCTGGCCTTGAAGGCCTCGACCGAGAGATCGTCGGGCTTCATCACGTTGACGTGCAGGTTGCCGTCGCCGATGTGACCGAACAGGCAGATCTCCCAGCCCGGGTACTCGCGCGCGAACTCCGCCTCGAACTCCGCGCAGAACGCCTCGAGGCCGCCCACGGGCAGCGCGATGTCGTTCTTGTGCGGGAAGCCCGTCGCGGTGAGGCTCTCGCTGATCCCCTCGCGGAGCGCCCACAGCTCGGCCGCCTGCGCCGTGCTCTGCGCGAGCGTGCCGTCGGTGGCGAGGCCCTCCTCGAGCAGCGCGCCCACCCAGGCCTCGAGGGCGCCCGGCGCGCCGGCCTCGGCCTCGACGAGCACGTAGTGGCTCGCGGGCGCGCCGAGCGGGCTGTGCAGGTCGCGGTGGCGCGCGACGCGCGCGAGGCAGCGGTCGGTGAAGAACTCGAAGGCGGCCAGGGTGAAGGGGCCCTTGCGCGCGGCGCGGAACAGGCGCAGCACGCCCGGCAGATCGGGCACGGCGAACAGGAAGACGTCCGTGCGCGCGGGCAGGCGCACGAGCTTGAGCGTGGCCTCGGTGATGACGCCGAGCGTGCCCTCGCTGCCGATGAAGAGCTGGCGCAGGTCGAAGCCGGTGTTGTTCTTCTCGAGCGCGCCGCCGAGCTCGAGCACCGCGCCCGAGGCGAGCACGACCTCGAGCCCGAGCACCCACTGCCGCGTGAGGCCGTAGCGGATGACGCGCACGCCGCCCGCGTTGGTGGCGATGTTGCCGCCCACCTGGCTCGAGCCCTTCGACGCGAAGTCGACCGGCCAGGTCAGGCCGAAGGGTCGCACGTGGTGGTGCACCGCCTCGGTGACCGCGCCTGCCTGCACGCGCACGGTGAGGCCGCTGTCGTCGACCGGGCCCATGCGGCGCATGCGCTCGAGGGACAAGACGAGCTCTCCGCGCGCGGCGACGGCGCCGGCGGCGAGGCCCGTTCGCCCACCCGACGGCACGACCGGGACGCGGTGACGGCTGCACAGCGCCAGCAGGCGCGAGACCTCGTCCGTCGTGCGCGGAAAGGCGACCGCGCTCGGTGCCGGCGCGTGGATTTTCGTCCAGTCGCGGCCGTAAGCGGTGAGGTCGGCGAGCTCGCGCGACAGGAAATCGGCGGGAAATCCGTGCTGGACGGCGGCGAGCAGGTCGGCAGGCAAGGACATCGGCAGACAGGATACTCAGGGCAGCGGCAGATCGCAGCCCATCGTGGTCATGTGCCAGCTCATAGCGCAGTCGATCACGCGGTCGATGGGGGAGAAGAGTCCGTCGGGGAAGCTGACGGTGCCGACGTGCCAGACCTGGTGCACGCCGAGCATCGGCCGCATCAGGCGCGCGACCGTGGCCTCGTGGATGGTCACGTCGACGAAGTTCGTCGAGGGGTTGCCGCTGCCCCAGTACTCGACCATCACGTTGTAGACGCCCGGCGCGGCGTGCTCGAGGTAGATGTTCTCGGGCCCGAACGTCTGCGTGTTGTCGACGTCCTTGTGCGGGTGCTGCGTCGGGTCCGTGCCCCACGGCAGATCGAGCGGCGGATCGCAGGTGAACCACGTGCAGTCCTCGGCCGGGCTATTGAGGTGGCCGCCGGGCCGGATGAGGTGCAGCTCCATGTCGCGCCCCTGATCGTCCCACGACAGCGTCAATCGCAGGTCGCGGCCAGCGCATTGCGTGCCCATCAAGCGCCGGACGAGCACGCGACTGCCCGCCGCATTGGAGCAGACGATGCGGATGACATTGGTCCCGCAGAAGACCGGCAGGGTGGCCGAGAAGTGATCGGCGCTGTCGGGGTCGCTCGCCGCGACGCCGTGGGTGACGCCGCACGAGCCGCCGATGACGTACCAGTCACAGCGCGTCGCGCCCGCCGCGATGCCGCTGATGGGGACCGTCGTGGCGTCCGGCGCCAGCATCGGAACGTCGAGCGAGCTCGGCCCCTGGAACGCGCCCGGGCAGCCCGCGCAATCGGCCGGGTCCGTGAACTCGGCGTTGTCGTTGCGATCGGCGTACGGCACCGTGCCCGGCGGCGGCGCGCAGGCCGCGTCCAGCTGCGGCGGCGCGGCGTCCACCTGCGGCGGCGAGCGCGGGGCGTCGGGCTGCGGAAGCGGCGGCGCGCCCGCGTCGCGGTCGGAGTGCGCGCCCGCTCCGGCCGAGCCCCCCGCGCTGCCGCTCTCCGCGCCGCTGCCGGAGGCGCCTCCCTCGCCCGCGCGCGTCGGTCCGCACGCGCACACGGCCATCACCAGCCACGCACCCCATCGCTGCTTCATGCGCGGATTATGGGGGCAGGCCTGGCGCCATCGGCCTTGGCGAGGCCGCCCGACCGGCACATTCTTGCCAGGTGGGGCGGCAGGCCACCGGCGTCTCGCATCACGGATAGGGGACGGCCACCGCACGCTTCGGCCGCAGCGCATAGACGAAGAGCGGCGCGAACCACGCGAGCTCGATGACCATGACGTAGAGGCCACGCGGGGAGAGGAGCGCGCGCCCGATCGGCGCGACGGGCAGCGGCGACACGGGGGCGAAGAAGCGCTCGTCCGACAGCGGCCAGAGCAGCGCCGCCCCGAGCCCGCCGTCGGTCAGCGCGTCGAGCAGGCCATGCGAGCCAACGACCACCGCGGCGACGGCCAGCGTGCGCAGGAAGGGACGCTCGGCGAGGCGCGCGAGGCCGGCGAAGGCGAGCGCCACCAGGCACGCGAAGGCGATGGAGTGCGACGCGCCGCGGTGGCCCCACTCGTCGCCGTAGGCCACGCCCAGGCGGAAGCCCACCACGTCCGCGTCGGGCAGGAGCGAGAGCCCCGACCAGAGCACCATCGACGCGAACAGGCTGTCGAGGAGCGGTCGCGGCCGCCCCGACTCGAACCGCGCCGCCGCCATCCCCACCGCGATGTGCCCGAGACTCGCCATCGACCGCTCCGAGAAGCATGCCGTGTGCCGCGGCGCTGTCCAGCGATCGGAACGGATCTCCGGCGGAAGCGTGATCAATCCGACAAAGGGCGGGGCCGGTGCGCGCCAGATTGGCAAGGAACGCTCAGCTCCGAAGGGGTTGAGCGTGGTGGCATCACACTGGCTGCGTCGGCGAGCTGCGCACGCGCCAGCGCTGCACCTCGCGCATCGCATCCACGCGCTGGCACGCACGCAGCACCGCCTCCTCGCACACATCGACCTCGTACATCGCCCTCGGGGCGGCCCGGCGCCGGGCCTCCCTTCGGGCGAGAAGGCCCGCCGCCGGGCCGCAACCAAGGAGGATGCGATGGCAAGGTTCGAAGCACTCGAGGTGGCGTTGCAGCTCGTGCGGTCCGTCGGCAAGCTGTTGCCGCGCATCAAGCGGCACGACCGCAAGCTGGCTCAGCAACTGGCCGCTGCGGTCTCCGCGGTGCCGGCGAACTTCGCCGAAGGTGCCTATCGCACAGGTCGCGACCGGCTCTACCTCTACAACGTCGCTGGCGGCAGCGCTGCCGAGGTGCGCACCCACCTCGTGGTGGCCACGGCGCTCGGCTATCTGCCGGACGTGGACATCGTCGAAGCCGACCGCCTCGCGGATCGCGTCGTGGCGATGGCGTGGCGGCTCACGCACCCGCGTCGCTGACTCGCCACACCGGCCACGGCGGCTTCGGTCGTCGTGGCCGGTCTCAGTCTCGGCACGGACTCGGCCACTGGGACCGCGGGCGGTGGCCGAGCCCGGGGCCGTGACCGAGCCCGGGACCGACGCCGACCGAGCCCGGCGCCGTGACCGAGCCCGGCGCCATGACCGAGCCCGGCCGTGACCGAGCCCGGCGCCGCACGAACCAGGGCGATGCTGGTCGCTTGGCGCTATCCGATCGAATTGCCACTAGAGCTCGGCAACTCCGTTGTCCAGGAGCGCTCTGAGTCCGGCCTGCCAGCGCTTGAAGTCCTTGCGCCTCTTGGGAGCTACGAGAACCTTGTCCGGGGCACCCCAGCGCAGCATGTTCTGGAGGCTTGAGACCCAGGGTGTTCCCTCAAGGTCAAGACCCAGCCAGATGTCTCGTGTCGCCTCGACCTGTGCGCGTCGAACAGCGACCTGCGTCTCGGCATCCCTTCGTATCAGGCGTGCCGGAACGCTCCGAATGTCAGCCTCCTGAAACTCCGCATCGGCGATGTCGAGGGACCAGTCGATCGAGGGTTCTGAGTAGTACTGCTCGTTGGCCTTCTCGAAGGCTGCGATCTTGTCCGGGGAGTGCACGCCCGTCGGGAGGTTCGTCAGCATGATGCGACCGCATCTCCCTTCAAGGCGCACATGCCGAAAGGCGGCCCCCCATGCCACGAACAGGCCTCTGGTCTCGAAGTCGACCAGCAAGACGTCTTCCACGATGCAGGGCCCGATCGTGCAGTTCCGCTCTGCCAGGCAGCCCAGCGCTTCCACCGACCGAACGAGCCGACGTTCTGATGGCACCTGCGCGGTCTCGCCGAAATGACATGCCGAGAACGTGCAGCCCGACAGCCTGAAGTGTTCGAGCCTCGTCGGTGCCTCACGATCTCGCAGAAGGCGAAACTCCTGACCTTCGAATGATCTCATCGTGCCTGGGTCATGCGAGGGACGCCATGCAGGTTGCTGGCGAAGGAGCCAGCCAGCATGGAGTCGACGCCCTCGGCCCGGAGCGCGTCGACGATTTGCGCGATCACTTCCTCTTGCGTCAGGGCTCCAGCTCCCGCTCGGCGGGGTACGCACGCCGATACAGCTCCGCACCGAGCCAGAGGCGAATGAAGGCCAGCCGTACCTCTTCCTCGCTGTACTCGGGATGGCGCTGGCGGACCCCGTCCCGCATGTCGAGGGGTCTCACGAGGTGGTCACTCCGGCGTTCTCGCTCGATGATACGCGGTTCGCTGCCTGTCGACCGCTCACCAGGTGGCGGTGACGGTGCGGACGTCGGAGGCGCTGTGGCCGGCGGAGTCGGTGAGCGTGGCCGTGCAGTGGAGCGAGAGGCTCCCGCTCGGATTGCCCGTGTAGATCGGCGTCCACACGTTGGGCATCACGAAGACGCCGGGCTCCTGGCCGGGCGTCATGCCCCGCTTGACCTGGCCCTGCGCCATCACCGTGCCCGCCGCGTCGGTGCAGACGACGCGTCCTTCGGGGTCGCTGTCGGCGGGCGTCATCGGGTCACCGGGCAGCACGCCGCGCGCGCGCAGCGCGAAGATCACCATGGGCGAGCCCTGCGGGCCGATCATCGCGGCGAGCGGCGCGCCGTCGGCGACCGGCTGGAACGCGTCCGTACCCGCACCGAGCTCGACGGATGCGCCACTGCCGCCGAAGCCACCGCTGCCGCCGGTGCCGCCGGTGCCGCCCGCGCCGCCGGTGCCACCCGCGCCGCCGGCTCCGCCGAGGCCGCCGGTCCCGCCGACGCCCGCGCCACCGGTCCCCCCACCACCCGCGCCGCCGCGGCCACCTTGACCCCCGGCGCCCGCGCCGGCTCCGCCGAGGCCCGCTCCACCGGCACTGCCCGCGCCGCCGGTTCCGCCGCCGTCACTCCCGCAGGCGGCCAGCGAAAGGGCGAGGAGGCAGCTCTGAAGGAGGCGGGAGGGGCGCATGCCCGGCACCTTCAGCAAGCGACAGACCAGAGACAAGGCTCCATCTTATCAGCGGTTTACCGCCCACGCTGCGACGCCCGCGGCGCGGGCTGGCACGCCCCCTGTGTTCTCGAGGACACACCTCGCCGCCGGCTTTGCACAACTTTACGCGGGCCACGCGCCCGCTTAACGCGCGGGCCGCAAGGTGGTCTCATCACCTGGAGGGAACAGATGAAGCGAAGGAACAAGATCACGGCAGTGCTCCTCGGCGCAGGCGCGCTCGTCCTCGCGGGGGGCGTCGCGCTCGCCGGCCACGGCCACCACCACGATCCGGCGGCCATGCGGCGGCACGCCGTCGCGCACGTCGCGGCGATGCTGGACGTCCTCGAGGCCACGCCGGCCCAGCGCAAGGTCGCCGAGCAGGCGCGAGATCGCGTGCTCGGCGCGATCCAGCGCGAGCACGGCGACAAGCGCGCCGACCTCGGGCGCGTGCTCGACCTGTTCTCGGCGGACAAGCTCGATCGCGGGGCGCTGGGCGCGCTGCGCAAGAAGCACGAGGCCGCCGCGCTGCGCATCGGCGACGCGGTCGTGCAGTCCGTCTTCGAGCTGCACGCGGTGCTCACCCCCGCGCAGCGCAAGACGCTCGTGCAACAGGTCAAGGACAACCGCCCGCGCCTGACGCCGATGCGCCTCGCCACCATGAAGCACCTCGCGGGCGGGCGCGCCGACGAGGTGCTCCGCTCCGTTGGCGCCACCGAGCCGCAGCGCTTCGCCGTGCAGGCCGCCATCGATCACGTGGTCGACACGATCGAGCACCAGGAGCCGCAGCGCGCGGCCGCGATCGACCGGGCGCTCGCGCTCCTCGTGGCGGACCGCATCGACAAGGCGCAGGCCGACAAGGTTCGCGCCGCGCACGACCTCGCGCTCCACCGCATGATCGACGCGGCCGAGCTCGCGCTGGACAACATCCACGAGGCGCTCGCCCCGGCGCAGCGCAAGGCGCTCGTCGCGCTCGTCAAGGCGCGCCACCCGATGATCGACGGCAAGCCCGGGCAGCACTAGAGCACCGATCATGTTGAACCGTGTGCTGCAACGCGGACTTGCGAGCTGTCATGCGAAGAGGCTTCAGGCTCCAGGCTTCAGGCTTCGGGTCTCTGACCCGGATCCGGAGCCTGAAGCCCGAGGCCTGA
>CAZQJC010000066.1:0-4414 GCA_964593795.1 uncultured Myxococcales bacterium | reverse complement strand
GGCCGCGGCGCCCGAGCAGATCGCGGTCGGCGTGTACGTGAACCAGATCTACGCGATCGATCTGAAGGCCAACCAGTTCGGGATCGACTTCTGGGTGTGGTTCCGCTGGTCGGGCGCCGCGCCCTCGCCGGTGGACTCGTTCGAGATCGTCGGCGGGCGCATCACCTCGCGGGCGAACCTCCTCAAGAAGAAGCTGCCGGGCGGGCTCGAGTACACCGCGGTGCGCGTGAACGGCACCTCGCGCGCTTCCCGTTCGACGACCACCAGCTCACGATCCAGCTCGAGGACGGGGAGCGCGAGAGCGGCCGGGCGGTGTACGTGCCGGACGGCGCGAACGAGGGCGTGGATCCCGACGTGTCCGTGGCCGGGTGGCGCGTCGCCCGGTTCGGTCACGCGCTCGAGAACCACGTCTACCGCTCGAACTACGGCGACACCACGCTCGCCACCGGGAGCGAGTCGCACTACTCCCGGTATGTATTCAAAGTGGATCTCGAGCGCACGGGGACGAGCCGCTTCTTCAAGGTCTTCTTCGGCCTCTTCATGGCCACGCTCGTCGCATGGTGCGCGTTCTTCATCCGGCCAAAGGACGCGAGCCCGCGCGTCTCGGTGTCCGTCGGCGCGCTCTTCGCCGCGGCGGCGATCACCATCTCGCTCAACGCCCAGCTCCCCGACCTCGGGTACGTCACGCTGGTCGACCGGATGGTGTTCCTGACCCTCGGGATGATCCTGCTGTCGATGTTCGGCACGGTCCTGGCCTTGTCGCTGCACTACGCCGGCAAGGAGCCGCTCCACCGGCGCGTCGATCGGATCGGCGCCGTGGTGTACCCGATCGCGTACGTCGTGCTGCTCCTCGTGACCGTCAAGACGGCCTGAGCGCCGATCCACGCGTTCATGCAGCACGCGCAGCTCGAGAACCTCAGGCGCCTGGCCGAGGGGCAGGCGCACGCGCGGCGGTAGCGCGCGGCACGACTATCGGGCGGCGGCAGTGGCCCGTTCGGGTAAGCTCTGCGCTCCATGCCTGCCACCTCGCTCGAGCAGATCGTCAGCCTGGCCAAGCGCCGCGGCTTCGTCTTCCCCTCGTCCGCCGTCTACGGCGGCCTCGGCAGCACGTGGGACTACGGGCCGCTCGGCGTCGAGCTCAAGAACAACGTCAAGCGCGCCTGGTGGAAGTCGGTCGTGCACGACCGCGACGACATGGAGGGGCTCGACGCGGCCATCCTGATGAACCGGCTCGTGTGGCGCTACTCGGGCCACGAGGCGACGTTCTCGGATCCCATGACGGACTGCCGCGGGTGCAAGTCGCGACACCGCGCGGACCAGCTCTTCGCGGCGCAGAAGCAGCGCGATCCGAAGGGGCTGCCCGAGATGAACGCGGCGCTCGCGGCGCGCGAGCTCGCGTGCCCGAAGTGCGGTTCGAAGGACCTCACGGAGGCGCGCCCGTTCAACCTCATGTTCCGCACGACCGTGGGCGCGGTGGACACCGGCGACGACGCGGGGCTCGCGTACCTGCGGCCGGAGACCGCGCAGGGGATCTTCGTGAATTTCCAGAACGTGCTCGACACGATGCGCCGAAAGCTCCCGTTCGGCGTCGCGCAGATCGGCAAGGCATTCCGCAACGAGATCACGCCGGGGAACTTCACGTTCCGCACGCGCGAGTTCGAGCAGATGGAGATCGAGTACTTCGTCAGGCCGGGCGAGGACGAGGCGGCGCACCAGCGGTGGATCGACGCGCGGACCGAGTGGTACACGGGCCTCGGCATCCGCGCGGAGAACCTGCGGCAGCGCGAGCAGGCCAGGGAGGAGCTCGCGCACTACGCCAAGCGCTGCGTGGACCTCGAGTACCGCTTCCCGATGGGCTGGAGCGAGCTCGAGGGTATCGCGAACCGCACGGACTACGATCTCAAGGCGCACAGCAGGAGCGCGGAGAACCCCGACGCGATCGGCGAGCTGCGCTACTTCGACCAGGAGCAGAAGAAGCACATCGTCCCGTACGTGATCGAGCCGTCCGCGGGCGCGGACCGCGCGACGCTCGCCTTCCTGTGCGACGCGTACGACGAGATGCTGACCAAGGAGCCGCCGGCGGAGGACGTGACGAAGCTGCGCGAGCAGGTGGCGAGCTTCGTCAAGTCGGTGGGCAAGCGCGACGGGCTCGACGCGGCGGTCAAGGCGCGGCTTGTGGGCGCGGGCGAGCGCATCGCGGACGGGCTGCCGGGCACGCTGCCGGAGCTGCTCGCGCTCGGCGACGACGAGGACGCGAACCGCATCGAGGTGTGGAAGAAGGTGCGGGGGCTCGCCGACAAGCTGGGCGAGGAGTACACGCGCACGGTGCTGCACCTGCACCCGCGGCTGGCGCCGGTGACCGTCGCGGTGTTCCCGCTCAAGAAGAACGAGCCGCGCCTCGTGGAGATGGCACGCGGCATCAAGCGCGAGCTGCAGGACGCGGGCTTGCGCGCCGTCTACGACGACACGGGCGCCATCGGCAAGCTGTACCGGCGGCAGGACGAGATCGGGACGCCCTTCTGCATCACGGTCGACTTCGCGAGCCTCGACGACGGCACCGTGACGGTGCGCGACCGCGACACGATGGGCCAGGAGCGCGCGTCGCGCGCGGAGCTGCCGGGGGCGCTGCGCGCGCGGATGCGGTAGCCGTCACTCGATGAGGTAGGTCGTGCCGAGCGTGACGAGGTGGGTGGTGGTGGCGCGCTGGGCGGCCTGGACGTCGGGGAGGCGCGCGCCGGCGCCGGCGAGCTCCGTGCGGGTCTGCGAGAAGCCGTAGCCGAGGTCGACGGCAAAGGAGGTGCTCGCGCGGTAGCGCACCCGTGCGGCCCCGAAGAGGCCGAGCGTCGGCGCGCGCAGGCCCTCGCGCAGGCCCGGCGTCTGGTTGCGGCTCGCGCGGACGAGCGCGTCGAAGTCGAGGCGCAGGTCGACCGACGGGAGCGCCTCGGGCACGTCGAGGGTCGCGCCGGCGATCGGCCCCTCGAGGTGCTCGGACGGGAGCGCGACAATGTTGCCGCGATCGATCTGCGTGGACTCGAAGTGATAGCCGCCGCGGGCGAGCACCCCCGCGCCGCCGGTGCGCCGCGCGCGCCAGCCAGCCTCGAGCGAGAAGTCGGTCTGCTCGTGGGCGACCGCGAGCTCCTCGATCGGCCCGCCGGGCACGCGCATCCGGACGCCCGCGGGCGCGGAGGCGAGGCGATAGCGCACCTGCGCGGCGAGCTCCCACGGACCGCGGGGCCGGTGACGCGCGAGCCCGCGCACGTCGACCGCCGCCGCCGTCTGCGTGGACACGTAGCTGCCGAGCGGCACGCGAGAGGTGCTGCGCAGGCTGTGCTCGCTCGCCTCCACGCCGCCACCGACGCCGAGCTCGAGCCAGGGAAGCGCGGCGCGGCGCGGCGCGGCCGCGACCTCGGCGACCGGCGCGGCGGCCTGCTCCACCATCGCGGCGGGCGCGAGCGGCGCGGGGGTCGGGTCCATCATCGCGACGCGCGCGACGGCGGGCTGGTGCGCGGGCACCTCGAAGCGCCGCCCCTCGAGCGGGACGCCCGCGAAGCGGCTCCGCGTCACCGGCGCGACCTCGTCGGGCTCGATGGTCAGCGGCCGGGCACCGCGCCGCTCGGGCGCGACGGGCGTCGTGTCGCCGAGGAGATCCCGCGGCACCCACCCGCTCGCGCCGCGGCTCTTCGTCGTGACCTTGCTCCACGCGGCCCGCGTGCGGACGACGCTCACGCGCACGCCCTTGGCGACCCGCGCCACGACCGGGAAGGTCTCCCGGGGACCCGAGCGCAGGACGGCGTAATGGAGCAAGCGCGCGGGGTGCGCCTCCTCATCGTCCTGCTCGGGCGCGGCGTACGCGACGACGGGCGACAGGAGGCAGAGCGCGAGCGACAGCCGGAGGACCCGAGGCCGCACGTCAGCGCCCCGTGTACGTCAGGGCGACGTTGGCGAAGCCCCCGTTGGTCCCGCTGGCCATCGACGCCGTTCCGTTCCGGTTGAAGGTGAAGGTGCCCTGGTGGTTCTGCGCGGGAGAGGTCGAGTTGTCGTCGGCGAGCTCGAGGTGGACGGTGTAGCTACCGTCGGCGACGGGCGTGCCGCCACGCGCCGTCAGATCCCACTGCACGGTGAGCCGCTGCGCGTGATCGGAGCGCGTCGCGCCGGAGACCGCATCGACGTCCGCGGTGCCCGCGGCGGCGGTCCACTGCAGGAGGTAGCGCCTGCGCGTCCCGGCCCAGCGGCCGATGGTCTTGACGAACGCGCCCGCGGAGTCGGTCACCCAGACGGCGACGATGTTCTTGGGGGCGTAGCCGCCACCGGCGGGCGTCGTGTCGAAGGATACGGTGAGCTTCTCGACCACGCCCGAGCCCGCGCCGCCCGTGCCTCCGGTGCCGCCCATGCCCGCGGCCCCACCGCCCGCGCC
>CAZQJC010000065.1:0-1741 GCA_964593795.1 uncultured Myxococcales bacterium | reverse complement strand
TCGGGCTTCAGGCCTCGGGCTTCAGGCTCCGGATCCGGGTCAGAGACCCGAAGCCTGAAGCCTGGAGCCTGAAGCCTCTTCGCATGACAGCTCGCAAGTCCGCGTTGCAGCACACGGTTCAACATGATCGGTGCTCTAGTCCCAACCCACATCGCCACGCGAGCGTTCCGGTGCTTCGATGCGAACCTCGAGCAACTCGCGGCGCTCTGGCGTTGAACCAGGGACAGCCCCTCGCGGCTCGCTCGGCTCGCCTCGAAGGCGGATGCCGCGCGTCGATCACGCCGGAACCGGCACCTTGCGCAGGGCCTCGTCGACGAGGGCGCTGCCGGTCGTGCCGTCGGACGCCTGGAGGCGATGCGACAGCACGTCGGCCGCGAGCGCCTTGACGTCCTCGGCGGCCACGAAGCCGCGCCCATCGAGCATCGCGCGCGCCTGCGCCGCGCGGACGAGCTGGATGGTCGAGCGCGGCGACACCGACCGGATGTTGCGCACGTCGCGCCGCAGCGCCTCGACGAGCGCCACCGCGTAGCGCTTGAGCTCGTCGGACACGAACACGAGCGGCACGCTGCGCTGCCAGCCGAGGAAGTCCTCGCGCGTGGCGACCGGCGTGAGCTCGGCCACGACGGGCTCCGCGCCGAGGTGCACGTCGAGCATGCGCGCTTCCGCCTCGGCCGACGGGTAGCCCATCGCGAGCTGCATCATGAACCGGTCGATCTGCGCCGCGGGCAGCGCGTACGTGCCCTCGTCGTCGAGCGGGTTCATGGTCGCGATGACGACGAACGGAGGCTCGATCGGGTGCGTCGTGCCCTCGATCGTGACCTGCCGCTCCTCCATCACCTCGAGCAGCGCGGACTGCGTCTTCGGCGTCGCCCGGTTGATCTCGTCGGCCAGCAGCACGTGCGAGAACACCGGGCCCGCCTGGAACTCGAAGGCCTTGTGCCGCAGGTTGAAGACGTTGCCGCCGAGGACGTCCATCGGCAAGAGGTCCGGCGTGAACTGGATGCGCTTGAACTTGCAGCCGAACGACGCCGCGAGCGAGCGCGCCAGCATCGTCTTTCCGACGCCGGGCACGTCGCGCAGCAGCACGTGCCCGCGCGCCGCGAACGCGATGAGCACGCGCTTGATGACGTCGTCCTTGCCGACGATGACCCGCCTGGCGCTCTCGAGCACGCGCTCGAACTGCGCGCGCTGCGCGGCGAACTCCGTCCCGGCGCCTGCAGAGTCGGCCATCACTTGAGCGTAGCTCGACTAGGGCCGTCCCTGAAGTCCGCTCCGTCTTCGAGGCGAGCGCAGCGAGCCGCAAGGGTGTCCCTCGCGCAGCGAGCGAAGACGCAGGGAGGGGGGCCCGGATGGGTCGCGCCAGGCGCGCGAAACCGACACTTGCCCATCCGGGGGAGGGGCGGCGCGCCCGCTGCGCGGACCTCCAGGCAAGGGGTCTGCGACGGCACGACGTGCGCACGGCACGAAGCAGTAGGGGGTCGGCGGTGGGCGCCCTCGCGGCGGCCACTCGTAGACTAGTACCTTGACCGTGGCGTAGTGATTCGCGTCGGCGCGTTCGAGCCGAGCGCAGCGAGGCGCACGGGCGTAGCGAGCGCAGCGAGCGAAGACGCAGGTTGGGGGGCCCGACGCGGCTCTGCTGCGGCGGGGGAAGGGCAACGTGCCCGCTGCGCGGACCTCCAGGCAGGGGGCCTGCGACGGCACGACGTGCGCACGGCACGAAGCAGTAGGGGGTCGGCGGTGG
>CAZQJC010000064.1:0-7936 GCA_964593795.1 uncultured Myxococcales bacterium | reverse complement strand
TCAGGCCTCGGGCTTCAGGCTCCGGATCCGGGTCAGAGACCCGAAGCCTGAAGCCTGGAGCCTGAAGCCTCTTCGCATGACAGCTCGCAAGTCCGCGTTGCAGCACACGGTTCAACATGATCGGTGCTCTAGTGCTGCCCGTCAGAAGAGGTGTGCATCGAAGCACCGGAGCTTGCGCGAATCGATGTCGGTTCGAGTCAGGCGCGGACGACGACGAGGACGCGGTCCTCGCGCGGCGTGGCGTTGCCGACGTGCGCGGCGACCTCGGCGAGGATCGCATCGCGGAGCTGGGCGGCGTCCACGCGCTCGGGCGAGACGATCTTGCGCAGGACGCGGAGGAAGCGGCGATCCCCGAACGGCTCGCCGGCCGCGTTCTGGGCCCCGACGAGGCCGGGCGTGTAGAGCACGAGCACGTCGCCGGGCTGCAGCGGCGCGGAGACCTCGCGGAACGTGTGGTCCACGCGGTCGCCGAGCGCCACCCCGCGAGCGCCCACGGAGGTGAGGACCGCGGCGTCGCCCTCGCGCGAGAGGCGCAACGGAAACGGTCCGCCGGCGCCGACCACGCGGATCTCCCGCTTCGGCGCGTCGATGAGCGCGATCGTGCCCTGCAAGAGCAGCGGCATCCCGGCGCGCCTGCGCAGGGATTCGTGCACCGCGGCCGCGACCGCCACCGCGGAGCCGGCGCGATCGGCGAGCAGCGCTGCGTCGGAGGCGCCCTTGGCCACCGCACCCACCATCGCGGCGGAGACCCCGCGCGCCGCCACCGTGCCGCTCCACAGCAGCAGCCGACCCTGGCCGAGCTCGTGGCAGCTCCAGAAGTCGCCCGACGATGGGGACGCGGCCAGGCGCGCGCCGGCCACGCGGAGCGGCCCGGAGGAGAGGATGGGCTGCGCCGGGAGGAGCTCGCGCTCGACGGCGCGGGCGAGGTCCACTTCGCGCGACAGGCCGATCTTGTGGGCCGCGTCCTTGGCGAGGCGCGCGTTCGACGCGGCCGCGCTCGCCTCGAGGTGCACGTCGTCGATCAAGCGACGCTCGTCGGCGCCGAGGCGCCCGGGCACGGGCAGGAGCGCGATCGCGAGCAGCTCCGACGACGGGCTCGCGACCGGCACGAGCAGCGTCGCGCCGAAGCGTCGCATGAGCTCGTCGAGCGGGACGCGCAGCGCGCCGAAGCGCTTGTCGGCGAGCTCGGTGGCGAAGATCGGGTGGTTGTTGCGGCCGAGCCACGCGGGCACACCGCCAGGCGGCGGCTCGGTGGCGTGCCAGCCCTCGCGCGATCGTGCGGTCATCTCCCACCCGCCATCGGGTCCGGGCGCGAGGACGGCCGCGTCGGGCAGGCCGAGCGTGGTGCCGACGCAGTCCGCCGCGACGATGGCGACGTCGCGCGGGGCCTCCTGGGCCAGGCACGCCTCGAGGAGGCCCGCGAGCGCCTCGTCGAGCACCTCCAGCGGCACGGTCGTCGAGCGGACCTGCGCGCCGCCGGCCATTCGCATACGCGAACGCAGATACGTCGCGAGCCCCGTCGCGCCGGCCGCGATGCCGAGGATGAGCGCGGTGCTCATGCCGGCCCCGCCTCCTCGCGGCCGACGATGACGAGCGTGTAGTCGTCCTCGAGTGGCCGCGAGCCCCGGTGGCGCTCGAGATCGGCCGACAGCCGCGTGACGACGTCGGCGATGGGCGCGGAGCCTAGCTGCGCGAGGGTGCGGCGCAGGCGCTTCTCGCCGAACGAGTCGCCATTTTCGGACACGACGTCCTGGGCCCCGTCCGTGTAGAGCACGATGCGCTCGCCGGGCGCGAACGCGCGGGTCTCGCTCTGGTACTTGGAGTGCGCGCTCGTCCCGAGCGCGTCGCCGCGCGCGATCAGGCGGTGCAGCTCGGCGGCACCGTCGGCGCCGACGCCCTTCGAGGACATGAGGTAGGGAAACTCGTGGCCGGCATTGGCGAAGCGGATCTGCGCGTGCGTGGCCTCGACGACGAGCGCGAACGCGGTCATGAAGTACTTGGTCTTGCCGACGCCGTGGACGACGCGACCGAGCGTCTCGAGCAGCTCGCCGGGGTCGATCTGACCGCCGCGCGCGAGGCG
This sequence comes from uncultured Myxococcales bacterium, assembly GCA_964593795.1. Lineage (GTDB taxonomy): Bacteria > Myxococcota_A > Polyangia > JAHFDS01 > JAHFDS01 > JAHFDS01. The sequence goes on along the minus strand of CAZQJC010000064.1, from coordinate 5,856 downwards.
GAGCGCGTCGGTCGCGCCCTTCGCCACGGCGGCGAGCATCGCGGCGGGCGCGCCGTGGCCGGTGACGTCGCCGACGAGGACGAGCCAGCGCCCGTTCGCCAGCTCCGAGCACATCCAGAGATCTCCGCCGCACTCGCTCGCGCTCTTGGCGAGGCCGCGCACGACGAGGTCGCCACGGCGTTGCGGGCGATCGTCGGGCAGCAGCGCCTCCTGGACGGCGGTGGCCAGGCCCACCTCGCGGGCGAGCGAGCCGACGCCCTGCGCAGCCTCGCGCAGGAGCAGGCTCGTCAGCGCGACCGTGGTGCCCGCGGCGAGGCGCCGCGCGCGCGCGATCGCCTCGGCCGTCGCCGCGACGCCTCCGAGGAAGAGCACGCCGACGAGCGCGCCACGCTGCACGAGCGGCACGGCGAGGTGCGCGTCGAGCTGCTCCATGAGCGCGCGTGCTGCCTGGCCCCCCTCGTCCTCGGGCAACGCTGCCCGCCCGACCGGCCCGCCCGTCGCGGTGAGCGCGTCGAACAGGCCCTCCGACGAAGGGGCCTCGGCCGCGCCGCCGCCGAGGATGCGCACTCCGGTCTTCGCCGTCGCGTCGGCCACGAGCAGGCGCGCACGCGCGGCCCCGAGGGTGCGCTCGGCCTCCGCGGCCACCAGGGGCGCGAGCTGGTCGAGGGAGTGCGCAGCCAGCGCCCGCGCGACGAAGCGCTCCGAGCTGCCGGCCGCGTGCGGGACGACGAGGTGCGGGGCGCTCCCGAGCCGCTCGTAGACGATGGGCTCGAGGAACACGAGGCCGGCCGCCAGCGCGGCGAAGCACGCCACGAGCGAGCCGGCAGCACCGACGGTGCTGTCGAGCCCACCGAGCACCGCCGACAGCCCGATGAGGCCCAGGGCCGGCGCTGCCCCCACCAGCGACGCCACGACGCCTCGATCCACGGGCCAAACCGTAGCATGGACGACACTCTTTACAGAAGGGGGCCCGGGCCCCCCGCGCTCGCGCGCCTTCGGAAAACTAGGGACTAGGAACAAGGAACCGGAACAGAGCAGCGAGCCGCAAGGGCGTAGCGAGCAACGCGAGCGAAGACGCAGGGAGGGGCGGCGCGCCCCTCCTGGTGGCCGCCTTCAGAGGCGGCCACACGCAAGCTCAGTCGACGAGCTTGAGGTGGCTCGGGCGGGGCTTCTTGCCGGGCTTGGCGGCGGGCGGGGGCGCCGTGGCGGCGGGCTCCTCGTCGGGCGGCAGGTCGGCGGGGGCGTCGGTCGGGAACTGCACCCCGCGCCCCTGGCCGTCGTGCAGCACGTAGACCGCCTCCCAGGGGATCACGCATGCGTGGGGGGTGCGCTGGAAGGAGAGCGTCGCCCGGATGCCGCGCTCGTCGACCGTGAGGTCGCGGATCGGCACGGGCATGTCGTAGGCGAACTGGAGGACGAGGCCCGCGTTCGTCGCGAGGTGCTCGGGCACGCTGACGCCGCCGTGCCGGGCATCGAGCACGACGAAGGCGTAGCCCTCGCGCAGCAGCTCGAGCATCACGGCATGCTTGAGCGTCGCCGGGTCAACCGGCAGCGCGGCGTCGTTCGCCGGCGCGACGGGCGTCGCCACGGGCTTGGGCGCGTTGGGATCGTCCGGCTGGCTCATCGTCCTCTCGTTATCACAGTCTCACCGCTCCGCGCAGCGCCGCGAAGATGTCCCGCGTCGCGCTCGAGCGGTTGAGCGTGTAGAAGTGGATGCCCGGAGCGCCCCCGAGCAGCAGGCCCGCCGCCTGGGCCGAGGCGTAGGCCACGCCGAGCTGCACGGTGGCGGCCAGGTCGTCCCGCCGCCGGTCGAGCTCGAGGCGGAGTCTCGGCGGCAGCGTGGCGCCGCACATCAGCGTGAATCGCTCGATCTGCGCGGCGTTCGTGACGGGCATCAGGCCCGGGACGATGGGCACCGTGATGCCCGCGGCGCGCGCGCGCTGGACGAGCTGGAAGTAGAAGGTGTTGTCGAAGAAGAGCTGCGTGATGAGGAAGGAGCAGCCCGCGTCGACCTTGCGCTTGAGGTTCGCGACGTCGTGATCGAGGCCGTGCGCCTCGGGGTGGCCCTCCGGGTAGCAGGCCGCGCCGACGCAGAAGGTGTCGCCGTACGTGTCCTTGATGAAGGCGACGAGCTCGCTCCCGTGCGCGAAGCCGCCATCGGCGCGCTGGAAGACCTTCTGGCCCTTGGGCGGATCGCCGCGCAGCGCGAGCACGTTCTCGATGCCGGCGTCGCGCAGGCGATCGAGCACGGCGCGGAGCTCGTCCCGCGACGAGCCCACGCACGTCAGGTGCGCCATCGCCTCGATGCCGTGGTCACGCTTGATGTGCGAGACGATCTCGAGGGTCTTCTCGCGCGTGGAGCCGCCGGCGCCGTACGTGACGGAGACGAACGTCGGCTCGAGGATGCGCAGCTCGCCCACGGTCTCCGAGAGCTGCTTGACCGCCTCGTCCGTCTTCGGCGGGAAGAACTCGAAGGAGAAGCTCGGGCGGCCGGAGGCCAGGAGCTCGTCGATGCGCACGGGCGCAGCCTAGCACGGAGGAAAGTGAGGTCTACGCGCTTCGGGGGTCAGAGGCCGAGCTGCTTCTTGAGACCCTGCCACAGGGGCGCGCAGGCGCGCGCGACGCTGCCGCCCTCCTCGCACGCCGGCCCCGCCAGCGTGAGCAGGCCCCCCTTGCCGAGCACCTCCCAGCGCTGGCCGCGCCTCCGCGCCGCGATCGCCTTGTCCGCGCGGAGGTCCGCGCACAGCCAAAGGGCGTCGTCCTCCGCCACCACGCAGCGCGGGTGCACGGGCGCCGTCGTGACGGCGAAGTGCTCGGCGTCCTTCGCGCGCCAGAGCGCCCCGTCCACCACTGCGTACGTCGCGTCGCGCGCGATGGCCGCGCCCGAGAGCTCGCGCGCCGTCAGCACCACGCGCCAGCTGCGCAGCGACGCGTCGGCGCGCAGGAGCACCGGCCGCTCGTCGACGAAGCCGGTCGCCAGGACCGGGCCACCCGGGCGCGCTCCCTGGCCGCCCACGAGCAGGAAGATGAGGCGCGTGCCGGCCGGGAGCAGGGCGGGGAGCTCCTGGAAGGTGGCGCCGTCGTCGGTGGAGCGGTAGAGGCGGTTCGTGCCCTTGCCGATCGCGTCGTACGCCGAGACGATCACCTCGCGGCCGCGCACCAGGATCGACTTGAACCACACGGTGCGCGACAGCAGCGTCGTCTTGCCGAACGTGCGGCCGTCGTCGCGGCTGACGTAGAGGCCGTTCTCGACGCTGTTCGTGCTGGTGACGGCCCAGACGCGCCCGCGCGCGTCGACGACCACGTGGTCCACGTACATCTTGTCGAGCGGGCCGCCGGCCATGCGGAAGTCGCAGCCGCCGTCGCGGGAGATGGCCAGACCCTCGTGCGAAGCCGCGAACACCGTGCCGTGCCGGCTGACGGCGTAGGATGGCTGATGCGACGGCTCGTATCCAACGCCGCCGTGACAGGCCCACCGCCACGTGTGTCCGTCGCGCGACAGGATGGTGCCGAGCGGCGTGCCGGCGACGAGCTGGCGCGGGCCCGCGGCGAGGGTGGACACGTCGGGCACGTGCCGCGGCTGGGCCCCGGCCGGGGCCGAGGCGCCGAGGAGCAGGATCACCACGTGAAATGGCTTTGGCGCGCGCATGCGATCGATATACTGCCCCCGTGAGTCAGGCCAAGCTTCCTCGCCGCTGGACGGTCCAGGATTCCCGCGAGCTGTACAACGTCACGAACTGGTCAAACGGATACTTCGGCATCAACGACGCCGGACACCTGGTCATGCACCCCGAGGGTGCGCAGGGGCCGTCGCTCGATGTCAAGGAGCTGGTCGACGAGGTCGGCACGCGCGGCATCGGGCTCCCGCTCCTCATCCGGTTCTCGAACATCTTGAAGTCGCGCATCGTCGAGCTCAACGAGGCGTTCCGCAAGGCGATCGCGGACTACGGGTACGGCGCGCCCTACAAGGGCGTCTATCCGATCAAGGTGAACCAGCACAAGTACATCGTGGAGGAGATCGTCCACTACGGGCGCCAGTACCACTACGGCCTCGAGGCCGGCTCGAAGCCGGAGCTCCTGGCCGTGATGGCGATGCTGGACGACCCCGAGGCGCTCGTCGTCTGCAACGGCTACAAGGACGAGGAGTACGTCGAGTCGGCGCTCTACGCTTCCAAGCTAGGGCGCACGGTCATCATGGTGGTCGAGAAGATGAGCGAGCTCGCGCTCATCCGCGCGGTGTCGGAGCGGACGGGCATCAAGCCGCGCATCGGCATGCGCGCCAAGCTCGCGACGCGCGGCTCGGGTCACTGGGAGGCCTCGGGCGGCGACCGCTCGAAGTTCGGCCTCACGGCGCAGGAGCTCATGGAGGCCATCGCGTACCTGCGCGAGCACGGCATGCTCGACTCGTTCGAGCTGCTCCACTTCCACCTCGGCAGCCAGATCTCGGCGATTCGCTCGGTCAAGGACGCGCTCCGCGAGGCGGTGCGTTTCTACTGCGAGCTGCACAAGCTGGGCGTGCCGCTGCAGTACCTCGACGTCGGCGGAGGGCTCGGCATCGACTACGACGGCTCGCAGACGAACTTCCAGTCGTCGATGAACTACTCGATGCAGGAGTACGCGAACGACATCGTCTTCCAGACGGGCGAGATGTGCAACGAGGCCGGCGTGCCGCACCCGACCCTCGTCAGCGAGTCCGGCCGCGCGGTCGTCGCGCACCACTCGATCCTGGTGGTCGATGTGCTCGGAGTCGGCGAGTTCAACGTCGGCAACCTCCCGGACGCGCTGCCGGCGACGGTGCCGCCGACGGTGCGCAACCTCTGGGACACGTACCGCGACGTGACGCGCAAGAACGTGATCGAGTCCTACCACGACGCCGTCGGCTACAAGGACGAGAGCCTGACGCTGTTCTCGCTCGGCCATCTCTCGCTCGAGGAGCGCGTCCTCGCCGAGAAGCTCTTCTGGGCGACGTGCCAGAAAGTGCAGCGCCTGACGCGGGAGCTGGCGGAGCTCCCCGAGGAGCTCGCCGGGCTCGAGCGGCTGCTGTCCGACACGTACTTCTGCAACTTCTCCATGTTCCAGTCGGTGCCCGACTCGTGGGCGATCGACATGTTGTTCCCGATCATGCCGATCCACCGCCTCGAGGAGGAGCCGACGCACCGGGCGGTGCTCGCGGACATCACCTGCGACTCCGACGGGAAGATCGATCACTTCATCGATCGGCGCGACGTGAAGTCGGTGCTGGAGCTGCACTCGTTCGTGCCCGACAAGGACTATCACCTCGGCATCTTCCTCATCGGCGCGTACCAGGAGATCCTGGGCGACCTGCACAACCTCTTCGGCGACACCAACACGGTGCACGTCTCGCTCGAGGAGGGCGGCGGGTATCGCATCGACCACGTCGTGGCCGGCGACACCGTCACGGAGGTGCTCAACTACGTGAGCTACTCGCGTGAGGACCTCGTCGTGCGCGTGCGGCGGGCGGCCGAGGACGCCGTCCGCGCCGGGCGGATGACGCTCGAGGAGACACGGCGGCTCGTGCGGATGTACGAGGGCGGCCTCTCCGGCTACACGTACCTCGAACGAGACTAGGGCCAGGTCACTCTGAAGGGTCGTGCTCGTGCTCGTGCTCGTGCTCGTGCTCGATCCGGGTGCGAGTACGAGTCCGCGCACGTGATCGGGCACGGCTAGTGCCGCTCGTCAAATGTACGACCGGTCTTGCACCTGGAGGGCGACATGGGACCGTGGTGGAGGCGGCACTCGCGAGCGCGGAGCGCGAGCCAACGAGACACCTGGTGCTGCCCGTCCGGGATTCCCCAGGCTTCCAGCTGGTCCGACGGCCGGCCCTAGGTGCTGGTC
>CAZQJC010000063.1:0-49781 GCA_964593795.1 uncultured Myxococcales bacterium | reverse complement strand
GTCAGGGTCAGCGTTCTGACCTGCTGGCCCTGCCGGAACACCGTGAACGTGAGGGGGACCTTGACTCCGCTCGCCATCTTCAGCCTCTCGTGTGGGTCACAAGCTTCGACAGCCGCTCTCGGCCTGGGTTCCGAACTTTCGTCTTCACCCCGACGATTTCCGCCGTCCGTTCCGGGTCCCGCTGTCGGTCCCGCTCAACCAGGCTGTCGTAGCAAGCCGTGGTCCCGCCCACGTATCGCCCATCAACCCGTCGAAATGCTTCTCATTTGTTGGAAGTCCGTACCCCGGGATCGGGGAGAAACGCCACAGCCCACCCTGGCGAAAAGCCACGGTCGCCCCGGCGCCGGAAGCGATCAGCGATCAAGGAACTAGGAAACAGGATCAAGGAACAGGAACACGGCGGAAGACGATCGCGATCGCGCTCCGACGGCAACGGTCCCTCGCACCGCGAGCGAAGACGCAGGGAGGGGGCCCCTATCGGCAGCGTCCTCTGCCTTCGAGGCGAGCGCAGCGAGCCGCAAGGGCGTAGCGAGCAGCGCGAGCGAAGACGCAGGGAGGGGGGCCCAGTCGGGCTTCGCCCGATTGGGGGAGGGGCGGCGCGCCCCTCCTGCGGCGACCTCAAGGCCGCCGATCGCAACCTAGATGTCTTCGGCGGACTTCAGCATCTCGGGGATGAAGTGCTGGCGGATCTTGATGAGCGAGCTGTGCTTGGCCCCCCGGCGGCTGTCGATGAGCTCGCCGTCGGGACGCACGAGGTCGCCCGTGACGACGTCGTCCTCGAAGTCGTACTTGGTGGTCTTCTGGTAATCGCCACCTGCCGCGGGCGCGCCCTTGGCCGGCTTGCCGCCCTTCTGGGCGAGCGCGGGCGTCGCGATGGAGAGGCCGACGACGATGGCAACCAGCTTGAGCGACTTCATGGACTTTCCTCCGACTGCTTGTTGCGTGGCGTTCGTGTGTCAGAAGTTCTCTGCAGACTTTAGCATCTCGGGCACGAACGACGCCCGCAGCATGATGAGGTTGCCGAACTTCGACGGGGGCACCACCACGACGCCCGTGCCGTCCACGCCCCTTAGCACCCCGACCACCGGGTCCTCGTCGCCGAAGATGATCTTCTTCGGGGCCGGGAGCGCAGGCTCCACAGCCTTCTTCGTGCGCGTGGCCTGAGGCACCGGCTGGCCGAAGTCGAGCACCTCTGCCCTCGCCAGCGACGGCGCCGCGAGCGTCACTCCGATGCAGAACGCGAAGAGCTTGTTCATGCGGACCTCCACGTTCACTGAGCGGTCAGCCTGGAAGCTGTGACTACTTCTTCGGCGCCGGGGCCGGCGCGGGCGCCGGGGCCTTGGCATCCGGCTTCGCGCCCTTGTCGCCCGCTCCGGATGCAGGAGGCGCCGCGCCCTTGTCGCCAGCCGCGGGCGCGCCGCCCGCCGGCGCTGCACCCCCGCCCGCCGCCTTCTTCGCCTCTTCCTCCGAGCGCCTCGCCGCCTCCTCCGCCTGCTTCTGGAGGACCGCCGCGTTCTTGATGGCGTCGATGGTCTCGTCGATGTTCTTGATGCGGACCTCGGCCTCCTTGACCTTCGCCACCTGCTGCGCGCCGCAGCGCGAGACGAAGTCGCGGAAGTACGTCTGCGCCTGGCGCAGCGCCGCTTCCTGGGCGCCCTTGTAGTCCTGGTAGAGGAGGCCAAGGTTGAACGGGATGGAGCAGTTCCGCGCGTCGATCTTCTCGGCCGCCTTGTACTGAGCCTCGGCCTCGTCGAACTTCTTCGCGCCGCGGAGCGCCACGCCCAGGCCCACGATCGCCTCGACGTTGTTCGGCTGCAGCGCGATCACCTTGCGGAACGCCGCCTCGGCGCCCGCGTAGTCGCGGAAGGACAGCGTGACCGCGCCGATGTTCATCCAGCCCTCGGCGAGGTTCGGGTCGAGCTCGACGGCCTTCCGGAAGTTGGCGAGGCCCGCCGTCACGTTCTTCTTCCCGAGCAGCACCATCCCGAGCACGTTGTACGGTTGCGCCGCCTTGTCGTTGACCTTCGACGCCTGGTCGCACGCGAGCTGCGCGAGCTCGAGCTTGGCCTTCTCGAAGCCGCGCTCCGCCGCCTCGAAGTAGTAGACGAGGGCGATGGTGGTGTAGGACGCGACGTCCTTCGAGTCGGCGGCGAGCGCGTACCGGAGGTGCTCGACGATCTCCTTCGACATCCCGGAGACGTTCCGGGCCGCGCGCGCCTTCTGCAGCATCAGCATCGCGACGTTGCGGTGCGCCGTCGGGTTCGCCTTGTCCTTGGCGAGCGTCTGCAGGGCGAGCCGCTCGGCCTCGCCCATGTCGCCCTTCTTCGCGGCGATCGAGCCGAGGCCCGCCTCCGCCGGCGCGAAGTCCGACTTGATGGCCAGCGCCTTCTTGTAGGACTCCTCGGCGCCCTTGAGATCGCCGCAGGCCTCCTGGATCGCGCCGAGGTTGTAGCGGGCCTCGACGATCTTCTCGTTGTCGTTGGCCGCCTTGCTCCAGATGTCCATCGCCTGGCTGCAGCTCGCGGAGTCGGTCTTGCCGCGCAGCGGCTCGTACTTCTTGACCGTGTCCGCGAAGCTCGCGACCTCCTGCTTGGTCGCGACGGCCTTCGAGCCGTCACCCGGCTTGGCGCCCGGCGCCGCCGCCGCGCTTCCCGCCGTCTGCGCGGGCGTCGCCTGCTTGGAGCCGCAGGCGGCCAGGGAAACCACGCAGGCCAGCAGGGCCGAGGCCCGCCCGCTTCCGATCCGAATCGTCGCGTTCATCTCGTGCACCTATCGCAGATCCGTGATGACGTTGCTCGAAGACGACGAGGCCGCGATGTAGCCCGGCTGCACGCGCATCTCCGACGCGAGCGGGTACTTCGAGGGCTCGAGCTGGTTGAGCTCGACCTCGCACAGGGTCGACCACTCGTTGAACCAGGACAGCTCGGTGGACTTGCCCATGCAGGTCTCGAAGCCCTCCTTGGCCTTGGCCTCGACCGGGTCCGCCTTGTCCTGCAGCGCGTCGCAGTAGGCGTCCTTCTCGAAGTCCTGCTTGAGGATGCTCGGGATCTCCGCCGTGAAGAGCTGGTTCGCGTAGTCCGCGAACACCTGGCCGATGCGGGCCGAGCCGGCGATCGCCCAGTGCGCCTGCTTGAACGTGATGACCTCCTGGTAGATCTTCTGCGTGTCCACCAGCATGCGCATCTTGTCTTCGTTGTACTTGCTGAACTTCTTGATCGACTCCTCGGACTTCTTCTTCTTGGCCGGGTTGAAGTCGAGGCCCTCGGGGAACTTCACCGCGAGGAACTCCTCGTACTTGAGCTCGGCCTGCGCGAACCGCGCCTGCGCCGCGGCGTAGACCACGTCGTTCTTGCGGTTGTCGCTGTCGATGCTCTTGAGCGCGTTGCCCTTGCCATAGAGCGCCAGCACCTTCGCGAAGTGCTTCTGCGCGTCGGCCGCGACCTTCTTGTTGCGCGCGACGATCGTGATCCTCGCCTTGGTGTCCGGACCGCACTGCCGCTTGCCGCCGCGCTGGCCCTTGCCCGCGCGCCTGCCGGCCTTGCCGCCCGCGCGCGTACGCTCGAGCTTGATGCACGCGCCGTTGACGCCCTCGCCGAGCGGGCACGACTGCCGCCACTTGGTCTCGCCGAGCTTCGCCTGCGCGAGGATCTCGAGGTCCTTCGGGCCCTTCGACCCGTAGCGCTTCGAGTACTCCTCCATGTGCGAGACGAGCTTGCCCCACTGCTTGTTCTTCTCGTAGATGGCGCCGATCGAGAAGAAGACGCGCGCGGCCTCCTGGGGCTTGCGCGAGCCGTAGTACTTCACGAAGTCGTGGTTGTCCTCGATGGCCTTCTCGTCCTGGCCGAGGCCGCGGCGGAAGAAGACCGCCGTGCCGAGCGCCTTGATCGAGTCCGCCTCGCCGGGGAACTTCTTGGCGAACTTCTCGTAGAAGTCGGCCGCCTTCTCGTAATAGGCGAGGCCGTGGTAGTTGCCGGCGATCTGGAACTGCGCCTTCTTGGCGAGGTTGTCGTCGGGGCGCTGCTCGATGAGCGCCTTTCGCGCCGACACCGCGCCGCCGATGATGCCCGCCTCCTCGAACTCGAGCGCGGCGTTGTAGAGCATCTGCGCGCCGCGCGGATGATCCGGCGCCTGGTTGTACATGTCGGCGTAGATCTTCGCAGCCTCGCGGTGGCGACCCTGCTTCGAATAGCCGGTGGCGATCAGCCACATCGACTCCGCCTTGAGGTTCTTGATCTGCGTCGCGAACTCGGCGTCCTTCATGAGGTCCGGGTTCGTGACGAACTTCTCGATCCAGGGCGGGATCTCCTCGGGCTTGCCGAGGGCGTTGAGCGAATCGAGCAGGAACGTCGCCGAGACGACCGCCAGGTTCGACTTCGAGTGCTTGTCCACCACCTCGGCGAAGAGCGGGATCGCCTTCTCGAACTGGTTGAAGTCGTAGAACGTCTTGGCCTTGCGGTACTTGATGGTGGGGAGCTCGGGCGCGTCCGGCACGTACTGCAGGTACGTGTCATAGGCCGCCATCATCTTCTGGTAGGGCGGCGTCAGCTCCTTGGGCTTGAAGCGGTTCGCGCACGCCTTGGCGATCGCCCCCGGATCCGGCTCGGCCTCGGCGGCCTTGCCCTTCTTGCCCTTCTTCCCCTTCTTGCCGCCCTTGCCGGCGTTCTCCGCCTGCTGGCACTTCTCGTCCACTTCCTCGGGCGGGTTGTCATCGACGTTGAGCGCGTTCTTCCAGCCGAGGACGGCGGCGAGCGCCGACTCCTTGGTGTGCGGGCCCTTCGGGTCGAGCTTGACGACCTTCGTGTACATCTCGGCCGACGGCTCCCACTTCTCGAGCTTCCACAGGAGCTCGGCGAAGTAGAAGGTCATCTTGTACTCGTCCTTCTCGCCCTTGAACTTCTCGAGGTACTCGGCGTAGAGGGCGCGGGCGCGGGCGAGGGTGTCGTTGTTCTGCGTCTTGATGCCCTCGCGGTGCCATACGGTCGCGAGCTCGCGCAGCGTGTCGGCCGTGTCGGCGCGGCACTGGTCGATGTCGCCCTTCTTGACGTCCTTGCCGAGCTTGCCGTCGCGGAGCGCCTCGTAGACGTTCGCGAGGCGCCGCAGCTCGACGACCTGCTCGTTCTTGTTGCCCGCCGACTGGGCGTTCTCAGCGACCTTGTACTGCCAGCTGCAGAACTTCGGCGACTGCGGGAACAGGGACATCAGCTTGCGGTAGGTCTTGATCGAGTCGACGAACTTGCCCTGCTCGTTGTAGAGGCCCGCGAGGATCTCGAGCATCTTCGGCGCCATCTCCTCGCCGACGCGCTGGAAGAACACCCAGGCCTTGTCGGTGTCGGCGAAGCGCGAGTACGCGACGACGAGGTCCTTCTTGGTCTCGCGCACCAGCTGATCCTTCGCGGCGCGCGACGGCATCTGCTTCGAGTACTTGAGGACCTTGACGAACGACGCCAGCGACTCCTGGAAGTTGCCGAGGTTGTAGAAGCACCAGGCCTTCTTGTACATCGCGAAGCCGAAGGCCTTCGCCTCGGGGAACTGCGTGACCTTGTCGTAGAACGCCTTGGCGTTCTCCATCTCGCCCTTCTGGAAGTAGTACTCACCGAAGGACAGGTACGCCTCGGGCACGAAGCGCGACTGCGGGTACTCCTTGACGAGGCGCAGGAAGAACTTGCGGGCGTCGTCGTCCCGCTTGACCTGCTGGAGCATGTACGCGAGGTAGAAGAGCACCTCGTCCATGCGCTGGTAGTTGCGGAACTTCGGGTTGTTGACGACGGCGATGTACCACTTGGCCGCCTCGAGGAGGTTCTCCTTCTCGGCGCGCCGCAGCGTCTCCTGCTCCGAGCGCAGCCGCTGGGCGCCGCCGCCGTCCTTGCGCTGCTCGGCCTCGAAGATCTTCTGATCCATCGAGCCCGCCTGCATCGAGTAGCCGCGGGTCTTCTCGGCGAAGAGCTCGGCGATGCGGAACAGGAGGTCCGGCTTCTCCGGGTCCGTGTCCGGCGTCGCATTGGCCAGCATCGTGGCCTTGCGAATGATGTCGTCCGTGATCTTCTGGACCGCGCCGTGGCGCTTCTCGGAGAACTCGTCCTCGGAGAGCATCGGGCCCGAGGGCTTCTGCTCCTTCTGCTTCTTGCCGAGCGTGCGCTCGGTCTGCGTCGCCTCGATGGCGGCGTCCGCCTTCTGATAGCGGGGCGCGGCCAGGGCGCTTCCGCCCGACAGGGCGGGACACACGAGGCCGAGGCCGGCCACCATCGCCAGCCCGCGGCCCCAAGAACGTCCAGAACCCGAAAAACGCTGCGTCATTCGAAGATCCCTCGTCTGCCGATCCGTGGAGGTTCCGCTTGGTCGCCGGAATCGTCCGAGCCGACCGCCGATCGCATCCGGCCGTCCCGGGTCAGCCCAGGAACAGCCCTGAATCGACCCGTACTACTGTTTGGTCTTGCACTGGTTTGTGACATTGAAGCGGTAGGCGCCGAGCTCGTCCTTCCAGTACTCGCCCCAGAACGGCCAGTACTGGTGCTCGTCGTCGATGAGCTCGCGGCGGGCGTCCTCCATGCTCTTGGCCTGGTTGGCGCTCGCCTGCTCGCCGGTCAGCGCGTTCTTCTGCATGTTGAGCGTCTCGATCTCGATCTTGATCGCCTGGCGCACGAGCTCCTCGATCTCCTTCGACAGGCGATCGAGGCGCTTTCGGGCCAGGTTTCCGGCCTCGTTCTTGGCCAGCGACTGCTGGAGCGTGATGTCCTGCAGGATGTTCGCGGCGACCGCGGTGGACTTCCAGGCCGGGTCGGCCGACTCGATCTGCTTGAGCTCGCGATCGAGCTCGCTGACGAAGGCGATCTGCTTGCCGAGCGTGCGGTCGCCGAGGGCGCCGATGCCCGCGCGCTGCACGCGCTCCGGCAGCTCGACCTTGCCGTCGCGCATCTTGAGCGCGAAGTCGTAGAACTCGGCGTTGTCCGGGTGCTTCGCCAGGAGATCGTCGATCTCCTTCTTGAGCGGCGGGTAGATGCCGTTGAACTCCGCCAGCGTCTCCGCCGAGCGGTCGTACAGGCAGTTGTAGAAGTAGACGACCGACGTGAGGATCTTCGACTCGGGGAAGAACTCCTTGTCGAAGTAAGGCGCGTTGAGCGTGTGGATGTTGCCGAGCGCGTGCGCGTAGCCCGACGGGCCGCCCATCTGGAAGTGCGCCCAGCTCGACTCGAAGAGCGCCGGCAGCCAGTCCGGCGAGTCGAGCGGGATCTTGTCGTAGTACTTGATGGCCGTCTTGTGCTGGCCGGTCGAGTAGAAGACGCGGGCGAGTTGTAGGTTCGCGACGTCGACGAACTCTCGCGTGACGGGGTCGATCTTCTCCGGGTCCTTGGACTCGGCGTCCTTGAACTTGCGCAGGATCTCCTTGAACGAGTCCGCGGCGCCCTTGCCGTCCTGCATGCGGACCTTGGTCACGCCCTCGTAGAACTTGGCCTTGGCGAAGGTCTCGTTCTGCAGCGGCACGAGCTGGAAGAGCTCGATGGCCTCCTTGAAGTTGCCCTGCTGGTAGAAGAAGCGTCCGAGCAGGTAATACAGCTCGTCCTTGACGTCCGCGAGCGCGGGCTGATCGAGCTCGGCGCGGTTGTACTTGCCGATCTTCTCGAGGATGCCGGCCGACTCGGGCAGCACGCGCGAGAGCGACGCGAGCCACTTGAGCGTGGCGTTGTGGAACGTGTGCGCCGGGCCCTTCTGGACGATGCGGTCGAAGTACGACAGCGACGCCGAGTAGAACTTGAGGTTGTAGAGGGTCTTGCCCATGAAGAACTCGGCCTTCTGGACGTTCGCGGGCGCGTCACCGGACTCGCCCTCGATGACCTTGTGCAGCTCGATCGAGGCCGCGTAGTAGTCCTTGTTCTCGTAGGACTTGACGGCCTTCTGCAGGGTCTTCGACTCGGGGCCCGACTGCGTGACCTCCTCCGGCTGGAAGGTCATGCCGCCCTTGCCCCCGGCCTTGGGCGCCGGCGCGGCCGGCTCGGGCGCCGCAGGGGCGGGCGCGGGCGTCGGCTCGGGCGCGGGCGCGGGTGTGGTCTCGGCCGCCGGCGTCTTGCCGCCCTTGTGCTTCTTCTTCTTGGGCTTGGCGTCGGCGACGCCCGCCAGCAGGAAGGCCGCGCTGGCCGCGATCACGGCGGCGCGGAAGGAGTTGCGGGACAGGCTGGGCAGGAGGCGGCTCATCGGGACCCCTTTGCTCTTGGGAGGCGGCTCGCGCACCGGACCCGTCGGATCCGAGGCACCGGAATCGAGCGCATCCGGATCGTCGAAGGGCGTGCAAGGCCCGTGCGATCGACGAATCAAGCCCTCGGGGGCCTGATCGGAAAGCCTCGGGGCGGCGGTATCAACCACCGATGTTCCCAATGCTTTCATCGTCTTAGATGCGGTTTCGAGAGTGATGGCGCGCATGTTAGGGGGGCGATTTCAGGCTGTCAAGGGTGGGGAATCCTGCCACGGTGCAGTGAGGAGGATCGTCCCGGTGCGTCTCTGCGACCTCGGCGGCGCCTGTGCCTTGACAGCCTACAGGCGGCGTGAGATTTTGCGCGGCGCATGAACGGCCTTCGGATGACTGTCTTCGCCCTCGTGGCGATCTTTTCGGCCTGTTCGGAGAGTGGCATCGGACGCCCCTGCTCCACGGGAGCCACCGGAGCGGGCGGGACAGGGATGATCCAGGACGTCATCAACTCGCAGGCGCTCGAGTGCCCCTCGCGCATCTGCGTGCAGAAGGCGCCCGAGGTCGGAGCCTCGAGCAACGTGATCCCGGGCGCGCTCTGCAGCGCGTTCTGCGAGAACGACGACGACTGCAGCTCGGACCTCATCGACAAGAACGCCGGCGTCGGCGGCAAGTGCAAGAGCAAGTTCAAGTGCGCGGTCGCGTCGGACACCGGCAAGTTCAAGTGCCGGAAGATGTGCATCTGCGGCGACGTGCTCAAGCCGGGCACGCCGGGCCTGCCGCCCGAGTGCGCGGCGCAGGGCCTGACGGCGCCCGAGCAGTCGATCGATCCGGCGCTCGAAGCCCGCTAGCGGCTTTCCCTAGTCGAACGCGTTAGGGATCCAGCGGATCTCGGCGTCCTCTCCCTCTCCCACCACCGCCACCACGTCGAAGCGACAGGCCCTCGGGCCGAGGTCCTCTTGCGCCGCGAGCCAGGCGCGCGCGGCGGCTCGGATCCGCGAGCGCTTGCGCGCGTCGATGGTCTCCTCGGGCGCACCGAGCAGCTCGTCGAGCCGCGAGCGGACCTCGACGAAGCAGATCACGCCGGCGTGATCGCCCACGAGATCGAGCTCACCCGCGGGGCAGCGATAGTTCTGATCGAGGATGACGACGCCCGCGGACTCGAGCGTCCGGCGAGCGAGAGATTCGGCGTCGCGCCCCTTTACGAAGGTGCTGCGGGAGCGCGACACGCGGCGGGAGGGCTACTTCTCTTCGGCGGCGGCCGCGGCGGCCTCGGCGGCCGCCTCGTTGCGGCCGGTGTCGGCGCGCAGGCGGGCCTTCTTGCCCTTGAGGTCGCGCAGGTAGAAGAGCTTGGCGCGACGGACGCGGCCGCGCGCGATCACTTCCACCTTCTCGATGCGGCTCGAGTGCTCGGGGAACGTGCGCTCGACGCCCACGCCATAGGAGATCTTGCGGACCGTGAAGGCCGAGCGGATCCCGCCGGACTTGCGGGCAATGACCACGCCCTCGTAGACCTGGACGCGCTCCTTGTCGCCTTCCTTGATCACGGTGTGGACCTTGACCGTGTCACCGACGCGGAACTCCGGGCCGAGCGAGGTCTTGCGCAGCTGCGCCTTTTCGATCTGCTGAATCACCGGGATCACGTTGCTCATGGGGTCGCCTCGAATGAGGGCGAGTAGTTACGCCGGGAAGGGCGGATTGTCAACCGGATCCGCACGCGCGGACGGCTAGGGCCGGAGCTGGATCGAGAGCCCCGCCTCGAACAGGGGCCCGCCGCCGGACCCGACGTTGCGCCCGCCCACGAACCAGCGATCGGCGTGGAGGGCATAACCTCCCGAGACTTCGAGGGCGAGCTGAGAGCGAGGGCCGAGGAAGTAGCCCGCCCGCGCACCGGCCAGCGCCACCGGCGCCGTCTCCGAGCGCCGCTCCGCGTCGCCCACCCGGGCACCGAGCCACCGCACGATCGCCCAGGCCGCGACGTCGATGGTGAGCGCCTCGCTGGTGTGGACGCGGAAGGCGGGTCCGGCCCCCGCCTCGGCCAGCACGAAGGACGCCGAGGCGCTGCCGGATCCAGAGCCCCCGCCACCCCGGGCGGCGAGCTGGAGCCGTGGGCCGAGCCAGTAGGACGCACCCGCGCGCCCGACGAAGGCGGTGCCGGGCCCGCCGAGCGACGCCGCTGCGGATCCGTGAAGACCGATCGGGCCCGGGAGCTTGGGCGGCGGCGGCGGCGATGGCGGCGGTGGCGGCTCGGGCTTCGGCTCGGGCTTCGGCTCGGGCTTCGGCGGCGGTGGCGGCGGCAAGGGCTTCGGCGGCGGCGCCGGTGGCTTGGCGCGTGCGGGCAGCGGGAACATCTCGTAGAGCCGCGCCGCTTCCCGCTTGGCCTCCTCCTCGGCCTTGGGCGCGACCGGCGCGTCCACCAGGAAGAGCGCGATCGAGGCGGCCTGCCGAGCGGCCGCGGCCGCCGAGGGCGACTCGAACTGCTCGAGGCGGTGCGGACGCCCCACGCGGAAGACGAGGCAGGAGCCCTTCCAGGTCTCGCCCGGCTCCACGCTGACGTTGACGGCCACGACGACGTCGCTCTCGGCGGTGGAGATGCGCCACTCGGGCCGCGCCGAGGACAGCACCTCGCGCACGAGCGCCGCCGCGGCCGGCGCCTCGGGCTTCCACTGCTGTCGCAGCGTGATCGCGCGGGGATCGGCCAGGACGAGCGCCGAGAGCGCGGCCGCCACCCCAGCGAGCGAGATCACTTCTTCTTCTTCTCCTCGGCCTTCTTGAGCGCAGCGGCGAACGTGCCGAAGCCCTGCGGCGCGCTCGGTAGCTCCACGGGGCCGTCGTCCTCCGCGGTGGGCAGGCCGAGGCCGATGCGGCGACGCTCGCGATCGAGCTCGCGGATCACGACCTCGCGCGTCTCACCCACCGCGAGGACGTCCTTGGCGTGGCGGAGCTGCCGGCCCCCGGCCTTGGGGTCCTCGCGCAGCTCTCCGACGTGCAGCATGCCGTCGATGCCAGGCGCGAGCTCCAGGAAGGCCCCGAACGACTCGAGGCGCACGACCATGGCGGCGAGCCTTCGGCCCACGACGAGCAGGTCCTTGGCCTTGTCCCACGGATCGCCCTCGAGCGAGCGGAGCGACAGCGAGATGCGCGTGGACTTGCGGTCGGAGGGGTCCTTGCCGCGCTCGAGCTTGGTCACCTCGACCTCGACGACCTCGCCCACCGAGAGCACCTCCGACGGGTGCTTGACGCGCCGGTGCGCGAGCTCGGAGACGTGCACGAGGCCCTCGATCCCCCCGAGGTCGACGAACGCCCCGAAGGCCTGCAGCGCGATCACGGTGCCCTTGCAGACGCTGCCGACCTGCAGCGTCTTCCAGGTCTCCTCGGCGCGCGTGCGCTGCTCGTCCTCGAGGAGCGCGCGGCGCGAGACGACGACGTTGCGGCCGCCCTCCTCGAAGCGGGTGATGCGAAAGGCGAAGCGCTGGCCGACGAGCACCGTGGGATCGGCGACCGGGCGCAGGTCCATCTGCGAGATCGGACAGAACGCGCGCACCGCGCCGAGCTGCACGTCGTAGCCGCCCTTGTTCACCGCGGTGATCTTGCCCTCGACGGGCAGGCCCGTGGCGACGGCCTCCTCGAGCGCCGAGAAGCCCTCGCCGCCGCGGATGGCGCCCTTGCGCAGGACCGGGCAGCCGGCCTTGCCGTCCACCTCGACCACGCGCGCCTCGATCACGTCGCCGATCTCGACGAGGGTCCGGCCGGTGTCGGGATCGGACAGCTCGGCGCGCTCGATCATGGCCTCGCTCTTCGCGCCGATGTCGACGAACACGGCGGCCTGGTCGATCGCGACGACGCGCCCCCGGACCACCTCGCCAATGGTCAGGCGCTTGCGTCGCGGGGTGGTGCGCGCGGCCTCGGACGCGGCGAACATGGAGGCGAAATCGTCCTTCTTGTCGGTCATGGTGGCTCCAGCGGCGGATGGTCGATCGACCCTTCGGGCACGGCGACGGGATCGAGCGGGGCGCCCTCGCGGGCGGCCCACGCCGCCTCGAGGTAGCGGCCGACGCGCCTGACGGCCGTGGTGAAGACGTCGAGGTAGTGCAGATCGGGCGCGGCGAACACGCGCGGGCGCTCGCGCGCCTTGCCGGCGGCGGGCGCGAGGCGCTTGCCGGCCGGGGAGCCGAGGATCCAGCCGTACTGGCGATAACCCCGGGTGAAGCGAGCGAGCTCCCCGGGCGTCGGGGCCTTGCCGAGCGCGCGGCCGATGGCGCGCAGGAGCGCGGCGGTGAGCGGCGCGTCGCCGACGAGGAGCTCGTGCTCGACGCGCACGTAGCGCGGCAGGAGCGGCGTGCCCATGAAGTCGAAGCCGTTTCGCTGCTCGTGGAAGAGCACGCTCTGGTACTTCTCGATCTCGTGGTGGTGGGCCATCGCGGCGCCGCGCTTCGCCGCGCGCGCCTCGGCCATTCTGTTGATGAGGCCGTGCGTGGCGTAGTCCACGGCGAGGTGCGAGAAGTACCCGAGCGCGAGCGCGTCGAGGCGATCGGCGCGCAGGCGATCGCCGGCGTCGCGGAGCGTGCGGGCCTCGGCGAGCATCGCGGTGCCGACGGCGACCGGGCGCTCCTGGTGGAAGGCGTCGCCCCAGGCGGACGGCGGCTGCGGGATACCGGCCGCGTAGCGGGCGGCCTTCAAGGGGAAGCGATCGAAGTACGGCAGGTCCACGAAGACGGCGCCGAGCCGGGCGAGCTCGAGGCCGCGCGCCTCGCCCCCCATCGAGAGCAGCGCGCGCAGGCCCCCCGGCAGCCCGGGCAGGGCCAGGCCATCGGCCAGCGCCGAGAGGTGCACCGCTTCAGCGGCCATGCGGACCTGTCAGTGTAGACCGCATCCGCTCACAGCGCGACGGAGGCGCGGAGCACGCGATCGCCGAGCGCCAGGAGCTCTCGGAGCGGCGGCGGATCGGCCGCCAGCGCGCGGCGCATCGCGCGCAGGAGGATCGCCTCGGCGGCGGCGTCACGTCCCTTGTCGATGCGATCGAAGACGCTGTCGTCCGAGAGGTGTTTGGCGGCCGACGCGAGCGCGCTCGTCACGTCGCCGGCGCTGGGGCGGCCGAGCTCGCCGCCGGTCTTCCAGGCGACGGAGGCCTTGCCGACCTGCTCGAGCTCGACGAGCGCGCCCTTGTCGTACCAGCCGGTCGCGGCGCGCGGGCCCTCGGGATCGCCGAGGTCGGCGAACATCGCGAGCACGTCCTGGCCGCCCTCCGAGAGGATCTCGGCGGCGACGGTGACGAGCACGGAGTGACCGAGCGGCTCCTCGTAGATGTCGGCCCAGTCGGTGAGCACGTCGGGGAAGCGCGGCGCGCGGCGCGCATTGGCGCCGTCAGGCGCGAGGAGCAGGCACGGGTTCACCTTCGGCCCGAGCTCGGCCCAGCCCACGCGCGCGCCCCCCGCCCAGGCGCGCCCGAGGCGCTCCACCACGCTCTCGGTGGTCGGCCGCCTGGCCCCCCGCGGCACTGCCACCACGACCCATTCGATCATGGGGCCATTGTGCCACCGGGCGGCTACACGATCGCGCGGAACTCCTCGACCATGCGCGCGATGACGTCGGTGCCGCGCTTCCAGAAGCCGGGGTCGGACAGATCGATGCCGGCCTGCGCGAGCAGGCGCTCCGGCTCCTCGGCGCCGCCGGAGGACAGGAGCTCGAGGTAGCGCGGCACGAACGCCGCGCCCTGCTCCTCCCAGAGGCGGTAGAGCGCGAACACGAGGAGCTGCCCGAGCGCATACGAGTAGCAATAGAAGCGGTAGTGGACGAGGTGCGGGATGGTGACCCAGCCCCAGCGATCGAGCGGCCCGAGCGCGACGGCCGGGCCGTAGAGGCGCCCGAGCTCCTCCGTCCACAGCGTGCAGTAGGCGTCCGCGGTGACGACGCCCTCGGCCCTGGCGGCGTGCGCGCGCTGCTCGTAGCGCGTGTACATGACCTGGCGCATCACGGTGGCGATGGCGTCCTCGATGCGCGACGCGAGGAGCTGGCGGCGCACCTTCGGGTCGGTCTCGCGGGACAGCAGCCGCCGCACGAGCACGATCTCGCCGAAGACGCTCGCGGTCTCGGCGAGAGGCGTGGTCGGGTAGTAGCGGAAGAGCGACTGCTTCTCGCCGGCCAGCGAGAAGTGCAGGCCATGCCCGAGCTCGTGCGCGAGCGTGGCCACGTCGTCCACGCGCCCGGTGAAGTTCACCATCACGTACGGCTCGGTGCCGGGCGTCATGCCCATGCAGAACGCGCCGTCGCGCTTGCCGCGACGCGGGCGCGCGTCGATGCGCCCCTCGTCGAAGAAGCGGCGGGCGCGCGCGGCGAGCTCGGGCGCGAGCTCGCCGAAGGCCGCAAGGACCTCCGCCTGCGCGGCCTGCCAGGTCACCTTGCGATCGGCGCCGGGGTACGGCGCGAGGAGGTCATGCGCGCGGAAGTCGGCCGACAGCTCGAGCGCGCGCGCCTTGAGCGCGAAGTACTCCTGCGCCGCCGGGTAGGCCTGCTCGACCGTGCCCATGAGCGCCTCGATGACCTCGGGCGTGAGCTCGTCGTCGAGCGCGGTCGACGCGATGGGCGAGGCGTAGCCGCGCAGATCGGACTCGATCTTGTGGTCCTGGTAGAGGGCGTTGACGAGGTAGGTCAGCACCTGCTCGTGCTGCGAGAAGCGTTCGAGGACGCCCTCGTGCGCCGCCTTTCGCACCGCGCGCTCGGGGTGGCTGCGGAGCGCGCGCGCCTCGGCGAGCGAGCAGTCGTGCTTCTCTCCGCCAGCGTCGATGGAGAAGGAGAAGCCGCTCGTGATCTCGGTGTAGAGCTGCGACCACGCCTGCGAGCCCGTGAGCGACTTGAGCGCGATGATGCGCTCCTCGGGCTCGGTCAGCGTGTGCGGCGCCTGGCGGCGAGCGCGGCGGAGGTGGTGCGCGTAGGCCGCGAGCTCGGGCGCGGCGAGCCAGGCCGCGAACGTGGGCTCGGGCGTGAGCTTGAGCTCGACGTCGAAGAACGTCGTGCGGTTCATGACGTCGGTCGTGCGCTCGCGGACGCGGGCGACGAGGGCCTGGAGCTTCGCGTCGTCGGTCGCCGTCGAGAACGCGAGCTGCGCGTAGAGCGAGGGGCGATACGTGGCCACCAGGAAGCGCTCGAGGCGCGCGAGGGCCTCGGCGAGCGCGGGCGCCGAGAGCGTCGCGACCTTGTCGCGATAGGCGGCGGCGATCGCGTCCGCCTCGGTGACGGCGGCCGCGAGGTCGGCCTCGAGGCGCGGATCGTCCGGGGCCTGGTAGAGCGGCGAGAGGTCCCAGTCGGGCTCGGCGGCGGCTGGCAAGGGCTGCATGCCGACGTTCTACCACCGCGGAGGGCCGCTAAGGCTCGCGGAGGAACGGGTAGCCGAAGTGGTGCGGGGCGTCGAAGGTCTCCTTGATCGTGCGCGGGCTGGTCCAGCGCACGAGGTTCCACAGGCTCCCCGCCTTGTCGTTGGTGCCCGAGCCGCGCGCGCCGCCGAACGGCTGCTGCGCCACGACCGCGCCCGTCGGCTTGTCGTTGAGGTAGAGGTTGCCGGCGGCGTTGCGCAGGGCGCGCTGCGCGTCCTCGAGGACGCCGCGGTCGCGCGCGAAGATGGCGCCGGTCAGGGCGTACGGCGAGGTCTGGTCGACCAGGGCCAGCGTCTCGGCCCATGATTCATCCGCATAGGCGAATACGCTGACGACGGGCCCGAAGATCTCCTCGGCCATGAGGCGGTGCTTCGGGTCATCGAGCTCGACGAGCGTGGGCTCGATGAAGTAGCCCTCCGCGGCGCTGCCGCCGCCGCCGGCGAGCACGCGGCCGTCCTTCCTGGCGAGCGCCTGGTACGTCGCGATGCGGTCGAACGCGCGCTGGTCGATGACGGCGCCAACAAAATTCGAGAAGTCGGCCACGTCGCCCATCCGGATCTCGCGGATCATCGCCACCGCGCGGTCGCGCACGGCGGGCCAGATCGAGCGCGGCACGTAGATGCGCGAGGCCGCGGAGCACTTCTGGCCCTGGTACTCGAAGCCGCCGCGGACGATCGCGGTCGCGAGCGCGTCCACGTCGGCCGACGGGTGCGCGAGGATGAAGTCCTTGCCGCCGGTCTCGCCGACGAGGCGCGGGTACGTGCGGTAGCGCGCGATCCGCTCGCCGACGGTGCGCCAGATCTGCTGGAAGACGCCGGTCGAGCCCGTGAAGTGCACGCCCGCGAGCGCCGGGTGCGCGAGCGCGCGGTCCGCGATCTCGGCCGGAGGACCGGGGACGAGCTGGATGACGCCGGGAGGCAGGCCCGCGGCGGCGAAGAGCTCCATGACGAGGTGGTTCGAGAGCGCCGCGGTGTGCGCGGGCTTCCACAGGACCACGTTGCCCATGAGCGCCGGCGCGGAGGGGAGGTTGCCGCCGATGGCGGTGAAGTTGAACGGCGTCACCGCGAAGACGAAGCCCTCGAGCGGGCGGTAGTCGGCGCGGTTCCAGGTGCCCGGCGCGCTCTGGGGCTGGTCCTCGAGGATGCGGCGCGCGAAGGCGACGTTCCAGCGCAGGAAGTCGACGAGCTCGCACGCGCTGTCGATCTCGGCCTGGTGGCAGGTCTTCGACTGGCCGAGCATCGTCGCGGCGTTGATGCGCGCGCGCCACGGGCCGGCGAGCAGGTCCGCGGCGCGCAGGAAGATCGCGGCGCGGGCGTCGAAGGGCAGCTCGGCCCACGCGGGCGCGGCCGCGAGGGCTCCCGCGATGGCGCGGTCCACCTCGGCGGCGCTCGCCTGGTGGCAGTCGGCGAGCACGAGCGCGTGGTGGTGCGGGCAGCGCACCTCGTCCGTGCGCCCGGTCGTGACCGCCTTGCCGTCGAGGAAGAGCGGGATCTCCGTGCGCGTGCCGCCGAGCTCGGCGAGCGCGGCCTTGAGCGAGGCGCGCTCGGGCGTGCCCGGGGCGTAGGAGAGGATCGGCTCGTTCGTCGGCGCAGGGAGGCGGGAGACGGCGTGCATGGGCGCATCCTCGGCCGCGCGCGCGGGGCCGTCAACCCGCGCCGACCATCGGGGCGGCAATCCGCCGCTGTCGTGACGGCGACGGGCCGGCTACTCTTGGCCCGTGCTGCGGCTCCTGCCGCTCGTCGTCAAGAACGCCCGGCGGAACCTGCGGCGGACCCTGTTCACCGTGGGGGGCCTCGCGGTGTCGCTGTTCCTGTTCACCGCGCTCCTGACCGTCGTGTCGTCGCTCGACGGCCTGCTCGAGCGCTCCGGCAAGAACCCGATCCTCCTCGTCACACACAAGGCCGGCTGGGCGCACATCATGCCGGAGGCGCACGGGGCGAAGCTCGCGCGCGTGCCGGGCGTCAAGCGCGTGGCGTCGTACCTCTTCTACGGCGGCACCTACGGCGAGGTGCGCGGCCCTCAGGACTCGTTCAACTCGATGGGCACCGAGGCCGACGTGCGCGAGATCTGGGGCAGCCAGCTCGTCATGCCCGAGGCGGACCTCGAGTGCTACAAGAAGGAGCGCACGGGCGCGCTCGTCGGGCAGCAGCTCCTCGCGCGCTACGGCTGGACGCGCGGCCAGAAGGTCAAGCTCCGCGGCACCGCGTGGCCGGCAGATCTCGAGTTCGTGATCTGCGGGCAGGCCGACTTCGAGACCGACAAGGCCTCGTTCATCCTGCACCGCAGCTACCTCGAGGCCGCGCTCGGCAACCCCGGGTACGTGTCGATGTTCGCGGTGCAGGTGGCCTCGGCCGGCGACGTGGCCGAGGTGTCGCGGCGCGTGGTGGAGACGTTCGCGACCACGTCGGACCCCGTGCGCGCACAGTCGCAGCGGCAGTTCATGGAGGCGTTCCTCGTCGTCATGGGCGACGTGCGCGGCCTCGTGCGCGGCATCGCGGTCCTCGTGCTGCTCGCGGTCATGCTGCTCGTGGCGAACAGCATCGCCATGTCGACGCGCGAGCGCACGTCCGAGCTCGCGGTGCTCAAGGCGATCGGCTTCCGGGGCGTGCACATCGTGACGCTGGTCGTCGGCGAGGCGCTCTTCCTCGGCCTCCTCGCGGGCGCCGTCGGCTGCGGCGCGGCGTACGCGCTCTTCGGCGGGCGAGGGTTCGCCATCGGCGTGGGCCCGCTGTCGGGCTTCTCGGTGACGCCCGAGGTGCTCGGCTGGGGCGTCGTCGCGGCGCTCGTCGTGGCGGTGCTCGCGAGCGCGCTGCCGGCCCTGCGCGCGCTGCGCGCGGGCGTCGTGGAGGGCCTGCGCCATGTCGCGTGATCGCCGGGAGCGCGCGTGATCCCGATCCGCTACTCGCTGCGATCGCTCGGCCAGCGCAAGCGCTCGGTCGCGATGACGGGGTTCGGCATCGCGCTCGTGGTCGCGCTCTTCGTGTCGATGGGCGCGTTCGTCGAGGGCCTCGCGGGGACGTTCGAGCAGGCGGGCTCTGACCGCAGCGTCATCGTCACGCGCAAGGGCTCGCTCGCCGAGTCCATGAGCGCCGTGTCGCGCGAGTCGGTGGCGATCCTGCGCGAGTTCCCCGAGGTGGCGCGTGCGGGCGCGATCTCCGCGGCGTCGCCCGAGGTCGTCACCATCTGGATCGTGCAGTCGCCCGAGGGCGCGGACCAGTCGCTGTCGATGCGGGGCATGTCGGACGCGGGGTACGCGGCGCACCCGGGCGTGAAGCTCCTCGAGGGCAGGCGGCCCGCGTCGGGCAGCGACGAGGCGATGCTCGGCAGGGCGCTCGTCGGCAAGGCGGAGGGCTTCCGCGTGGGCGGGACGTTCCAGCTCGGGCGGCGCAGGTGGCGCGTGGTCGGCGTGTTCGACGACCTCGGGGGGCCGGCGGCGAGCGAGATCTGGGGGCCCGTCGAGGGCGTGATGGACGACGACCGCCGGACCGACTTCTCGTCGGTGCTGCTGCCGCTCGCGCCCGGGGCGAGCGCCGAGACGCTCATCGCGCGCATCGAGTCCGACCGGCGCTTCTCGCTGCACGCGCAGCGCGAGCGCGACTACTTCCAGGCGCAGGCCGGCAGCGCCGAGCCGATGCGCGTCATCACCGCGATCGTCGCGCTCATCATGGGCCTCGGCGCCGTCTTCGGGGCGCTCAACACGATGTACGCGTCGCTCGCGGGGCGCACGCGCGAGGTCGCGACGCTGCGGGCGCTCGGCTTTCCCGGCAGCAGCATCGCCGCGGCGTTCGTGACCGAGTCGCTGCTCGTGGCCGTGCCGGCGGGGATCCTCGGGTGCCTGCTCGCGCTGCCGGTCGAGGGGCAGCAAGTCGCCACGCTCAACATGTGGACGTTCTCGCAGGTCGCGTTCTCGCCGCGTATCACGCCGGCCGTGCTGGCCGCGGGGCTCGGGTTCGCGGTCGTCATCGGCCTGCTCGGCGGGCTGTGGCCGGCCCGGGCCGCCGCCAGCACGCCGCTGTCGGTCCAGCTCCGCCGGTAGGGCCGCACGGATGGCGCCACCGGCCCCCTTGACAACCTCTCGCCCCGGATTTAAACAAACGTTTAGATGGCACAGCGAGCGAGCAAGCCAGCCAAACGGAATCTCGACGAGGCACGCCGGCCGGCGGAGGCCGAGGGCACGCGCGCGCGCATCCTGCTCGCGTCCCTGCGGGTGTTCGGCGAGCGCGGCTACGCGGGCGCAGGGATGCGGGAGATCGCCGCGGCCGCGGACCTGACGGAAGGGGCCCTCTACCACTACTTCGCGGGAAAGGAGGAGCTCCTGCGGGCGCTCCTCGACGATCGCGTGGCCCGGCTGCGGCTACCCGGGGCGGACAGCTCCGCGGTCTCGGACCTCTTCGCGTCGCTGCCGCTCGACCAGATGCTGCAGCACATCGCGGACCACATGCTCTCGCGCGCCGCGGAGCCGGAGCAGCAGAGCTTCATGCGCCTGCTGCTGTCGGAAGGCACGCGCGACCCCGCGATCGCCCGCGTGTTCCAGGAGCACTTCCTGCGGCCGATGCGCGAGATGCTGCGCCGCGCGCTCGACGCGCAGAAGCAGCGGGGGCGCATCCGGCCCGAGATCGACTGCGACCTCCTCGCCCGGCAGATCCACGCGACCGCCGCGATGCAGGTGCTCTGGCAGTTCATCATGCGCGGCCGCGAGCACGATCCGATCGACCTCGGGACGTACATGCGCCAGGCCATCGACACGGTCCTGCGCGGCGTCAGCCCCGCCGGAGGGGCCCCGTGACGGCCGTATTTGAACGATCGTTTAGAATCGTGCTGGCGCTGGCGCTGGTGCTCGGCGTCGGCCGGGCGGCGAGCGCCCAGGCGCCGCTCTCGCTGCGCGAGGCGGTGCAGCTCGGGCTCGAGCGCGGCCCGTCGGCCCAGGCGGCGCGGGCGCGCATGCAACAGGCCAGCGCGCAGAGGAGGCAGGCGCGGGCGCGGCTCTACCCGCACCTCGGCGCGGACGCGACCTTCCGGCACTACAACCGCGAGATCGTCGGGCCGCCCGGCTCGGGCGCGGTCATCCAGGCGCAGGACGAGTGGCGGCTCGCAGGCACGCTCCAGCAGACGCTCTTCTCGTGGGACCAGATCGCGCAGCTCCGCGTCGGCGAGGAGGGCGAGCGCGCGGCCACCGCGGAGGCCGACGGCACGCGCGCGGACCTCGCGCTCTCGGTGGCGCTGGCGTTCCTCGACGTGGTGCGCGCCGAGGCGCTGGCCCAGGCGGCGCAGCAGAGCCAGGAGATCGAGGCCGACCGCGTGGCGCACGTGGACAAGCGCGTGCAGCTCGGCGCGGAGCGCAACCTCGCGCTCCTCCGCGCGAGGACCGACCTCGCGGCGCGCGACCAGGACCTCTACCTCGCGCGGCAGGCCACGGCGTCCGCGCGCGAGGTGCTCGCGGTGCTGATCGGCGAGCGCGCCCGCGCGCCCGTGCAGGCGCCCGAGCTCCACCAGCGCGCCCTGCCGGCCGACGTGGCGAGCGCGTTCTCGCAGGCGAGCCAGCAGAGCCCGCTCCTGCGGGCCGCGCGCGCGCGCGGTCTCGTCGCGAGGGCCCAGCGCCGCGCTGCGGTCGCGCCCTGGCTGCCGCGCGTGGCGCTCGACGGGCAGCTCCGGGGAACGAACTCGACGGGCTTCCTCAAGGACGAGGTCACCTGGTACGTCGGCGTCGTGGCGTCCTGGGCGATCTGGGACGGTGGCGAGCGTGGCCACGGCATCGACGTCGCCGAGGCCGCGGCGAGCCAGGCCGAGGCCGAGGCCGCCGACGCCGAGCGCGGGGTCGAGCGTGCGCTCGCGCAGCTCCTGTCGGCCGCGCGCACGAGCCGCGGCAACCTCGCCCTGTCGCGCCGGCGCCTCGAGCTCAGCGAAGCGTCCGCCAAGGAGGCCCTGTCGAGCTACGACGCGGGCCTCGCGACCGAGCTCGATCTGCGCACCGCGCACGGGCAGGTCGCGGTCGCACGGGCCCAGCTCGCCGGCGACACCGCGCAGGCCGAGCTCGACGCGGCGCGCCTCTTCCACCAGCTCGGCGTCCTCGAGCGCGCGGTCGCCCCCGGCGAAGGGCCGCGCTGATGTGGGGCATCGCGCTGCGCATGATCCTGCACGAGAAGCTCAAGACGGCGGGCACGCTGTTCGGCGTCGTCTTCTCGGCCCTGCTCGTCAACCAGAACGGCGGCATGCTGCTCGGGCTCATCGAGCGCATGACCGCCCTCATCAGCCAGTCGGACGCCGACATCTGGGTCGCGCAGCGCTTCACCGAGAGCGTCGACTTCTCCGACAGCATCCCGATGCGGCGCCTCTACGAGGTGCAGGCGATCCCAGGCGTCGAGTGGGCCGAGCCCGCCTTCGTCGGCCACGGCATCATCAAGCGCCCGCTCGGCGACTTCGAGCCGGTCGCGGTCATCGGCTCGAACGCGCCGCGCTTCGCCATCGGCCCCAAGCAGCTCCGCGAGGGCACGCGCATCGAGTCCCTGACCGAGCGCGACGCCATCTTCGTCGAGTGGACCGAGCGCAAGCGCTTCGGCCAGTTCGAGGTCGGCGACGTGCGCGAGCTCAGCGGCGTCCGCTCGCGCCTCGCGGGCTTCACCGAGCGTCTGACGCCCTTCGGCCAGACCTACGTGTTCGCGAACCTGCGGCAGGCGCAGCAGTTCGCGCACGTGCCCGACGACACGATCACCTTCGTGCTGGTCAAGGTCGCGCCGGGCCACGACGTCGAGGCGGTGCGGCGCGCGATCTCGAGCAAGGTGCAGAACGTCGAGGTCTTCTCGCGCGACGGCTTCCGCAGGAGCTCGGTCGTCTACTGGTTCCGCAGGACGCCGATCGGCGTGAACTTCGGCATGATGACCGGCGTCGCGATCCTGGTCGGCTTCGTGATCGTCTCGCTGACCATGCTCACGGCGGTCGTCGACCGCGTCCGCGACTTCGGCACGCTGCGCGCGATCGGCGCGCGGCGCATCCACCTGTTCCGCCTGATGCTCGCGCAGGCGGGCCTGTTCGCCGTCGCCGGATACGGCATCGGCGTCGGCTTCTTCCACATCCTCAAGCACTTCGCGGTCAAGGGTGGCGCCATCATCATCAACCCGCCGTGGCTGTACGCCACGGCCTTCGCCTTCGTGCTCGTCATCTGCGTCGGCAGCTCGCTCATCGCGATCCGCCGCGTGCTCAAGGTCGAGCCGGGCCTGGTGTTTCGGAGCTAATCATGGCGGAGACCGTCATCGAGACCCGCGGCGTCGGCAAGACCTTCGGCAGCGGCAAGCTCGCCTTCACGGCGCTCTACCCGACGGACTTCGCGGTCACGGCCGGCGAGCTCGTGATGATCGTGGGCCCCTCGGGGAGCGGCAAGACGACGCTCCTGTCGATCATCGGCTGCGTGCTCGACGCGACCGCCGGCAGCGTCACCGTCGCGGGCCAGGCCATCGCGGGCAAGGGCATCGACGCGCTCGCGGACCTGCGCCGCCGGTCGATCGGCTTCGTGTTCCAGCAGCACAACCTCCTCGCGTCGCTCTCGGCGATCGAGAACGTCGAGGTGCCGCTCCTCCTCGAGGGGCTCGGGCGCGGGGACCGGCGCGCGCGCGCGGCGCAGGCCCTGGGGCGCGTCGGGCTCGGGGACAAGCTGCGCTCGAAGCCGCGTGAGCTCTCCGGCGGGCAGATGCAGCGCGTCGCGATCGCGCGGGCCCTCGTGAGCGAGCCGAGCGTGCTGCTCTGCGACGAGCCGACCGCGGCGCTCGATTCCAGGACCGGCATGACGATCCTGGACCTCCTGCGGGAGCTCGCGCACGAGCGCGACCGCGCCGTCGTCATCGTGACGCACGACCCGCGCATCTTCCCGTTCGCCGACCGCATCGTTCACATCGAAGACGGCCGCATCGTCGATGGGCCGGGAGGACACCCGTGACCGGAGCCACCCCCCTTGCGTTTTCGACCGAGGGCGCGCGGGCCCGCATCGCCCTCGCGCTGGTCCTCGGCCTCGCCGCGTGCAACCGGGCCGATGCCGAGGGCAAGCACGACGCCCACCCGATGCCGCCCGCCGCGGCGAGCGCGCTCGGCGCGGGCACGCCCCGCGTGGTGGCCCCCGGCGTGGTGGAGCCCGTCGGCCGCGAGGTCGGCGTCTCGGCGGACGAGCCGGGGCGCGTGGTGGAGGTGCGCGCCGCCGAGGGCGAGCGCGTCGAGCGCGGGCAGGTGCTCGCGGTGCTCGAGCACTCGGCGCAGAAGCTCGGCGTGGCCCAGGCGAAGGCGGCGCTCGCGGTGGCGCGCGCGACGCTCGCGCGGGCGAGGGCCGGCTCGCGACCCGAGGAGATCTCGGCGGTGGAGGCCGAGTGGCGCGCGCAGGCGGCGCGCCGGGACCTGGCCGAGCGCCAGGCCGACCGCTGGACGCGCCTGCACGCGGCCAAGGCCGCGACCACCGACGAGCAAGATCGCGCCACGCAGGAGCGCGAGGCGTCACGCGCCGCCACCGAGGCCGCGGGCGCGCGGCTCAAGCTCGCGCGCGCGGGCACGCGCGTCGAGGACCTCTGGGTCGCACAGGCCGGCGTCGAGCAGGCGACGGAGGCCGTCCACGCGGCCGAGGCCGCGCTCGAGCGGCGCCTGGTGCGCGCGCCCATCGCGGGCACCGTGCTCTGGATGCGCGTCCGCCCGGGTGAGTTCTTCGCGCCGGGTCCGATGCAGTCCGTCGCCATCGTCGGCGACGTGTCGCGCCTGCAGGTGCGGGCGGACGTCGACGAGCTCGACGTCGCGCGGGTGCGGCCCGGCGCCGAGGCGGTCATCACCGCGGACGGCGTCTCCGAGCCGCTCGCGCGCGGCAAGGTGGTCGAGGTGGCGTGGAAGATGGGCCGCAAGAACGTCCGCTCGGACGAGCCGACCGAGCGCGTGGACACGAAGATCCGCGAGGTCGTGGTGCAGCTCGAGCCGGGCGCCACCGACGTCGCCCGCGCCGCCCTCGTCGTGGGCCTGCGCGTCCGCGCCACCATCGCGGCGCGGTGACGGCTGTCCGGGCTACCGGCGGCCGAGGGCGCGCTGGACGAGGAGCTTGCCGAAGCGCAGGTTGATCTCCGCCTGACGCTTGACCGCGGAGACGAGGCGGAGGTTCCACAGATCGGCGAAGACCTCGCCCTGTTGCGCCACCACGTAGAGCACGTCGCTGCCCGCCCCGCGGAGCTCGTTGCCGGTCGTCCCTTGATGCATGTCGATCATGTCGGGAGAATACAGGGGATGGTCGCCGTCCGCTCCGCCGACACGCCCGAGGTCGCCTTCCGCGAGGCCGAGCCAGGCGATCGGCTGTTCGTGGCGCGCCTGGCCGAGTCCTCGTTCGGCCACCTCGGCCCGGGCTACGGGGCGCTCCTCGGGAGCTGGGTGGGTGCGCGCGAGGTCGCGACGATCGTCGCGACCTCCGGGCCGCCGGTGGGACTGGCCATGCTGGGCCTCTACGAGATCGAGGGCGTCGTCCGCGCGGATCTCCTGGCGGTGGCGGTGAGCCCCGAGGCGCGTGGCCGCGGCATCGGCCGCGCGCTGGTGGAGCGCGTGATCGCCCTGGCGGAACGCTGCCACACGGAGCGCGGGGCGCACGAGCTGCGCCTGTCGGTGGCCGAGGACAACACCGCGGCACGGGCGCTCTTCGCGCGCGCTGGCTTCACGCCGGCGCCCGACGAGGCCAGCCACTACGAGAGCGGGCAGGTCGCGCTGCGGATGCGGCGGCCGCTCGGATGAGCCCGCTCGGCGCGATGGAGCGCGCGTTCGTCCTCGGCGCCCTGCGCACGGGCGACGATCGCGCCCTCGAGGCGCTGCCCCCCGCCGAGCGCGAGCGCGCCGTCACGGCGCTCGCCCAGCAGCGCAAGCTGCCGCGTCACGAACGGGCGGCCGCCCTCGCGGCGCTGCTGCAGGCCCTCGGCGCCAGCGTCCCCGCGGGGCTCGATCGCATCCACCCGAGCTGGATCGCGGACGTGCTCGCCGAGGAGCCCGCCGAGGTGGCCGCGCTCCTCCTCGCAGAGGCGCCGGCGGAGCTCCACCGCGCCGTGCTCGCCACGATGCCCGAGGCGCGCGTCGTCGCGATCCGCGAGGCGCCCGCGATCACACCGTCGGCCGACGTGCGCAAGTGGCTCCGCCGCCGCACGCTCGGCCGGCTCACCCCGATGACGCCGCTCGCGGGCACGCCCGACGAGCTCGCGGCGCTCCTCGCGCTGCCGCCCTCCGACCTCGCGGAGGCCCTCGCGGCGCGGGCGCGCGCGTTCTCGGGCATGGACGGCGGCACCTTCTCGATCGCCCCCCTCGACGCCACGAGCGCCGCCGTCGCCGCGCGCGCCCTCGAGCCCGCGTTCGCGCCTGCGCCTCGCGAGGTCCGCCGACAGCTCGCGCAGCGCCTGCCCGTCGCGATCGGCGTGGGCCTGCTGCGCGCGTAGACATCGGGCTGCCGCACAAGTCCGGATCGTGGACGTGGACGTGGACGTGGACGTGGACGGATTCGCGACCGCAGATCAGAGCTCCACGCGCGGAGCGTCGCCGCTGCCGGTCACCTCGATCGGGCGGCGCACCTCCACCGGCGGGCCCTCCGCGCGCTCGAGCCGCACGAACACCTCGAGCTTGCCGCGCGGCAGCCGCGTCGGGTGCCAGAGGTCCTCCGGCATGGGGCGCTCCGGGGTGAAGGACAGCCGCATCGTGCGGAGCGCCTCCTCCCCATCGCGGACCTCGAGGACCAGCGCGCGCACCTCGCGGGCGGGGACGGACTTGAGCACGAGGTGGAGCGACACGTCCGTCGGGCCGAAGCGCGTGCTGGCGCCGACCGCCAGCGCGCCCGCCAGGAGCACCGCGACGGCCGCTCGTTTTCGCCAACCCGAATTTGTAGGCATTTATCCTACATGCTACCATCAACCCGTGCGCTCGGCTCCGATCGCGCTGTTTTTCGCGCTCCTTGGCTGTGCCGAGGGTGGCTTGCCGCCGCCCGGCGGCCTGTTCGAGGACGAGCGGGCGACGCAGGCGGTCGCGCCTCTGCCCCGCGCGAGCGAGCCCCCGGAGACCGTGCCCTCCGATGCCCCGACCGCGTCGGTCGCGCAGCGTGCCGAGCTGTCCGCGTGCGCGGCGGCGCTGGTCGGCCAGCCGATGCCGACGCTGGGCGCGCTCCTCGGCCGCTGTCTCGGCCGGGCCACCGTGCCGCGGGTGGGCGCACGTGGCACCGCGGGCGATGTGGCGCGCTTTCGCGACGGCACGATGGGCATCGTCCTCGCAACGGCGGGCGGCCGCGTGAAGTTCGCCTACGTGCGCCGCGGCGTGGTGGCCGAGGGCGTGGTCACGCCGCGCACGCCGCACACGCGCCGCGCGCCCGACGGCCGCATCGCGAACACGTTCCTCCGCCCGATCCGCCCGGGTGAGCCGCGCCGCGCCCCGCGCCTCGCGGGGGAGCTCCTCGAGGGCTTCTCCGCGCCGCCGGCGCCGATCGCGCTCGCGCGCGGCGACCCCTTCGCGGAGTGATCCGCCCGCCCCAGACCGCGCTTTCCAGCGGCGCTGCCCCGCGCGACACTGGAGGCATGCAGGCATCGGTCGCGGCGGTGCTGGCGGTGGTCGCGGTGTCCACGGTGCTCGCCTCCGGCTGCGGGGACGGGCCGGTCGCGGGGGCCGGTGGCGGAGACGGCGCCGCGCGCGCCGATGGCCCTCGCCGGGACGGCGCAGCCGGTGATGCGCCTTCGCGCCGAGACGCGCCCCCAGCCGACGCAGGCCGCGCGGACGCCGCCCGTACCGACGCACTTCTGCATCTCGACGCCGCACCGGACGCGCCCCTCGCGCCCTCGCCCGCCAACCGCGGCTGGGTCGGCGGCGCCTGCGCCACGACGAACGAATGCGGCTTTGCGAATGCGACGTGCCTTCGCGACGGCTTCCCGAACGGGGCGTGCACGATGCCGTGCGACGGCGTCTGTCCCGATCGCACGATGCCCGGCGACACCACGACGTTCTGCATCGACGGCCGCCCGTACGGCCTCGACTCCGGCGCGTGCGTCTCGAAGTGCGACCCGGCCGTGCTGCCAGGCAGCGGTTGCCCCGCCGGCTGGGCCTGCGCCGAGCGGAACCGCTACGGGCAGCCGAGCGTCACCGAGCGCGTGTGCGTACCGCCCGCCGCCCCCTCCGCGTGCCCGATGGCCGACGACGAGCTCGTCGAGGTCGACTACCCCGACCAAGGTCTGCTGTGGATCCCACACGAGGCGCGCTGCGGCGGCGCGTTCGACCTCGTCGTGATGCTGCACGGCATCAACCCGCAGTCGAACCCGACGCCGTCGCTCGGGGGCGGGCGCCACCTCGAGCACGAGCTGCGCGCGTTCATCGACCGGGGCCTCTTGCGGCCCGTGCTCGTCACCGAACCCGTGCACTTCCAGCCCGGCTCGACGACGCTCTACGGCGCCGGCTGGGATCCGCTCACGCACCTCGATCGCCTCGCCGCGCCGCTCGGGCAGCGGGGCCTCTCGATCGCGTCGCTCTCGTACACCGGCCACTCCGGCGCCGGCTGCGATCCCGACAATGGCCTGTACGAGGTGCTCGCGCGCTACCACGACCTCATCCCCGCGCGCGCGCCGACGATGCCGCTCTGGGGCCTCGAGGACGTCTGCTACGCGGGCACGTACCACTGGAGCGCGCCGAAGACGACGCTCGCCGACACCGGCACGACCATCTGGAACGTCTTCTCCGTCCAAGGCGACCCGACCGACTTCGAAGATGGCCTCCTCGGCGCCGGCGCGCCGAGCTTCGCGTGCAACCCGGACCTCTTCGGCAAGTGCATCCGCCACCCGACCAAGCCCTGGTGGGCCCAGCGCACGACGGGCGCGGTATCGCACGACACGAACCCGTACTTCTTCGTCAGGGAAGTCTTGCCGAAGGTGTTTCCGGTGAACTGAGACGGATCGATCAAGGAACTAGGAAACAAGATCTAGGAACACGGAACACGGATGTCGGAGGCGGAGAGGCCGGTTGGGCCGCCGCGACGAGGCTACGAGCATGGAGCATGCGCATCACTTCTCGTTCCGGGCCACGGACAAGGACAGGGCCGAGCTGTCGCAGCTCGGCGTCACGCGCATCAAGGAGATCTATCGAGGCACGCGCGCGCACACCATCGCGTTCGACGTGAACGAATCCCATCCGCAGTGGCAGCGGATCCTGAAATGGACCGCACGCCGCCCGAACCGACACCGAGCCATCGACACGC
The DNA here is from genome assembly GCA_964593795.1 of uncultured Myxococcales bacterium. Taxonomy (GTDB): domain Bacteria; phylum Myxococcota_A; class Polyangia; order JAHFDS01; family JAHFDS01; genus JAHFDS01. The sequence continues at coordinate 21,025 of CAZQJC010000063.1, read as the reverse complement.
AGACGACGACCTTCACCAGGCGCGAGATCCTGTCCGCAGACCACGCCGTCGTCGCCAGCACGTGGCACCGGGGCTACCCGCAACCCGAGCAGGTCGACGAGTCGGGCTACCTCGCAGTGACCTACGATCTCTCTGCGCACTACTGCTGGGAGTGTCGAAGCGTCAGCCGGCAGATTGCGCCGTTTCGGATGAAGGGGGAACCGAGGTGGGGGCGCCGCTCCATCCTGAGCCTCGAGTGGGTCTGCGACGAGCTGTTCGTGACTCCGTCGCTCTGGGAGCAGACGTTTCGTCCGCGTCGGATTGGGTGCCTGCCCGTACTGAACGCCAGGGGAACCGCCCCGCTGCGCAGCGTCGTTCAACTCGTCGTCCAGGAGATCGTTCACCTCCAGCTGCCCGCGCGGGCCGGACAGCGGTGCCGAGCCTGCGGCGCGCGCAAGTACGTCACGCATGCTCGCGGCCTCTTCCCACGGCTTCGAACCGCTCCGAGCGGACACCTCGCGAGAAGCGCTCAGACCTTCGGCAGCGGCGGAATTGCCTTCAACGCGTTCATCGCGTCGAGTGAGCTGGTCCGGGAGCTGACGGAGCAGGGGTTCCGGGGCGCACGGTTCTGGCCCCTCGCCCGCTGACCCGAGCTCCGGCACCGGTTAGAACGGCGAAGGCGAGCGCAGCGACGCCTTCTCCGCCCCCCGGGGAGGCGAGCCTAGCGAGCCGCAAGGCCGCCCCTCGCGCAGCGAGCGACGACGCGGGAAGAGGGGCCCAGATGGGCTTTGCCCATCTGGGGCAGGGGCGGCGCGCCCTTCCTGGTCGGTGCCCTACGAGGCGCCGACCAAACAGGATCGCATTGCTTGGGCGACAAGCGGCAGAGATCCGGCGTGGACGTGGACGTAGACGATCTGCTTCCGGACTCGTCCACGTCCACGTCCACGTCTACGTCCACGATGTCTCACAAGCCATGCGTCCCTGTTTAGTTAACTTGCCGCTGCCAGGGGAACCGCGGCGGGGCCTCGACGACCATCCCGGTGTGGTCGGCGCGCCAGGCATCGCCGGTGCGCACGAGGACGAGCGTCGTCACCGACAGCACGCCCACCTGCTTGAGCTCGAGCGAGGCGATCTTGAACGTGTCGCCGGTGAGCGACAGGTCGTCGACCAGCAGGACGCGCTTGCCCGCGAGCTCCTTGGGCGGCGGAACGACCACGCGGCGCGTGTGGTGGTGCGCGCCGTCCTCCCGCCGGGCGAGGCGGATCGGGTAGTAGTCCTTGTGCGCGAGCGACGCGATCGTCGCGCCGGCGATGTCGCCGCCGAGCGCGACGCCCACCACCGCGTCCACCTCGGGCGAGGCCGCCACGTCGCGCGCGAGCCGCTCGCAGATCTCACCAAACTGCATCCAGGTCAGGTTCATGCACCGTCCAGGCGACGCCTAAGTCGCGCCGCGTCCTCGCGCAGCGCGGTCACCACGCGCGCGACGTCATCGATCTGCTGGGCCACCGCGCGCTCCTGCTCGCGCACCTGCGCCGCCTGCGCGGCCAGCCGCTGCATCCCTCGCAGCTCCTCTTTCTGGGCGCGCTGCAGCGCCACCGCCGCGCTCTGCAGCTCCGCGAGCGCAGTGTCGTGCGAGGTGCCCTGGAGCTGCTCGCGCAGGCGCCGCTCGACGCGCCCCGCCACCTCGAGCATCTGCTGCGCGGTCTCGCGCACGCGCTCGCCGCCAGACAAGTGCGCGCGCACCGCGTCCGCGAGCTCGCGCGACATCGACGCCACCTGGTTCGTCGCGTCGGCCACGCGGCGGCTCGCGCCCGCCTGCTCCTCCATCGCGCGCGCGATGCCATGCACTTTCTTCTGCGCCGATCGCGCGCTCTGCCGGATCTCGCCGAGCGCATCGCCCGCGCCGACCGCGACGTGGAAACCCTGCGTGACCGCCTCGACACCCGACGCCATCGTCTCCCGCGCGCGCAGCGACTCCGACTGGATGCCCGCGATCTGCGCGGCGATCTCCTTGGTCGACGCCGCGGTGCGCGACGCCAGCGCCTTGATGCCCGACGCCACCACCTGGAAGCCGCGGCCGTGCTCGCCCGCCTGCGCCGCGATGATCGAGGCGTTGAGCGCCAGGAGGTTCGACTTCTGCGCGATCTCCTCGATGACGAGCACAACCTGGCCGATGCCGCCCACGCGGCTGCCGAGATCCTCGATGGTCTCGCGCGCCACCTCGACGAGGTTCCGGATGCGCTCGATCTCGTCGAGCGTCTTGTGCACCGCGCGGTAGCCGCGCTCGGCCTCCTGCGCGACGCGCGCCGACAGCGACGCCGTGTCCTCGGCCGCGAGGCGCACGCGCGCCACCGCGTCGTCCATCGCCGCCGTCGAGGCCGCCGTGTCGGCCGCCGCCTGCGACAGGCCCTGCGACCGGTTCGCCACGCGCGCGATGGTCTGCTCCATCTGCGCAGTGCCCTCGGACGCGTTCTCCGCCGCCCGCGCGAGCGCCTCGGCCTCGAGCGCCGATTCGCTCGTGCCGAAGCCGACGCGACCGAGCAGGTCCGCCACGCGGCGCAGCTCCGACATCACGCGGTCGGACGCGCCGTCCACCTCGCGGCCGAGCCGTCCGAGCTCGTCGAGCGCGCGCCCCATGTGCACGAGGTGCTCGCCCTCGCTGCGCGTGATCTGCAGCGTGCTGCCCGTGACCGACTGCAGCTCCGCGCCGCGCCGGTCGAGCTTCTCCACCGACTCGCGGGTGTCCGCGACGTGGCGCGCGAGCGACCCGAGCGCCTCGCGAAGACCGAGCGCCGCGCGACCGAGCTCGTCGTCCGACAGGTGCCGCCCGGGATCCGCCTCGTGATCTCCGCCGCCGATGCGCGTGACCGCGCGCGCGAGCGCCCCGGCCGCGCCGACGGGCCCCGTCATCAGGCCCGCATAGAGGAGCGCCGCGAGCCCGCCGACGACGCCCGCGGCGAGGAGCGTCGCCCCGAGGCGCCCGGGGCTCCCGCACGCGCCGACCCAGCCGGCCGCCAGCGTCGGCGCCGCGCACGCGAGCGCCACCTTGGCGCCGAGGCCGAGGCCCGCCTCGCCCATGTACGCGCCGAACGTCCGCCGCCGCCGCCCGAGCAGCAGCGTCGGCAGCGCGATCGCGTGCGCCGCCGCCGCGAGCAGGCACAGCGCGAGGCTGCCGGCCCCCTGACGCAGCGACAGCGTGGGGCCGAGCGCCGCGGCCAGCACGCCCGACAGGACCGCGCCCATCACGCCGGCTTCGAGGCAGCGCCGCGGCAGCCGAAAGAACCCACGGAGCTGCGAATCGGGCGCCGAGGCGTCGAGCGAGGCCGCGGAGGCGCGCGCCCACGTCGCCACGAACCCCACCCGCAGGAGCACCGCCACGACCCGCGGCACGAGCGGCATCGAGGCATCCTCGGCGTCGCCGAGCGCGGCTGCGCCGACCTCACCGAGGACGGTCAGGACGGCGAACCAGCCGACGGTCTTGGTCAGAGAACCAGACAGAGCAGCGAAATTGTAGCGTCCCGGGAGGGTCCGGCTCAAATTTTGGTGACCCCTCCGCCTCCTGCGGCCGTCGCTATTCGTCGTCGCGCCCGCCGCGCACGGCCTCGGCCTGGGCCTCCGCCCGCCCCTCCTCCCGCCGTTCCCGGGCACGGCTCGCCGCGTTCCGCCGCCGCTCGAGCAGGCGCAGGACCGCCCGGTGCGCTCGATCCGCCGCGAGCAGCGCCGCCTCCGCGGCCCGCCGCTCCGCCACGCGCGTCTCGGCCACGCGCTCGGCCGACGCGACCACCTCGCCCGCCGCATCGACCGCCGCGCACAGGCGACGGGTGTACGCCTCGGCCGCTTGCGCCTCGGCGATCGATCGCACCCCGCTGCCGCGCGAGCGCTGCCGGTGCGCCGCCTCGGCCGCGCGAGCATCATCGCGCCGGCCGCGCGCAGCCCGCGCGACCGCCTCCGCCGCCTCCTCGGCGATCCGCGCCGCGCCGAGCCCCCGCGTCGCTCCGGCGACCTCGCGCTCCCGCAGGGTTCCGAGCGCGATCAGCGCGGCCTCCGACTTGTCGCCTTGACCCAAGAAAATCAGCCTTTTACTCTTCTCGTACGTGGATCGCCCCGCCCCGCAGCAGCCCCAGCTCGATCGCTACGTGATCCAGGACTACCTGGCCGAGGGCGGGATGGGCGCGATCTACCTCGGCAAGAAGCTCGGCATGGGCGGCTTCGAGAAGGAGGTCGTGCTCAAGCAGCTCCTGCCAGAGTTCGTGCAGCAGCCCGAGTTCATCGACCTGTTCTTGCGCGAGGCCAAGCTCTCCGCGTCGCTCGATCACCAGAACATCGTCCACACGATCGACCTCGTCAACGCGAACGACGACTTCTTCATCGTGATGGAGTACGTGCGCGGGGCCGATCTGCGCAGCGTGCTCAAGCGCGTCAAGCGGCGCGGCAAGATGCTCAAGCCCCACGCGGCGCTCTTCATCGGCCGCGAGATCTGCGCCGCGCTCGCCTACGCGCACGCCAAGCTCGGCCCGGACGGCAAGCCCCTCGGCCTCATCCACCGCGACATCTCACCGTCGAACATCCTTCTGTCGGCGTCCGGCGAGGTCAAGCTCACCGACTTCGGCATCGCCAAGGCGTCCACGCACCGCTCGGTGTTCTACCGGGTCAAGGGCAAGGTCGGCTACATGTCGCCCGAGCAGGCCAAGGGCGAGACCATCGATCACCGGAGCGACCTCTACTCGCTCGCGGTGTGCCTCTACGAGGCCATGACGGGCGAGAAGCTCTTCATCGCGGACCTCACGACGAGCGCGGAGCGCCTCTACGCCGAGCCCATCCCGCGCGTCTCCCAGAAGCGCTCGGGCATGCCCCCGGAGCTCGACGACGTGCTCCGCCGCGCGCTCGCGGTGCGGCCGCAGGATCGTTACCAGAGCGCGCACGACTTCGGCGACGCGCTCCTGCGCGTGGCGCACCGGAACGGCCTCATGTTCAGCTCGCCCGACCTCGCCTCGCAGCTCCGCGAGTCGTGCGGCGAGGACGTCAAGCAGTGGATGACCTCGGACGAGGTCGCCGGGGAGGGCGGAGACGCGCCCCCGGGCACCGAGCTCTACATGCCGAACGAACCGAAGAGCTCGGTGTCCCGCATGACCGGCATGCAGCTCACGTCGATGGGCGCGTTCCAGCCGCGGGGCGCCTCCTTGACGGGCCTGTTCGAGATCTCCGACGACCACACGAATGCGCTGACCATGGCGCGCGCGCGCAAGACCGAGAGCGGCTCCGAGGTCTTCGACATCTCGGACGCCGACATCGAGCCCGCGAGCGACCCGCGCTTCCAGGCGCAGGGCGTGGATCCCGCCGTGTTCGACAAGGAGACGCGGGCGCTCTCGCTGCAGGAGATGGGCGCGCTCGCGCCGATGGCCGCGGGCCGCACCCCGCCGATGGACGAGCGGCCGAGCGGCAAGCGCCAGGCGTTCGCCGAAGGCGTCGGCGCCGCGGCGCAGGTGACCCGGGCGGCCCGTCCGGGCGCGCGCGGAGGCCGCGAGCCCCCGAGCGGACCGAGCGGACGCAGGGATCAGTCACCGCCGCGGGCGCGCCTCGATCCGCCGCGGCCGCCGTCGAGCCCCCCACAACCGGAGCGGCGCATCTCGCGACCGCCGCCGCCCCCCACCGAGCCGTCCGTCATCGCGGAGGGCGCGGAGACGATCGCCCGGCCGCTGCCGCCGATGGCGCTCACGCCGCCGCCCCCCATGCAGTCCGCGCGGGCCAAGCGGCCGGCGCGTTCGAGTCGCGTGCTCGCGGTCGTGATCCTGGCGGGCGCGGTCGCGGGCGGCGCCTTCACGGGCGCCACCGTCGGCGCGGAGCCCGACGAGGTCCGCACGGCGCTCGACGAGCCGGGCCCCGGGAAATCGGAGCCCGGCAAGGCCGAGCCCGGCGGGGCTGAGCCCGGCAAGGCCGAGCCGAAGGCCGCCGCCAAGGAACCGAGCGAGCCGGCGGGCAAGGAGGCGCCCAAGGAAGAGCCGCGCGTCAAGGTGGAGACGCTGCCCAAGGAGCCCGGCGCCAAGGAACCAGCGGGAAAAGCGCGCGTCGAGCCCCTCGAGGACGGAAAGCCCAAGGTCGAGGAGCAGAGGCCCCCGGGCGAGGAGCGTCGCACCGAGGAGCCCACGAGCGAGCTCCCGACCACCGCGAGCCTCGGCGCCAAGAAGGGATCGCGCCTCGTCGTCGAGTCCTCGCCCAGCGAGGCGCTCGTCCGCGTCGGCGGGCGCACGGTCTGCAAGACCCCGTGCGAGCTCAAGCAGGTCCCGAGGGACGCTGTCCAGCGCGTCCGCGTCGAGAAGCCCGGCTACCAGGCGTGGACAGCGCTCTTCGATCTCAAGGGCAAGGCGAGCGACCAGCTCACCGCGTTCCTCAAGCCCGAGGCCGCCGGCCGCGACTGGGGCTACGTCACGATCCTCGGCGGCCCCACGGGCGCCGTGTACCTCGACGGGCGCGAAACCGGCGCGGTTTCGTCCGATCCGCGCATCCCGGTCCGACCCGGCGCCCACAGCCTCTCGGTCGTCCGCCCGGGCGCTCCGACGCGTCCGAGCGTGAAGATTCACGTTCGCGCCGGAGAAGAGGTTAAAGTGTCGGGGCCGGGCCGCCGCTAGCCTCCCGCTGCGTCCCGATAGGAAGGCATGCCGAACCTGCGCGACACGAACGTCACGAGCCTGCTCGACGAAGCACCGGCATTCACGCGGCAGACCGGGGGCGGCATCTTCCTCGTCATCAAGGGCCCCGACCGCGGCGAGCAGGTGCCCCTTGGCGAGAAGCCGATCTACTTCGGTTCCGCGCCGACGTGCGACCTCGTCCTGTCGGACAAGACCGTTTCCCGAAAGCACGTCTCCGCGCAGCGCGAGGGCGACGACGTGATCGTGCGCGACATGGGCTCGACGAACGGCACGTTCATCGGCGGCTCGCGCTTCAAGGAGATCACGATCGGCTACGGCGCCGAGATCAAGCTCGGCCGCACCGTCCTCAAGTTCCTGCCGCAGGAGGACGCGGTCGAGCCCAAGGTCTCCGAGCGCGACAACCTCGGCCAGCTCGTCGGCCGCGACGTGCGCATGAAGCGCATGTTCGCGCTCCTCGAGGACATCGCGCCCAACGACGCGACCGTCCTCATCGAGGGCGAGACCGGCACCGGCAAGGAGCTCATCGCCGAGGAGATCCACAACCACTCGCGCCGAAAGGACGGGCCGTTCGTCGTCTTCGACTGCGGAGCCATCCCGCGCGAGCTCGTGGAGTCGGCGCTGTTCGGCCACGTCAAGGGCTCGTTCACCGGCGCCATCACCGACCGCAAGGGTGTCTTCGCCGAGGCCCACGGCGGCACCATCTTCCTCGACGAGATCGGCGAGATGCCGATCGAGATGCAGCCGTCGCTCCTGCGCGCGCTCGACAAGCGCACCGTGCGCCGCGTCGGCGCGAACACCTACGACAAGGTGGACGTGCGGGTCGTCGCGGCGACGAACCGCGATCTGCGCGAGGAGATCGGCAAGAAGGCGTTCCGCGAGGACCTCTACTACCGCCTCGCGGTCATCCGCGTCTCCGTGCCGCCGCTGCGCGAGCGCGGCAGCGACATCCCGCTGCTCGTGGACCACTTCGTGCGCTCGTTCTCGCTGCTCCGGCCGGGTGGCCGCCCGCTCCTCGTGACGCCCGAGGACATGCTGCGCCTGCAGCGCCACACCTGGCCCGGCAACGTGCGCGAGATGCGCAACGTCATCGAGCGCGCATGCGTGCTCGCGCACGGCGAGTCGATCAACCTCGACGACGCGTTCTCGACCGACGAGACGAGCGGCGCGCAGCTCGGAGTGCGCACCGACCTGCCGTTCAAGGAGGCCAAGGGTCAGCTCGTCGAGCACTTCGAGCGCGAGTACATCCTCGACCTCATGCGCCGCCACAAGATGAACCTCAGCGCCGCCGCCCGCGAGGCGCAGATCGATCGCAAGCACCTGCGCGAACTGATCCGGAAGTACAACCTGGATCCGCGCGGCGACCTGATGCCCGAGGGCGACTGACGCCGACCTCCCGGGCCGGTGCTCGCCCAGGCCGCATGAAGCGTAAGCCCACTCCTCTCGCACCGCTCAAGGCCGGCGTGGTCGGGCTCGGTCACGGCATCTCGTACCTGCGCCACCTGGCGCGCGGCAACCGCATCCGCCGCCGCCAGTTCTTCGACCGCATCGACGCCGAGCACCCACCGGTCCTGCTCGTACACGGCTTCCTCGGCACGCGCGGGTCGATGTTCGTGCTCGAGCGCCGCATGCTCGCCGATGGCCTGTGCGTCTTCTCGTTCAACCTCGGCTCGCTCAACACGCGCGACATCCGCGCGAGCGCGTTCCTCATCCACCGCAAGATCGAGGCGATCCTCGCGCAGACGCCGGTCCAGAAGATCGACATCGTGGGCCACTCGATGGGCGGCCTCATCGGCCTCTACTACATCAAGAAGCTCGGCGGTCACGAGAAGGTGCGGCGCCTGGTCATGATGGGCACGCCCCTGCAGGGCACCTGGGCGGCGCTCGGCGGCGTGGCGACGATGGGCCTGCTCTCGCCGAGCTCCTGGCAGCTCCTGCCGCGAAGTGGCCTGCTGCGCGAGCTCCGGCGCGGGCCCATCCCGGACGACGTCGGCGTCTACTCGATCGGCGCGGTGGACGACTGGGTGACGCCGCTGGCCTCGACCGAGATGGAGGGCATCACGTCCATCCGCGTGCCGCTCGGCCACTCGAGCCTGGTGGTCTCCGAGGAGGTCTACCGGCGAATCCTCTGGTGCCTCCGTCGCTGACCCGGCCGGAGATCGCCTGACGCGGCGCGTAGTTCGGTTGACTCGCACCATGATGCATGGTTAGCCTTTTGCGTCGGAGCGAACGCAACCAGTGTCCCAAAAGTCCTTCGCCTTGCGCTTCATCAGCGGCAAGTACCAGGGCGGTGAGTTCCCGCTCCGCATGGAGCGCGAGATCATCATCGGCCGCTCCGGCGATCTCGACATGGTCCTCGTGGAGGACATGGTGTCGAGAAAGCACGCCAAGATCATGACGACCGGGGGCGACCTCGTCATCAGCGACCTCGGCTCCACGAACGGCACCTTCGTCAACGGCGAGAAGATCAAGAGCGGGCGCCTCAAGGAGGGCGACCGCATCCTGATCGGCACGTCGATCATCAAGGTCGTCACCGTGGACGGCCATGCGCAGCAGCTCTCGGACGTCGAGGCGCGAGCGCGGCTCGAGGCGCAGTCGCAAAGACGGCAGTCCACGCAGGGCCGGCCGATGTCGGGCGCGATCGACGAGATCCCGCTGCCCGATCTGCTCCAGCTCCTGACGACCAGCAGGAAGAGCGGCGTCCTCTCGATCCGCGGCGATCGCGGCGTGGGACGCATCTACCTGCGCAAGGGCCAGATCTACTACGCGTCGATCGACGAGAACTTCGACACGCCGCCGCGCAAGGCGCTGTTCCGGCTGCTCGCGTGGGAGACCGGGACGTTCGAGCTCGAGCCGCCCGACGAGCGCGACGTGCTCGAGGAGATCAAGGAGAGCGCGGAGGCCCTGCTGATGGAGGGCATGCGGCAGCTCGACGAGTTCAACAACCTCAAGCTCAAGCTGCCCAAGGACAACGCCACGCTCGAGCTGCCGAGGCCGCTCGAGGCGCCGCTGTCGGGCCTGGCGCCAGCGGAGCTCGACACGCTGCAGAGCGCGTGGAACGCCGGCACGCTGCGATCCCTGCTCGATCGCTCGAAGCTCTCCGACCTGGAGACCGCGACCGCGCTGCTCAAGCTGATCCAGGAAGGCTACCTGACCGCGCGCTGACTTGCGGCGCTACGCGTCGCGCTTGCCGACGTAGCGCTCGCTCCAGGCGGTGATGCTCTCGGCCGCCAGCTTCAGCTTTTCGTCGTCGGCGTACTCGAAGTCGGTCGCGCCCGCCGGATCGAGGACCCGGTGCAGCCGCGCGAAGACCCCGAGCATCCGCTCGAGGGAGCCGCTGCCGAGATCCGCCGCGGCCACGGCGAGCGCCGCCTCCAGGTGACGGGGCTCGCGTGCGAGGGCGGCCCGGGCCTCGGCCTCCGTCATCCAGGTCGTGCTCGCCAGCAGGCGGTCGATCTCGGCGAGGACCGGTGGCTCGAGCATGTCCGCCGAGCTCTCGCGCACGTCTGCGAGGAGATCCTGGAGGAGCTCGCGTGGCGTCGGACCCGGTGGCTCGCGGCGCCCGGTCAAGCCTACAGCTCGAGCTCTTCGCCCTCGCGCGCGGCGACGAGCTCGATGCCCGCGCCACCGTTCTCGTCGAGGCGGCGGCGACACGCGGACACCATCCCGTCGACCTGCGCGTCGGCGTAGTCCTGGTCGTAATGGAACATGACCAGGCGCTTGACGCGCGCCCGCACCGCGACGTCCGCGGCCTGCACCACCGACGAGAAGCCACGCGCGCGGCGCGAGGGCCAGTCTTCCTCGGTGTACGTGCAGTCGTGCAGGAGCGCGTCGGCGTCGGAGTAGAGCTCCATCATCTCCGGCGTCGGCCCCTCGTCCGGGTAGCCCGCGTCGCTCGCGTAGACGAAGACGCGACCCTCGGTCTCGAGCCGGTAGGCAAGCGCGCTCGTCGTGCCGTGCGGATTCAGGCGGCCGGTGATCTTGAACGCGCCCGAGCGGAACGCCTGGCCGTCTCCGACGGCGTGGATCTCGAGGTTCGCGCCCATGTTCTTGAGCGTATAGATCGGGGAGAAGTGCGGGTTCATCTGCCCCTCGAGGATGCCCTCGAGCATGCCGCTCGAGCGGCTCGGGCCGTAGATGGTGAACTTGTTGCCGGGGATGAACACCGGCGCGAAGAACGGGAAGCCCTGGATGTGGTCCCAGTGCGCGTGCGAGAGCAGCACCGTCGCGCGGCCCTCGCCCTTGCCGAACGCCCCCTGGACGAGCTGCCGGCCGAGGCCGTAGAGGCCCGTGCCCGCGTCGATGATCACGAGCTCCTCGGGCCGGCCCGCGCGGACCGTGACGCACGAGGTGTTGCCGCCGTAGGCGGCCGTCTCCGGCCCGGGCGCCGGGATCGACCCGCGCACGCCCCAGAACTGGATCTTCATCCGCCGCCCTTCCGCTCACCGGGGCCCGCCCCGCCGCCCAGCTGCAGCGCGAGCCCCTCGTAGGCAGCGACGATCGAGATCGCCCCCGCCTCGCGTTCGACGTCGCGCGTGATGCGATCGAGCTGGTCGTCCGTCCGCTCGGGCGCGTGGTGATAGAGCGCGAGCTGCTTGGCGCCGGCTTCCCGCGCGATCTCGAGCGCGTCCCAGGGAGTCGAGTGCCCGTAGTGTGGCCGCTCGGCGTACTCCTCGGGCGTGAAGTGGGTGTCGTAGATGACGAGGTCCGCGCCCTCGCACAGCCGCACGAGCGCGTCGCGCATGGTCTTGAGCTTGGCGATCGCGTCGGGTCGCAGCTTCTGCCCCGGCTGCGGCGGCGCGTTGATGTACTCGTTCTCGAACAGGATGTCGCGGAACGGCGCCGTGTCGGTCACGTAGACCATGATCTGGCCCTGGTGCTCGAGCCGGTAAGCCATCGCGATCCACGGATGGTTCAGGCGGGTGCACGAGATCTTGACCGGGCCGATCTCGAAGCGCGCGCCCTCGAGGAGCTCGCGGAACGACACGTCGGCCTGGCCGGCGTCGAAGGGCACCGGGAAATAGGGGTCCTCGGTCTGCGACTGGAAGACGGCGCGCAGGTGGGTGTCGTCCCGCTGGCGCGCGTAGACGTAAAGGCGCGTCCCCTTCTGATAGAGCGGCGAGAAGAACGGCAGCCCCTGGATGTGGTCCCAGTGCGTGTGGCTGATGAGCAGGTGGACCTTGCCGCGGCCGGTCAGGAACTCCTCGGCATTCGACAGGTCCTTGCCGAGCTTGCGGATCCCGGTGCCCGCGTCGAGGATGATCGGCGCGCAGCCCTCCGGGCGCACCTCGACACACGAGGTATTTCCCCCGTAGCGAACGGTCTGGGCGCCTGGAACGGGGATCGATCCGCGAACCCCCCAGAAGCGGACCGTCATGCTCACGAGCAACCCGCCCGGGAGCTGACCTTCCCTACGCCCTTGCCGATCGCCTTGCTCGGAGCCGCCAGCGGACGCGGCATTCGCTTCATGGTAGCAGAAACTGCCCGATCTCTCCAGGAACGGGTCCGGGGGGGTGTCATGGCCCCAGCGTCGAGACGGCGATCCCGTACCGGCCGGCCGTGACGGCGCTGTAGAAGAGGGCGCTCTGCCGCCCCGTGCCCGTGATCGCCGGCGCCGTGATGGGGCCGAGCGTCTCGAGCGCCGAGGGGCCGCTCGAGGGCACGAAGTGTCGCGCATCCTCGGAGCCGGCGAAGCAGATCGCTTGCTGCTTGCGACCGGCGCAGACATAGAAGAGGTCGAAGAGGAGCCGCCCGGTCGGCTGCGGCGAGGGGCGCACCGTCGGGGAGCGCCCGGGCGAGAGCGAGAGCTCCGCCGTTCCGTCGGCCGCAAGGAGGTAGAGGCTCCCGTCGCGCTCGACGAGCAGCGACTCGCCGACCCAGGCCGGCGTCCGGCCGGCCCCGAGCGGTCCCGCCTTCTGCCAGACGAGCCCGTCGGGACTGCTCGCGGTCGCGACGACCGGGGCGTCCGTCGGGCCCGCCTCGTACGCCAGCGCAAAGCCGCCCGCGGTCTGCCGGACGTCGGGCGCAGTGACCCGGCCCGCCTCCCACGGCTGATCGGCGGCGAGCACGTCGGCCGGTGCCCCCGGCGGGGCGAAGGCCGCGGGGAGCTCCACGCGGCGCAGCGTGCTGCCCTGCCCGTCGCGCATGGGCGACGGATCGCGCGCGAAGTAGAGGGTCCAGCCACCGCCCGGCTGCGTCAGCGCCGACGGCTCGGTGAGGTCGACGGCGCTCTCGGTCAGGATGAAGGGGGCATTCGGTGGCGCGGGCCCGCCGTCGCGCGGCATCACGGGCGTGAACGGGCCGGCGCTGCGCGAGGGTGTGTAGCTCGGCGGCGGCGCCTCCTCCGCGCCCAGGGCGCAGCCCGCGAGCACCAGCGCGCAGCCCCCGAGGAGCGCGCCTGCGCAGCGGCCGCGCACGCTCAGAACCCCACCCGCAGCGAGAGGCTGCTCGACCAGAGGTGCCCCTCGGCCACCCAGTCACCGATGTCGTTCGCCGGGTCGAGCTTGCGGGCGACCGCACGACCGACCCACACACGCGAGAGGCTCGCGTCGAGCGCGACGCGCCGTGGGGCGGCCTCGTGCAGGTCGTCGAGCTCGACGCCGAGACCGAAGCAGGCCGTGTGCTTGTCGCCGTCGGCGAGGTTGGTCTCGCCGCGCTGCTCGGGGACGGGCGTCGCCTCGAACGCGTAGCCGGCGCGGACGAAGAGCGCGTGAGGACCGAGCGCGATGCGCTCCTCGAGGCCGACCCGCGGCGACACGACGTCGTGGAATCCGGGGGGCGGCAGCGGTGGGGCCGTCGGCAGCATCACGAGCGAGTTGAAGTCCTTGAGGTCGTACTCGAGCTTGACCGTGGAGCCCGGCGTGCGGAAGCGCGACCAGCGCGCCCATTGCAGGTCGGCCGTGGCGAGCAGCCCCCACGGCAGGTCCGCAGCGGCGCCCACCGTGACCTGCGCGGGCTGGAACAGATCCGTCGAGATCGAGCGCACCGCGAGGTAGCCATCGGACAGGACGGGATCATCGTTCTTCGGGCCCACGTTGCCGCGGATGACGAAGCCCTGGTCCATCTCGAGCATGAACTCGTGCCGGTACGTGACGCCGAGGCGCAGCCATTCGAGGGGCTGCCACAGCACGCCGGCCTGCGGGTAGCGCACGGCCACGAGGTCCACGTCGAGCCCGAGGCGCAGCTCGGTGTCCTCGGCGTCGGGAAAGCCGATGCGCCCGCGCAGGAGGACGTCGCCCTTGGTGCGCGACATGAAGGACATGCCGGCGCCGACGAAGAGGCCCGGCAGGACGCGCACGGCGAGGTTCGTGCCGAGGAACACGCGCTGCGGCCGGTTGTCGTAGTAGATGAAGCGCGGCGCCTGCGCGGGCAGGGAGCGCACGCGCGTGACGCGCTCGTCGGGCAGGAAGAGCGAGACGCCGAAGGCGAAGTGCACCGGCCCGACGCCGCCGGGCGCGACGAGCCCCGTCGCGAGCCCGGCCGCGCCGTCGACCTGCTGGTCCCTGCCGTCGAGCGCGAGGGACGCCGCCGCGCGCTGGTAGCCCACGTCGAGCTGCAGCTTGCGCGGCATCGCCGCGAGCGCGCCCGGGTTGTAGTAGTTCGCGGAGGAGTCCACCGTCGCGGCGGTGTGCGCCCCCCCCATGCTCTGCGCCCGCGCCCCGAGGCCGAAGACGTCGAGCGGGTTCGCCCGCGCGGACGCGCCCGTGGCCGCCACGATCACGAGCGCGAGCAGCGAGCGCGCTCTCACAGGTCGACCCCGACGGAGATGCCGGCGACGTGGAGCATGCCGCCCGAGCGCGTGCGCGGCAAGAGGACGTGGAGCTGGTAGAAGGCGTCGATCTGCAGGGGCGCGGCGCGCAAGCCCGCGCCGAACGTGGCGGCGACGCGGTGGTTGTCGAGATAGGGCGTGCCCTCCGGGGCGGGGGTGGGCTCGAGCCAGAGTCCTCCGCGGAGCGACAGCTCGCCCGCCGAGGTGGGCAGCGCGTGCTCGACGGCGACGCGCGGGACCACGGTGTCGGAGAACCCGGGCGCCGGCGGCTCCGGTGACGCGCGCGTCGGCTTGTCGGTGGGGCGCGGGTACGCGCTCCAGCGCTTCCAGGTCGCGCCGCCGACGAGGAGCGTGCGGCCGAGGCGAACGGCAGCCTCGGCGCCCGCCTGCATCGGGTCGAGCTGCGCGACGCCAGCGATGCGGATGACGGGCAGGCCGAGCGGCAGCTTGTCACCGAGCTGGTTGTCCACCGCCACGTCGAAGCCAGCCCGGCTCTCACCACGGAAGACGGCGCCGATCTCGACCTCGTCGGTCACGCGCACGAGCACGCCGCCTAGCGGCGCATAGTCCGCCACGAGCTGCTGGTCCGAGAGCGCTCCGATGCGCCCTGCCGCGTCGGCCGAGAGCTGGATGCGGCCCTTGAGCGCCGCCAGCGCGAGCACGCCTCCGCCGATCGAGACGCGATCGTGGACGCGGATCGAGGCGGCGACGTCGATGCCGACCACCTGCGTGCGCGTGTCGAGGAGCGCCATCCGCGCCTCGTCGTCGGTGGGGACGCGCGCGCGGGTGATGACGCCCGCCGGCAGCACGAAGCCGAGGCCGAGGACCATCCGGTCCTTCATGAACCCGCCGAGCGGAAGCGGCAGCGTCGCGCCGATGACCGCGGCGTGCGTGTCCTCGGGCGCGCGGCTGACGTCGTCGATCGAGGTCCCGAAGTGACCGAAGACGTAGCCGAGCGTGAGGCGCCGGCCGGCCGCGGCGGACAGCGCCCCGGGGTTGCCGTAGGACGCCTCCCAGCCGCTGGCGCCTGCGATGCCCGTGCCGGCCATGCCGGGGGCGCGTGCGCCGAGCCCGAAGAGGTCGGGCACCGACGCCACCGCCGGCCGGCCGCCGAGGGCGGCGACCACCACGCAGACGCATGCGCTCATGCGGATAAACGGATATGGCCTGCGCATCAGAACGCCTTCCGCGAGTCGATGAGCAGCGTCACCGGGCCGTCGTTGACGAGGTCGACCTCCATGTCGGCACCGAACTCGCCGAGCTCGACGGGGATGCCACGCAGACCGAGCGCGTCCGCGCAGCGCAGGTAGAAAGCCTTGGCTGCGGCCGGCTCGAGCGCGTGCACGAAGGAGGGTCTCCGCCCCTTCCTGCAGTCGCCGTAGAGCGTGAACTGCGAGATGAGCAGGACCGCGCCGCCAACGTCCGGCAGCGCGAGGTTCATCTTTCCGTCGGCGTCGGAGAAGACGCGCAGCGTCGCGATCTTGTCGACGACGTAGGAGAGATCGTCGTCGGTGTCGCCCGCTCCCGCGCCGAGCAGGACCACGAAGCCGCGGCCCACCTTGCCGAGGACGCGCCCGGAGACGCGCACCTCCGCGCGGCTGCAGCGCTGGACCACGGCCCTCACCGGACGGACAGCTCCTTGAGCCTCGCGAAGTACTCCTTGCGCGTGCAGGGGACGTTGAAGATGTGGAACTCCTTGCCCGCGAGGCCCACGCAGCCGAAGCAGTACGTGCAGTCCACGCAGGCGAAGCAGCGCTGCAGGTACGCCGAGCGCTCGCAGCTCCGGCACGCCTGACACTGCGTGCAGCCCCGGCAGGCCACGCAGTCCTGGCAGTTCGTGCAGTCCACGCAGCCGTCGCACCCGCTGCAGCGCGTGCAGCGCGTGCAGTCGACGGAGCGCTCGCAGAACTGGCAGGACACCGCGCCCTCGCAGCCCGTCGAGCCGTAGCCCGCACCGGCCTTCGCGAAAGAGGCCTCGAGCCGTGCGATCTCCGCGTCGATCTCGCGCTTCTGCATGACGTGCAGCGCGAGTCTAGGGGGTGCCCCTGACTGCGTGAAGCCTTTTTGGGCGAGCGGGCTGTCGCCGAGGTCCACTCCGTCTCCGAGGCGAGCGCGGCGCGCCCGAGGGGCGACGCGAAGCGACGACGCTAGCCGGCGGCGCTCAGGAAGGCGAAGTAGCGCTCGGGCAGCTCGTCGAAGACGAGCTCACCCGCGCAGGAGCCGCACGAGAAGCGAGGCGGCTCGAGGCGCGCCTTGCGGCCGGCCGGGAAGACGACGTTGGCCCCGACGGGCGCGGCCTCGGTGGGCTCCTCGTCGAGCGGCTGCAGGAGCGCCGCCACCTGCAGCAGGCGCTCCTCGCTCTGGTTGCAGGCGTCGCAGTGGTACGGCGCCCACAGCGAGACCACCTGCGCACCGCCGAGGACCTCGGGCGCCATGCCGGCCTGCGAGACGAAGCCCACCGAGCAGCGCACGAAGCCGATGGACGAGCCCTTGCGCTGCCCCTCCAGCCGCCGCAGGAACGTGATCCAGTTGCGGACGCCGGACGAGTTCATGTAGCGGACGGCGGACAGGTCGATCTCGACCGGCCCGGTGCCCACGGAGAGGTGGGTGAGCAGCGAGCCGAAGTCGGTGCGCTCCGTGAAGTCACCCTGCAGGAGCACCTGCTGGCCGAGGTCGGTGTCGACCACGTCCCAGAGCGCCAGGTCGTCCACGAGCGCGCGCACCTCGGGCGAGAGCTCGGAGAACGCGACGCCGAGCGCGACGCCCGTACCCAGCGGATCGGCGCGCACGACGCGGGCGCGCACGAAGGCCGCACGCTCGTGGTCCGAGCGGGACAGGCGCATGCGGAGCTCGCGCGCGGTGAAGGACTGGTCGAGCTCCACCCGCGCGCCTTCGCGCGAGAGGTTGACCACGCGGCCGTGGATCGGCGTGGCGCCGCTCTCGAGCTCGGCCCGCAGCTCGAGCGCGATGCGCCGGCTCGCGCGCGCGGGCAGCCCGCAAAGGCGCGCCACGTGCTGGTAGAGCTCGCCGAAGGGCGCCGGCAGCGAGAACAGGTCGTCGCAGGAGGCCTTCTGCAGCCGCACCAGGCGCGGGCGGTCGAGCACGCCCTCGAGGACCAGCATGACCCGGGTCCGGCGCAGCTCCGGATCCTCCTTCATGCGGCGACAGACGTCGAAGCCGTCGAGGCCGGGCCGGTCTGCGTCGAGCACCGCGATGCGGGGGTGGTGCTTGCGCGCGAGGTCGAGTGCCTGCTCCCCGGTCTCCGCGACGATGGGTGTCACCCCCGCGCGTTCGAAGCTCGCGTTGGCGATCTGCCGGAGCAGGGCGGAATTGTTTGTGGTCAGGAGCGTCAACATCGCCGACCGTTGGGATTGTAGCAGGTTCGGCGGTGTGCTTTATTCGCGCCGTGCTCGTCGGCGGAACTCTCCGGATCTCCATGCTTGCGCTCGTCCTCGCGCTCGGCGCGGCGGCGTGTGGGCGCAACATCGGGGACGAGTGCGCGGTCAACGTCGACTGTGCGACCGACGGGACGCGCCAGTGCATCGACGCCACGAGCGGCAAGAACGGCTACTGCTCGATCGAGGGCTGCGACGCCACGAGCTGCCCCGAGGAATCGACGTGCGTGCGGTTCTACCCGGTCGAGTTCGCCACGCGGAGCTGCGATCCGACGGCGGAGGCGATCGGCGCGCCGAGCGGCTGCCAGTCGAGCGAGCACTGCACGAGCGACGCCCTGTGCGCGCCCCGCGCGAACGAGCGCCGGTTCTGCATGAAGACCTGCGAGAGCGGCGGGGACTGTCGCCAGGGCCTCGAATGCCGGCAGACCGGCTTCGGCGGCGCCGAGCGGGTACCCACCGAGCAGGATCCGCGGCCCGGCCAGATCCGGTTCTGTTTCTTCGCAGGGTAGCGGCCCGCACGCCGTAGCGCCGCTGGACGGTATTCCGTCCACTGGACGGTATTCCGTCCGCACTCGGCCGGTATGCCGTCCACGCCCGGAAGCGAGCACGCGTGTTCGCGGGCTTGCGGCTGGCACGCGCGGTGCTCTAGCGGCCGACGTCCGCGATCAAGCGGCGGAGGTGAACCATGAGCTACCCGGACGAGAGGCTGCGCACCATCTACACGATCGTGAAGTACGGTGAGGGCGAGAAGCACACGCGCTGGTCGCGCGTCGGTACCGGCTTCGTCAACCGAGACGGATCGATCACGCTCAAGCTCGATGCCCTGCCGGTCAACGGAGAGCTGCAGGTGCGGGAGTTCCAGCGCCGGGAGCGCGACGAGGGCCGCCGGCGCGAGGAGGAGGATCCGTTCGAGCTACCCTCGGGCCTCGTCGGACGGCCGAGTCTCGCGGCGGAGCGGGCCGCGTGAGCCGCTCGCGGATCTGCGGGGCGCTCTGCGTCCTGCTGCTGCTCTTCACGGTCGGTGAGGCTGTGGCGCGTGATCGGGCCCGGCCCCTCGCTGGCCAGATCAACGTCAACGGCGCCACCCCCGACGAGCTGGGGCTTCTGCCGGGGATCGGGCCTGCGCGCGCCGAGGCCATCGTCGCCCGCCGGCAGCGGCGCCCCTTTCGACGGATCGAGGAGCTGCGGAAGATCCGCGGCATCGGCGCGAAGACGTATTCGCGTATCCGCATGTACCTGACCGTGGAGGGCAAGACGACGCTGCGCCGAGCCGATGACCCAGGGCCCGAGCCCGAGGCACGGCGCGCGCTCTAGCGGAGTCAGCCCGAGACAATCGCCCGAAGTCCGACCAGAGGAGGAACCATGACCACGATCGAGCGGGCGCCCCTGCGGGGCGCTCGATGGGCCTACGTGTGCGCGTCGCTGGGCGCGCTGTCCCTCGCGGCCTGCGCGGACGCGACCGCCGTGCTCCCCCCCGTTGACGAGGGTGGAGGCGCGGCCTCACCGCCGCGAGGGCGGCCGCCAGGGACCGGCGAGGGCGCGGTGGCGCCGCTGCCGGCCAACCCCGGGGACGACACCGCCGAGGTGGGCGGCGTGCGCTTCCTGCTGCGCTGGCGTAGCGATGGCCGGCTGGTCCGCGTCCTGCGCGATGGGGACATGTCCCCGCAAGATCAGCAGACCGACGAGCCCCCCACCGATCCCGCGGACCGCGCACGGCGCTTCCTCGAGGGAAGCCGCGCTGCGTTCGGGCTGCCGGAGTCGCTCGAGGGCCTCGCGGTCAGCGCGATCCGCACGAGCGCGGGCATCACCACGGTCGCGCTCGAGCAGCGCGTCGCGGATCGCCCGCTGTTCGGAGCCGGCGTCAGCGTCCTGCTCGACGGGCGCGGCGAGATCGTGGCGGCGCGCAGCACCTGGGTCGACGGCGCTCGGCCGGGCGCGGACGCGTCGCTCGGCCGCACCGAAGCAGAGCACGCGGCGGGGATCGATCCGACCACGACCGCCCGCGCGACGCTCGGCTACACCCTGACGAGCGAGGGCACCGGGCGGCCCACGTGGCGGCTCGAGGGGACCTACGGGGACGTCTTCATCGACGCCCGATCGGGTGAGGTGCTGCGCCGGACGACGCCCATCTTCGAGCTCACCGGGCATGGGGACGTCTACCGGGAGAACGAGTGGGCGACGCCGATGTCCGAGTCGGTGGAGCTCCCCGGGCTCGACGGGTCGGGCTACCTGCGCGGCGAGCACGTCGACGTGACGCTCGCCCGCGGCCGGCGCGTCAACCGCGGCGACCAGGCGTTCAACTTCGACTTCCGGCCCCGCGACCGGCAGTTCGCCGAGGTCATGGCGTACTTCCACGTCGACGCCACGGCGCGGTGGCTGGGTGGCTATGGGCTCTGGGCCCGGCAGGAGCCGCTCGCCGTCAAGCTCGGGGCGATCGCGCAGCTCAACGCCTGGTACGATCTGCGGGCCGATCTGATCTCGATCGGCGCGGTCACGGGGTTCAACGTCGCCCTCGACGGAGACGTGGTGGTCCACGAGACCGGTCACGCGGCCGTGTTCGCGCTCGCCCCTGACCTCCTCCCGGCGGGTCCGCGGACGCTCGACGGCTCCATCCACGAGGGCTACGCGGACTACCTGAGCTGCGCCCTGCATGGGAATCCCCTGTCGGCCGAGCGCTTCACCGCGGAGCTCGCCCGCACCGGCGAAGCGAGCCACTACCTCGGCAAGATCGGCTTCGACCCGACCCAGCCGGGACGACGCTGCAACGCGGCGCGGAGGTGGCCGGAGGACGCGGATGCGGATCCGCACATCACCGGCATGATCGTCGCGAGCACGCTATGGGACCTCCGTGATGCCGCCCGCCGCAAGCTGGGCAGCGTCGAGGGGGAGCGTCACGCCGCCCGGGTCGCCATGCGCGCGCTGGTGGCGCTGCCTGGCGGCACGACGGACCTCGCAGATCTCGGTGATGCCCTGCTCCTGGCCGAGCGGCTCGAGGGGAACCGCGTCAAGCAGGGTCTCGAGACCGCGCTCTCGCACCACGGCCTGTCGCCGCACACGCGACCGCGCGATCAGCCGCGCGACGTCCTGCCGTTCCTGCCCTAGTACGTCGCCACAGTGAAGATGATGGGTTCGAGCTCTGGAGGAACGCTGTGGCGAGGTACTACGTGGCGGGCCGCCGGGCCGCCCCAAGGCACGCCACAGGGACCCGCGCAGCCCGGAGGGCGGAGCGGGAGAAAACA
>CAZQJC010000062.1:0-5612 GCA_964593795.1 uncultured Myxococcales bacterium | reverse complement strand
CGCGAGCGCGGAGCGCGAGCCAACGAGACACCTGGTGCTGCCCGTCCGGGATTCCCAAGGCTTCCAGCTGGTCCGACGAGCGGCCCTAGGTGCTGGTCTTGCGCACGCTCCGCGTGCGCGAGTGCTGCCCCCACCTGGCGTGCACAGCGCTCACGTGTCTGAATGCCGGTCCACTTCTGACGGGCAGCACTAGTGCGGGTCGTGGTCGACACCGATCAGTGCGAGGGCAACGCCCGGTGCATGAAGATCTGCCCGGAGGTCTTCCAGGTGGACGGGCAGGACAAGCTCCACATCCTCGTGGAGCGCCCCGATCCCGCCCTGCGCGCCAAGGTCGAGCTCGCCGTCAGCCGCTGCCCGCGGCAGGCCCTCTCGCTCGTCGAGGACTGATCGTCAGGCCGCGGTAGCCGCGCGGCGCAGGGCGTCGAGGGCGACGTTGCGGTCGACCTCGCTGCTGCCGCGGTAGAACGACACCGTTCGCTTGAGGAGGTGCTGGATGCGCACCGGGAGCGGCAGCGCGAAGTACTCGGCCGGCCGGAGCCAGCGTTGCCTGCCGTCCTCGTCGAGGAGGACGCGATCGAAGACGCCGTCGACTTCCTGCATCGTCAGCGTCCCAGCACGTCGTTGCGCGTACCTGCCACGAGCGTGATCACCTCGGTCACGGTCGCGGCCGCGACACCCAGGTTCTCGAGCGTGGCCTTGAGGTGCCCCGCCACCGCGTCGAAGTGCGCGTCGCCGAGCCCCCGTCTCACGAAGGGCGCGTGCGCCGTGCGCAGGTCGGCGCCCGTGTAGTGGTTCGGACCGCCGAAGGCCATCGTCATGAACGCGATCTGCTTGCCGATCTGCGCGGGCATGTCGAGGTGCTGGAAGAAGGGCGAGAGCAGGGGGTCTGCCATCACGCGCTCGTAGAACTGCACGACGGCGGCCTCGATCGCGGCTTCCCCGCCGAGGCGCTCGAACAGCGAAGGCTGCATGCGCGTACGTTAGCACCTGCGCGGCAACGCGAACACCTGGCGTCGGCCCTCCGCGGCCCGGTGGGCAGGTGTGGTCGAACGTGCTCAGGTCTGCGCGAGCTCGGCCACGAGCTGCATGGCCTCGCGCTGCTGCGTGCCGATGATGAGCGTGCCGACCTTCGACGCCTTCCACGCGGCGAAGCGATCGCGGATGCGCTCCTTGGGCCCGACGAGGTGGAGCGCGTCCACGAGCGCGTCGGGCACGGCGGCCACGGCCTCCTTGCGCTTGCCCGACAGGTACAGGTCCTGGATGCGGACCGCGTCGGCCTCGTAGCCCACGCGGCGGATGTACTCGTTGTAGAAGTTCTTGTCCCGGGCGCCCATGCCGCCGATGTAGAGGGCGAGGCTCTCCTTGAGCGGCGCGCGGCAGGCGTCGAGGTCGTCGCCGAGGATCACCGCCACCGTCGGCGCGACGTCGAAGCGGTCGAGGCCCTTTCCGGGCACTCGGGCGAAGCCCTCGGCGAGGTTCTTCTCGATCACGTCGAAGCGCTCCGGGTGCATGCACGTCAGCAGCATGCCGTCCGCGATCTCGGCGCTCATCGCCTGGCTCTTCGGCGCCATCGAGCCCGTGTAGATCGGGATGTCCTTGCGGCCGTGCAGGATGCTGCGGAGCGGCTTGCCGAGGCCGGTGGCGCCGGGCCCGCGATACGGGATCTGGTAGCGCTCGCCCGAGAACTCGAGGTTCTGCTCGCGCGCGAAGATCTGCCGGACGATCGTGACGTACTCGCGCAGCCACGTGAGCGGCTTGTCGAACGGCACGCCGTGCCAGCCCTCGACGACCTGTGGCCCGCTCGTCCCGAGGCCCATGATGAAGCGCCCGCCGGAGAGCGCGTCGAGCGTCATCGCCGTCATGGCCGCGTTTGCGGGCGAGCGGCCGGGGAGCTGCATCACGCACGTGCCGAGCTTGATCTTGGTGGTCTGCGCGGCGATCCACGCGAGCGGCGAGATCGCGTCCGAGCCCCACGCCTCCGCGGTCCAGACGGAGTGGTAGCCGAGGCTCTCGGCCTGCCGCACGAAGTCGATGTCGATCGCCACACGGGCGCCGGAGTAGCCCACCTGCAAGCCGAGTCGCATGCGGCGATCGAACACCGCCCGCGCCGCCCCCGCAAGGAAAAAGTGGAACACGTTCTATTCCTACTGGAACGTGTTCCACTTTGGTTTGCCGGCGCGCCCCGCGGCGTGGTACGCGGGATCATGACCGTGCGCTTCGAGGAGCTGACGGTGGGCGCCGGCCCCGCGCCGCGCGAGATCGGCCCCGTGACCCGGACCGACTTCGTGCGCTACCAGGGCGCGTCGGGCGACATGAACCCGATCCACCACGACGAGCCCTTCGCGAAGGCCGCGGGCTACCCGGCGCCGCTCGCGGTGGGCATGTTCCAGGCCGGAGCGCTCGCCTCCTGGGCCGCCGACTGGCTCGGCCCCGACAACGTGCGAAGGACACGCGTCCGCTGGGTCGAACAGGTGTGGCCTGGCGACGTGCTCGTGCTTTCGGCGCGGGTGGCGGCCAAGCGCGAGGACGCCGGCGAACGCCTGGTCGACCTCGAGCTCGCCTGCACCAGGAAGCAGGGCGGCGTCGCGGTGCAGGCCTGGATGACGTTCGCGCTGTGATGACCGAGCGCCGCGTCCAGGGCCTCCTGGTCGGGCTCGTGCTGTTCGACGTCACGCTGACGCTCTGGGCGGGGGCGTTTCCCGAGCTCTGGTTCCGCGTCTTCCACGGGGTCGGCTACGAGGACCCTGAGGGATTCTTGCGCCGCTGCGCGGCGAACTGGGCGGCGTTCGCGGTCTGCCAGGCCATCGCGCTCCGGCGATGGCGCAAGGACGCCATGTGGCTCGCCGTCGTGGCGGGCGTGCGCCTCTCGGACATCTTCACCGACGCAACCTACGTCCTCGTGGCCCGGGACACCACGTGGTTCGCCAAGGCGACGCTCGCCCCGAGCTCGGTCGCGAACCTCGTCGTGGGCCTGTACCTCCTGCGCGCCTACCGCTGGCGCAGGTAGTCCGGACCCACATCGAGGCGCGGGCCATCCGGTGCCTCGGTGAGCACCTCGCGCTCGCTGCGCTCGCGGCTCAGGGTCCGCTGGCCGTATGCTGTCCTCCGGACGGGGAGCACAGTGGCGCAACTGGACGAGCGAGCGCTGGCGCGACGGCTGCCGGGATGACCTTCGGACCGCGCGATCACGCCGAGGCCCTGTTCGCGGTCGTGACGCTGCTCGTGGCGGCGCACGGGGGCGGGGCACTCTTCGCGCGCGTCCGTCAGCCGCGCGTCATCGGTGAGATCGCCGGCGGCGTGCTGCTCGGGCCCACGGTCCTCGGCGCCCTCGCGCCCGCGCTGCAGCACCGGATCTTCGACGAGAACCTGCTCGTCCAGGCGGTGCTGGCGGCCAGCGCCCAGTTCGGCCTGTACCTGCTCATGTTCACCTCCGGCCTCGAGCTGCGCCCGCGGCTCGCCCCGGCCGAGCGTCGCACGGTGGTCGGCCTCGTCGCGGCGGGCACGCTCTTGCCCGTCGGGGCCGGCGCGGCCTTCCTCGCGCTGTGGGATCCCGCGCAGCTCGTCGGCCCCGCGGGCCACGGCACCGCCCTCGCGCTCGTCGTCGCGATCGCCGTCGCGGTCACGAGCATCCCGGTCATCTCGCGCATCTTCCTCGACCTGGGCCTGCTGCAAACCCGGTTCGCGCGCATCGTCCTCGGCGCCGCGATCGTCGAGGATCTGCTGCTCTACGTCGTCCTCGCGGTCGCGCTCGCGCTGGTCAGCCACGGCGACGCCGTCGCGTTCGTCCCGGCGTGGCTCGGGCTCGGCGCGGGCGGTGCGCTCGCGCGGTTCTCGACCGCCTACCACGTGGCGATCTCCGTCGCGTTCTTCGGGGTCGCCCTCGCTGTCGGGCCGCGCGTCCACCACGCCATCACCACCTCGCGGCTCGACCTCGTGCGGCGCTCGAACACCCTCGCCTCGCAGCTCACCACGATGATGACGCTGACCGTCCTGGCGGCGTTCCTCGGGGTCGCGCCGATGTTCGGCGCGTTCCTGGCGGGCATCGTCGTCCGCGCCTCGGGCGCGCGCAGCCCCGATCCCGACCGCGCGGCCGAGGAGAAGCGCGCGGAGGACGCGGGGCGCGGCTTCTCGCTCGCGTTCTTCGTCCCGCTCTACTTCGGCGCGGTCGGCCTGCGCCTCGATCTGCTGCACGACCTCGCGCCGGGGCTCCTCGCGGCCTTCCTCGGGTACGCCTGCCTGGCCAAGGCCGCGAGCGTCTACCTCGGCGGGCGCCTGGCCGGCGAGCCCCACGGCGCCGCCGTCGACCTCGCGGTCGCGATGAACGCGCGCGGCGGCCCGGGCATCGTGCTCGCGCAGGTCGCGGGCGACGCCGGCATCGTGAGCCCTGCGATGCGCACGACGCTCGTCCTCGTCGCGCTCGTCACCTCGATCCTGGCCGGCGCCTGGCTGGAGCGGCGGCGCATCGGGTGACCGCCCCGCCACATTGATGCTCTGCGAGCAACGATGCGTGCGCGGCGCAGCGGCTGGTGCGAGCGCGCCGGCCGCCCCACAATCTCCCTCGTGAGTCGCGGCACCCTCGACCGGCGGACGTTCCTCGGGCTCGGCCTCGGGGCGCTCGCCGGCGTCGGATGCGGCAAGAAGGCGACGGAAGGAAGACCGGCCATGAACACCCCGAGCCCGCTGGGACGCATGCCCGTCGTGTTCATCGGGCACGGCTCGCCCATGAACGCCATCGAGGACAACGCCTGGTCGCAGGCCTTCCGCTCGCTCGGCGAGAAGCTGCCGCGCCCGCGCGCGATCCTGTCGGTGTCCGCGCACTGGTACATCCCGGGCACGTTCGTGACCGGCAACGACGCGCCGCCCACGCTCCACGACTTCGGCGGCTTTCCGCGTGCGCTCTTCGAGATGCAGTACCCGGCCCGCGGCGACGCGGCGCTCGCACGGCGCGTCTCGGAGCTCCTCGCGCGCCCGCGCGGCGGCGTCTCGAACGACTGGGGTCTCGACCACGGCACGTGGTCCGTGCTGCACCACCTGCGCCCGGCCGCCGACGTGCCCGTGCTCCAGCTCAGCATCGACCGGCGCCTACCCGCGGCCGAGCACACCGCGATCGGCCGCGCGCTCGCGCCGCTCCGCGACGAGGGCATCCTCGTCCTCGGCAGCGGCAACGTCACCCACAACCTCGGCGACTACTTCGAGTCGCTGCAGGCCGGCCGCGGCGGCACCGCGCCCTGGGCGGCCGCCTTCGATCGCGACATCGCCGCCGCCCTCGAGCAGCACGACACGGGCGCCCTCGAGCGCGCGCTGACCAGCGACGACGGCCGCAAGGCGCACCCCTCGCCCGACCACTACCTGCCGCTCCTCTACGCCGCCGGCGCCGCGGACGACAAGGACACGGTGACCTTCCCGATCACCGGCTTCGACCGCTCGCTCTCGATGCGCGCGGTCAGGATGGGCTAGACCAGCGATCGTGCTTCCGCTACGCGGCCTCACGATCGGGCGACGGGCTTCGGGCCACGGGCTACGGCCGGAGATCCGGGTCCGGCCGTAGCCTGAAGCCCGTAGCCTGAAGCCTGTCCATCGGAGCCTGCAAACTCGCGAAATGGAGCGGGGTG
>CAZQJC010000061.1:0-2226 GCA_964593795.1 uncultured Myxococcales bacterium | reverse complement strand
GCCTCGGCGCGCATGCGCTCGGCGAGCATCCGCGCGAGCACGTAGATCATGCCCGCATTCACGCCGAACGCGCCTTCGCGCGCGCGTTCGCGCACCATCTCGACCTGCGCCAGCGTGTAGACGCTATCCGTCGCCACCCCTCACCCCCCGGCGAGATGGAGCCTGCTAGAGCAGGCTGAGCTGCCCGCTGCTGGCCTGCGCGTCGTGCGCGTGCTCACGTGAGCCGCGCGTCCTCGATCACCTCTTCGTCCGGCGCGAGCGTCCTCGACTCGCGCCACTTCCCGCCCCGCGCGCGTTCGAGCGCGTCGATCTGCTCTACGGTGTCGAGCGTGAGATCCGTCTCGGGCTCGCCCATCCGCTCCAGCGGATCTCGCGCGAGCGCCTCAAGCGCGCATCGCTCGCGGTGCGCGATGGCTTGTCGGGTCACGCGCATGCGCTCGCCGATCTCGCGTAGCGTCTGCGCCTGCGCACGCGCCTCAAGGACTCGGCGCAGCGGCCCGACTAGCCGCGCCATTCGCTCGGCGGGCGCCGCCGCGATGGCAGCACGCACGCGCTCGACGGCGGCACGAGATCGGCAGTCGATATCGGTGCTCACGCTGCGCCTTCCCGGAAGGCTAACAGGATCGCGCGGGTCCGCCCCGAGAGGGGGAGGTCTTCGGCTCGTACGGCGCCGCTCGTCACCTGCTCGATGGCGAGGGCAAGCGGGAGGCTCGCCTTTCGCGCCCCGCGGCGAATGCGGCTGATCGTGGACGGATGGCAGCCCATCCCGATTTGGGATGCGAGCCATCCGTCCGTGCGGTCGCCGAGCCACTGGCCCAGGGTCATGCGGGGAATATGTGCGGATCGGCACGACTTCGTCAAGCCGGAAGACCGGACGGAGCCCGAAAAAAAAGTGCCCTACGGCATTTTTTGGCTTGACTGCATGCGTGCCGACTGGCACGATCGATTCAACAGGAGGCCCCATGCAACCGCTCCCCGATCTGTGCCAGTACCCCCACGCGACTGGAGTGCTGCGCGACGAACTGCGCCGGCATCGCACCCCGGAGCAGCGCCGCGCGCTCGCCGCTTCGTACCGCGAGGATGCGCGGAAGATGCGCGCCGCCGAGGACCTCGCCGCGTACGCACCGGCCTACGAGGCGATCGCCGCGCACATCGAGGCCTCGACGGAGGACGCGCGATGACCGCCCCGTCCCGCGCCGCGCCCACGATCACGCGCGCGTGGCTGGAGGACCGCGACGCCTGTCACGACCAGGTGGCCACCTTCTCGGCCGAGTGGCCCGACGGCGTCGAGATCACGCGCGAGGCGCTGCTGCGCGCCGCCGGGCTGGGGCTCGATCTCTCCTGGTTCGCAGATCACGTGCTCTCCGCGCCGGCGCGCCAGGCATACCGCGTGGCCTTCGCGCAGGCGCTCCAGGCATACGGCGTGGCCATCGCGCAGGCGAACCAGGCGTACGACGTGGCCATCGCGCCGGCGCGCCAGGCATACCGCGTGGCCATCGCGCCGGCGAACCAGGCGTACGACGTGGCCATCGCGCAGGCGAGCCAGGCGTACGGCGTGGCCATCGCGCAGGCGAGCCAGGCGTACCGCGTGGCCCGCGCGCAGGCGCTCCTCACTGCGGGCGCGGAGCACGGCTGGACGGGCTGCGAGGCGCAGCCGTGACCGCCTGCCGCCCCACGAGGGGCGGGACTCGTGCCGGCAGGCTCGACCGGCTCTCGCCGAGGAGGCTCGCGTCGTGAGCGTACTTCCGTCGCTCCCGACCGATGCTGATCTTAGTCTCGCGCGCGACCCCGGCGCGCGGATCATCGTCTCGTGCGAGAGAGCGAAGGAGTGGCTTGCTGCCGCGCTTGCCGGCGACGACATGGAGCGGATCTCCGAGATCAAGTCGCAAGCCGAAGCCATCCGTGTCTACACGATTCAGCGCCAGCTCGGGAAGGATGCCGAGTTGTCAGCAGCCGAGATCGTGCGCCGCGCCGAGCGCTGCATCGGGCTCGCGATCCGCAAGGGGCAGGCGGAGGGGAGGATCAACACCCGTGGAGACCAGCGCTCCGATCAACATCGTGAGAAGACTTTGGTCTCGCCGAGTGTCTACCTCGCTCCCGGCGACGCGACCGTGAACGCCTACGCCATGGCCGACAACGTGAGCGATGAGGCCGTCGAGGCAGCGATCGGGGAGGCGAAGGCGGAAGGGAACCTCTCGCGCGCGAACGTCGTGAGGAAGGTGACGC
>CAZQJC010000060.1:0-20140 GCA_964593795.1 uncultured Myxococcales bacterium | reverse complement strand
ACTGTTGCGGGGCCCCTCTCCCGACGGGAGAGGGGCGGTTGCGCGACCCCAACGCTCTGCGGGGGTGAGGCCGGGCGTGGTGTAAGGGGCCAGAAGTTCTGGGGTGCTGGACTCCCAGAAGGACATTCCATCTGCCTAGGCAGATGTGACTAATCATGAGGCGGAGCGCGAAGTGGGGGGCACACAGCTCAGCCACGAGTTGCTCGAGGTGCGTATCGATGCACCGTCGGGCCCGCGTATCGATGTGGGTCCGGACTACTCGAAGTAGATGTAGGTCGACGGGGTGACGCGCTCGTTGCCGGCGGCGTCGCGGGCGACGATCTGGAACTGCCGCTCGCCTTCGCCCACGAGCAGGCGGAACTCGTAGCGGCTGCCGCCCACGCTGGTGGCGAGCCGGCGCGAGCCGTTCCACAGCCACACGAGCTCCACGGAAGCGAGCGAGCTCTGGTCCTCGACATCCACCTGGATCGAGACCTCGGTGTACTGCGGGAAGACGGTGTTCGGCATCGGCGAGAGCACGGTCACCGCGGGCGGATCGAAGTCGCTCTTCGGGGCGCTCGTCGTGTCGGTGGGCTGGCCGCGCAGGAAGGGCACGCCGACGTTGCGGCGCAGGAGGTCCGCGGCGCTCTGGACGGGCGTGTTCGGGCACGCGCCGTCCGCCGTCACCACCGGCGCCGCCGCCGTGGAGAAGGTCGCGGGCGCCTGCAGGTACTTGTACATGATGTCGCCCGGGCGATCGACGTGGGCGAGGCCCAGGGTGTGGCCGGTCTCGTGCGCCACGTTGACCGCGAGCAGGTCCACGCCGAGCGCGAACGCGTTCGCGAAGACGAAGCCGACGTCGCTGCGGTTCTGGTTGCCGCAGTCGGCCGGAGAGCTCGACACAACCTGCTGCTTGCTCGCCATGAGCGCCGAGTCGCCGCCCACGACGATCAGCGAGTAGGCGCCGCTCGTCGGCCGCGTGGTCGTGAACTCGACGTTGAACCCGTCGTAGAGGGTGCGGACGCGCGCCACGAGGTCGGCGATCACGGCCGCCCGATCCTTGCCGTAGGGCGTGTGGTCGAACGCAGGGACGGTCTTGGTCTCGCCGAGGACCCAGGAGCGGTTCGTCGCCGCGTCGGAGCAGTGGTTGCTGCAGCCGATGATCTTCTCGCCGTCGAACGACAGGTAGATCACCTGCGGCGCGCGGGCGTCGAAGTCTGCGGCGGCGGTTGCCGTCTGCGCCGGATCGTAGGCGCTCGCGGGCGTGATCTCGTAGCCGGTCTGGAGCCCTGGGCTGTCCTCGCCGCGTCCCCGGGAGAGGTCCAGCGTCGCCGGGCTGCAGGCGAGGACTGCGAGCGGCAGGAGATGGGCGAGCCTCACGCAGACTTTTCCCAGCAAGTATCGATCCACGGATCTGCTGCGTATTCGCTACGGCAGTCCGCGGACTTCAGTCCGCAACTGCGGACTCGACCCCCGAGCCCTGGGGGGAGTTCCCCCACCAGCAGGAATTTCCAGCGCGAGGAACGAACCAGGGACTAGGTTCCGGTTCCTAGTTCCTGGTTCGCTTCGGTCGTTCCGCGCTACGATCGGGCGCCGTGTCCGGACGCTTCGTGGTCATCGAGGGCATCGATGGTGCGGGAACGACGACGCAGACCGCGCGTCTGGTCGCCGAGCTCACCATGAAGGGGCACGACGCCCACGGCACCCGCGAACCCTCGACCGGCCCGGTGGGACAGCTCCTGCGCAAGATCCTGGGCGGCGCCCACGCACCCGTGGACGGCACGACGATGGCGCTCCTCTTCGCCGCGGACCGCGCCGATCACCTCGCGCGCGAGATCGTCCCGGCGCTGCAGCGAGGCGCGATCGTGGTGTCGGACCGCTACTACCACTCGTCCTTCGCCTATCAGGCGACGGAGACCGACGCCCAGTTCGTCGAGCGGATCAACCACCGCGCGCGGGCCGCGGATCTCGCGGTCCTGCTGCGCGTCCCCGCCGAGACCGCGGCGCTCCGGCGCGCGCGTGCCGGCCGGGCCGTCGAGCGCTACGATGACCTTCCCGTGCAGCGTCGCGTCGCCGAGCACTACGACCGCGTGTTCGAGCGGCTCGCCGAAAAGGGCGAGCGCGTCGCGATCGTCGACGGCGGCCGGGAGCCGGAGGCGGTGCTCCGCGAGCTCCTCGCCCTCGTGGAGACCATCCTTTGAGGCGCGCCTGGCTCGTCCTCTCGCTCCTCGCGCCGACGGCCTGCGCGCACCCGCAGGGCCCCGAACCCGTCGGCGAGGCGCCGGCCGAGCTCGAGAGCCCAGGGGGCGTGAAGGCGGAGCCGACCGAGCTCGGACCGCCCGTGCCCGCCCGCGCTGCGAGGCCCGCGCCCCGCGACGGCATCTCGCGCCTCGAGCTCGACGCCATCCTCGACGCGGGCCCCGCGCGCTTCCTGCAGCGGGTGAACCGCAAGGCGGTGCTGCGCGGCGGCAAGTTCCTCGGCTGGCGCATCATCGGCCTCGACCCGCTCCTCGAGGGCGTCGTCGGGCCCGGGGACATCCTCGTGCGGGTCAACCGTCGCTCGATGGAGCGGCCCGAGGTCTTCTTCGAGGTCTGGCAATCCTTGCGCCGCGCGAGCGAGCTCGTCCTCGAGATCCTGCGCGAGGACAAGCCGATGGAGATCCGCCTGCCGATCCGCTAAGGTAATCGGCATGATTCCGTACAAGGACCTGTGCACCGCCATCGAGCGGTTCCGGGTGCGCCGCGGAGCCGAGAACGGCCATGCAGGCCGGGTGGCGACGCTCGCCACCAACGGGTCCGTGGGTGCGGCCGCACACGTCGAGGGCGAGGGGGCAGCCGAGAGCGCCGACGCGACGCACGCCGTCGCGGCGGGGGAGCCGGACGGCGGCGAGGACCAGGGCTTTCCGGAGGTGAGCGGCGCGCGCGTCGAGGTCCACGCCCGCGACGACGGCCGAAAGCCCCTGTCGAGCGAGACCAACGAGATCGATCTGGCCGGCGCCGAGATGCTCGGCGACGACGAGTAGCGCTCGCCCTGGCCTGAAGGTCCCGGGACATGATCGGCGAGCTGCCGCGCGAGGTGCTCACGCACCGCCCGGGTTCCACCGATTCGGCGCCGCTGCGCGCGCCCGCGGGCGCGGAGGTGGTGGTCGCCGTCGAGGCCGCGGAGCGTTCGACGCACGCGCGGGGAGGTGCGCTCGGGCGCGTGGTGGCGGCCGCGGACGGCGCTGCCGAGCTGCTCGGCAAGCGCGTGATCGTGCCCGCGTGCCTGCCGTGTGGCGAGTGCCCGAGCTGCCGGCGCGCGGTGGTGACGGCCTGCGCGCGCGCGGTCCGGCTCGAGGTGGATGCCGCTCCGAGCCACCTCGTCGTGCCCTCGGCGTTCCTGTGCGCCCTCGAGGGGGCGCTCGAGTGGCCCGCCGATCGCGCCGCGTGGCCGCTCGCGCTCCTCGGCGGCTCGGGCGCGCGCGCGCATCACGCCCTGTCCGTTGCGGGTGTGGGCCCGAACGAGCTCCTCGTCGTCGTGGGCCGCAGCCCGGAGTGCCACCTCGCCGCGCTGCTCGCGCGACGACTCGGCGCGCACGTGCTGTGGATCGGGGCCGAGGCGGCCACGGCGCAGGCGGCGGGCGCGCACGCGGCGGACGAGATCGCCGACGTCGCGGCCCTCGGCAAGCTCGCCGCCGAGCGCGAGGCCGTCCTGCCGTGGCACGTGCTCGCGGTGCGACCCTCGCCGCTCGAGCTCGCGGCCGCGGCCCGCCTCGGCTCGCCGGCCGGGTCCCTGCTCCTCGTGGATCCGGCGGCAGGGCCGCTGCCCCTCGACACGCTCGCCGCAGCCGGTTCCATCGTGCGACCGCTGCGCGACGCGCACCCCGATCTCGTGCCGGAGCTCGTGGCCTTCGCGCGTGCCGGTCAGCTCGCGCTCGACGCCGCGGCGCTGCCCGTGCCCTTGACGCAGACCGTTGACGCGCCGTCCGAGCGGGCCCGCATCGTCATCCTGAAGCCCTGACGCGGCACGGCATGGGTCCACCCGGGAGGCCCGGCCCCGGCGACCTTTCCCCCAGGAACGGGCCAGCGCATCTGCCCGTAATTCCTGATCATTCACATTGTGTCCTGGAATACACCTCGTTCAGGCTTGACTCCCTGTGTCGTGCGAGGTAGGAGACGCACCTCCCTAGCTTGGTTGTCCCCTCGGAGCGGAGGCTCGTCATGGCGCAGCGCAACGTTCGCATCGATCTCCTCCACGCGCGGCAGGTGCTGCGCGCGACCCTTCCTGCCGCCCGTCGCGGCGACGAAGCGATCTCGCTCGAGGAGGTCGTCGGCGCCGTGTGCGCCGCCCTCGAGGACGACGCCGAGCAGCGCGCCCGGATCAAGCTCGTCGCGTTCGCGGGCGAGCGCGACTTCCGCCTGCGCGCGGAGCTCGGCTCGCAGCTCCCGGCCTTCGAGCAGCTCATCGAGCTCGGGATCCCCACCGCCGCTGTGGTCCGTGGGAGCTGCACGGGCGGCGGGCTCGCGCTCGCCGCGTTCTGCAACTTCATCTTCGCCGAACGAGAGGCCAGCTTCGGCGGAGCGATGCCGGGCGCCTCGGAGGGCCTGTTCGACGAGGCGTTCGGCGTCCTGGCGCTCAAGCTCGGCGCCGGCCCCGCGCTCGAGATGCTCCTGCCGGGCGGTCATCGCTCCACGGTCGAGGCGTATCGCCAGGGCCTCGTGGCCGCCTGGACCGCCGGCGACGGCGCGCTCGAACAGCTGGTCGGCCGCTGGCTCGAGGCGCACCTCCTGCCCGCGTCGGCAGAGCGCCTGCGCGCGGCCAACCGCGCCGTCCGGCAGACGTTCCACAGCGAGCTCCGCGCCGAGCTCCCCGCACTGGCGCAGATCCAGGCCGGCGAGCCGGTCGCGGCCCGCGCGGTCCTGCCCCCGGTCCCGGTGGCGCTCTTCTCGCGCACCCCGGCCCAGGGCGTCCGTCCGGTCGCCTGATCCACCTCGGATCCGCGGCCCTGGTTGACCCACCGGTCGCCCCCTCCCATAATCGGCGCCCCATGTTCGACGAGCGCGACTTCGACGCCTACGCGCCCCAGAAGTGGCGCTCGAACGCGTTCACGCGGGAGCGCCTCGGCGTCAAGCAGAAGCTCCTCGACGTCGCGCGCCAGCTCGCGGGCCGGATGGTCTCCGCGGAAGGCTCGCCGCTGTTGCTCGAGGCTTCGGCCGAGAATCCGGCCCTGTGGAACCACCACCTCGTCGACGCGCAGCACGTCTACTTCTCGCGCGCCCAGGACGCGCGCAAGGAGATCGATGTCCTCATCGATCGGAGCCGCACCATCGCGGCGCTCGTGGACGATCCGACGCCGCAGCGCAGCCACCTGTTCCTCGCGATCACGGTCGCCCACGGGGGCCTGACCGTCGCGCTCAAGCTGCACCCGGACGCCCGCATCGACCGGCAGAACCTCGAGCGGAAGTGCGAGGACTTCTTCGAGCGCGAGAAGCTGCGCGCGCTGCTCGCCGCGCTCGGGGATGGCGTGCAACTCGGGCGCATGCCGACCGACCCGACGAGCAAGGAAGCCGCCCTGCAGCCGGTGGTGGGTCTGTCCGACGAGGCCCTGTCGGCCGTGCTCGCCTCGACCGCGAGCGGTCCGGGGTGGCTGTTCGTCGGCTTGACGCTGCCGCGCGGCGACGCGCGCCTCGGCGAGGGCCTGCCCGGGCTACTCGAGACGACCCTCGGTCGCCTGCTCGACGTCTACCACTTCGTGGCGTGGCATCGCGACAACGACTACGTCTCGATCAAGGACCAGCTCCAGAAGGAGAAGCAGGCAAAGCGCCAGAAGCACCTGCAGCGCAACGACCGCGTGCGGATCGTGCGCGGCGTGCTCGCGGGCAAGCACGGCGTCGTGCAGGAGATCGACGCGAAGGGAGGCGCCAAGGTCCTCGTCGGCAAGATGGTGGTGAAGGTCGCCGCCGACGACCTGCTCCGCGCGTAGAGGGATCAACGAGGGACCAGGAACAGGTGCCTGGTTCTTCCGAGGCCAGGGCCTACCGGACGACGAGGTAGACGACGGTGTAGACCAGCGTGGCCGCCGCGCCGAGGCTCAGCCACAGGCGGTAGCGCCGGCCGTCATTCATCTCCTCGAGGAGCTCGGGCACCGTCATGCGGGCCCCTGGCCAGACCGACGGCTTCATGCCGGGCAGGCGCTGCTCGCCGGTGGTATCGAGGGGCGCCGCGCTCGGGACCACGGCGGTCAGGCTCGTGCTCGACGCCGCCGAATCGCCCTGGAACCACCGCGCTTCCTGCTGATGGCGCGCCGCGACCTTGTCGGCGTCCTCGGGCGGCGCCTCCTCGCCGGCGGCCTCGGGGCTGGCCTCGGCCTGTAGCGCCAGCTCCACCGGCGCGCTCTCGGCGGGCTCGGCGGTGCGTCCGAGCAGAGTCTTGCCGAGCAGCGTCGACGCCGCAGGTGGCTCGGGCGCCGCCTCGAGCGCTGAGAAGCCCCTCGCGGTCGCCACCGCAGGCGCGTCCGGGTCGGGATGTCCGGGGGACGCCGTGGTCACCGCGTGCCCTCGGTGCGTGGCGGCCGGGTCCCCCGCCGCCATGCCGGGCGCTCCCACGGCCGCGGCGCCGAGGAGCGTGGCGGCTGGATCGCGGGCGAGGTCCGGGGCGGCGTCGAGCGGCCGCTCCTCCACGACCTCGACGTCGCGCGCCGCATCGAGCTCGGGCTCGAGCGGCTCGAGCGGCTGGCTCGGGGCCTCGGCGCGCTTCGCCACCTCGGCGGGCACCTCCGACTTGCGCGCCTGCTCGGTCGGCACCTCGGCGACCGCCTGGCCCGCCTCTGGCATCATGAGCTTGGACGTGACCTCGAGCGACAGCGCGTCCACGTCCGAGAGCATCTGCCGCAGCGTCGAGTAGCGGCGGCCCGGCGCCTTGTCCATCGCGCGCATCACGATGCGGTCGACGCTCGCGCCGAGCTCCGGGCGCGAGAGCGTGGGCGGCGACAGCGGCGAGGTCGAGATGCGGCGCGCGTCCGCGGCGGTCGAGCCGCGCCCGAGCGGGGAGGTGCCGACGAGCATGAGGTACGCGAGCGCCCCCAGGCTGTAGACGCTCGACCGTTGGTCCACCGTGCGGCCCTCGGCCTGCTCGGGCGGGATGAAGCCCGGGTCTCCGAACGCGCCCTCGCCGAGCGGCGCGGGCACCGAGAAGTTGAGCAGCCACGGGTGGTCGGGACCGCTCGGGCCCGGGCCCACGAGCACGTTGCCGGGCGAGAGGTCCTTGTGCAGGACGCCGAGCTTCTGCGCTTCGGCCAGCGCCTCGCCGATCCGGAGCAAGAGCTCGCGCGCGCGCGGGATCGCGAAGGGGCCGTCTCGCCGCACCACCTTGTCGAGCGGGTCGGCCTTGAGCTGCGGCACCGCCACGTACAGACGCCCATCCTCCTCGCGTCCGTGATCGAGGATGCGCGCCACGAACGGCGACTGCATGCGGCCGAGCGCGCGCAGCTCGAGCGTCGCGCGCTCGAGGGCGAGCGGCGTCGGGAACACGCCGTCGCGGACGATCTTGAGCACCGCCGGCTCCATCGTCTGCTGGTCGAGGGCGGAGTAGAGCTCGCCCGTGCTCCCGGTCCGCATGATGCGGTCGATGAGGAACCGGCCGCCCACGCGCCGGGCTTCCGAGGTCTTGCCCTCGAAGCCGAGCTCCGCGCCGTCCATCGGGCAGAAGCGCGCCGACTCCGGGAACTCGGTGTTGCACGCCGGGCAGCGCTTCATCGGCCGCTCATCTTACCGCGCTCTGGCGGGCCTGCCCATTTGCGCCGCGCCGCACCCGCCGGGACCGTGCGACGCACCCGGCGCCGTGGTATCACCGCAGGATGGCCACGAAGGTCTACATCGACGGCCGGGTGGTGCCGCCCGAGGAGGCCACCGTCTCGATCTTCGACCGCGGCTTCCTCTACGGCGACAGCATCTACGAGGTCACCCGCACGGTGCGGGGACGACCGCTCGAGCTCGGCCCGCACCTCGACCGGCTGGAGCGCTCGGCCGAGGCCATCGCGCTGCCCTTGCCGCCGCGCGCCGACGTCGTCCGGGCGATCGACGAGACGCTCGCGGCCGCCGGGAACGCCGAGTCCTACGTCCGCGTCATGGTCACGCGCGGCGAGGGCCCCATCAACCTGGATCCCGCCTCCGCCGAGCGCCCCCGCCTGGTCGTGCTGGTCAAGCCGATGGAGCTGCCGCCCGCCAAGGCCTACTCGGAGGGCGTCGCCGTGTGCATCGTCGGAGTGCAGCGCAACCTCCGCCGGGCGGTCGATCCGCGCGTGAAGTCGGGCAACTACCTCAACAACGTGCTCGCCCTCGCGGAGGCCAAGAAGACCGGCGCGTACGAGGCGCTCATGTGCGACTTCCAGGGGCGCCTGGCCGAGGGCTCGACGTCGAACTTCTTCTTCGTCCGTGCGGGCGAGCTCTTCACGCCGCCGCTCGACGTCGGGATCCTGGAAGGGATCACGCGCCAGCGCGTCATGGGCCTCGCGCGCAAGGCCGGACTCACCGTGCACGAAGCGGAGCTCTGGCCGCACGACGTCGCGTCGTTCTCGGAGGCGTTCCTGACGAGCTCGGTCCGTGGCATCGTGCCCGTCGTGACGCTCGACGGCGCGCCCGTGGGCATTGGCGCGCCGGGCCCGGTCACCAGGCGGGTGATGGCCGCATACGCGGCGTATCTGGAGGCGGCGTAGATGGCCGACGATCCGAGGAAGCTCCGCGACGAGGCGCAGAAGGCGCAGGCCGCGGGCAAGTACAAGAAGGCCCTCGAGCTCTACCTCAAGCTGGCGCAGCTCGATCCGGCTGACGCGCAGTGGCCGCAACGCGCGGGCGACTGCCTGCGCAAGCTCGAGAAGAACGCCGAGGCCATCGCGCAGTTCGAGGTCGCCGCGCGCCTCTATGCGCAGCGGGGCTTCCTGGTCAAGGCGATCGCCGTCGCGAAGATCATCCTGCAGATCGATCCGTCGAACACGGCGGCGCAGGCGCAGGTGCTCTCGCTCAACACGGCGCGCGGCATCCCGGCCCCTCGGGCCAAGGAGGAGGGCTCCAGGGAGGGCGAGCGGCCCTCCGAGGCGCCGCCCGCGCAGGAGCCGGTCCGGGCCGTTCCGCCGCCCCCTCCTCCCCCGCCCGCGCCCCGGCTGCGCACGCCCCCGGCCATGCTCGCCTCGAGCGACGAGCCCCTGTCCTCGCTCGAGCTGCGCGAGCTCGTGACCACGCCGGAGGTGTCGGGCCCCATGCTCGACATCCCGCAGGCGGATGCGCCGGCGCGCTCGTCGCTGCCGCCGGGCGTCGTCGAGATCCCGGTCATCGAGCCGATGGCGCCGCCCATCGCCCACTCGGAGCTCCGGCGCACGCCGCTCTTCTCGGACCTCTCGGAGCCCGACCTCGTCGAGCTCGTCACGAACTGCCAGATCGAGCAGCGAGAGCCGGGCGAGGTGATCCTCTGCGAGGGCGAGCCCGGGGACGCGATGTACATCATCGCGGAGGGCGCCGTGCGCGTCGTCAGGGGGCACCCTCCGGTGGATCTCGCGCGCCTCGGCGAGGGCGCGTTCTTCGGCGAGATCGCGCTCGCGACGGACGCGCCGCGGCAGGCCTCGGTCATCGCCGACGAGCCGACCTCGCTCCTCGTGGTGCCGCGCCTCGCGGTCAACGAGGTCGTGCGCAAGAGCGAGCACGCGCTCGGCATCCTCATCTCGTTTCTGCGCGATCGCCTGGTGTCCGGCGTGCTCGCCACGGCGCCGATCTTCCAGCCGTTCTCGCCCGACGAGCGCGTGATCATCTCGAAGCGCTTCCGCTTCCTCGAGGCCCGGTCGAACGAGCCGATCGTCGTCGAGGGCGAGCGCTCGCGGGGCCTTTACGTCATCCTCGTCGGCGGCGCCGTCGCGGTGCGACGCGGCCCGAGCGGCGAGCAGGTGCTCGGCGAGCTGCGCTCCGGTGACGTGTTCGGGGAGATGTCGCTCCTCAACCACGAGGAGGCCGTCGCGACGGTGCGCACGACGAGCAAGGTGTGGCTCCTCGAGCTGCCCGGCAGGGCGTTCCTCGAGCTCGTGATGACGCATCCCCAGTTCCTCGACTACATCGGCGAGCTTGCCGATCAACGCAAGAAGCAGAACGAGTCCAGGGGCGGCGCGGGCCCGCAGCACGCGACGTTCGTGTAGGACCGGTCGACGCGAGGCGGAGCCGAGCCATGACCTTTCCGCGCTGGTTCTTCTATGTCGCAGGCGCAGTGCTGGTGCTCTCGGGCGTCGTCCGCCTCGTCATCGCGTGGCCGAAGAAGCGCCCGCTGTCGCCCAAGGCCGCCGAGGCGGAGGAGCCGCTCTCGAGGTTCCCGCGGCACATCGGCATGACGTGGTCGGCCGTCTACGTCGCGGTCGGCGTGGCGGTCATCCTCTACGCAGCCGGCGTCATTCCCGGACCCGGCGGGCGCTGACGCCGCGGCCTTCCGCGGCCGCCGATCGTACTCAGGGCTGCTCGGTCGGCTGGCTCTCGCCGCCGCCGTGCTTGCGCGCGTTGAGGAAGACCATCGCGCCCGCCGCCAGGAGGGCCACCACGAGGATGCCGATCACGATCGGCAGGACCGAGCTGCTGCTCGGCGATTCGACCGGGTTCGGACCGGTGATCGCGGGCCGCCGAGCGGGCGAGCTCGTCGTGCTCTGCGCGGGCATCGGCCCGAGGGTCGGCCGGTAGCGCCTCGCGCGCGCCGGGCCGTCGAGGTGCAGCTCGGCCATCGGCACGTCGATGTGCGGGTCGGGCGCCGAGGCCATCGGCTCCTGGGTGGGCGGCCCAGGGATCGGCAGCGCGGTAGGCTCGTTCGGCACCGGGGCCCGCACCGGCGAAGGCGCCGGCGGGGCCAGACCCGACTGGCCGGACATCCCCATCGCCTCGTCGAGCGACACCACGTCCACCAGGCGGTGCACCTCGAACGAGTCCGCCATCGCGCGGAGCTCGCGGGTGTCCGGCCGCGGCAGCCCCCCGGGCTCCGACACCACCACCTGCGTCTCGGGCTTGACGAGCGGCTGCGACAGCCGCGGCTCGCGCCCCAGGCGGGCGCGCGGCACCCCGAGCGTCGGCGCCACCGCGTCGAGCGCCTCGCAGAACTGGGCGGCGCTCTGCAGGCGCT
Source organism: uncultured Myxococcales bacterium (assembly GCA_964593795.1). Lineage (GTDB taxonomy): Bacteria > Myxococcota_A > Polyangia > JAHFDS01 > JAHFDS01 > JAHFDS01. The sequence continues at coordinate 9,042 of CAZQJC010000060.1, read as the reverse complement.
TCTTCGGGTCCTTGGCCAGCATCTGCAGGATGAGCGCCTCGAGCTCCGACGAGGTCGCGACCATGTCGGGCGCGACGTCGCTGAGCTTGGGCGGCGGCTTCGAGACGTGGCCCTGCCAGATCTCGATGACCGTGTTGCCGTCGAAGGGCACGCGCCCCGTCAGCACCTGGAAGAACATCACGCCGAGCGCGTAGATGTCCGTTCGCGCGTCGATCTTGCCGCCGACGCACTGCTCGGGTGCCATGTACTGCGGCGTGCCGAGCGTGGCGCCGGCCTGGGTCTTCGGCGCGCCCGGCACGACGTCCTGCTCGAGCAGCTTGGCCACGCCGAAGTCGAGGAGCTTGGCCTGGAAGACCCCGGGCTGGTCCTTGTCGGCGACCATGATGACGTTGTCGGGCTTGAGGTCGCGGTGGATGATCCCCTTGCCGTGCGCGGCCGCGAGCGCCCGCCCGATGTCCCGAAAGAGCGGGAAGACTTCCTGCGCAGGGACCTTGCCCCGCTCGCGGAGGACCTCGCCGAGGCTGCGCCCCTCGAGGAACTCCATGACGTAGTAGTGCCGGCCGTCGGGCAGGCGGCCGAACGAGAAGATGTCGACCAGGTTCCGGTGCCCGATCTCGTTGACCGCGCGGGCCTCGAGCGCGAATCGCTTGATCGCGTTGCCGTCGCGCGAGAGCACACCGGCGAGGACCTTGATGGCGACCTTCTTGCCGATGATGGGCTGGACGGCGCGATACACGCTGCCCATCCCGCCCTCGCCGATGAGGGTCTCGATCTGGTACTCGCCGACGAAGCTGCCCGGCTTGAGCGCGCCGTCGAGCGAGTCGGGGTCGACTCCGGCCAGCGGATCGGCAGGAGGCGTTGGGGGCGGCGGATCCTTGGGCGAGCCCATGGCGTGCGTCCGGTACTGCCGGACGCTGCATCTTATCTCGGTTTCGGGGTCTCAGGCGCGGGGATTGGCGGGGGTCGCGCGGCGGGCCTCGAGCCATCCGAGCACCTCGTCGAGGATGGTGTGGCGCTCGGGCTCGTTGAAGAGCTCGTGGTAGAGGCCCGGGTAGATGCGCAGCGTCTTGTCGGTCGAGCGCGCGCGCCGGTACAGCTCCTCGCTCGCGCGCTTGGTCACGAGGCGATCGTCGCCGCCGTGCAGGATCAGCATGGGCAAGTCGATGCGCTGCGCGTCCGCGAGCGATTGCTCCATGGCGTCGAGCGACGCCATGCCGAAGCCGGTGGTCAGCCACTTCGGGACGAGGGGATCGGCCATGTAGCGGACCACCACGTCGGTGTCCCGGCTGATGAATCGCGCGGGCACGAGTCCCGGCACGGGCGTCTGCGGCCGGAAGCGTGAGATGGCGCGGAGCGCCAGGAACACGGGGAGCGGCGGCTTGAGCGTGGCCATGAGCGCGGCGCCCGACAGCACGCAGCCGGCGAAGCGGGCCTGACGCGTCTCGAGGTAGCGCACGGAGATGAGCCCGCCGAGCGAGTGCCCCACGAGGAAGATGGGGCCGCTGGCCTGGCGTTCGACGTGCGCGACGAGCAGGTCGAGGTCCTCGAGGTAGCGCTCGAAGCGATCGACGAAGACGCGGCGGCCCTCGCTCTGGCCGTGGCCGCGCAGGTCGTGGAAGTGGAACGAGTAGCCCGCCTTCGCCAGGAAGTCCTCGACGTGGCGGTAGCGCCCGTAGTGCTCGGACACGCCGTGCACGAGGATGACGTGCCCGCGCGGCTCGGGCACGAGGCGCTCCCGGTAGTAGAGCTTGAGTCGGTCGCGCGTGGTGAGGTAGCCGTCGGCCACACGAGGCGTCGTCTGCATGACTTCCTTTCGGTGATCAGGGCAAGGGGCGCGAGTACATGCCGTCGCCGGTGAACGGCGAGCCGCTGACGGAGTAGACGACCTCCGTGAAGGCGGGAGGCACGAGGGCCCAGCCGTTGACCGGGGTCGCCATCATCGTGGCCATGCCGCCCCCGGCGGGGCGCACCATCAGCGTGCCCCGGTAGTTGACGGTGTCGAACATGTCGTCCCACAGCACCTTGCCGCCGGCGGCGAGGGCCACGTGCGCCGCCGTCGTCGACAGCGTGTCGGGGCGGCCGCTCGTCGAGGACACGACGGCGGAGCCCACGCCCATCGCGTCCGGGCTCTCGAGCCATGCGGCGAACGCGCCGTCCGCCGCGAGGACGGGCGACGCCGCCGCGGCGCGCGTCAGCAGCGCGACGTCGGGCGTGAAGTACACGTCGGTGAGGTCGCCGCCCGACATGCGCCCGAAGAGCGTGCCCTGCGGCGCGACGGCGAGCACGCCGCTGCCGTTTGCGGCGAGCAGGCTCGGCATGCCCCCGCCCGCGGAGGCCTTCATGATGCGACTGACCTGCCGGTAAGCCACGAAGGTGCCGTCCGTGGACCAGCGCACGTCCGCGTCGGCCATCGGGTCGAGCCGGGCTGCCTGCGAGCCGCGGGAGAGGTTCCTGATCGCGAGCCCCATGTTGTCGGTCCACGCGAGCTTGGTGCGATCGGGCGACAGCGCGAAGCCGCCGAGCGTGCCGGCCACGAGGTCCTCGCGCATGCCGTCGTCGTGGAAGATCGAGAGCGACTGGCGCTCGCTGCCATCGCAGGTCACGACGACGAGCGCGCCCTGGCCATACGCGAGGCGCGTGCAGCCGCGCGTCGAGCCCATCGCGAGCACCTGCCGCCCGCCGCCCGCCGTCATGGCGCGCACCACGTTGACCGTGGCCGCGCCCGTGAAGTAGGCGACGCGCATCGCATCCGGGGAGGCCACCGCCCGCGAGAGGCGGACGGCCGGGTCGAGCATCGTGGGGCCGCTCTGGCCGGGCGCCCAGGCGAACAGGGTCCCGTTCTCGTAGTCCATCGAGTCGCTGATGCCGAGCGCGACCGTCCCGTCGAACTTGGCCACCGCAGAGTTGTTGGCGAGCTCGAGGGGGGTCTGCCCGGGCATGCGACGCGCCACCTGCGCCTGCTTGTTGCGGATGACGTCGCGGAAGACGATCCACGCACCGTCGGCGGACACGTCGTAGAACGCGAGGTCGCCGAGGAGGATGCGGCCGGGAATGCCGCCCGCCATGCCGCCCGCGCCGCCGGGTGCACCGGCGCCGCCGCCGCCCGCGGTGCCGCCCGCGCCGGCCCGGCCTGCCGTGCCCCCCGCCCCGCCCTGGCCCGCCATGCCGCCCCCGCCGCCGGCGCCGCCGGCGCCACCTGCGCCGCCCGTCCCCGCGGTGCCTCCAGCCGGGGAGGAGGGGCCGCAGCCGGACGCCGCGACGAGGAGCACGAAGGTCAGCACTCTCCGCATCCCTCGATGATAGCGGAAACGCGCCGCAGGCTGCTGCGCTGGCGCTCGGGTGTGGTAAACCCCACGCCCGAAACGCAGGTACGGAGCAGGATCGCAAGGAGGATGGCAGTGGCAACTCTCGCGGAACAGATCACCAAGGATCCCGTCAGGCCCAGGCTCGTGACCGACGTCGCCAAGCTGATCGACGAGGAGGTGGGCTCTAAGGGTGGGCTCTCCGGCATGGGCATCAAGGCCGGCTATGCGGTCATCAAGGCGCTCAAGCCCGGGTTCGTCGGCCACGTGGTCGATGGGCTCCTCGACGATTTCGTCGGAAAGCTCGAGCCGTTCTACGGGAGCTGGGCGACCGGCGGCGGCGGCAAGCCCTTCGGCGACCACCTTCGCCCGCAAGCGGGCCAGGTGGCGGAGGCGCTCCTCACCATCACCGACGAGCGCTCGCGTCGCTCCACCAACCAGACCGTGATCAAGCTCTACGGCAAGCTCCGCCCGAGCGCCAAGACGCACGTCGAGCACGCCGTGCCGAACCTCGGCCGCGTGATCGAGCAGCACCTCAAGAAGGGCTGACGCTCCGCCGGCCGGGCGCCGGAGCGAAGAGAAGATCAAAAAAAGGGGCGGTGGAGTCTCCTCCACCGCCCCTTCTTCGTTCTCTCGTCGGGGTCGGGCTAGAAGTCGCCCATGCCGCCCATGCCGCCCATGCCGCCCATGCCGCCCATGCCGCCCATGCCGCCCATGCCACCCATGCCGCCCATCCCACCCATGCCGCCGCCGTCGCCGCCGGCGGCCGCGGGGGCCTCCTTCTTCGGCAGCTCGGCCACGCAGGCCTCGGTCGTCAGCATGAGGGCCGACACCGACGCCGCGTTCTGCAGGGCGGTACGCACCACCTTGGTCGGGTCGATGACGCCCGCCTTGCCGAGGTCCTCGTAGGTCTCGGTCGCCGCGTTGAAGCCGAACGCGCCCTTCTCCGAGCGCACGCGCTCGATCACGATCGAGCCCTCCACGCCCGCGTTCTGCGCGATCTGCCGCATGGGCTCCTCGCACGCGCGGCGGATGAGCGTCACGCCGTACTGCTCCTCGGCGTCGAGCTTGAGGCCCGCGAGCGCCTCCGATGCGCGCAGGAGCGCCACGCCGCCACCGGGGACGATGCCGCTCTCGACGGCCGCGCGGGTCGCGTGCAGGGCGTCCTCGACGCGCGCCTTCTTCTCCTTCATCTCGGTCTCGGTGGCCGCGCCGACCTTGATGACCGCGACGCCGCCGACCAGCTTGGCGAGGCGCTCCTGGAGCTTCTCGCGGTCGTAGTCGCTCTTGGTCTCCTCGGTCTGGGCACGGAGCGTCTTGACGCGCGCCTCGATGTCTTCCTTCTTGCCGAGGCCGTCGACGATCGTCGTGTTGTCCTTGTCGACCGAGACGCGCTTGGCGCGGCCGAGGTCACGCAGCGTGAGGCTCTCGAGCTTGAGGCCGAGATCCTCGGTGATGGCCTGGCCGCCCGTGAGGACCGCGATGTCCTTGAGCATCTCCTTGCGGCGGTCGCCGAAGCCGGGCGCCTTGACCGCGCACACCTTGAGCGTGCCGCGCAGCTTGTTGACGACCAGCGTGGCGAGCGCCTCGCCGTCCACGTCCTCGGCCAGGATCAGGAAGGGCTTGCCCGCGCGCGCGACCTGCTCGAGCAGCGGCAGGAGGTCCTTCATGTTCGAGATCTTCTTCTCGTGGATGAGCACGAGGCAGTCGTCGAGCTCCGCGACCATGCGGTCGGCGTCGGTGACGAAGTAGGGCGAGAGGTAGCCGCGATCGAACTGCATGCCCTCGACCACGTCGAGCGTGGTCTCCATGCTCTTGGCTTCCTCGACGGTGATGACGCCTTCCTTGCCGACCTTCTCCATCGCCTCCGCGATGATCTCTCCGATCACCGCCTCGCCGTTCGCGCTGATGGTGCCGACCTGCGCGATCTCGTTCTTCGCGCCGATCTTCTTCGACATCGCGCCGAGGGCCTCGACCACCTTCTCCACGGCGGCGTCGATGCCGCGCTTGAGCGAGGTCGGGTTGTGACCGGCCGCGACGAGCTTGACGCCCTCGTTGAAGATCGACTGCGCGAGCACGGTCGCGGTGGTGGTCCCGTCACCGGCGACGTCCGAGGTCTTCGAGGCGACCTCCTTGACCATCTGCGCGCCCATGTTGGCGAACTTGTCCTCGAGCTCGATCTCCTTGGCGACCGTCACGCCGTCCTTGGTGATGGTCGGCGAGCCCCAGGACTTCTCGATGACGACGTTCCGGCCCCGCGGGCCGAGCGTCACCTTGACGGCGTCGGCGAGCAGGTTCAGGCCTTGCGCGATCATGGCGCGGGCGGGCTGCGAGAACAGGATCTCCTTGGCGGACATGCGTGATTCCCTCCTGGAACTGCTGGGTCAGACGTACGACTTGCGAGCGCTTCTGCCTGCGGCAGAACGTTCTCCTGCCTGTGGCAGAGCTCTTGCTGGCGCGAAGGATAATGTCGGCCGGGACACTGTCAACCCCGGTGTGCGTCTCGACAGGCCCTGGAGGGGGTGATACCAAACGCGCGTGAAGACGCGCATCGAGAAGGACACCTTCGGCCCCATCGAGGTTCCAGCCGACCGCCTCTGGGGCGCCCAGACGCAGCGGTCGCTCACGAACTTCAAGATCTCAGGCGAGCGCATGCCGCCGCCGCTCATCCGGGCGCTCGCGCAGGTCAAGCGCGCGGCCGCGCAGGTCAACGTCGACCTCAAGGTGCTGGCCGAGGACAAGGCCCGCGCGATCATGGCCGCGGCCGACGAGGTCGTCGCCGGCAAGCACGACGGCGAGTTCCCGCTCGTGGTCTGGCAGACCGGCTCGGGCACCCAGACCAACATGAACATGAACGAGGTGCTCGCGAACCGCGCCTCGGAGCTCATGGGCGGCGAGCGCGGCGAGGGCCGCAAGATCCACCCGAACGACGACGTCAACAAGGGCCAGTCGTCGAACGACGTCTACCCGACGGCGATGCACGTCGCCGCGGTCGACGAGGTGCGCCGCCGCGTGCTGCCGGCGCTCAAGACCCTGCGCGACACGCTCGACGCCAAGGCGCGCGCGTACGCGGGCATCGTGAAGATCGGCCGCACGCACCTGCAGGACGCCACGCCGCTGACGCTCGGCCAGGAGGTCTCCGGCTGGGTGGCGCAGCTCGACCAGGGTATGCGGTCGGTCGAGCGCGCGATGGAGTACGTGCACGAGCTCGCGCTCGGCGGCACCGCGGTCGGCACGGGCCTGAACGCCCACCCCGAGTTCGCGACGCGCGTCGCGACCGAGCTCGCGAGGTTGACCGGGCATCCGCTCGTGACGGCGCCGAACAAGTTCGCCGCGCTGGCGTCGCACGATCCCCTGGTGTTCGCGCACGGCGCGCTCAAGACGGTCGCGTGTGCGCTCATGAAGATCGCCAACGACGTCCGGTGGCTGGCCTCGGGCCCTCGCTGCGGCATCGGCGAGCTGTCGATCCCCGAGAACGAGCCGGGCTCGTCGATCATGCCGGGCAAGGTGAACCCGACGCAGAGCGAGGCGGTGACGATGCTCGCGTGTCAGGTGCTCGGCAACGACGTCGCGCTCAACTGCGGCGGCGCGATGGGCAACTTCGAGCTCAACGTCTTCAAGCCGCTCATCATCCACAACTTCCTGCACAGCTGCCGCCTCATCGCCGACGGCGCGCTCTCCTTCGAGGAGCACTGCGCGCGCGGCCTCGAGCCGGACGAGGCGCGCATCAAGGACCTCCTCGAGCGCTCGCTCATGCTCGTGACCGCGCTCAACCCGCACATCGGCTACGACAACGCGGCGAAGATCGCCAAGCACGCGCACAAGCACGGCCTGTCGCTGCGCGAGGCGGCGCTCGCGCTCGGCCTCGTCAAGGCCGAGGACTTCGACAGGTTCGTGCGGCCCGAGCAGATGGTCGGCAAGAAGTAGCGCGGCCCCGGGCTCAGAGCCGGCGGTGGCTCAGGCAGGGCATCTCGCGGCGCACCTTGTCCTGGAACTCGGCGTCCACTTCGGCGACCACCGCGCAGGGGCGGTCGCTCGCGTCGGCGATGACGTGGCCCCACGGATCGACCACGAGCGCGTGCCCGTACGTGGCGCGCTTGGGGTTGTGCTGGCCGAACTGCGCGGCCGCGATCACGTAGAGCTGGTTCTCGATCGCGCGCGCGCGCAGGAGGACGTGCCAGTGGTCCTTGCCGGTGTGGGCGGTGAAGGCCGCCGGCACGACGACCAGGCGCGCGCCCTTCGCGGCGAGCGCCCGGTAGAGCTCGGGGAAGCGCAGGTCGTAACAGATGGTCAGGCCGACCGGGCCGACCGGCGTGTCGACGATCACGGGCTCCGAGCCCGGGGCGACGGTGGCGCTCTCGCGGAACTCGGCGCCGCCGGGGATCGCGACGTCGAAGAGGTGGATCTTCCGGTAGATCGCGCGGACCGTGCCGTCGCCGTCGAGCACCACGGCCGCGTTGTAGATGTGGCCAGGATCGTTAGGGATCTTCTCCGGCATCCCGCCGAGGACCAGCCATGCGCCGGTCTCCCGCGCGACCTCCTGCATCGCGGCGACGATGGGGCCCGCCGGCCCGCGCTCGCCGACGGGCGGCAATGGCTCGGCGAAGTCGAACTTGCGCCGCTCTTCTGCCCCCGAGGCCAGGAGCGCGAAGTTCTCCGGCAGAACGATTAGCTTCGCACCGCGCCGCGCCGCGTCACGCGTCAATTGACGCGCATTGTCGAGATTGACCTCGACCTCCTCCCTGGAGGTCATCTGGAGGGCTGCCACCAATGCCGACATGCGCCGACTATGGCACGGCCTGGGGCCCGGCCCCAAAGCGATTGACTGCCCTACCGAACCGATATACTAAGCGTGGGCTGTTTTTTGCGGATCCGGTTCGCTCGGCAATTTCCCTCGGAGTCTCGGCAGGCTGTCCGGCTTTCAAGGACCTCGGCCGGGCGGGGATCTCCTCCGGGCCACCGAACGTCGAAATGGCATGGCGCGGGCGCGACGGCCTTGAGGAGTAGCAGCGAGTGAAGAAGCCAGTCCCATTTGGCAAGTACTGGCTCCTCGAGCGAGTCAACGTCGGCGGTATGGCCGAGGTCTTCAAGGCCAAGGCGTTCGGCGTCGAAGGCTTCGAGCGCATCGTCGCGGTCAAGCGCATCCTCCCGAACATCGCGGAGGACAAGGACTTCATCGACATGTTCATCGATGAGGCCAAGCTCGCCGTCCAGCTCAACCACGCCAACATCGCGCAGATCTTCGACCTCGGAAAGGTCGACGACAGCTACTTCATCGCGCTCGAGTTCATCCTCGGCAAGGACCTGCGGGCGATCTTCGATCGCTGCCGCGGCGTCGGCGATCCGATGCCGATCTCGATGGCCTGCTTCGTCACCATGAAGGTGTGCGAGGGCCTCGACTACGCGCACAACAAGAAGGACTCCGCGGGCCGCGAGATCGGCCTCGTGCACCGCGACGTCTCGCCGCAGAACATCCTTTGTTCCTACGAAGGCGAGATCAAGATCATCGACTTCGGCATCGCCAAGGCGGCCGGCAAGGACGCCAAGACGCAGGCCGGGATCCTCAAGGGCAAGTTCGGGTACATGTCGCCCGAGCAGGTTCGCGGGCTGCCGATCGACCGGCGCAGCGACCTCTTCTCCGTCGGCATCGTGCTCTACGAGCTGCTCACCGGCGAGCGCCTCTTCGCCGGCGAGAGCGACTTCTCGACGCTCGAGAAGGTGCGCAACGTCGAGATCCTGC
>CAZQJC010000059.1:0-30470 GCA_964593795.1 uncultured Myxococcales bacterium | reverse complement strand
GGTCACGGGCAGCACTAGGTATCTCGTTTGCTCGCGCTCCGCGCTCGCGAGTGCCGCGTGCACGATGGGCGCAGGTCTTCGCCCCGAACCGAATACGGTCACACTATTGACGAGCGGCACTAGAGATCGGGCCCGGGGGGGCCCTCGTACAGCACGCCGCCGCGCTCGAGCGTCAGGTCCCGGCCGTGGCCGCTGCGGTCGGAGAGGTCCGGGCCGCCGCCGGCCCACGAGAGCCTGTAGTCCGCCCACGCCGACGGGTCCGCCGCGGACCGGCGCGCGATCTGCTCGAGCTCCGCGAGCGTGGGGCGGGTGCTCCGCGCCTCCATCCTCGCGCGACAGAGGTAGCCGTGGTCCGAGCCGATCTGGAAGCTCGTGGCGTCCGATGGAGTCCACGCGTCCGCCTGCGCGGAGGACCAGCCCTTCTGCACGAGGATCGCGCGGACCTCGGCGAACGTCGGCGCGCTCTCACCGGCGGCGAAGACGGGGCCGTCGACCCCGAGCTTGAGCCACTGGCGGATGGTGAACGCGCCGTCGGCGACGACGACCTGCCATGCCACCCAGACCCAGCCGCGGTACGGCGCCTCGGGGTGGCCGAAGTCGGACTCGTAGTAGCTGTAGTCGGCGACCCAGGTGTCGCCCGGGTTCGCGAACAGCATCGAGTTCGCGTTGTAGCGGGCGTTGGTCGCGGACTGCGCGGTGCTGTTGCCGACCAGGCAGCGCAGGTACCAGCCCGCGCCGCGCAGGACGTAGACGTCCATGTTGCCGCGCCTCCACGGCGCGGGGCCGGGATCCGGGATCCTCGTCCAGAGGGACAGCAACGTGCCTCCTTGCGGCGGGCCCGCGCGCAGCGCGTGGTCGGGCCCCCACTCGGTGCGGCCGACCTCGACGGAGCCCTCGCCTTCGCCTCCACCGCCTTGCCCCGCGCGTCCGCCAGCACCGGCTCCGCCGCTCGCGCCGCCTCCGCCGCTCGCGCCCGCTCCGCCGCTGCCCTGGCCTGCTTCGCCGCTCGCGCCTGCGCCGCCGCTCGCGCCGGCTCCGCTGCCGCCGCGTCCGCCGCCGCCGGCTGCGCCTGCCATCCCCGCGCCGTCCGCGGGCGAGCCGGACGCTCCGGCCGCACCGCCCTTGCTCTCGCCGGAGCAAGCCGACAGGGCCAGCAGCACCGCCAAGGCGATCGCACTCGTCTCGGGCATCGTCCTCACAGCCTACACACGTTGATCGCTACACGTCGGCGTGGAGCACTCAGCACCAGTGCACGAGCCTGCGCTCGAGGCGCGCCACGCCCGCGGAGAGCAGCGCGCCGACGGCGCCGGCGAGCAGCACGACGAGCCAGAGCAGATCGGCGCGATAGCCGACCTGGGCCGAGAGCGCGCGGGCGCCGAGGCCTGCGTCCGCGCCGACGAGCATCTCGCTCACGACCGCGATGATGAGGCCCGCCGCGAGCGCGAGGCGAATGCCGAGCAGGAGCGCCGGCAGGAGCTCGAAGACGTGCAGGTAGCGGAAGGCGCGCCAGCCCCGCAGGCCGAGCAGGTGCGCGGCGTCCCTGCGCTCCTGCGGGATGCGCTCGAGCGCGAGCGCGACGTGCAGCGTGATGATGAGGAAGGTGCCCGACGCGATGGCCGCGACGCGCGAGCCGTCGCCGTAGCCGAGGCCGAGCAGGAACACGGGGAACGTCAGGATGGGCGGGATCGCGCGCACGAAGTCCGCGGCCGGCTCGACCGCGCGCCAGAGCCCGCGGCGCGTGCCGAGCGCAACGCCCGAGAGCGCGCCGAGCACCGCCGCGAGCGCGACCCCGGCGAGGACGCGCCAGAGGGTCGCGGCGACGTCGCGCCAGAGGCTCGCGCGCGGCAGCTCCTCGAGGGCGGCGCGCGCGACCGCGGCGGGGCTCGGCAGCGCGCGCTGCTCGGGCCAGATCGCGCTCGCGAGGCCCCACGCCGCGAGGAGCGAGCCGAGCGCCAGGGTCTGCCCCAGGCGCCGCCTCACGCGACGTCCTCGAGCAGGCGCGAGAGCTCCGCGCGCGCAGCGTCGCGGCGCCGGGCGTCGATCGCGACCTCGGCGCGCACGGTCGCGGGCGAGCCACCGAGGACGAGCGCCCGGTCGGCCAGGGCGACGGCGTCGTCGAGGTCGTGGCTCACCATCAGGACCGCCACGTCCCCGAGCCCCTCGCGCAAGACGCTCCGGAGGTGGAGGCGCGTGGGCGCGTCGAGGGCAGAGAAGGGCTCGTCGAAGAGCAGGAGCGCGGGTCTGCCCGCGAGCGCGCGCGCGAGTCCGACGAGCTGCTGCTCGCCGCCCGAGAGCTGGTAGGGGAACCGATCGAGCAGCTCGGGGCGGAGCCCGGCGGCCGTGAGCGCGGTGGTGACGCGGGCCTCGGCGTGCGGGCCCTCGGTGCCGGTCGCGAGCGCGATGTTGGTGCGCACGCGGAGCCACGGCAAGAGCGCGGCGCGGTAGCTCTGCGGCAGGTAGCCGACGGCGCCGGCGCGGTGGATCGCACCGCCGTCGGGCGCGCCGAGCCCCGCGATGAGCCGCAGCAGCGTCGTCTTGCCGATGCCGTTTCTGCCGAGGAGCACCACTCGCTCTCCGGCGCGGACGGCCAGGCTCACGCGCGCGAGGCACCCGGCCACGGCCACGTCGCGGACGTCGAGCACGGTGGGGCCGCGCACGGCCTGGGGAACGGCGGCCGCCGCTAGCGCGCGGGCGACCACGACTTGACCGCCGGCCGTGTGGCGAGGATGCCGAGGCGCTGCTCGTTCGCGATCTCGGCGTCGAGCACCGCGGCACCCGCCTCCGCCGAGGTGAGGTAACGCGCGTCGGGGTAGCGCGCCACGGCGGCGCGCTCCTCGGGGCGCAGGAGCTCCGCCAGATCGCGCCTCGCGCCCGCCGGATCGCGTCGGACCTCGGCGATCGCCTCGTCGAGCGCGGCCACGAGGCGCGCGGCCGCGTCGGGGCGCTCCCGCGCGAAGCGCCCCGCGAGCGCGAAGGTGCCGAAGCTGAACGGATCGCCGAGGTGCGTGGCGCACGGCGGGCCGCCGTCGACGATCTCTGCGGCGCCGGCGGCGATCATGGCGGTGGCCATCGGGTCGTTCGTGAACAGGAGATCCACGGCGCCCGAGGCGAGCGCCTGCGCCTGGAGCGGCGGCGCGACGGGGACGACCTTGACGCCGGCCGCGGCCACGCCCGCGCGCGCGAGGATGGCCTCGAGCCAGCGCTGGTACGCCACCGTCGGCAGGATACCGATGCGCTTGCCCGCGGCGCCCGCGGGAAAGCGCACGCCCGAGCCGGGCCGCGCGAGCACGTAGCTCAGGCGGTGCCCCGCGTCCTCGACAAGGGACGCCACCACCTGCGGCGGATCCTTGGCCTTGCTCGAGGCCAGAAGGACGATGGGGTAGGCGACGAAGCCGCCGGCGTCGATGCGGCCGTCCACGACCTCCTCGAGCATGGGCTGAGCGGTCTCGTAGACCTCGAGCGTCGCGTCGAGGCCGTGTCGCGCCAGGATCCCGCGCTTGTGCGCCACGAAGAGCGGCAGGCTGATGCGCAGGCGCGCGGCCCCGAGCCGGATCGGCTCGAGGGCCGGCTTCGGGCGGCCTTGCTCGCACGCGATCAGGCCGAGCAGGCACAGCGCGACGCCGACCGCGCGTTGGGGGAGGCGAGGCATGGGGTACGCTTGGACGTTAGGGCGCATGGCTCCTGGGGCACTTGACGGCGCTCAGGTCGCGCGAGCTCGAGAGCCGTCGGGCGATCGTGGCCCAGCCGCCCGGGAACTCCCAGGCCGGCGGGGCGCCGCGATACAGTGGACCCATGCGCCTCCTGTTCGTCGTCGCGGTGGTGGTGGGGCTCTGGCCGGCCGCGGCCGCAGCCCAGCGAGACTCGTCGCAGGACCAGACGTCGGTGGTGTCGCCGGCCCCGCTCGACCAGGTGTTCCTCGAGCCGGGGCAGACGCGCCTCGCGGTGCGCGGCGCCTTCGGCCAGCTCGAGGCGCGCGGCGACACCGAGGGCATCACGGTCTACGGCTTCTCGGCGAACGCGAGCTACTCGCTCGACGACCGGTGGTTCCTCTTCCTCGAATCCCTCTACATCCGCGGCGAGGGCGAGTCGAGCGGGCGCGCGGCCGAGGTCGCCGGCGGCTTCCTCGGCGGCGGCGGCCGGCTCTACGGGGAGCCCGGCGGCAAGTTCGCGCTCGTCGCGGCGCTCGGCGCCGGCGGCATCACGAACACGCTCGAGCTCGGGCCGCTCCAGGGCACGACGGCGGTCACGGGCGCCGGCCTCGTCATGGCCCTCGAGGCGGAGATCGCGCCGATCAAGTGGGTCTCCATCGTCCCGCACGTCACGGCCTACCAGCTCCTCTCGGTCACGCTCGAGCGCAACCGCATCCAGGTCGCGGAGGCCGACGTCAACGTCACCTTCGCCGTGTCCGGCGTGGACCTCTGGGTCTACCCGGACCCCGAGGATCGCGGCAGCCACGTGAGCCTCGGCGCGAGCACCTCGAGCGGGCAGGGCCAGGAGAGCGCCACCAGCATCTTCACGGCGGGCTACACGATGTCGTTCGGTGGCAAGGACAAGAGCAAGGCCGCGCCCGCACCTGTCCCCGAGACGCCGCCGCCCGCGCCGGGCACGCCCACGACGCCCCCGCCCGCGCCCGGAAAGCCGTAGCGCGGGGCGCCGGCGCTACAATGCCCTCGTCATGAGACCCGCCAGGCGCTGCGTCACGCCTCCGTGCTTGCTCGGCGTCCTGGCCCTTTCCTGTGTCACTCCGCCTGCGGCGCACCAGGTCACGTCCGACGAGCCCCCGCGCGCCGCCGACGCGCGTGACTACAACGTCGCGCCGTCCGCGCGCCTGCTCGACCGCGCGCAGATCCCGATCCCGCTGGCCGACACCCTGCGCCGGCACCAGCTCTCCTCGCTGGTCGGCAAGGCGTACGTCTACCTGCCCGAGAAGGGCGGCTGCGAGGCGCCGGCCCTGACCGGCAGCTACAACATCCTGGCCGAGGATCGCACGTGCACCGTCAGCGGCAGCAATTCCGCGCCGACGCCGGTCTACACGTCCAAGATCGACGGCCGGCTGGTCGCGGATCTCGCCGCGTACACGGGCGTCGCGTCCGTGGGCCAGCAGAGCCTGCTCGACGTGCGCATCGAGGAGGCGGGTCATGCCCTCCTCGACACCGAGCGGCCGCGCTGCTTCCGGCCGCAGGCGATGCGGCTGCCGCGTGGACGCAAGCTGTGTCGCGCCGTGGTGGTCACGGGGGTCGTGCACTACGTGACCACCGTGCGCGCGCTCGATCGCGTCGATGCCGCCGCGTCGGTGGGCCTGTCGGTGCTGCGCGTCGGCGCGCAGGCCTACCGCGCGCGCGAGCAGCTCTCGGTGCGCCACACGCTCGTGGCCACCGTCCTCGACGTCACCGCGGCGATGGGCGGCAAGCGCAGGATGGCCAAGGGCGAGGAGTCGCGTCGTCTGTACGAGCGCGCGAGCGACGACGCCGAGCGCGAGGCGCCCGCCGATCGCGCGAGGGCCGCCGCGCCGGCTGCGGCCGAGGAGACGATCACGCTCGACGAGGCCGATCTCGCCGAGGCGCTGCGGAGCCGCAGCGCGGAGCCCATGCCGCCCCGCTACGAGGACGCCCTGCGGAGCGCGGTCCTCGGCGCGCGCTGAAGGCCGTCAGGGCAGGCGCGTCGCGTCGACCGCGAAGACGTACCGCCGGCCAGCCGCCTCGCTCGCGCCCCAGAGGCTCTGCGTGATCGTGTCGAAGACCAGCGTCTCGGGCGCGTCGCACCACGTCACCTGGCCGCGCCGGCGGCCGACCTCCGAGACCACGAGCGCGCCTGCGCCCGCGGCCGGCTGGCTCGTGGACAGGTAGTAGCGGCCGGCGTTCGACAGGCCCCCCTGGAGCTGCTGCACGCCCGACACGAAGGCCTCGCTCGGCAGGGACGTCCCCGCGCCGAGGCGCTCCGAGCCGGCCACGAGCGGCCAGCGGAAGAGTCGGCCGGTCGCGTCCGTCGCGATGTACTCGCCCGAGACCAGCGACGGCGGGCTCGTGCTGCGATCGAGGCCCACGAACGAGAAGCGCGGAGCGCAGGCCGAGCGGTGCGCGTAGCGGCCGACCTGCGGCACGACGTAGGCGTAGCCCGCCGCCGAGTACGCGCCCGCCGCGGCGTCCCAGCCGATCGCGTCGCCGCCCCCGGCGATGCGCAGGACGCGCGCGAGGTCGAACACGCGGAAGCCGACGCTCGTGTCTGCGACGTAGAGCGAGCGGCCGATCCACACGATGCCGCCCGCGTGCACGGGGACGCGCCGGAAGCTCGCGCGGCCCGCGTCGTCGAAGGGCTCGACGAGGAGGAGGTGGCGGTACGTCGCGCGCGCCGGATCCGTCACATCGACGAGGGACACGCGCACGCCCTTGTCCGCCGTGGCGCCGGGCTCGGCGGCGAGGTCGTGGTACCAGGACACGAGCGCGAGGCGCCGGCCGGCGACGAGCCCCGAGGCGTCGGCGTCGGGCGAGCCCGTGAGCCCCTGCGGGATCCAGTACGCGACGTCCTGGTCCCCCGCGTTCCAGCCGATCGCCCAGCGAACGCCGGTGACGTCGGAGGCGCTCGCGGTCAGCGCGCCCGCGGTCGCCGGCACGGCGGTGCGGTTCAGGTCCGCGAGCACCGCCTCGATCGCGACGGCTGGCAGCGCGGCGGCCAGGCGATCCACGATCGCCGAGGCGCTCGCCCAGGTGTCGTCGTCATGGAGCGGAAAGGCGCGGCGATCGATCGCGGCGAGGCCGGGGCCGGGAGCCGCGGGCACCGGTGGGCAGGTGACCGGCGCCGCGTCGGCCGCCGGACGTGCGTCTGCGGCAGGGGCGGCGTCCGCGGGTGAGGCGTCGTCACGGCGCGCGTCGCCGCGCGGGCCGTCCGTGCGTGGGCCGTCCGTGCGCGGGCCGTCCGTGCGCGAGGCGTCCGAATCCATTCGCCTGGGCGCATCCATCGCCGCGCCGGTCGGTCGGCCCTCGCAGCCCGCGAGCACACTGGCCAGTGCGAGCATCGTGGGCCAGAGCAGACGACTCATGCCGTGCACCGCCCGTCGCGGCGGGCGAGTAGGCCGGCGTCGCCCGGGGTGCGGCCGAGGAGGATCACGATGGAGTTCGCCTGCGCGTCGCACGTCGCCATCGTACCGCGCGCCGGATCCTGGGGTCTGGCGCGGATGTCGCCGCGGTCGCGCCAGGCGCGTCTGCGTACTACCGGAACCTGGGCGCGCAGGTGGCCTGGCGGGTCGCGGGATCGACCTGGCAGGTTTCGGTCAGCGCGCACAGCCTCGCGCTGATCCAGTCCCAGGTAGTGAACCCCTCCTCGTTGAGCCTGCAGGGAACGACCGAGCTCCCGTCGGGAGAGCACCCGGTGTCTCCCGGGGTGCACGCCGGGCCGCATGTCACCTTCCCCGGCTGCGCGGGATCGGGCTGACAGGGGTAAGACGGAGGGCAGAAGCTCGTCGCCCAGTGGGGGTGCTCGGGATCCGTGCAGAGCCGAATGTTCTCACCGTCACACTGCTGCTGGCCGATCGTGCACTCTGCCTCGCACGTCAGGGTGGCGGGATTGCACCGCTCGAAGGCGCGACAGCTTGCCACGGTGACCCAGTTGGTGATGCCCCACGTGCCGATCCTGCACTCCTCCACGCCGATCGCGGTGCAACGCCTCAAGCCCGCCGTGCAATGACTCGCCGGCTCGCAGAGGCGGGTCTGAGCATTGCACAACATTGGCTCGCCCCCGAGCTGGTCGCACTCCGTGGCGTTCGAGCCGAGGCGGCAGCACAGCTTCCCCTCCTTGCCGCAGGCCACGCACCTGTTCGTCGCGTCGCACGCCAGTCCTGGGCTGCAGCCGCCGCCCGCGGTGCAAGGGAACCCCTCGCTGCCGTGGCAGAGGTCGATCGCGCAGCAAGGCGTCGTGGTCTTCGAGTCGAGGAACGAACCGTAGGTGACCGTCTCCTGGTTCGGGCATCCGGTGTTGAACGGCGCACAGCTACAGGTGTGCGCGCATTCCACGCCGCCGGCGATCCAGCGGCAGTTCGGTGGCAGGTCCGTCAACCAGAAGTGCCATTCGCTGATGCTCTCGGACCAATCAATTTGCGGGTGGACACACTGGCCCGGGCCGGGGTTCGCTGCGGGGTCGTAGACGCAGACTCCGGTCGCGGAGGGCTGCCCAGTTGGCAATGAGACGTTCTTCTTGCAGGTCATGCACGGACCACATCCGTCATTGGCACCACAGGCGTTGTAGGCGCAGCACGCCGTCTCGAGGTCGCCGCAGTACGGGACATCCGGCCCGCAGTTGCAGAGGAGCTGGCCGTTGGGTCCATGCGTGCAGGACGGCTGGGGATCTCCGGCCTTGCATGCCTTCGGTGCGATGTTGCACGCGCCCTGCGTCAGCCCGGCCTGGAAGCAGGTGTTGTAATCGATTCCATTGTGGCAGTTGGCGTTCCACGTGCCCCCGCCCGGAGGATCGCCGATCATCTGGCGGCACTTGTCGGCGTCGTAATGAGGGCCAGACTCGTTGCAGGTCGAGATGCACTCGCCCACCTGCTTCGATTCCCAGAGATCTCCCGTGTTGCAGTAGCGGTTCAGGCACGGTCCGACGGGGTCGTTGCAGGTGCCGGCGTTCCAGACACAGCAGTTCCCGGGGCACGCGTTGCCGTCACCTCGCCCGCTGTCCGTCGGACACTGCGTCCCGATGTATGTCCCCTTGATCATGTTGCACTGGCAGAAGGCGCCGCCCAGGCTGTGGCAGGTCCAGTTCACCTTCTGCCCCGTGGTGGAGTCCTGGCAGGGGCTGGCCCCGCACTCACCGGCGCTGCTGGTCCTGGATGGACAGCTCGTCTCGTGGGACACGCCCTTCGAGGCCAGCGAGCAAACGTGGCTCTCGCTGGAGTGGTCATCCTCTGGAGAGGACGTTCGCATGCAGCAGCCGGGTTCGGGCGGGCACTGATCCTGGGTCGCGCCGACCACGAAGACGTTACAAGCCGTTCTCGGATCGCTCTCACACTGCGGCGAGCAGATCACCTCGCCGCCCTGGGGGGCCATGCATCCATCGTGGATCAGCGTCTCAAGGGACTGCCCGGCGCACACGTCGTAGGGGCGTTCCGCCGGGCAGTCCGGGCTGGCGGCAGCCGCCGTGCGGGTTCCGATCCGCTCTGATCCCTCCGGGCGGCAGCCCAGGGCTAGGGAGGTCCAGAGGAGCGCGTGCAGGAGGTGGCGTCGGGCAGGCTGCATGAGGCTCCTTGTTGCTGGGGACAGGCTTGCCACGGATGACGTGGTTGCCCGGACGATCGTGTGATGAAAAATATGCAATTCAGAGTACTCGATTGACTGGAAGAATCTCAAGCCCGCTGTGCCGGGGCGCCAAGACCTCCGGGCTCCGAAGTTGCCCTCGGGGCCTTCGAGGGCGGCGGGCGTCGTGGGAATCTGCGTCGGAGCCTTCTCCGGCGGCGAGGGGAGCCGGGTTACCCAGGGATAGGTGCGGGGAGCTGACGGCTCATGCGGCGCGGCGCCGTCCGCGGCGCGCGAGCAGCACGACCCCGAGCAGCAGGAGCGCGCTCGGCGAGGGCGCGCTCGGGCTCGCCGCGCATCCGGACGCCTTGGCCGCGCCCGCAGCGCCGGCCGCACCCGCCGCGCCGGCCCCCGCACCGCCAGCGCCCGCAGCGCCGCCGCCAGCCATGCCGCCAGCGCCGCTGCCACCCCCGGCGCCGCCACCACCGCCCGCGCCCGCACCGCCCGCACCACCACTGCCCGCACCACCACTGCCCGCGCCCCCTGCGCCGCCCGCGCCGCCCGTGCCCGCGGCATTGCGCGGTCGCACGACGAGCGTGACCGTCGCCTCGGGGCCGAACCACGTCGCATCGCCATCCACGAGGCCGAAGTGCTCGGTGAACGTCGTCTCGCGATCCACGTCCGGCGCGTGCAGCACGAACGAGAAGCGGCCGACGGCGCCCGGGGCGCACTCGGCGTCCGGCGCCGAGGGGCGCGTGGGCGAGGTCCAGTTCACCTGGTCGAAGAACGGGCTCTGCCGATCGCGGCCCATCGTGGTCGCAAGGCGCGTCGTCGCGACGGTCCACGCGGAGGCGCCGCGGTTCTCGAACTCCACCCACGCGACGGGCCGGTCGCCCGACTGCATCTCGAGGCGCGGCGCGGACTGCGCGTGAAACGCGGCGTCGAACGCGGGCCCCGGCTGCTGCAGCGTCGCCCCCGGGTAGTAGTGCGCGATCATCCACGCGTGGTCGCGGTTGTCGTTTAGCGCCCAGCGCTGCGTCCCCCACTGGCACATCCCGCGGCCGTGACCGTTTCGCGCCTGCCCGGCGCAGTGCGGCTCGCTCACGCCGTCCGCGGTCGGGTCGCCGTTCTCGGCCGAGTACTCGGCGTTGTGGAGCTGGCCGTTCTTGACGACCACCTGCCCCGTGGTCGCCGCCACCGCCGTGTCGGTCGAGGCCACGCGCTCGTCGGTGTAGACCTGCGAGGCGGTCGTGTCGTCGACGTCGGCGCAGTCGTACCTGCCGCCGATCGCCGCCCAGCGCGCCGCGTAGGTCCGCGCCGCCACGGCGCCCGCCTCGAGCGACGCGGGGCGCCACGACGGGATCCACTCGTGGGGCACGACGCCGCGCGTGTAGTCCTCGATCGGGATGCTGTCGACGCGCCCCGCGCAGGAGCTCGTCGAGCCGTCGACGCGCCGGCGCCACACGCGGATCACCGGTGGCACCGTCACCGCGAGCGCGGCAGGCGGCGTGCTCGCGCCGGGCTTTGCCGCCTCGAGCGCCGCCGCGCGGAGGTCGCCCGGGCCCGCCGGCCGCGCCGCCTCGTGCGCCGCCGCGTGCAGCCGCCGCGCCGCCGCGTCGTCGAGCACCGCGGGGAAGAGGCGCAGCTCGATCGCCGACGGCGCGAGCTCGGTGCGGACGAGGTCCAGGTACCCGCGGGCCGCCACGTGCAGCCGCGGGCTGCCCTCGGGCGCGGGGAGCGTGAAGCGCCCGCTCGCGTCGCTCTCGGTCGCCGTGCCCGGGAGCGTCACGCGCGCGCCCGCGATCGGCGCGCCGGTGACGCGATCCACGACGCGCCCGGCGAGCGGTCGGGCGTCGGCCCCGCAGCCTGCCAGGAGCGCCGCGAGCGCGCCTGGCGCGAGCCTCCGCGCTCGGCGACGCAGCAGCAGCAAGAGACCCGCCGCGAGCGCGGGCCAGGCCCCACCGCCTCCGCGCCCCGGCGCCGACGCGCAGCCGTCGCCGGAGAGCTCGGACGCGAACGGCACCGGGCTCGCCACGAGCGGCCCAGTCGCTGCGTCCGCGGCGGGGTTGCCCTTTGCGCCGGCGTCACCGGCGCGAGCCGCGTCCGCGGCGCCCGCGCCATCGCGCGATCCGGCGGCGTCGCGCGCCGGCGGGCCCGCGTCCGCGCCGGCGTCGGGTCCTGGCGCAGGCGTGCGCGGATGCACGAGCACGCGCCAGGTCACGATCGGCCCGAACCAGCCGCGGCCCTCCTCGACGAGCTGGAAGGACTCCTCGTACATCGTGTCGCGCGCGACCTCCGGCGCGACCGCCGCGAACGTGAAGCGGCCGACCTGGCCGGGCGCGTAGTCGCCGCGGTCGGCGCCGGTCGCGCGGCTCGCGGAGATCCAGTTCTCGGCCTTGTAGAAGGCGCTCTGGCGGTCCCGCGGCGACTGCGTGCCGAGCCGCGTCGTGCTCGTGCTCCAGGGGGTGTTGCCGTCGTTGCGCAGCTCGAACCACACGACTGCCTCCTCGCCGGAGCGCATCTCGGCGCGCTCGCCGCCGCGCGCCGCCAACGTCGCATCGTAGCGCGGCTGGGCCTCGTTGCGGACGAGCTGCATGTAGAGGCTCCAGTCCCACCCCGGGCCGGGGTCGGTGTGATCGGAGCAGTCGGGGGCCTCGCCGTGGCCGACGATGTGCGTGCGGTCCTTCGCGATCGAGTAGCGGTCCGCGAGCCAGCGCGACAGCGCCGCCGACGACTCGTACATCGCGCGCGTGTACCAGCGGCCGGGATCGGCGACGAAGCCCTCGTGCTCGATGCCGACGCTGCGGCTGTTGAAGCAGGCGTCGTGCCACGCGACGTCGGCGACGTTGACCATCTGGGTGACCTGGCCGTCCGACGAGCGCACCACGAAGTGCGCGCTCACCTCGGCCGCCGGGTTCTGGAACCACGAGACCGTGCCCGCGTAGCTGCCCTGCGTCGTGTGGATGACGATGTAGTCCACGTCGCCGGCGCCCCGGCTCGCGTTCTGGTAGTTCTGCGCGCTCGCGGGCACCCAGCGCGCGCCCGGGTAGTCGGAGAGCGCGAAGGCGAGGCTGCCGATCCCTCCTGCGGCATCGGCGCGCGCGGCGAGGACGACGTCGCGCCCCGTGTCGTCGAGCGCGCGGAGTCCCGCGGCGAGATCGGCGAAGACCTGCTCGGCGAGCGCCTCGCCCGCTGCGCCGCCGCCTCCGTACACGATGACGACCTCGCGCCACGACGCGAGCGCCGCGGTGGGAGGGCGATCCGCGCTCGCAGCGCGGCCGGCCAGCTCCGCGAGCAGCGCCGCGCCCGCGCGCATGCTGGTGTAGGGATCTGCGCCGACGTCGGCCGCCGGGACGCCGAGCAGCCGCGCCGCCTCGGCGAGCTGCTCCCGGCGGAGGCCGAGCAGGCCCCGCTCGGGCGCGCCCTCGGCGTGGTCGGAGGCCGCCGCCTGACTCATGCGGGTATGCGCATGAGCAATTGCGACGAGCAGCTCGGCGGGGACGCCGCTCTCCGCCTCGGCGCGGCGGAACTGGGCCACGAGCGGCGAGGTGCCGGAGAGCGCCGGAGCCGCCTCGTCGATGGTCGGACCGCTGCAGGCCTGAAGGACGAAGCAGCCGAGGGCGAACGAAACGAACGTGCGGTGCGTCATCATTCGCGCAGCGCGAGTTGCACGGGCCGTTCCATCGAGGCTGCGGCCTCGGCCCCGCGGTTCTCACGATCTCTGCACGATCGAAGCGGGGTGGCCTCACTCCGGGGTGGGGGCGCCGCCGCCGTGCCAGCGGCCGAGCGTGGTGCCCCGGGGGCGCCGGCGGACGAGGACGAGGACGGCGACGCAGAGGGCGAGGGCGCCGGGGTGCTCCCCCTGCGCCGTGCTGCAACCGTCCCCCTTGGCCGCAGGCTCCGCGCTTCCGTTTCCGGCGGCGCCATTGCCTGTGCCGTTGCCGCCTGGGCCATTGCCGCCTGGGCCATTGCCGCCTGCCGGCGCGGGATCGTCGGGTACCTCGGGCCCTTGCGCGAGCGCGCCGAGGTCGCTGCCGCCTGTCGCGCGGGCGAGCGTGGTCTGCCGCAGGGCGGTCGAGAGCTGCACCTGCTGATCGATGCCCGCGAGGACGCCGAGCACGGGATCGTAGCTCCACGTCGTGCGCGAGGCCGCGGTCTGGAGCTGGAGCTGGATGCCGGCGGCGCCCCTGACGAGGGAGATCGTGGCCCCGGTCGTCGGATCCATGTCGACGGTCACGGGCGTGGCGGGCAGGTTGGCGGCGAGCGCGCTGCGCGGCAGCCACAGCGCGCCGAGGAGCTGGCCGCTGCCGGTGATGCCCGTCGAGCTGCCCTGGCTCATGCCGGCGATCGTCACGGCGAGCGTGCTGAGGCTCCAGCGCGCCCCGGCCTGCGTGATCTGGATCTGCGCGGCGGCCGGGATCTGCGTGGTGCCGGCTGCGGGGATCGTCGTCGCGTCGACGCCCGAGTAGCGCAGCTCGGCGCCCGGTCGCACCCACCCCGGCGCGCGGTCGACCGCCCAGGGGAGCTGCAGCGTGCGCGCCCCCACGAGCGTGAGCTGCGCGGCGCCGCCGCCGGTCGCGATGCTGTCGAACACGAGCAGGCCCGTCGTCTGATCGAACTCCCAGACGGAGCGGCCCTGGCCGGTGGCCTCGAAGCGCACGACCGCGACGGTCTGCGTGCCGACCTGGCGCTGGCTGCGCGTCACCGACAGGCCCGTGGTCGCGACGGCCTCGGCGCGTTGCAGGACCGTGGGGTTCATCCAGAACGTGCCTAGCCCCGGCAGCCCCGAGACGTGGCCCGTCGCGAGCGGGTAGAGCCCCGCGCCGCCATCGGCGTAGGAGGTCTGGTACGCGTGGACCTGGATGCCGTCGACGTGGACGACGTCGTACTGGATGATGCCTGCGCCCGAGGCGCCGCCCGCGGTCGCCGCGGCGGCCGACTGGTAGGTGACGCGGAGGCCTGGCGCGAGCCCCGATCCGTTCGGCAGCGCCCGCAGCTCGGGGAACAGCGTCAGGAAGGCGGCGGTGTCGCCGAGGTCGGCGTCGCGCGGCTGCGCCTGCGCCGCGCGCGGGGCGAGTACGAGGAGGGCGAGGGCGAGGAGGAGACCGGACCGCATCGGCGACGGATACCCTCGAAGGCGGCGCGGGGCAAGGGGGGCGACGTATGCTGCGGGGGTGGGGGAGCGGAAGAATCCGGGAGCGCGCACGCGCACGACCCTGTCGTGGATGGTGGCGGTGGCCGCGGTGTCGGGGTGCGGCGGGGGGATGAGCCCAGCCGGGGGCGACGCGGGGGTCCGGGCGGACGCGGCGGCGCCCGATGCCGCCGCGTGCACCTCGCTGTTCGGGAGGCCGACGGAGAACACGGGGCTCACGGAGGCGCAGTGCGGGCCGAGCTGCGGCGCCTGCGCCGACCGCTGGATCGCGCGCGAGTGGCCCGCGTCGCGCGTGGCGGCGCTCGGCGCGCTCGAGCTCGTCGATCCGCCCGCGGAGCTCACGGCCGATCCCTACGACGCCCCGGCGCCCGCCGCCCGCGGCGGCGCGTGTGCGGTCGAGCTCGTCGACGCGCGGCGCTACCGCTTGCGCACCTTCGACACGCTCGACGCGGCGAAGGCCGCCGGCGCGATGGTCACGCACGCCGACGCCTGCGGGCTCTGCTCGACGCTGCACGACCTGTCCGTGTACGCGTCGATGCCCGATCTCGGCCAGCCCGTGCGCGAGTGCGGCCTCGCGCACCAGGACCTCCCCGGCAACGTGACGTGCCTCGAGGCGCTCGGGTTCACGCGGCCGTGCGCGCAGATCTGGGCCTACAACACGCAGCACACCCGCGCGCGCTGCCTCGAGCTCTGCGTCGCGAGCTTCCTCGATCCCTACGTGGCCGCCGACGGCACGCTCAACCCGTGCCTCGCCTGCGACGAGCGCGAGAGCGGCCCCGTCTTCAAGGCCGTCGCGGGTCGCACGCGGCGCAACACCGGCATCCCGAACGCGATCTGCCGCCCGTGCACCGAGGTCGTGCGGCTCGAGCACGAGTACGCCCCGTGAGGTTGCCCGTGCATCGTCGGCCCGCACCACGGGCGGTGCCTCGCCGCGCCGTGGCCGTCGCGCTCGCGCTGGTGCTCATCGCCCTCGCGGTCGTCGCGTGGCGCCTGCGTGGCCGGATCGCGCCCGCCGCACCCGCGTCACCCGCGGTCGACGCCGCGCCGCGCCCCGCGCTGCGCCCCGGCCGCCTGCCGCAGCTCGAGGTGCGCCGCCCCGACGCGGGCGCCACGCCGACCGTCGTCCTGCGCGGGCGCTGGGGTGAGGGCCCCGGCGAGTTCGGCCGCCGCCGGGATCCCGAGTCCGCGCCCGAGGCTCCGATGGCGCTCGTCGCGCACGCCGGCGACCTCTGGCTGCTCGACCAGCAGAACGGCCGAATCAAGCGCACGGATCGCAGCGGCAAGGACCGGGGAACGCTGCAGATCGGCTCGGACACGGTGCAGGATCTCGCGGTCGATCCCGCGGGGCGCCTCTACACGCTCGATCGCGTCGGCGAGTCCGAGGTAGTCGTGTACTCGGCCGACGGCAAGCCCACCGGGCGCATCCCCGTCGTGGGCGGTCCCATCGAGGAGGGCGGCGCCGTCACGGGCATCTTCGCCGACGCGACCGGCACGTACCTCGAGCGCGAGCACGGCGAGGTCGTGCGCGTCGCGGGGCCCGACGGCACACCCGACGCGAAGCGCCCCACGCAGCCGGGGCGCCCGACGCGAGACGGCCAGCGCTACCTCTGGGCCCGCATCGCCGACGGCCGCGCGGGCCTCGCCACGGTGCGCGTGTTCGATCACGACGGGCAGCTCGTGTGGCAGCGCCCCGTGCACTTCCCGCAGGCGCTCGTCCACCTCGTGCTGCTCGACAGCGACACGCGGGGCCACGTGTACCTCGGCGCGCTCGTCGCCGAGCGCGCGGCCGACGGCACGCTCGCCGCGCCCGCGACCGTGGTGTGCCGCCTCGACCTGCCTTCGGGCGCGCCCTCCGGCACGCTGGTCTTGCCGGCTTACACCGGCGCCGACGAGGTCTTCCGCGAGCTCACCGTCGACGACGACGGCACGGTCTTCCAGCTCTTCCCCGGCGAGTCCGGCCTCGAGGTCCGCCGGTTCTCCTTCCCGTAGCTCAGTCCCGCCCCGGCGCGTCCGCAGGCCGCGCATCCGCCGCCGCAGCGTCCGCCGCCACCGATGCATCCATGCGCATGGGCGCATCCATCGCGCCGCCCGCGCCCGCGCTTCCGTCCCGCGCGCCGCCGTCGGGGATCGCCCCGGTCGAGATCGCGTAGCTGCCCGACCACGTCGAGAACCCGAGCGACGTGACGCCGTTGCGCTCGCTGCCGTCGTAGGCGTCCTGCCCGGGGCGGATCTCGATGCTGACGCGCCCGCCCGCGGCGAGCGTGATGACGCCCGCGTGCACGGCCGCCACGCACACCGGCGAGTCGTCCGTGTAGACGTCGGTGCCCCAGATCGACAGCGTGCTGCCGCCGGGCGGGCAGTCGTACTCGAAGCGCAGGCCGTTCTCGCCGCGGTGCCCGGTCGCGCTGGTGAACCAGTCCGTGCCGCCCGAGCCCGCGCTGCCACCGCCGGTGCCCGCCGTGCCGCCGCCGAAGCCGGCGCCGCCGCCGCCGAAGCCCGCGCTGCCGCCGCCGAAGCCCGCGCCGCCGCCGCCGAAGCCCGCGCCGCCGCGCCCCGCGGCGCCCCGCCCGCCGCTGCCCCCGCGCGCCGCCGCCCCCGCGTCGGGGCCGCTCGGCACGCCCGAGCCGTCGCCGTGCTTGGGCCGTGCGCCCGGCCGATCTGCCGCGGTCAGCGGATCGCCGCCACAGCCGCACGCCACGAGCGCCACCACGAGTCCGAGGGTCCGCATGCGCAGCCGCACAGCAGGAACCGTGCCGGGTGCGCGCTCGCCCTACATTCGCAGGTTGCGCTCCGATTGCTGGCCGATCCAGGCGCCGCCACGGCGCCGCTTGCTGCCTCGAGCCCGCAGTCGCGGCCTACAGCACGACGCGCAGGACGCCGTTCGCCACCGAGAAGATCGCCGCCAGGTACAGGAGCGACTTGATGTCCTGGATGTCGAACTTGTCCTTGGCGTAGTGGTCGAGCGCGTAGAGCAGCGCCACCGCCGTGGCGAACGAGCCGACGAAGCCGAAGAGGCCGAGCGTCACGATCGCCACGATGCCCGCGAGCAGCCAGCCGACGCTCACCTGCACGGCCGCGTACGCGAGGCCGACGAGCGGCGCCCACGGCTTGTAGACCTTGACCTTGATCTTCGGGAAGAAGCGCGGCGCGAAGAGGATCGTCGCCGTCACGAACGCCGCCAGGATCCCCAGGTGGAGCAGATGGACCATGCCGCAAGGATAGCGCTCCGCGACCGAGTCGGCCACGTCGGCGAATTCCGGCGCTCGCGCGGCGCTACCGCGAGGCGACCTCGAGCAATCCGCGGCGGAATTCGAACCACGCGAGGGAGTCGCTCGGCCAGCTCGCGGCGCCCTTGCCCTCGCCGAGCGCGCGCGGGATGAACCGCTCGAGCGCGCGCTCCACCTCGGCCGCGTCGCCGCGCGTCCTCGCGATCGCGACGAGGTCCGCGAGGTACATGCCCCGTCGCAGCGCGCGCAGGCGCATCGACGGGAGCGGCTCGGCGAGCGCCGGCAGGCCCACCTGCGGCAGCGCCGGTCCCGGGTAGAGGAGCGTTCCGTTGCCGAAGCGGTCGTCCTTCTCCTTGTACGTGGGACGCGAAAACGGCGCCCGCGCGTCGCCGAGGTTCGCGGCCCACACGAAGAAGCCGGAGAGGCCATGGCGCGCGGCGACGAGCGGCCAGCTCGCGAGATCGGCGCCCGGGGCGTTGACGACCAGCGTGCCGATGTACGGGTGCCCCGCATGATAGAACCACGCGCGCTCGCCCGCCGCGACGCGCGCCCGCAGGAACGCCGGGTCCGCCGCGCGGGCCGTCGGCGCCCAGAGGCGGATCGTGCCGACGAGGTCCCGCGCCGCATCGCCGAGCCACGCGCGCGCGTCCTGGTGGCTCGTCCACAGGAGGTCGATCCGCGTCGGCGCGGCGCCCGCGTCGAGCGCGGCCTGCACGCGGCGCATCTCGCCGTGCACGCGCGCCACGTACGAGGGCTCGGCGGGCGTGGCCTTCTCGTCCGTGCCGCCGTCGACCTCGTCGAAGAGGTACGCGAAGAAGCGCGTCTTGCTCCACCCGAGGGCGCGCGCGCGCTCGGCGAAGCGGGCCGCACGGGCGCCGAGGCGCGCGATCTCGGCGTCCTCGATCGGCGTGCCCACGCGCTCGGACCAGGGCTGCGGCCAGGGCGTGCGCCACACCGCGACGGGCGTGCTCGCGCCCGGGCCGCGGTAGCCGCGGGCCGGATCGAACATCGAGCCGTCGAGCGCGCCGCCCACCGTCCCGGCGTACGCGTCGGGTGCGCCGTCGGCGGGCGCGGGGTCCTCGGGGCCGCCCCAGCCGGCGGGGACGCGGTCGGCCCGCTCGATCGTGACGAGGCGATGCCGATGCGCCAGGCGCTGCGTGCACGCCGCCGCGCGTCGGTAGGGCTCGGAGCCGAGCTCCGCGCCTCCGCCCTCGCGCACGTAGGGCTCGTAGATCTCGGTCACCGCGTCGAGGCTCGGCTGGAGCGGCAGCGTCACCTTCTTCACCTCGAGCACGACCTCGATCTCCGCGCGCTGGCCCTCGACGGTGACGCGGAGCTGGCCCGAGTAGCGGCCCGGTGACGCCTCGCGCGGGACGTGGATGTCCACCCACACGGACTGCGTCTCGCCCGCCGGCACGGGCACGTCGGCCAGCGGCGCGCCCGAGCGGTCGTCGCAGCGACGGGTGAGCGGCACGAGCGCGTCCGGGTAGCGCTCCGGCCACGGCAGCACCTTGCTGGGCGTGCCCCACGTGTGGCCCGCCTGATCGACCTTCACGTAGATCGCCTGCGCGAGCTCGACCCATTCGCTCGAGCGGATATGTCCGGGGCCGTTCAGATCGCCGAGCTCGACGGTTGCGCGCGTCGCGCGCTGGCCTCGCAGGAGGAGCTGGAACGCGACCGTCTCGTCGCGGGCCGCCTCGAGCCCCACGCGCGGCGCGACGGGATCGTAGAGCCACGGCACGGCCGGCACGCGCGCCGAAGGTGGCAGCCGGTCGAGCTCGCTCGCGACGCAGAGCGACACGCCCGCCGGGCCCGGGCGACACGCCTCCGGCCGCATCCCGCGCACGGCGACCCAGCCGACCATCGCGACGAGCGGGCCGGCGACGAGCGTGCCGAGGGCGGCCTTGAAGGCCGTCCTCACGGCTTGCCCGCGAGGCCCGGCAGCGCCTCGAGCAGGCCATCGATCACGAACTGCGCGGCGATGGCGGCGAGGAGCAGGCCCATCACGCGGTGCAGCACGTTCAGGCCCGTCTTGCCGAGGCGCCGCTCCGCGAGCTTGCCGAAGGTGAGGATGACGAACGTCAGCGCGCCGCAGACGCCGATCGCGCCGAGGACGGCGAGCTTGCGTGGCCAGTCCGTCGCCTGGCCCATGAGCACCATGACCGTCGCCATCGAGCCCGGTCCGGACAGCATCGGCACGGCGAGCGGGAAGATCGAGACGTCGGGCTTCTCGACGCCCTCGGACTCCTCCTCGGGCGTCAGGCGCTCGCGCGAGGGCTGCGCGCGCAGCATGTCCACCGCCATGAGGAAGAGGAGCGTCCCGCCCGCGATGCGGAACGCGGCGATGGTGATGCCGAAGAAGTGCAGGATGCCCGAGCCCGCCAGCGCGAAGGCGCAGAGCGCGATGACCATCGCCATCGCGGCGCGGAGCGCGGTCCTGCGCGCGTGCGCGGGCGGGTCGCTCTTCGTGAGCGTGATGTAGACCGGCACCACGCCGAACGGGTCGACCACCGAGAAGACCGCGGAGAACGCGGCGATGGAGAACGCGACGAGGGACACCGGCGCGGACGTTAGTGGGTCGGGCGGGGAGAGTCCACCGGGCGGAGTCGTCCACGTCCACGTCCACGTCCACGTCCACGTCCACGTCCACGCTCGGAGGGCGTGCGTCCCGGGGGCGGGACGGCGGTCCGTCGCAATCGAACAGCTCCCTCGATCGCGCCGTCGCGCGGAGGTGTTCGCGCTGTCCGCATCCGGACACAGCGGACGCCGCAACCCCCGGCAATCCCATCCTTGCGCCGGCGTGCGCGCGCCTCGCGCCCTCGTGCAGTTGCCTGGCACGGCGCTCGCTCATGCGCAGGGCAGTCGAAAGGAGTCGTCATGCGGTTCTTCAGTGGAGCGATGTTCTGGGGCCTGCTGCTCGCGAGCGGCTGCGGCGGTGACGGCGGCGAGGGGCGCACGCAGTCGTCGGTCAGGCGAGGCCCGACCGACGGCAAGCTCGACACCGCGCCCGATCATTGCGAGGTGCTGCAGCGCTGCTGCGAGCGTCACGCGGGCGCGCTCAAGCCGGTGTGCCTCGACACGGTCGTCGAGAAGGACGGCGACGCGTGCGAGGGTGCGCTCGTCGCGTACGAGTGCGACGACGCGCCGGCGCCGCCGGAGCACGACGCGCGCTACCTGTGAGTGGTCAGGTGCGCGCGTAGCGAGTCGAAGAAGCGCTGACCCGCGGGGTCCGCGCCGTCCTCGAAGGCGAGATCGAAGCGGGGCAGGAGGCCCATGACGTGCCCGTCGTCGTTGCAGACGCCGGCGATGCCCGCACCCTCGGTGGCGACGCCGCCGGCCTCGTCGCACCACTGCAGGAGGACGAGGTCCCGCGCGGCCAGCTCGTGGCGGCGCTCGTGGGCGTAGGCGTGCGCGCACGCGGCGGCGCGGAGGATCGACGCGGCCGCGACGCGCGCGGTGGCCGGCGTGGGCTGGCCCTCCACGCGAACATATTCGCCCATGTGCATGGTTTCCGCGGCGCGGACCTCGCCCTCGAGGAGGCCGAGGGCACACAGCGCCGCGAAGCCCTCGCCCAGGCCGAGGATCGGCGCCCCGCGCGCCGCCAGGCGCCGCACGCCCGCCTCGTCGGCCGGGCGGCCGAGCAGGACGAGCGCGTCCAGGGCCGGATCGATCGGTTGATAGGGTCGCAAGGGCACGGCCCCGAGCGCGCGCTCGAGCGCGCCCGGAGCTTCCGCGCGGAGGACGGCGAGGCGCATCCGGGGAGGAAGCCTACCGCTTGAAGAGGGCGACGCCGTGCAGGCCCTCGCCGCCGTTGCCTGTGGCGTTGATCGCGAACGCGACGGCCAGGTGGTCCGCGTTCGGGCCCATGAAGAAGCCCTGCACGAAGGCCTGGCAGGCTCGTCCGGTCGTGCTCCGGCAGGCCATGCCCGTCGACTGCACGGAGGTCACGAGGCCCCCGAAGCTGCTGGCGCCCATCATGGTTCCGAGCTCCGAGGTCGCCGGCGTCGCGGTGCCGCCGGCCGTCTCCAGCGTGTAGGCCGCGTCGGACATCACGACCAGCTTGAGCCCGACCTTGAAGTCGGCGCCCATCGCAGCGACGGCCGCCGAGCCCGTGGTGGTCCCTGGCTGGACGGAGCCGGCGGGCTCGAGGGTCGGCTTGGTCGCCGCCAGGAGCGGATAGCTCCCCGCCGCGGCGGCCGGAACGGTCGCGGCCGGCGCGCCGATCGCCCAGTGCCAGCCCTCGCCGGGGCCAAAGGGGAAGCCGGTCGTGTTCATGTAGAAGCGGCCGCCGGTGGTCCCGCCGGTCCAGCGGCCGATCGCCACCGTGGAGTCGCCGCCGGCGTCGGCGACCGTGCACGTGCCGCGCGTCGGCGCCTCCATCGCGCTGAAGGTGTACGACGCAAGGCCCATCGCGTCCCAGGTCGCGGTCGCCGGGCTCCGGTTGTCGATGCCGATCATCCTGGCCGCGTAGACGATCGCGTAGGGACCGGGGCCGACGGGGCTGCCCCCCGCGCCGCCCATCCCCGCGCCGCCCATCCCCGCGCCGCCGCAGCGGCTTCCCGGCAGGACGCACGATCCGTCCGGGCAGGTGGTGTGGCCGTCCGGCATGTCGCAATCGACGCTGTTCGGTGATGCACAGGGATCACAGGACTGCGACTGTTCCCGGCCGTTGACACAGCGCGTGAAGGAGCGCGTGCACGACATCGAGCCGCCGAGGCCCGCGCCGCCCGTCCCCGCGCCGCCCGCCCCCGCGCCACCCGTCCCCGCGCCGCCCGTCCCCGCGCCACCTTTCGGATCGTCGCCACAGCCCGCGATCACCGCGAGCCCAACGCACAGAAGCAGTCTTCTCATCGGATACCCCCTGGCTCGGAAGGATATCGCGCGGGGTCCGGGTGCGCTGTGCGCCCCATCCGTGTCCGCATCGCATGGGTATGCGGGGACGTGCTACGAGTCCGGCGTGCGGGCGAGCGTGACGCGGTCGAGGACGAAGTCAGGGCGGCGAGACGGCTCTGGCGGGGTGACGCGTGCCGCGGGGCATCCGCGTGGGCCCGCGCCGTCGGTGCGCGGCTTCCGCCTGGTCGTGGCCGAGGGGCCCGACGCGGGGCGCACCTGGGAGTCCGTCGGCGACCGCGCGGCCATCGGGACCGAGGCGCCGAACGACCTGCGGCTCTCCGACGAGACGGTCTCGCGCTTCCACTGCGAGGTGCGCATCGAGGCGTCGGGCGCGCGCGTGCGCGACCTCGGCAGCACGAACGGCACGCTCCTCGACGGGGTGCAGGTCGTCGAGGCGTTCCTGCGCGGCGGCAGCCAGCTCCGCCTCGGCACGACCCTCCTGCGCTTCGAGTTCGTGGACGAGCGGCGCCCGCTGCCCGTCAGCGAGCGCACGACGTTCGGCTCGCTGCACGGCGTCTCGTCGGCGATGCGGAGCGCGTTCGCCCTGCTCGAGCGCGCGGCGCGCGCCGACGTCACGGTGCTGCTCGAGGGCGAGACCGGCACCGGCAAGAGCCAGGCGGCGCGGTCGATCCACCGCGAGAGCGCGCGGGCGAGCGGGCCGTTCGTCGCCCTCGACTGCAGCGCGATCCCGGCCAACCTCCTCGAGAGCGAGCTCTTCGGCCACGAGAAGGGCTCCTTCACGGGCGCCTTCGCTCGGCGCACGGGCGCCTTCGAGGAGGCGAGCGGCGGCACCATCTTCCTCGACGAGATCGGCGAGCTCGGCATCGAGCTGCAGCCGAAGCTCCTCGCCGCGCTCGAGAACCGCGAGGTGCGGCGCGTGGGAGGCAACGTGGTGCCCGTCGACGTGCGCGTCATCGCGGCGACGAACCGCGACCTGCGCGCCGAGGTCAACGCCGGCCGCTTCCGCGCCGACCTCTACTTCCGGCTCGCGGTCGTGAAGATCTCGCTGCCGCCGCTCCGGCAGCGGCCCGAGGACCTGCCCGCCCTGGTGACCGAGCTCCTCTCGCAGATGGGCGCGGGCGACGCGGGCAAGCGCCTCGTCTCGGACGCGTTCCTGGGCGCCCTCGCGTCGGCCGCGTGGCCCGGCAACGTGCGCGAGCTGCGCAATTACCTCGAGCGCTGCGTGGTGTTCCAGGAGGCGATGCCGCTCGGCGACGACGTCCGCGCCGCCGCGCGCGAGGGCCGCGCGATGCCGGTCGATCCCGCGGTGCCCTACGCGCTCGGCCGCGACCGTGCGATGGGCGAGTGGGAGCGCCGCTACCTCGAGGCGCTACTCGAGCGCCACGGTGGCCGGATGCTGCGCGCCGCGGAGGCCGCGGGTATCGGCCGCGTCTATCTCTACAAGCTCCTGCGCAAGCACGGCCTGCCGAGGCGCGACGCTCGCCGCGCCCGCCCCGCGCGACGCGACCGCACGCCTTGACAGGGCAGGGGGCGTCGGATAGCTTCCACCCGCTTCACGCGAAAGTGGCGGAACTGGCAGACGCGCTGGATTCAGGTTCCAGTGGGGTAACACTCGTGGGGGTTCGACTCCCCCCTTTCGCACCAAGGGGTTGCACCCCTTCTCGGGTTCCATCGGTTCTGTCCGCGGGACCAGAATTCCGGCTTCCGGGGTGAGGCTGGACGTGGCCGCCGCCGTGGCGAGCACCCGATCGGCCTGCGTGCGACCCGCGCGGATGTAGCGCGAGGTCGTGGTGGCGTGCCGTGCTTGTGGCCCGCTAGGAACATTGAGCACTGGCAGGTTGTCCCGGCCACGCTCGCGAGGCGGGTCATGCGCGCATGCTGTCAGGCTCGTCGGTTAGCCTGGGCGGACGTCGAGGTTGCCGATGTCATCGCTCGAGCCGAACGAGATCCTGGTGCTCTGCGCCCTGCGCGACGGCGCGCGGAGGCCCGCGGAGATCAAGCGCCCCGGGGCGGCTGCGCGGAACGCCGCGTTGCGAACGCTGGAGGGAGCCGGGCTCGTGGAGGCACGCAAGGAGGGCCGCGCGATCCTCCTCGCGCTGACGGCGGACGGCGCGCGCGTGTCGGCCGACCTCGTGGCACCTCCTGCGCCCGCGGCTCCCCGCAGCCGGGCGGGCTCGTCGGAGGTGGTCCTCGGGCAGATCCTGGGCGCGCTCGACGCGCTCCGGCAGGCGGTGGCGCGCATCGAGGCGCGGCTGGATGCGCAATTCGCGCCCGTGGCGCCTTCGCCACCCCGGCCCGCAGCGGTGGAGCAGCGTGAGGTCCGAGGCGCCATCCTGTCGGCATTGCGCGAGCTGGACGCGCGGCATCGCTTTGGCGGCCTCGTGCCCATTCCTGAGCTGCGCCGCGCGCTCGCGCCCCACGGATTTGCGCCCACGGCGGTCGACGGGGCGCTCGAGGCGCTCGAGCAGGACTTCGTCATCGACCTCAACGTCGCGCAGGCGCCGACGCAGGTCTCGGAGAGCGCGGCCGGCATCCTGCGGCCGGGCAGGGGCTTGCTCTACTACGTGGCGCGGAGGCCCGAGTCGTGAGCGCGGCGCACGTGGACCTTCCGGGATGGGATCGTGTGCTCCTCGAGGCCACGGAGGATCCCTTCGCGGGAGCGGTCGCGCAGCTCGACGCGAGCGCGCCGCTGCCGCTCGACGTGGCGAGCCTGCACGCGCCGGTGCGCGCGGCGATCTCGGAGGCGGTCGCGACGAGCGCGTCGGGCCGGCCGGCGATGGTCCTCGTCAAGGGAGACCCGGGGCAGGGCAAGACGCACGAGATCGCGTGGCTGCGCGAGCGCGAGCGCGGGCGCGCGCACGTCGTCAGCATCCCGCCGCTCAAGGATCCCGGGGCGCCGTTTTCGCACGTGCTGCGGCACCTCGTGCTCGGCCTCGCCGCGCACCGGGAGCTCGAGCCGCTCCTGTGGGGCGCGCACCGGCGGGCGGCCGTCCAGCTCGCGCAGCGCGCGCGCGAGGATGGCGAGTCCGAGCTCGCGGCCGCGATCGATGCGCTCGTCGGCGCCGGGCCGACGTTCATCCGCGTGCTGCGGGCCGAGCTCCACGCCGAGCCGGCGTTCGCGAGCGTGCTGGCTCCTCGCTTGCGCACGAGCCCGCCCTGGTCCGAGGTCGATCCCGACTTCGCGCGCGTGCTCTCGAGGCTGCTCGACGCCGAGGCGGAGCCGCTCGCGCTCGAGTGGCTGCGTGGCGCGGAGCTGCCGGACGAGGACCTCGCCACGCTCGGCGTCCGGCGTGGGCTCGATGGAGAGGCCCGCGCGTTCGAGGTGCTGCGCGCGCTGTGCCGGATCGCGGAGCGGCCGTTCGTGCTGTGCTTCGATCAGCTCGAGAGCACGAGCGGGCTCCTCGGCATGGACGGCATGGTCGTGCTGTTCACCGCGCTGATGGAGCTCTATCAGGAGCTCCCGGTGTGCCTCGTCCTGATGTGCCAGACGAGCGTGTGGGCCGAGCTCCGGGGGCGCCTGCCGCAGGCCGCGCTGGATCGGCTGCGCGAGCTCCTCCCGCTGCCGCTTCCGACTGGCGACGACGCCGCGGCGCTCGTGGCGGCGAGGCTCGCGCCGCTGTTTCGTCGCGCGGGCGTGGCGCCTCCGTATCCGAGCTATCCGTTCTCGCGGGATCATCTGCGCGACTACGCGCGCGCCGTGCGGCCGACACTGCGGCGCGTGCTCGTCGACGCCGGCGCGGCCCTCGCCGAGCTGCGCAGGGCGGGCCGCATCGTGGAGGCGCCGCTCGCCGGCGCAGGCGCCGTCATGCCTGCGGCAATGGCCGTGCAGGCCACCGAGGCGAGCTCCAACGGGGTCGCGCGGCCGGTGGCCGACTCGACGCCACGCGCGGTTGCCGACGCCTTTGCGCGGGCCGTCGGCGCTGCAGAGAGCGCACCCGAGCTCGCATCGCCAGTCGCACGCCAGGACCGGCTGCGCAGCGCGGTCGTGCAGGTCCTGCAGGGCGCAGCCCAGCGCGCGGCGAGGGTCGCGGGCATCCAGGTGCTCGAGGTGGATGCGCCCTCGAAGCCACGCGTGGGGCCACGGCCGCCGATGGTGGTGTCGCTGCTCGATCCGGCGAGCGGGCGCCGGCTGCGCCTCGCGGTCGACGTGCACGGAGACAGCGCACGCGGTGCCCCGATGATGATCGGCAGGCTGCAGCGGCGGTTGCTCGATCGGCAGGCGGATGCGGGAGTCCTCTTGCGCGAGGCCGAGGTGGCGTTCGGCGAGCAGGCGCGGCGCACCCACGCCCTGCTCGAGCAGCTCGGTCCGTCGGGAGGCGTGGAGTACCTACCGGCGGGCGCCGTCACCCGGCTCGTGGCGGCCGACCTGCTCCTCGACGCCGTGGCGAGCGAGGAGGTGGTCGCTCACGGTCACGTCGTCGAGCGTCGCGAGGCGCTCGCGTTCCTCGTCGACGTCGAGGCCGTCACCGAGGTGCTGGGCGCCCTCGTGCGCCGCGCTGCGGGGCGCGCGGGGGCTGGCGCTCGCACGTGATGCGCAGGGCGCGACGGGCAGGGTAGGGTCCGATGTACAGCAGATGCACGTTCTGATCTGGACCTGGGATGGCGGGGCGCGCGAGATCGGAGCGCCGGAAGTTCCCCAAGGACGCAGTCGCGCGCGCCCTGCCTGCGCTGCGCATCCCTTCTCATACGAGGCGACTCCTTGAGCCTTCCAGAGCCCTCCCTCGAGCACCGTCTGCAGGACCTGGGCGACGAGGGCCGAATCCGCGAGATCGAAGAAGCGAACGCCGCCGAGCCCAC
Organism: uncultured Myxococcales bacterium; assembly: GCA_964593795.1. Lineage (GTDB taxonomy): Bacteria > Myxococcota_A > Polyangia > JAHFDS01 > JAHFDS01 > JAHFDS01. Next base: position 3,216 of record CAZQJC010000059.1, on the reverse strand, counting down.
CCGCCGACCTGCTCGCGTGGCAGGCCGACGTGGTCGAGCGCGTCGCGCGGTCGCCACTCGCCGCTGAGGTCGTCCTCGGTGGCGGCGCCGCCCTGGGGAGCGCGAGCTCGAGCCCGCGGAGCTGAGGCCGCTCACGCGCTCGCTGGTGACGGCGGGCATCGTCGTCGATCAGCGGGTCCTCGGACCGCGATACGCCCTCGTGCTGTCCCGCAAGAAGGTGGAGTTCGGCCGGATTGACTTCGCGTGCTACCCGTACGAGGCCATCGCAAGGCGGACGAAGTGGCGCGGCCTGCGCGTCGAGTCTCTGCTCGACATGACCGTGAACAAGGTGCAGGCGCTGCTCACGCGCTGGCAGGCGCGCGATCTCGTCGACCTCTACTTCCTGCTCCGTGAGGGTCCGGAGAAGGACCTCGAGCGCCTCGTGGATCTCGCTCGGGCCAAGTTCGACGTGGGTGCCGATTTACTCGGCCTCGCCGAGCGGCTCCTGCTCGTCCACGACATCCGTGAGCTGCCGCGCATGCTGCGGAAGGTCGAGAAGCCCGAGCTGGTCGCCTTCTTCGAGGCGCAGGCGAGGGTCCTCATTCGTCGCTGACATTCAGCTCCGTGCGATTTCGTGTCCTGCTGCGACGCGGCAATGACGCGAGGGCGTATCAGCCTGCGAACGCGGCGGCGATCGTGTCGATTGCGAGGAACATCGGCAAGGGCTGGGAGACCAGGAGGCCCTCGCGGACGCCCTCGAGCGGCCGGAAACCCAGGCCCTCGTAGAACTTCACGGCGTCGGGCTTGGCGTCCGCCACCACGCCGACGCACCCGAGGCGGTCGCGCTGGGCGAGCGCGAGGCCGAGGGCGTGGCGGAGCAGCGCCTTTCCGATCCCCAGGCCCTGCGCGCGAGTGTCCACGCCCAGGCGCGCGAGGCGCAAGACGGGCAGGGGATAGCTCGGCATGCGCTTGCGCAGGCGCTCGCTCGGCAGCGTCGCGCGTTCGAGCGAGGCGGGTGCGACGGTGGCAAAGCCCACGATGCGGCCATCGACCACAGCGACGTAGGTGACCGCCAGGTGCAGCTTGAACTGGTTCTGCCCCGCGTAGTGCTCGAAGAAGCGATCGAGGTCGGCCTGCCCGCACGAGAAGTCACCGCGATCGTCGTCGCGCGCGAGCGCGCGGATCTCAACGGCTCTTGCCACGCATCAGCTCGCGTAGCGCCGCGGTCGCGGTGGGCGGACGCTCGAGAAGCGCGACGACGCGATCGAACGCCTTGTCGTCGAGCAGCAGACGTGTCGGTACGAGGGCCTCGTCGGGCAGCTCCCTGCGTGCTTCCATGAAGTACAGGAGCGCCTGCTCCACCACGAAGTTCTTCTTGAGCCCGTGGCTCTCGGTGAATCGGTCCAGCTTCTCCTTGGTGGCCGCCGACACCACGGCCGAGATCTGGGACTGGTCGCTCATCGTGACCTCCGGAGGGCTGCAGGAAAAAACATGTGCGAGCATGGAAAATCTAGCTCACGCCGGCGGAGCCAGCAAGCTTCCCTCACCCGAGTTGGCGGAGGACGTCCAGAAGCGCAGCGGTCACCGGATCCTCGGCCGAGAGATGCGCCTTGGCGCATGGATCATGCTGGCCCTCCGGAACGGCAAGCACGGCAGCATCGCGGTCATCGAGCGCTTCATGCGCGCGGTGGCTCGATGCGGCGAGGGCCAGGACTTCGCGTCCGGGATCGCCTGATCGGATCGACCTGCCTCGTGCGTGGTCAGGACATCGTGCCCTCACTTCGCCGCGAAGTGGAGGTCGACGTAATCGACGACGCCTCCGCCCGCGCAGTCGTTGGCCATCTCCTGCAGGCGCCAGAACTTGCGCGCGCCCTTGATGTGGAACCGGAACTTTCCCTTGCGCGTGCACGGCTCGCCCTTGGCGAGGTCGGCCGTGCGCGTCACGATGGTCCCCTCGAGGTGGAAGTCCGTCCGCTCGATGCGGGTGATCGTACCCGCGACGGTGACGAAGTTGCCCTTCGCGTCGCGCTGCTCTCCGGTGAGCCGGTAGACGCCGCCCTCGGCGCTCACGGTGGCCTGGCCGCGGTCCTTCTGGCCGTAGGTGATCCACTGCAGCGTCAGCCCGTGCGGGCCGAGCAGCTTCTTCGCCGCGGCCTCGTCGATCACGGCCGTGCCGGGGGCCGGCTCCTGGCCGAGGGCGACCGCGGGGGCGAGCAGGAGGGCGAGCGCGATGGCGAGCTTCATCCGCACATCGTGGCACGACGCGCGCCGCGCCACGGATGCTATGAACTGCAAATGGGCAAGGCCAGGCGTGGGCGCACGGAGCGCCGGGGGCGCGAGCGCGACGCGCGCAAGCTCGTGCGGCTCAAGCAGGAGCTCGCGGCGCTCGAGCCGGGCGGCTCGGGGGAGCGGCCGCTCGAGGTGCCCGTCTCGTCGGTGATCGAGGGTCGCGCGGCGTCCACGCCGTGTCCCCTGTGCGCGGGGCGCCTGCGGGTCGAGCAGCACCGCGCCGAGACCGTCGACGGCAGGAGCGTGCGCGCGGTCGACGTGACGTGCCTGCAGTGCGGGACCCCGCGCGTGATCTGGTTCCGCATCACGGGGTCGGCCGGCAGCGCGTGAGCGCTCGGTGCGCTGCCTCGCGCGGGCCGACCTGCGTCGGGATATGCTGGTGGGGATGATGCGCACCGCGCTTGCGTTCTTGCTGCTCCTGGGTTGCGGGACCGAGGTGGGGGGTGGCGGTGGAGGAGGGGCCGGCGGCGCGGGCGGCGCCGGCGGCGCCGGCGGCGCGGCGCGGTGGACGTGCAACGAATCGGCGCAGGGCTGCGATTGCGCCGCCCCAGGCACCGGCGCGGCCGCCGCGTGCGCGCTGCAGTGGAACTGCTGCGTGTACTACGAGCAGAGCACGACGCCGGGCATGGCGCCGAACTGCCACTGCGGGAACCTCGACGCGCAGGCGTGCGCGCAGCTCTTCGCGCGCTACCCCGCGCGGCGGGTGGTCACGAGCTGCCCGCCGCGCTAGTGCGGCGCTCTCATGATTCGTCACATCTGCCTAGGCAGATGGAATGTCCTTCTGGCAGTCCAGCACCCCAGAACTTCTGGCCCCTTACACCACGCCCGGCCTCACCCCCGCAGAGCGTTCGGGTCGCGCAACCGCCCCTCTCCCGACGGGCCCGTCGGGAGAGGGGCCCCGCAACAGTCGGAGCGCCTTGCCGAGAACTCGGGCATGACGAGGCGATG
>CAZQJC010000058.1:0-15810 GCA_964593795.1 uncultured Myxococcales bacterium | reverse complement strand
CGGAGGGGGCGGGTGGCGGCGTCCGCGGGGCCCCGGGCGGGTGAGTCTGCGCCCGCCATCCAGCTTGCAGGTTGGCCCGCGCGTCCACCGGGCGGGCGTCAGAGCGAGCGCGCGGCCGAAGGCGCGCGAGCGCCGAACCCGAACGGGGCCACGCGGGCGCCGACGGGCCCCGCCCCCGACAGCTGCCGGTTACCGCGACGGCCTCCTAGCGCCCCCGGTGCACGAGCGCGTCGACCAGGGCCGCGACGCGCGCTGCCGCCGCGAGCGCCATGCGCACGCTCGAGGGACGCGCCCGCGGCTCGGTCGCGTGCGGCGGCGCGAGCCAGGGCCCGAGCGGCGCCCGCTGCAGCATCGCATCGAGCCCGAAGACGTGCAGGTGCGCGGCGGGGATGCCCTCGGATCGCGCGGCCGCGAGGTCGAGCGCGAGATCGTGCGGACCCTCGTAGGCGCGGGCCGGGACCACGCCGCCGCCCACGAGCCCGAGGTCGAGGCCCGCGCGATCCGAGCCGAAGACGTGGCGCGCCGAGCGTGCGTAGCCGCGCACGAGGGCCGGTGAGACCAGCGCCGCCGGCAGGAGCGTCTCGAAGAGCGTGCGGTAGACCTGCAGCGTCACGCGATCCCACGGCACCGGCTCCACGACGACGCCGAGCGCGCGCTCCACCGCGCGCCTCGCCGGCCCCGCCGCGTCGACGACGAACGGCAGCGTGGTCGCGAGCACGCGCACGCCCCTTCGGTGACAGTCCGCCACGAGCGCCTCGTACTCGCGGGCGGCGTCATCATATTCGGATGAGCGAATGGGACGCAGCCGGGCCAGCGCGTCCGCGTCGAGGCGCCTCGCGCGGAGCGCCCGGTCGAGCGCGGCGGCGTCGTCCCAGGGTGGTTCGAGGTCCACCACCAGCCACGCGGGCCGCACCCCGGCGCGTTCCCACGCGTCGAGCACCGCCATGGCCCCGGCGCGAAAGCGCGCCGCGTTGAGCGCGCCGGCCCAGTAGCCGTGGGCGGGCTCCACGAGCGGCCACACGCGGAGCTCGACGCCGAGCGCGTCCGCGTGCCTCGCCAGCGCGAGCTTGGCCTCGTCGTCCGGGGCATCCGCCCGCCACGCGAGGTGGAGCGCCACGCCCGCCCGCGCGATCGGTGCGAGCGCGAGGTGCACGTCCCCGGGCGTCGCGTGCTCGACCCACAGGCCGCCGTAGGCCGCGCCGCTCATGCGCGGCGGAGCCCCGCCTGACCCCTGCGCGTCGCGAGCACACCCGCGACCTGCCGGCGGTACACGTCGAAGAGCGGCGCCGCCACGGCGGGGCCATCGAGGATCTCGAGCGCCCGCGCAATCGCCTCGAGCGTCGCCATGCCCTCGCGATGCGGCTCCGCGCGCAGACGCTCGGGCGACTCGAGCGGCGGCGGGAGCGCGAAGCGCGGCAGGCCGCGCACCGCCTCGAGCTTGTGCGCCATGCGGCGCGCCTGCGGCCACGTCCCGTCGAGGACGAGGAGGCGCCGGGGGCGTGGCCCCTCGGGCGCGAGCTGCGGGCCGTCCGGGAAGAGGAGCCACGTGTCCGGCTCGCGGAGCGGCGCGTCGGTGCCGCGCACGCCGAGCCGCCCGAACTCGAAGAGGGCCACGTCGCCGAGGACGAGCGCCGCGAGCCGCGCGGTGTTGGTGGGCCGGAAGGCCTCGAGGCGGTGCCGCACGATGACGATGGGCGTGCGGTTCTCCACCCGCGGCAGCGGGCACAGGCAGACCTCGGGGCGCATCATGCAGCGCGCGCAACGGTCGTCGACCTGCGTGGCGAGCGGGTCGATGCGCTCGAGCGCGAGCTCGCGCGGCGCCGTCCTGCCGGGCAAGCGCGCTAGCCTTCCTGGGCGGTGCGGAGCGCCAGCATGAGCTGCTCTTGCGTGCAGACGCCGCCCGCGACGAGCAGCGACAGCACCTTGCGCAGGACTGCTTCGTCGCGCGCGAGGAGGGCCTCCATCTGCACGATGCGGCCCGCGAGGCCCTCGATCTCGCCACGCGCGGCGGCGAGCTGCGCGGTCATCGCCGCGGCCCAGGCGGGCATGAGCTCGGGCGGCGCGCTCTCGCGCAGCTCGCCGAGGTCGTAGCCCTCCGCAGGCGTGTCCTCGGGGGGGGCGGCCCGCGGCGCCGGCGGGTCGTCGAGATCGAGCGGCGCGAGCGCGGGGCGCGGTGGCGCCGCCGGTGGCATGAACATGGGCGGCGGCGGCGGGACGGGGAAGCCCTCCGGCACCTCGAACGGCGGCGGCGGCGCCGGCTCGGGCGGATCGACGTCGATGGGCCGCGCGGGCGCCATCGGCGGGAGCGTCGCGGCCGGAGGCGCGGGGTCCGGATCGAGCAGGTCCCCTCCGAACATCTGCTCGAGCTCCGGGATGCCTGCGGGCGAGCCCGCGGACGGTGCGTCGTAGGCGCGCTTGAGGGCGCGCTCGTACGTCAGTGGCCCCACGAGGAACGGGCGCACGTTCTTGCGGGACATCACGCGGATGCGCTCGATCGCGTCGAGCTCGTTCGGGTCGAGCATCGCCAGATCGAGGAAGTTGCCCCGCAGCGCGAACGGCAGGACGCCGAGCTCCTCGCACACCCCGCGCGGGACGAGGGCGGTGGCCTCCGCGGAGATCTGCACGCTGTCGAGCGCCGCCACCGGCACGTTGATCTGCGTCGACAGGGCGGCGAGCAGGGCCGGCTCGGGTACCGCGCGCATCTGCACGAGGATCTGCCCGAGCCTCCCGCCCCAGCGCTGCTGCTCGGACAGAGCGGCGCGCAGCCGCTCGTCCGTGAGCGCGCCCATCTCCACGAGGATCTCCCCCAGGCGCTTGCGAGCCACCACCCTCATTGTCGGCCCTTCCGGAAGGCGCCGCAAATCCGGGCGATCTCCCTCACAGCCCTCCGGAGGTGGACGTGGACGAACCGGTCGGTCAGCCCGTCGCCGGCAACTTCGCCACGGCGCGCAGCCGGCGCTCCTCGGCGAACATCGCGCGCGCCTCGGCGGGCGTCGCGTGGTCCCACCCGCACAGGTGGCAGATGCCGTGCGTGAGCAGGTGCAGGAGCTCTCCCTCGAGGCCGCGCTTCTTCCGCCGCGCCGCGGTCTCCACGGAGATCACCACGTCGCCGAGCGCCTCGGCGTCACCGCGCACCGCGTCCCCCTCGAGGAGCGAGAAGGACAGCACGTCGGTGGGCCGGTCCGTGTCGCGATACATGCGGTTGAGCGCATGGATCTCGGCGTCGTCCGTGAGCGAGATCGCCAGGCTCGCGCCTGGCCTGCCCGCCGCGACGAGGAGCCGCGCAGCCGCGCGCCCGAGCGCCCGAGCCTGCGCCGCCGTGACGACGACGCCGGCCGCCCCGCGCCGCTCGACGGTGACCGCCGGTCCGCCCCTCCGCTTCACTGGATCTTGGCTTCGAGGTCGTCCGACAGCCCGGGCCGGTGGTTCGACGCGACGCCCCAGCGCGGCTTCTTCCAGTCCTTCTGGTACGCGACCCAGGTCGAGAGCGCGTCGATGAGCAGCCGGTGCTCGTTCGGGCGCTTGGCATGGACGTCGTCCTCCTCGAGCGGGTCGTTGTCGAGGTCGTAGAGCTCGCTCGTGCCGAGAGCGCGCAGCTTCCACGGCCCGAGGCGCATCACCCAGTGCAGCTCGTAGTGCGTGGAGAACGCCGGCCGCGGGTAGCCCTGGCCGACGCCCTGCGCCAGGTCCACGAGCGACTCGCCCTGCGCGGTCTTCGAGGGCTCGGCCCCGATCGCGTCGAGGAACGAGGGCAGGATGTCGATCGTGTCGACGCCCTCGGGCACCACCTTGCCGTTCGGGAACAGCGGCGGGTAGTGGATGAGGATCGGCACGCCGACCAGCGTCTCGCGGCTCGAGCCACCGTGACCGACGCGACCGTGCTCCCACTGCTCGTCGCCGTGGTCGGCCGTCATCACGATCATCGTGTCGTCCCAGAGCTTCTTTTCCTTGAGGAACTCGCAGAACTTCCAGAACTGCTCGCTCGCGTAGCTGACGTTCGAGTCGTAGAGCGCCCGGGCGCGCTCCTTGTCGCGGTCGGTGATCTTCTTCTTGCCCTGCGCGACCTGATCGATGAGCTTGCCGTTCGCCGACTTCGTGAACGGGCCCGTGTAGGGCTTGGTGTCGTACTGGTCGATCCACGGCTTGCGCGCGTTCCACGACACGTGCGTGTCGATGGCGCCCACGTACAGGAAGAACGGCTTCGACCCGTTCTTCTCGATCCACTCCTCGGCGTGGCGCAGCATGTCCGCTGCGGAGAGCCCGCCGCCGTCGTGGATGTTGTTGCGGTAGGTGTCCCAGCCGTCGCCGAAGCCCATCTTGCTCGTGATGTAGCCGTTGGCCGAGATGCCGCCGAGGAAGAGTCCGCCCGCGCGCTTGAGGGCGCGGGGGAGCGTCTCGAACTTCTTCGGGTCGAGCTTGCGACCGTCCTTGATCATCTGGTGCACGTACGGCACGACCGCCGACCAGATCGAGGCGTGACTCGCGCGCGACTCGTTGCCCTGCACGTACGCGCTCGAGAACGCGGTGGCCTCCTTGGCGAAGAGGTCGTAGCCGGGCGACTCCGGCCGCGTCTTCGGGTTGAACAGGCGCATGCGATCGCGGCGGAGGCTGTCGTTGATCCAGAGCACGAGGTTCTTCGGCTTCTGCGGGCGCTTGGCCTCGGGCGCCGGGCCCGGCACCTCGAGGGCCGCGCCGGTGAGCGTGCAGTCGCTCTTGGCGACGAGCTCGAGCCTCGCCACCTTGCCGCCGAGGCTCGACAGGTCAACCACCCCCGCCGGGCCGAGCACGCCCGCGACGGGGGCTCCGGTCTCCGCGCGCGCCGTCACGTCGAGCTCGCAGCCTGGGCTCGCGGTGCCCGAGAGCCGGCCCTTGTCCGGCACCATGACGTAGTACGCGAGCCCGCCGCCCTTCGGCAGCACGAGCGCCTTCTTCGTCGGGTCGTGCAGGACGACGTCCGCCTCGTCCGGCAGGGGCTCGCCGCCGATCTGGATCCACTGCACGGCCGCCGCGCCCGTCTTGCCCGGCGCGAGCGTCTGCGGCTTGCCCGTGTAGGCGAAGCGCAGGTTGTTCTCGCCGCCCTTGAGCGCGCCGGCGGGCACGGCCAGCTTGAGCGTCTGCCAGCCCGCGGCCAGCGTCGCCGCCGGCGTGGCCTTCTGGTTGACGAAGACGGTCAGCTTGCCGGCGCCCGGCGCCTTGAGGCGCACGCGCAGCTCCGAGGCCTTGCCCTGCGCGTCGGACAGCGGCACGTCGAGCGTGGCCTGCGTGCCCGAGAACCCGACGGGCTTGCCGTCGACCCGCGCGGGATCCGCGGAGAAGGGCGAGCGCGGCCGCCCGAAGCGCGTGTACTTGGCGATGCCGGGCACGCCCGGCAGGACCACGAGGCCCCCGCCGCGCTGCACGTGCGCGAGCGCTCGGTTGTCGTAGAGGTTGAAGACCGCGTGCCCCTCGGGGGGCGGCGGAGGCTTCGGCCCCTCGGGCTTGGTCGGACCGGGCTGGCCCGCGGCTCCGGTGTTGCCGCCCGTGCCCGCCGGGGGTTTCTGGTCGTCGCCGCGTCCGCAGGAGGCGCAGCACAGGAGCGCGAGGCCGGAGAAAAGGCCCGCGAGGGACGAGTAGGAAGGAGCCATCATCGACGGAAAAGCCTCGCACCCGTGTGGGGGATGCTCAAGAAATCAGCAGAAAAATAGGCAAGACCGCTCGTTGCGCTACGCCAGCAGCAGGACCTTGCCGACGTTCTTGCGGGCCTCGAGGCGGCCGTGGGCCTCGCCGACGCGCTCGAAGGGGTAGGCGCTGTCCACCGTCGGCTTGATGAGGCCACGCTGCCACAGGTCGAAGAGCTCGTGCATCTCGCCGTGCAAGAGCTCCACCTCGTCGAAGAGGTGCCCCATGTTCACGCCGATGACGCCCTTGTTCTGGTTCATGAGCGGGATCGGGTGGAAGAACGGCATGCCGAGGATGCCCTTGAGCGCGGCGACAATGCTGCGGCTGCGGCCCTCGTTGGTGGCCGACGCGCCGAACACGAAGAGCCGGCCGCAGGGCGCGAGCGCGCGGAAGCTCTTCTTGAACGACGTCCCGCCCACGGCGTCGAGGACGAGGTCCACGCCGCGGCCGCGCGTGAGCTCGAGGACCCGCTGCTCGAAGTCCTCGCTCGTGTAGTCGATGGCGTGGTCGAGCCCGGCCTTCTGCAGCGCGCCGTGCTTGTGCGCGGACGCGGTCCCGAAGGTCTCCGCGCCGACGGCCTTGCAGAGCTGCAGGGCCGCGAGACCCACGCCGCCCGCGGCCGAGTGGATGAGGACCTTGTCGCCCTTCCGCACGGCGCCGAGCCGCACGAGCATGTGGTAGGCGGTGAGATAGACGACCGGCAGGGCGGCCGCCTCCTCGAACCCCATGGTGTCCGGGATCGCCAGGGCCTGGTGGGCCGGGACCACGACCATGTCGCTGTAGCCGCCGAAGTGCGGCATCGCGAGCACACGCTGGCCTACCTTGGGCGACGTCACGCCCGCGCCGACCGCGTCGACGGTCCCGGAGACCTCGTAGCCGATGACGCAAGGGGGAGGAGGCGCGTCGGGGTAGAGCCCGACGCGGGCCTGGACGTCCGCGAAGTTCACCCCCGAGGCGACGACGCGGATGCGGACCTCGCCCTTGGCGGGCGTGGGATCGACGTCCTGTCGGACCTCGAGCACCTCGGGACCGCCGTGGCGCGTGATGAAGATCTGGCGCATGGGCGGGCACGATACTGCAAGCCGCGGGCTCGAGCATGCGAAACAGGCACGTTGCAGCCTCGTGGGAAGGGGTGGTACTCATGAGGGACGAGCCGATGTCCTCGCAAGGGGTTTCCGGAGCGACCTGCCCGGTCTGCGAAGGGACCGGAAGGACGCGGCGATGTCCCCAGTGTGGTGGCGCCACGACCATCGGGCGCCCCGGCTGCTACGAGCTCGACTGCGACCACTGCGCCGCCACGGGCGAGGTCGAGGAGCACGATTGCATGGCCTGTTCCAATGGAGCGCCATTGACGCCGGATTCCCCGGCGAGTTGATTTCGGACAATTCCCGTTTTTTTCATTTGAGCGGGTCACATTTTCCCCATTGACGACTCGCGATCGCTTCATTAAGGTCTTCAATGTAACCACCTCGAAGGAGGTCTCGAGGACGGAACACACTGCTACCGGGCAAGGTCCCGGAGTCGGTCACCGGTGAACGCCGGAGCAGGCCGACGAGAGCAGACCGTTCGGGGAGCAGGCGCGGGGAGTAGCCGATGCCTGCACTGTGCGAGGGAGAAAGCGGCCCGCTAGAGGGAGCCTCTTTGTCGGGGCACCGGGCCAAACCCCAGAGATCCGCACGCAACCTGGACGGGAGAAATGAAGTCGCGGCTGGGGTGGCTGAAACGCTGCTCCAGCCGTGACGTTTTTTGGGCGTCGAGTCACGCGGCTCGACGTTTGTTGCGGCCGGCGATCCCTTCTGGGGCACCATGGCGCCCATGCCTCGCATGCCTCTGCATCGTCGCTGGAACGCCGCACTGGCCGCGCTCGCCGTCTCGGTGCTGGCGTGCGGAGACGACAAGCCGCGGCCACCCGACGCGGCGCGCGTGGACGCGGGGCGTCCCGACGGGCCGCCGATGGCCGGCGGCTGGCGCGAGGTCCCCTTCCAGCCCATCCCCGCGCGCCCGTTCCTGTGCGCGCAGGGCGTCGGCGGCGACGTGTTCTTCTCGGGCGGGAGCATCGGCACGGGCAAGGGCTCGCTCGCCCTGCGCTTCGACGGGCAATGGCACGAGCTCGACCTCCACGTCGAGGAGACGCTCTGGTGGGTCTGGCCGGGGGCGCGCGACGACGCGTGGTTCGTGGGCGAAAAGGGCATCGCCGTGCACTGGGACGGCACGAAGGCGACGACCACGCGCGTCGGCACCGAGGCGACGCTCTTCGGCGTGTGGGGCTCGAGCGCGAGCGACGTGTGGGCCGTCGGTGGCAGCCCGACGTCGATGGGGGACAACGATCTGCTGTTCCACTACGACGGCACCGCCTGGACCAAGGTGGCGCCGCCCGAGGCGCTCGGCGTCGCGTACCTCAAGATCTGGGGCAGCGGCCCGTCGGACGTCTTCGTCGTCGGACGCCAGGGCGTCATCGTCCACTACGACGGCCAGCGCTGGACGCGCCAGGAGTCCGGCTCGCAGGCGATCCTGACGACCGTGCACGGCACCGGCCCGCGCGACGTGTGGGCGGTCGGCGGCCCGCCGGCCGTGGCGCTGCACTACGACGGCACGCGCTGGTCGAAGGAGCCGGGGATCACCTGGCAGAGCGCCGCGATGAGCGGCGTGTGGGCCGAGGCGGGCGGCGACGTGTGGATCGTGGGGTGGGGCGGCGAGGCGTGGCGGCGAAAGGGCGGCGCGTGGGTGGACGAGACGCCCACGACGTTCGCGCAGGACCTCCACGTCGTGTGGGCCGACGGGATGGGCAACGCGTTCGCGGGAGGCGGGAGCTTCCTCGCGCCGGCCTCGGCGACGCTCGTGCGGCGCGGCTTCCTCGGGCACTACGGCAAGGACGTGCCGGCGGGCACCGTGTCGATGCCCTGACGCCGCGACCGCCGCGGCCCCCTCAGCAGGGCACGTTGCGCGCGCGCACGACGCGGGCCTCGCCGACCTCGATCTTGCTACCCGCGCCGAGTCGCACGGTGCCCTCGAGCTCGGTGATGGAGCAGCACGCCCCGTCCGTGGCGCGGTACGTCCACGCCCCGGACGCGCTCGCCTGCAGGCCGATGCCGTGGGCCCGCCGGAGCAGGTGCCGAAGCGAGCGATCGTCGGAGCCGGGGTACGCCTTGCGCATCTGGCGGACGAGGCGCGGCGCGTAGTGGCCGAGGTCGAGCTCGCGATCCGGGCTCGGCATGCCGAAGCAGTGCCCCGGCCGCAGCTTGTCGGCCACCGCGAGGCGGACGCGCAGGTCGAGCGGGAGCTCGCCTGGATCCGTGGAGGTGGGCAGGACGACCAGCGTCTCGTCGGGCACGCCCGACAGCGCCGCGCTCGGGCGCACCACAACGCGGTAGCGGCCGGCGGGCAGCGTGCCGAGCGCGACGCCCATCCCGGCGTCGCGGCCCCGGCAGTCGCCGCCGAGCGCGAGCGTGATCTCGATGCGACCCTCGCCCCGGTCCGGCGGCGTCACGCGCACCTCCGGCTGGCCCAGGACGACGCAGCTCCGCGTGCTCACGGGGACGAGCCAGTCGATCGGGTCGCCCTCGACGAGCTGATCGTGCATCGGGCGCGCGGCGGCGGGGGCGGGGGAGAGCAGGGCGAGGAGCGAGAGGATTGCGATCGGGCGCATGGGTCGGACCTCCTGGGTGCGCCCTCGGACGCACGGGGCGCGCCGCGGATCCCCCAGGGCGGCCCGGTCAGCGGCACTGCCGCGAGTCGGGATCGCACGCCGCCGCGACGCAGTCGTTCGCGCCCGGCAGGCAGAACGTCTGGCAGGTGCCGCGGACGAAGTCGCAGGCGAGGTGGTTCGGGCACTCCTCCTCGCGGTACCCGCCGGCGGCCAGATCGAAGCGGCGAACGCGTGTCGGCGTCACGCAGTGGTCCCCTGCAGCCACGCAGAAGCCACCAGCGCAGCGCGCCCCCAGCCCGATCGCGAAGCCGCACTGGGCGTCGGTGTCACAGCGCGGCCGGCAGACCGCGCCGAGATCCACGGCGAAGGAGGGGGAGGGCGGCGTGAACGAGCTGCCGGGCACCGTGACGCAGAGGTTCTCCGAGGCGTCCCACACGAACCCGATGGCGCACTCGGAGTCGGTCCGGAGCACGGCGTTGCGGATGCAGGTCCCGGTGATCTGGTCGCAGCGGTTGGGCGCGCAGTAACGCAGGTCGCCGCGCTCGCTCACGGCCCAGTCGCGGTTGAGGCAGAACGTGCGCCTCTGCACGCACACGCCCCCGGAGCAGTACTGGCCGGCGCCTGGGCACGCGTGCTGGTCGTCGCAGCGCGCGTTGCGGCACGCCGGGGCGCGCACGCCGCCCGACAGCACGAGCCGGCCCGCGCCCTCGACCCGGCGCGGATCCGGCTGGGGACCGCTCGTGCCGCTGACGGTCAGGCGCGCACCGTCCACGGGGACCGCGACGCCACCGAGCGCGGCCAGGCCCTCCGGGGGCAGCGCGGCGGCGAGCATGCCCTCGAGCGTGATGACCGCGGTCCTCAGGCCGCCGAGGCGGGACTCGAAAGGATCGGTCTGTAGCTGGGCGACGAGCTGGGGTCCGTTGGCGCACAGCATGCCGCGCGCGCGGCCGAGCGACTCGGCGACGAAGATCCCGGCCTCGCCGCCCGTGGCGTCGGAGGCGCTGGTCTCGACGGCGAGGACCTCGACGCAACCCTGCGGCTGGTTCGGGTTCGGCATGTTCGTCTGCGTGGGCGGCAGCGGGGCGAGCACGAGGCGCACGTCGAGCGGCATCGCCTCGCTGGTCGGCGCTGCGAAGCCCATCGCCTGGGTCACGAGGTCGCCGCGCAGGTTCGCCTCCGCCACGGACTCGGCCTCCTCCACGTCGGCGCCGATCACGATGCGGCCTGCGCCGCCGAGGACGACGTCCCCGCCCGTGCCGCGGAAGCGAAAGCGCGCGAGCGCGTCGGCGCGTGGCGACACCGTCACCGCGATGGGGTTCCCCGACTGCAGCGTCGCCGGGAACGGCGTGTGGGCGCCGCGCAGCACGCGCTCGAGGCGCCACCCCGGCAGCAACTCGACGCGGTAGTCACCCGCGGGGACCTGGAGGGCCACGACCGCATCCTCCGGCGCGGCGGCGACGTCGCGCGCGACGGGGCCGGCGACGTGGAAGCGCGCGTCGAGCAGGCGGATCACGGAGCCGTCGGCGCCGGCCGCCGACAGCGGCAGCGAGAGGCCAGCCGTGCCGGCGGTGCCCTCCTCTTCCGGTAGCGTCGGGCCGCACGCCGGAGCGGCGAGCGCGAGGAGGGCGAGAAGGCGGGAAAGGCGTCGCGTCGTCATGGTCACCTCATGGAAGCGGCGGCGAGCGCGCCACCGACGAGGTGGCCGGATTGCAGCGGTCGTGCCCGGCTGGCGGCGCGTCATCCCGGAGTAATCACGCGGTCGAACGAGACCTCCACGCCACGCTGGCGCGCCACCGTGGCGCGATGCGACTTGCCACGCCACGAGGTGGACGCCCCCTCCAACGCGGTCACGGAGACCGCCTGGGCCTTCGTCCCGCAGCTGCGCGACCAGCCGAACGGGCCCTACCACGAGGCGTGGCTGGCGCACCTCGACTCCTACGCGACCGTGCTCACGGCGACGCAGTGCGACGCCGCCTACGACCGGGAGCGCGCGGCGGATCCCGGCGCCGCGGCCGACGTCGTCTCGCGGCTGGACCAGCAGCGCAAGAACTGCAAGAACCTCGTCAAGCTGGCCGGCAGGGCCATGTCGCACAACGAGAACCTGGCCTTCCAGATGGTGCTGATGGAGCTCTACCGCGCGCTCGGCAGCGAGCTCTACCGGCAGTCCACGGACCGCACCACGGCAGGCGAGCTGCTCGCCACGTTCATCCCCTCGCTGGTCGCGCGGCAGCACCGCTTCTTCGTGCGCCACCTCGAGCTGGAGGGCGACCGCTACCGCTGGGACCACGAGCCCGGGTGGGGCGACCGCGCGACCCCCTGGCGGCCGTTCAGGTTGATCGCCGTCCTCACCCCTTCGGAGCGGCCTTGTCCTCTTCCTCGTCGAAGGCGCCCAGCTCGCGCAGGACCTCGGTCTCCTCCTTGGCCTCCTCGACGGCGTAGGCGGCGCGAGCCTGCGAGGTGCGCAGCTCGGCGTCCTCGCGCCGTCGCCGCCGGTAGAACACGAGCTCCTCGGTCAGCGCGAGCGCCACGTAGGTGCTCATCAGGAACACGAAGATGAACGTCGGGCGCAGCCGCACGGCGATGACCCAGCTCGCGCAGATGAGGAGCACGCTCACGGCGACCGTCTTGCGCGAGAGGCGCAGGTCCTTGAACGAGCGGAAGCGGATGCGGCTCACCATCAGGTACGAGAGCACGATGACGACGACCGCCACCGACGCGTGCGCGATCGCGAACTGCCCGCCCACCTTGTAGTTGACGATCACGAGGGACAGCAGCACCGCGCTCGCCGCGGGGATGGGCAGGCCGAGCATGAACTTGCCGGGCTTGCCGTGGCCGTCGCCGGCCGCGAGCGACAGCACGTTGAAGCGCGCGAGGCGCAGCGCGCCCGCCGCCACGTAGAGAAAGCCGATGAACACCCCCCATCGCCCGAACGACTGCAGGCCCCACTTGTAGACGAGGAGCGCCGGCGCCGCGCCGAACGTCATGACGTCGGCCAGCGAGTCGAGCTGGAGGCCGAGCGCCGACTGGGTCTTCGTCAGCCGCGCGACGCGCCCGTCGAGCGTGTCGAAGAGGTAGCCGAAGCACACCGCGAGCGACGCCTCGTACAGGTCGCGGGCGTCCCGCGCGCCCGACGAGATGCACATGGACACGAAGCCGCAGAACACGCACCCGAGCGTGAACAGGTTCGGCAGGATGAAGTAGGTGCGGCGGAGGTTCACTCGCAGGCAGGGTACGCCAGATCCGGCCGCGTGCTCGTCCGTTGCGTGACGGGCGCGTAGCGACGATGCTTGTCGCATGGGGGTCAGGAGCGCCTGGGCGCGGCATCGCGCGCGCCACTCGCCGACGGAGTTCGGCTTCCTGCTGTCCGACAGCATCGACTACCTCGACGCGGCCAGGTGGGATCCGCTCGCGGCGTCGCGCGGCGTGCTCATGTCGCGGCCGTACCTGCGCCTCGTCGAGGCCGACGGGCCGCGGACGATCGAGCCGCGCTACGCGATGATCTTCCGAGGCGACGAGGCCGTCGCGGCGCTGGTCGCCCAGCAGGTCACGATCTCGGGCAAGCGCCTCGTCCCCAAGGCGCGGAACCCGGGCCTGCTCCAGCGCGCGGCGCGCAAGGCCACCGAGGCGTCGCTCGCAGGCCTCGAGGAGCGCATGCTGCTCTGCGGAAATCTCCTCTCGTGGGGGCCCTTCGGCATCGCGATGGCGCCCGGAGAGGACCCGGCCGCGATCTGGCCGGGCGTCGCCGAGGCCCTCTACCGGCTGCGTCGCGCCGACCGCCTGAGCGGCGACAGCGACTTCGTCATGGTCAAGGACCTGCCGGGCGCCAGCAAGGACGCGGAGGCGCTGCGCACGTTCTCGTATCGGCCCCTCGAGACCGAGCCCAACATGGTGCTCGCGCTCGATCCCGCGTGGAAGACGTTCGACGACTACCTCGGGGGCCTGAACAAGAAGTACCGCAAGACCGCCAAGGAGATCGTCGACAAGGTCGCCGCGGGCGGCGTCACGATGGAGCCGCTGGAGGACGTATCTGCCAAGGCAGATGAGATCCACGCGCTCTACCTGCAGGTGCACGAGCGCGCGGCGTTCCGCGTCAACACCCTCGAGCCGGGCTTCATCCCCGGGCTCAAGCGCGCCTTCGGCGACCGCTTCCGCTGCACGGTCGCGCGCCGCGGCGATCGCCTGGTCGGCTTCATCACCACGCTCGGGGACGGCGAGACCGCGATCGGCTACTTCGTGGGCTTCGACTCGGAGACCAACGCCGAGGTGCCCATCTACTTCCGCCTGCTCTACCAGGCGGTGGGGGACGCGATCGCGCTCGGGGCGACGCGCCTGTCGCTCGGCCGCACGGCGCTCGAGCCGAAAGCTCGCCTCGGCGCGCGGCCGGAGCCGCTGTCGTGCTGGGTGCGCCACCGCGTGCCCGCGATGAACCTCGTCGTGCGCGCGCTCCTGCACGCGAACGATCCGGACGACGCGCCCGAGCGCAACCCGTTCAAGTAGCCCGACCGGGACGGGGCCGGACGATCACTGGAACGATCGCGGCCAGGCGATCGCGGCCGAGCACGTGGCGCAGCAGGTGCGAGAGGTGGGTTTCGGCGCGAAGTAGCGGGGATCAGCGGGTCAGGCGGAAGCCCGCGGGAAGCGGGCCGGCGCTCAGCATGGCGTCGAGGCGATCGAGCGTCGCCTGGTCGGGCGACGACAGGACCACCTGGCGGCTCGTCAGCGCCGCCTTGGCGACCGGCTGGAAGAGCACCTCGTCGTCGAGCGTGAGCACGACGCGCTGGCCGATCGCCTGCCGCGTGAGCGACTCGACCGCCTCGACGTCCTCCTCCGCCAGCGTCACCTCGAGGTCGTGCGGCGCGGAGCGGTTGATGGTGGAGAAGGGGTGGAGCTCGACGGTGAGGCCCTGCTCCGGCGCCGAGAGGCGCAGGCGGCCGGGGCCGGCGATCACGTGCGCGACCTGGGCGTACGTGACGTTCGAGGCGGGACCGACCGTGACGACGAGGCTGTCGCCCGACAGGACCATGCGCGCGTCCGTCACGTGGAACGCGTCGAGGCGGCGCTGCACGGTCTGAAGGCCCACGCGCACGTCCTCGTCGGGGACGGCCGTGCGTTCGAGGTGGAACACGAGGTGCGAGGGCTCGGGCGGCGAGCTGGCCGAGCAGGCCGTGAGCACGAGCAGAAAGGCGAGGCAGAGACGTCTTGCGAGCATGGGAGCACTCCTTCCGTGGCGCGGCTGCGCGCCACGCGGCCGCTGGGCCGCGGTCACGAACACATGTGGCTAGGTGAATGTGTCGAGGGGAGCGCTCACAGCAGGAGCGGGCGATCGGCGAGGACGAACGAGGAGCCGCAGGCGGAGGTCGCGCAGGGCAGGCGGTCTCGGGCGGCGAGCTCAACGAAGCGCGGTGTGGGAAGCGTGACGACGGGCGGCGCGAGCGGCGCGCCATCGAGCGCAGGGAGCTCGGCGTGGGCCTGGTTCTGGACGACCGCGCTGATCGCGGGGCCGTCGCCGGCGTGATCGAAGCGCTCGACACGCGGCCTCCCACCCGCCGCCACCGCGAGGAGCAGCAGCAGGGCAGGGAGCGCGAGCAGGGCACCGCGGGGACGCACGCGGCACCAGCATAAGTCGGGACGCGCGCCCCGCAAGGTCAGAAGACCTCCGCCGCCAGCACGCCGCTGGCCCGGGCCTCTTGCCTGCTCGTGACGTCGTGGAGGATGGCGACGAGGAGCAGGCCTGCGACCATCGACGCTGGACGAGCGCCGTCGCTGAAGGCTTCGGGCTTCAGGCCTCGGGCTTCAGGCTCCGGATCCGGGTCAGAGACCCGAAGCCTGAAGCCTGGAGCCTGAAGCCTCTTCGCATGACAGCTCGCAAGTCCGCGTTGCGGCACACGGTTCAACATGATCGGTGCTCTAGGAGCCTGCAGCGCCCTTGGCGCTCGAACGGGCTGACGGTAGATTGGGCGCCGCCGCGATCAGGCCGCGGGGCGTGCTCGCGCGGCCCGCGGTGGACGGGCCTTCGGCGGACGAGCCTGCATCGCTTCGAGCCGCTCGCGCATGTCGGTCCGGCCTGCGAGCTTGTCGGCCGCGAGGGCGCAGAGTGCCGCCGCCGCGGCCCGGTCGATGGCGGCCCGGCCGTTCTCCCAGCGGGAGACCGTCTCACCTCGCAGGTTGAGCAGCTCGGCGAGCTCGGCAGCCTTGAGGCCGACGAACCTTCTCAGGAACCGGAACCCCTCCGACCCGCGCACGCCCTCGCGGGCGAGAACCTCGGCCGCCCGAGCCTCCGCCGGCGAAGGGCCGGCGCCACCTGGGAAGTACCGCTCTCCGCACGAGCCGCAACGCTGGCCCTTCACGCGGGCCGCGAAGCGCTGGCCGTCGAGCTCGCGCACATCATCGAGCGTCGCCGCGCGCATGTCCGAGCTCCCGCACTGGTGGCACTTCTTGAGCATCCGCATCGCTCCTCTCACCAGACGGTGATCACCAGCATGTCGTCCTCGAGCACCACCTTCATC
>CAZQJC010000057.1:0-4184 GCA_964593795.1 uncultured Myxococcales bacterium | reverse complement strand
CTTCGGGCTTCAGGCCTCGGGCTTCAGGCTCCGGATCCGGGTCAGAGACCCGAAGCCTGAAGCCTGGAGCCTGAAGCCTCTTCGCATGACAGCTCGCAAGTCCGCGTTGCAGCACACGGTTCAACATGATCGGTGCTCTAGGTGGCCGCTCTCACCGCGACTTGCGCAGTCGCGCCAGCTCACGCTGCACGGCGGTGAGCAGGGCGACCCCCTCCGGGGACGCGCGGCGTCTCCACTCCTCCTGGATCGGCAGGAGCGCCGTCCGCAGCCCCTCTGCGAGCGCTGGGGGCGCTTCCGTGACCGTCACTCCGGCCCCGGGGAGGATCCCGAGGAGCTCTCCCTCCACCTTGCGGCTGGCCAGGATGGCCTGCCGGCACAGGGGCAAGAGCCCCGTCATCAGGGATGCGCGCTTGAGCCCCTGCGGCATGGCCGAGAGGCCCTTGCGCCCCATGAACATGAACCCGGGCTGGTACATGTGTCCCGTCAGGGTCAGGTGCTTGATCCGGGTGTGCCACGCCGCGGCGAAGATCCACGGGACCGAGCCGTCGAATCCGGTGATCGTGCCCGCCTCGAGCTGGCCCATGACCTCGAGCTGACCGAGGGGACGGTGCGGAACGCGGAGGAGCTCCCACATGCGAGCGTGGATGGGGCCGGGCTGGGAGCGCACGACGACCCCGCGCAGATCCTCCATCGAGCGGATCGGGCGCACGCTCCCGATGTGCCGAAAGCCGACCATGGTGTGGGCCATGAGCCAGTAGCCGCGGCGATCGAAGAGCTCCGAAAGCAGCGGGAAGACGCGATCGATCACCTCGTCTGCCTCCGCACCATTGCGGAAGAGGTAGGGCAGGCTGAACACCGAGAGCTCGGGGACGATGGCCTCGGCGGCGGTCGACGTCACGGCCGTCGCCTCGAGGACGCCCTTGCCGACCTCGTCGATCAGGGTCTGCTCGTCTCCGAACGAGCCGCCTCCCATCAGCCGGAAGTCCACGCTGCCGCGGCTGTTCGTCGCGATGCGCCGCAGGGTCACCTTCGCCGCGTCGAAGTAGGGCGAGCCCTCCGGGGTGATGGTGCCGACCCGGAGTCGCACAGGCTCCGCGCGTGCGGCGCCGGTCCCGAGGAGGAGGAGCGCGACGAGCAAGGATCTCATGCAGCCCGATCATAGAGCAGATCCCGCCGCGCCGGGCCGGGCGACCGGAGATCGCCGCGCAAGAAGTTGAGAGGTCGAGCCGGACCCCTGGGTACCATGGGGTCATGCCTGCGCTCGTGCTGGCGACGGCGGCCCTGGTGCCGGCGTTCCTGCTGCTCTGGTTCTTCGTCTCGCGCGACGCGAACCCCGAGCCGCGGGGCGTGCTCGCGCGGACGTTCCTGCTCGGGGTGCTCGGCCCCATCCCGGTCGTTCCGCTCGCGATGGTGCTCGAGGGGGCAGGGGCGTCGCTCGGCGGCGCGTACGGCGGCGCGTTCTCCCAGGCGGTCCTCGGCGCGGCGATCCCCGAGGAGCTGTTCAAGTTCGCGGTGCTGCGCTTCTACGTCTGGAAGCACCCCGCGTTCGACGAGCCGATGGACGGCATCGTCTATGGCGCAACCGCGTCGCTCGGCTTCGCGGCGCTCGAGAACCTGCTCTACGTGGGCAGCGGCGGCACGGGCGTCGCGATCCTGCGGGCGTTCACCGCGGTCCCCGGCCACGCCACCTGGGGCGCGATCATGGGCGCCCACGTCGGGCGCGCGCGCTTCGCGCCCCCCGAGCAGGCGCGCGGCATCATGGTGCGCGGCGTGCTCTGGTGCATCGCGCTCCACGGCGCCTACGACTTCCTGCTGTTCACGAAGTCGATGCTCGCGCTCCTCGCGCCGATCGTCCTCGTCTTCGGCTTCGTGTGGGTCTGGCGCATCCTGCGCGCCGCCAGGACCGAGCAGAAGCTCCGCGTCGCCACCGAGCGCGTGGAGGTCTTCGGCACCGGCGACTCCGCGTCGGTCCTCGTCGAGACCTCCGTCGCGGAGGTCACGCTGCGCCGCACGCCGTGGGGCGTCATCAAGATGCTCCTCGGCGGGACGGGGCTGACGGCGGCGGGACTGTTCGACTGCCTGATGATCTTCGGGCTGTTCGATCGCACGATCGAGCCCGACGCGCGCCTCGCCCTCGGCGTGATGGGGGGGCTGACGCTCCTCGTCGGCGTCGGCTTCTTCTTCCTCTTCCGCTCGGGTCTGCGCGCGCAGGTGCGGGCCTGACGGGCGCCTCTGTCGAGGCCGCATGCGGCGGTCTTGCGCGCGCTCCGCACGCACTGCGCTCAGCCCGGCAAGCCACAGCGCGCTGCTCTCGCATGAGGGGATGGTTTCGCCCCGTCCGCGTTGACCGAGATCAGGTCGCGCCGACCTTTTTTCGGTCGGCCGGCCTCGGCGGGGGCACCCGGTGCGTCAGGTGGCGAGCCGGCTCTCTCGTCCCGCGGCCCACGTCCCGCAGGTCTCCCGCGCCCCACGCCGCCGTCTTCCCGGCCGGCACCGGCCGCGCTGCGGCAGCCCAACTGCCGGCGAAAGCAGCAGGCTGACACTACTCCGAGACAGGCCCGGCGACCACGCGGGCGAAGTCGAGTCCGGTCAGGATGCCGCGGACGTGGCGGTGGTCCACCACGAGGATGCGGCGCGCGCGCGTCGCGAGCGAGAAGCCGGCGGCGCGGTGGAGCGGCGTCTCGGGCGGCAGGCACAGCAGCGACTGCGACATCACCTCCTCGATCGCCGTCGTCCCGGTGAGCCCCTCGCACCCGAGGGCCTCGACCTCGGTGAAGACGCCGACCGGGAAGCCCCCCTCGGTGACCACGACGCCGCCGACCCCGCCGCGCTCGAGGAGCGCCAGGCCGTCGGCGATCGGCGAGTCGGCCTCGACGCCGATGACCGGCGCGTTCATGAAGGACGAGATCGGCGTGGCCACTCGCTCCTCCAGCACCGCGGACATCGCCTCGCGCGTGCTGAACACGCCCACGGGCCGGCGGCCCACCTCGACGAAGACGCGGTGGATGTGCGCGTCGACGAGGGCGCGCGCCGCCTGTCGCACCGTCGCCTCGGGCGGCACGCTGCGGCACGGCCGCGTGGCGTGGCGGCGCACCTCCGCCACGGGCAGCGAGAGGCTCGGCCCGCCCTCGGCCGCGCTCGGGCTCTTGCCCGCCCGCAGGAGGTCCTTGCGCGACAGCGCGCCCTCGAGCTCGCCGCCGTCACCGAGGACCGCGAGGCAGGAGATGCGGTGCTGGCGCAGCAGGCCATCCGCGATCGAGACCTGCGCGCTCGCCGCGACGGTGACCACCGGCGTGGACATGATCCGACCGACCGCTTCGCCGAAGGTGCTCATGGGGTCCTCCTCCAAGGAGGCTGGTGCGTGGCTGCACCATCACGCGCAGGATACTCCCGACGAGGCCGCCGGGCCCCCCCGGTCCTGCTACTCTGCGCCGGCCATGACGAACCAAGGATTCCCGGTTACCGTCGCCGTCACCCGCCCGGACGGCGCCGTCGAGCACGTGCGCGTGGGCACGGCCTTCAAGCAGGGCGACGGCTTCTCGCTGCAGCTCGGCGAGCTCGCCATCGGCGGCACGCCCGACGCGGCCCGGCGCGCATCTTCGGCCCCGAGGGCCGCGGCCCCTGCGGGCGCCGGCGGCGGCATGGTCTTCCCGCCCTACGGACGCAGCAAGGGCGCGCCGATCGCGGGAGCCACCATGCAGGACCTCGAGTATTACGCGTCCGGCTGTCGGCGCACGCTCGATGATCCGGCCAAGTCGCGCTGGCACGACAAGGAGCGCCAGCTCCTCGCCGCCATCGAGGCCGAGATCGCGCGGCAGCGCGGCGGCGACGGCCCCCCGGCCGCGGACGGTCCCCCCTCCGACTACGACGGCGCCCCCCCCCACAGCGACGACGACATCCCGTTCTAAATTCAGTTCGAACCCCCATCGATCCGCGCGTGCTCCGGTGCTTCGATGCGCACCTCGAGCAACTCGTGGCTGAGCTGTGTCTCTCCGCGCTCCGCGCTCCGCCTGATCATTTGATCACATCTGCCAAGGCGCATGGATAGGGCGGGAGCGAGGCCCAAGCGATCGATTTCTCTGGCCCCTAACACCACGCCCGGCCTCACCCCGTCGTGGCGTCCACCGCGGTCAGTCGCCCCTCTCCCGTCGGGCCCGTCGGGAGAGGGGCGGTTGCGCGACCCG
>CAZQJC010000056.1:0-12972 GCA_964593795.1 uncultured Myxococcales bacterium | reverse complement strand
ACGGGCCCGACGGGAGAGGGGCGACTGACCGCGGTGGACGCCACGACGGGGTGAGGCCGGGCGTGGTGTTAGGGGCCAGAGAAATCGATCGCTTGGGCCTCGCTCCCGCCCTATCCATGCGCCTTGGCAGATGTGATCAATGATCAGAGCCCCGCGCTAGTGCCCGCTCACCAGCGCGAACGCGGCGAGCGCGGCCCAGCCGAGCGCGGGCGCGAGCAGCGACGCCACCACCACGAGCGGCCAGGTGCGGCGGCCGCGGGCGCGCAGGATCGCATACGGCAGCCAGAACCAGCCGAGCTGGATCGCGCCGGCCACCGACGCGAGCAGCGCCGACAGGACGAGCAGCACCGCGCCGCTGCCGGGGGCGGAGAAGGCGCCGAGGCCGAGGGCCGCGCCGAGGCCGGTGAGCGCGCCCCAGAGCGCGCCGAGGCCGAGGCCCCCCACGAGCAGGACCGCGACCGGCACGCGCCTGATGCGCTCCTTGCCCAGCATCGCCGACGCGAGGTGCCCCACCACCGCGCCGCTGCCCGCGCCGAACGCGCCCGCGAGGAGCACGTAGCCGGGGAACAGCATCCCGACCGCGGCCGGGGCGAGGGCGCCCGACACGCCGCCGATGATCGCGAGGTCACGTACCCAGGTGCGCCGCTCGCCGAGCCGCGCGAGCTCGGCACCCGAAGGAATCGCCAGCGTCGTCATGCGACCAGCATCGCCGGGGTCGCGTGACCCGCGGATGGAACCTTCGTGCAGATTTCGTGCAGACTCGTCGCGCCATGCCCCAGGCGACCACACGCGCGCGGCTCGAGGTCCTCGACGTGCTGCGCGGCCTCGCGGTGGTCCTCATGATCCACACGCACGTCTCGAACGCCTGGGTCTCGGCCGAGGCGCGCGCGGGGCGCGCGTTCGAGCTCATGGGCTGGAGCTTCGCGCTGCCCTCGCGCCTGTTCCTGTTCCTGCTCGGGGCGTCGCTCGCGGTGGCGTGGCACCGCGGCGCCGGCGAGGCCCGCGCGGTACGGCTCGGGGCGCTGCGGCGCGCGGCCGAGCTCGCCGCGCTCGGCTTCGCTATGCGCCTGCACGACTGGTGGAGCCACGGCATGACCGAGCCGCTCCGCCTGTGGAAGGTCGACATCCTGCCCTGCCTGGGCCTGTCCGCGGTGCTCTGCGCCCTCGTCGGCTCGCGCGCGGGACGCCCCGCGCCCCTTCGCGCCGTGGCCGGTGCGCTCGCCACGGTCGTGCTCGGCGCCTGGCTCGGTGGCGCGCCAGGGCCCATGTCCGTGCCGCAGCCGGCGTGGGCCTACCTCGCCGGCGAGCGTCCGCTCGCGTGGTTCCCGCTCCTGCCGTGGTGCGCCTTCGCGCTCGCGGGGGTGTGGGCGGGCGATCTCCTCGCGCGTCGTGGTCACGCTCGTGGCGCGGGCCCGCTCGGCGCTGCGCTCCTCGCCCTCGGCGCGGCCACCGCGGCGACGACGCCCGCCGGTCCCGCGCGCTGGCAGGACGCGGAGTGCGATCCGCGCACCGCCGTCGCGCTCCTCGAGGCGCTGCTCGTCCTCGCGGCGGCGGCCGCGCGCGCCGTGCCGCACCTGCCCGCGCGCCTTCGCGCTGCGCTGGTCCTCCTCGGCCGCGGCTCGCTGCCGATCTACGTGGCCCACCTCGGCGTCGTGTACGGCAAGCGCGCCGCGGTGCTCGAGGGCCGCCTGTCCCTCGCCGCCGCCGCGCTCGGCACGATCAGCGTGACGGTCGCGATGATGGGTTTCGCCTGGGCCTGGGCTCGAGCTTCTGCAGCCCTTCGAGGTCGAGCCCGCCCGCACCCATGAGCCCCTCGAGCATCGGCGCGAGGGGCCCGAGGTCCAGGCCCGGCATGAAGCGCTGCACGAGCTCGCCCATCGACGCCTTGCCGAGGTCCGCGTCGCCGCGCCGCTCGTCGAGGAAGCGCCGGACGATCGCGTGCGCCGCGGCGTGGTCGGGCGCGGCCCCCTCGAGCGCCGCGAAGAGCGCCTCGGGCGCCGCCTCGCGGAAGCGGTGCGCGTCCGCGTAGGCGCGCAGCGCCCCGAGGAGCGGCTCGCGTCCCATTCGCTTCTCGAGATGCGAAAACAGCATCGGCGCCTTGCCGTACACGAGCGCGCCGTACGCGTTCTTCGACGGGAAGCCCGTGACCGGCCTGCGCACCGGGCCGTCGGGCGTGCCGATGAGGCGCGCCATCTGGTAGCCCGCGCGCGCGTTGCGGTCCAGCGCGGCGCGACCCACCGCCTCGCCGCGGGCGTCGCCGATGGCGAGCGCGGCCGACCAGCTCGTGAGCGGCTCGTCGGCAAACGGCGCGCGGCGCGCGTCCGAGCCGACCAGCATCGCCCACCACTGGTGCGCGACCTCGTGCGCGACCGTGAACTCCAGCAGATCGCGCATCATCGCCCCGAGCTCCGGCGGCGCCCCCGCGCCGGCGGGCCCGCCGAGGAGCGCCCCGAGCGGGCCGAGGTCCGGCGCCTCGTAGAGCGTGTCGGCGACGACGATGAGCCCGGGGAACTCGGCGCCGCCGGCGCCGCCGCGCATCGGCAGCTCGACGATCTCGAGCCCGAGGTACGGGTACGGCCCGAACCGGCGCGCGAGCGCGAAGAGGGCGCTCTTGGCGAACGAGAGGGCGCGGCCGCCCTCGGCGCGGTGGCCCGCGCGCGCCCACGAGCGCACGCGCACGCCGCCGATCTCGGCCTCGAGCGCCACGTAGTCGTGCAGGATGAAGAGCGGGAAGTCCCGCACCGAGGCGGCCTGCCGCACGATCACCGCGGGCGCCTGCCCTGCCGGCGCGGCCGGCGAGAGGTCCACGCCGGGCGTGACGGGCACGCCGCGCCCTCGCGCGAGCTCGAGCCGGAGCTGCACGTCGCACAGGTGGTTCGGCCCCGAGTCGCCGATCGACGCCGGCTCCGCGTCGTCCCAGCGCCCGCCGCGCACGTCCGCGAGCGCCGGATAGAAGCCCGCGAGCGCCACCGTGTGCGCCGCCGCCCCGTAGAGGCCATAGCCGAGGCCGTCGTCGCCGGAGCCGCCGCCGAGCGCCCCGAGCAGCGTCTCGAGCGACAGCGCGTCCTGCCGCGGCACCTTGGGGATCACGCCGCTCCAGCGCACCGACAGCGCGCACGCGGACGCGGACGCATGGACGCGCACGTTGGTGCGCGAGGCGACCTCGACGCGCACCGCCGCCCCCTCCACCTCCGCGGACAGCACGCGCAGCGGCGGCGCCCCCTGCCCGAGCCACGCGTTCGGGTAGAGGCGCAGCACGACGGGCCCCGGCGGCCGCGGCGACGGCAGCTCGATGCGCGCCTGCCCCTCGAGCCGCAGCGCCGTGAGATCCACCTTCACGTCGAGCTCGTAGCGAGGCAGGCTCCGCGCCCGCGCCGCCGCGTGCTCGGCGGCCTGCAACCCGGCCGTCGGATCGAGCGCGGTCAGGAGCGCGACGAGGAGCAACTCGATCGACATGCCCTCGCCATCCTATGATGGACGGATGCGAAGTGGGTGCGGTCGTCGCGTGGCGGGCCTCCTGGCCGCGGCGCTCGCGCTCACGCCGGGCTTCGGTGCGACGAACCCGCCCGAGAAGGACGAGCGCATCCTGCTCCGCATCGCGACGGTCGCGACCGAGGGCTCGCCGTGGCTCCAGGGCCTGCAGGACCTCTGCGCGCGCCTCGAGAAGAACTCCGGCGGCAGGGTGCGCTGCCGCGTCTTCGGCGGCGCCGTGCGCGGCGACGAGATCGGCCAGGTCAAGGCGGTGCTCGACGGCGAGCTCGAGGGCTTCGCCGGGAGCGTCGGCGGCCTCGTCCCCACCGTGCCCGAGATCGCGGTGCTCGAGCTGCCCTTCCTGTTCGAGACCGAGGAGGAGGCGGACCGCGTGCTCGAGGTCGTGCGCCCCCGCATCGCCGCGATCCTCAAGAAGCACGGCTTCCAGTTCATGGCGATGTCGGAGGTCGGCTTCCGCAGCCTGGCGTCCACCAAGCCGATCCAGAAGCTCGACGATCTCACGGGGCTTCGCGTGCGCTCGATGGAGAACCCCATCCACGCCGACATGTGGAAGCGCTTCGGCGCCCTGCCCGTCCAGCTCGGGATCACGCACGTCCTCGGCGCGCTCGAGGAGGGCCGCGTCCACGGCGCGGACCACGCGCCGTCCTACGCGTTCGGCGCGTCGTGGTTCCAGCCGGCGAGGAACTTCTTGCTCACGCGGCACATGTACCAACCGGGCCTGTTCGTGGTGAGCACGCGCTTCTACGAGAAGCTCCCGAGGCCCGTGCAGAAGCACTTCTCCGACGGCTTCGACGAGCTCGCGCAGATCATGCGGCAGCGGGTCCGAGCGCTCAACCGCGAGGTGCTCGGCATGCTGCCGTCCGCCGGGGTGAGCGTGCGCGCGATCGACCCTGCCGTGCGCGAGCAGCTCATGCAGCGCGCGCGGCCGCTGCGCGAGCAGTTCCGCAAGAGCCAGAGCCGCGCCGGCCGCGAGCTGCTCGAGGCCGTCGAGTCCGAGCTCGCCCGGCTGCGCCTGCGTCACTGACGTGGGCGATCCGGTCCCCGCGATTCGCGGCTACAGTCCCCCGATGGCCGAGCCGCTCACGCACCTGCCCGCCACCCGCATGTCCGAGCTCCTCGCCAAGGGCGAGGTCTCGAGCGAGGCCCTCGTCCGCGCACACCTCGAGCGCATCGACGTCCTCGACCGGTCGCTCCGCGCCTTCACCGAGGTCCTGCGCGCGGAGGCGCTCGAGGGCGCTCGCCGCGCGGACGCGGAGCGCAAGGCCGGCAAGGTGCGCGGCCCGCTCCACGGCCTGCCGGTCTCGATCAAGGAGTGCTTCGACGTCGCGGGGCGCGGCACCACGCTCGGCCTCGAGTCCCGTCGGCGGCACGTCGCCACCGACGACGCCTCCCTCGTCGCCGCGCTGCGCGACGCGGGCGCCGTGATCCTCGGCCGCACCAACCTCTCGCAGACCATGCTGTTCCACGAGTCGCGCAACCCGGTGTACGGCCAGACCACGAACCCGTGGTCTCCCACGCACACGCCCGGCGGCTCCTCCGGCGGCGAAGGCGCCGCGATCGCCGCGGGCATGTCCCCGCTCGGCCTCGGCACCGACATCGGCGGCAGCATCCGCGTCCCCGCGGCGTGGAGCGGCATCGCCGGGCTCAAGCCGTCGCTCGATCGCTGGCCGGCCCGCGGCATCGGCACCGTGATGCGCGGGCAGGAGGGCATCCGCTCGTGCCCTGGTCCGATGGCGCGCTCGGCCCGCGACGTTGCGCTCCTGTTCGGGGCGCTCGACCCGCGGTCGCTCGCGACGCGCGACGGGCGCGTGCCGCCGCTCCCGCTCGGCGATCCCGCCGCCGTCGCCGTGGGCAAGCTCCGCGTCGGGTGGTTCACCGACGACGGCTTCGTCCGCCCCTCGCACGCCGTGGCCCGCGCCGTCGAGCGGGCCGCGCGCGCGCTCGGTGACCTCGGCGCCGAGGTCGTGCCCTTCTCGCCGCCAGGCCTCGGGCGCGCGGTCGAGCTCTACTTCGCGCTGCTGTCGTCGGACGGCGGCCAGACCCTCGGCGCCGCGTCGCAGCACGACAAGCTCGACCCGGTGCTCGTCGGCATGCGCCGCCTCGTCGAGCTCCCTCCGCGCGCGCGCCACCTGCTCGCGCGGGTCCTGCGCCTGATGGGGGATCGCGAGGTCTCGCGCGTGCTCGCCGTCTCTGGCGAGAGGTCCGTCGCCGAGCTGTGGAAGCTCGTGGACGAGGCGCGCACCTACCGCGCTGCGCTCTCCGACGCGATCGATCGCGCCCGCCTCGACGTCATCGTGTGCCCGGCGCACGCGAACCCCGCGCTGCCGCACGGGCTGTCGAAGGACTACGCCATCGCCGGCAGCGGCTCGATGCTGTGGAACCTCGTGCAGTTCCCGGCCGGCGTCGTGCCCGTGACGCGCGTGCGCAGCGAGGAGACGTCGCGGCCGGGCGCGCGCGGCCGGCTCGAGAAGCGCGCGGCCGAGGTGGACCAGCGCTCGGCGGGCCTGCCGGTCGGCGTCCAGGTCGTCGCCCGCCCCTGGCGCGAGGATCTCGTGCTCGCGGCGATGATCGCGATCGAGGACGCGGCGCGCACCGATCCCGACTTCCCCCGCACCCCCGTCGAGCCGCGGTAGCGATCGCCGGTGCCTGGGGGGCACTTCCTCGTATTTGCAAGGAATCCCGCCCGGGGGTATAGGTCTGGCGCGCGCGCAACGGGTGCGCGCGACCTAGACGGAGGGTGACAGATGAAGACTGGAATCAAGCTCCTCGCAGCGCTCGCACTGCTCGCGGCCCCTGGCATCGCCCAGGCCGAGAAGACCTGCGGTCAGATGATCGCCGACAAGGCCGTGTTGCCGGCCAAGATGGCGGAGGTCATGCAGGCCGTGACCGACATGATGGACGCGCACGCCAAGTTCATGCTGGCGAACAAGGACAAGGACTCCAAGAAGGAGGCCGCCGCCCTGCAGAAGCTGGCCAAGGAGCACAAGGCCCTGGCGGCCTCGTTCAAGAAGACGGCGGACGGCATGAAGAAGCTGGCCGATCTGCCGGGCGCGCCGCACGACGTCGGCAAGATGATGGCGGACCCCGCGATCCAGGCCTCCATGAAGGCGATGCTGCAGACCCACAAGGACATGGCGGCGCTCCTTCAGAAGGAGGTCGCCGAGATGGAGGGGATGATGAAGGGCGGCGGCGGCGGTACCACGCCTCCGGCCGCGAAGTAGCAGCCCCGAGCCCGCCCGGTCCTCGGGCGGGCCGTTCCCTACGTCAGACGAAGGTCAGCCACTCGTTCGCGTGCGAGCCGTGGCCGAGCTGCTCGGCTCGCAGCGCCGCCTTGATGCGCGCCGCGGTCTCGCCGCCGCGCAGCTTGACGACCTTGCCGCCACGGCCGAACTCGCCGATCGGCGCGATGAGCGCGGCCGTGCCGATCCCGAACGCCTCGGTGATCTCGCCGGCCGCGATGCGCTCCTCGACCTCGGCCCACTTGATGCGACGCTCCTCGACGCCGAGGCCCAGCGCGGGCGCGAGCGCGAGCACGGACTTGCGCGTGATGCCATCGAGGATCGTGTCGCCGACCGGAGGCGTGAGGATGGTCGAGCCCGCCACGAACGCGACGTTCATGGCGCCCGTCTCCTCGACGTAGGCGCGCTCGACCGCGTCGAGCCACAGCACCTGGTGGAAGCCCTCCTTCGCCGCCTCGGCCTGCGCGACGAGCGACGCCGCGTAGTTGCCGGCGGTCTTGGCGCTGCCGGTGCCGCCCGGGGCGGCGCGAACGTACTTCTCGCTGACCTGGATGCGGAGCTGCGCGCCGGAGGTCTTGAAGTACTCACCGACGATGCAGCCCATCACCGCGAAGCGATACGTGCGCGACGCGTGCACGCCGAGCGCGACCTCGTTGCCGAACAGCAGCGGCCGCAGGTACATCGAGTCGGTCGCGTTGAGCGCCGGGGCCTGGTGGTGCACGAAGGCCTTGCAGGTCGCGATGAAGTCCTCGACGGGAAGCTCCGGCATCGCCATGCGCCTCGCCGAGCGAGCGAGGCGCTCGCCGTGCGCGCGCGCCCGGAAGATCGCGACGCGGCCGTCGGCCGTGCGGTGCGCCTTGAGCCCCTCGAAGACCGACTGGCCGTAGTGCAGCACCGCCGCGAACGGCGACATCGACCAGTCCTGCAGCGGGCCGAGCCTGGCGTCGCCGAAGCCGGCGTCGGCGGTCCAGTCGCTCACGAGCAGACCGGGCAGGAAGAGCTTGCCGAAGTCGGCGCGGCACGGCTCGTCGGAAGCGGCCGGCGGCGGGGGGGCGTCGATGTGGACCCTCATGGCTCGTATATAGCAGCGCGGCGGCCGCCCGCGCCATGCACAGGATCCGGGATCCGCCTGCAGAACAGCCCCTCACCTCCGCGTGGACGTGGACGTGGACGTGGACGTGGACGATCCCCTCTTCCGGCCACGGCCCCGGACGGGGCCGCCCCCCCCGACCCCCACCAGCCACGCTCCCAGCGCCTTGCGGACGGCCGTCAGCATCCCCTCGATCTCGCCGAGCGCCTGCACCCCGAGGGCCCGCCGCTCCGCGACCAGCGCCTCCGCCGCGCGCACGAGCCCGAGCCGCTCCGGGGGCCGCGGGCGCGCCAGCGCCGCGAGCGCCTCGGCGTAGGGCAGCGCCCCGCCCTCGCGCCTGGCCTCCGCGCGGCGCACCGAGCGCCGCCGCAGGGGCTCGAGCCCCGACACCTCGAGCCGCCGGAGCTCGCGCAGGACGCGCGGGAGCTGCTCGTCGCGATCGTGCAGGTGTCCGAGCAGATCCTGCATCGCCTTGAGGGGCTTGACCACGTCGCGGTCCGGCAGCTCCGCCAGCTCGCCGAACATGGTCACGAAGTAGCGCAGCCGCTTGCAGCAGAGGCGCACCTCGTGGAGCGGCTCGGCGCGACCGGTCGCCGCCTCCTGGGCCGCGGCTTCGAGCTCCGCGAGGAGCGCCGGCGCTCGCTCGGCGAGGACGACGCCGAGCGTGCGGTCGGGCTCGCGCACGGCGAGCGGTCCCCCGCCGAACACCTGCGCGACCTCGCGCTCGAGCTCCGTGCGCTCGCTCGTGGTCAGCAGGCCATGCAGCCGGCGCCTGGCCTTGCGCCGCCACCCCTCGAGGCGCGCCGCCACGAGATCGAGGCCGGGCCGGTGGGTCGGCCGCGCCTCCTTGGCGAACGCGACCAGCCACTCGTGCATCACGTCGAGGTCGCGCGCCTCGCCGGTCGCACGGAAGAGCGTGCGCACGCGGCGGTCGAGCCCCGCGAAGCCCTCGTCGGTCACGTCGCCGCGCAGCGCGCGCAGGAACGTCCGCAGGTGACGCACGGCCACGCGGAAGTCGTGCAGCCCCTCCGGATCCTCGTCGAAGGCCCGCACCCACTCGACGAACAGCTCCTCGCCGAGCTTCCGGCCGAGCGGGGACAGGACCGCCGCGAACGGCGCCTCCGCGAGCCCGCTCACGCCACCACCCGCGGCCGGCTGCGGGCGCGACGCGTGGCCGGCGGCAGGAGGCGCACCTTGAGGCCGAAGAGCTGCTCGAAGAGGTCCGCGCGCTGCTCGAGGGCCCACGCCTCGAGCAAGAGGTCCCGGGACGCGTGCGGCCGCAAGAGGAGCTCGCCCTTCTTGCGGTCGATCGTCAGCGCCTCGACGAGCGCGCCGTGCTCGCGATCGAGCGCGTCGGCGATGCGGAGGATCGCCGCGAGGCGCGAGACGAGGTCGCGGTCGGGCACGGAGAGCGCCGCGAACGCCTCGTGGTGCGTGGTCGGCAAGCTCTTCCTGTGGTAGCGCGCGATCGTCGCGACGAGCTGCGCCTCGCGCTGCGAGAGCCCCACGATCTCGAGGT
Organism: uncultured Myxococcales bacterium; assembly: GCA_964593795.1. Lineage (GTDB taxonomy): Bacteria > Myxococcota_A > Polyangia > JAHFDS01 > JAHFDS01 > JAHFDS01. Next base: position 3,632 of record CAZQJC010000056.1, on the reverse strand, counting down.
TCGAGATGATGTAGGCGCTGTGCTTGTGGTGGCGCCGCGGCTCCACGAACGCGCCGATGTCGTGCAGGAGCGCCGAGGTCTCGAGCAGGAGGCGCGCCTCGTCGTCGAGCCGGTGCAGGTCCCCCGTCGCGTCGAACAGCCGCAGCGCGAGCGTCGCCACCTGCCGCGCGTGCCGCTCGTCGAACGCGAAGCGCCGCCCGTGCACGATCGCGCTCGTCCGCACCTGGCGCGCGCGCTGGCTCTCGCCGCGCCCGCCCGGGTCCACGCGCATGCCCTCGACGATGCCGTTGACGAGGCCCACGAACGGCACGTGCACCATCGTGGCGCCGATCGTGCGCGCGACGCGGTAGTAGATGTGCAGCGCCGGCACCACGACGTCGGCGCGGTCGGCCTTGAGCTTGTACTTGCGGATGCGCTGCTGCAGCGACATCGCCTCGAGCTCCTTGCGCAGCCCCTTGAGGCGCTCCACGGGAAGCACGACCACGCCATGACCCTCGGCGGCCGCGCGCGATCGCGTCGGCTCGAGGAGCTGCGCCACGGCCTCGATGTTGCCACCCGTGCAGACCACCAGGTCCACCCTGGACTTCTCGAAGCGCTCGCGCACGGTGATCGCGATGCGATCGCACAGCTCGGTCATCAGGCGATCGACCTTCTTCCCTGGGCCGCCGTGGCCGAACGCCTCGAGCATGCGCACCGTGCCGACCGTGAAGCTCTCGGAGAGCTGCACCTCGTCCTTGTGCAGCACCGACACCTCGGTCGAGCCACCGCCCACGTCGACGAGGAGCGCGGGCCGCGCGCCGAGCGCCATGCGCGCCGTCACGGCCTGCCGCAGAAGGTTGGCCTCCTCGCCGCCCGCGATGACGTCGAGGGCGATGCCCGCCTGCCGGGCCACGCGCGCGCAGAAGAGGTCGCGGTTCCGCGCGTCGCGCACGGCGCTCGTCGCGCACGCCCGCAGCCGCGTCACCTTGTGCCGGTCGAGCGCGCGCCGGAAGAGCTGGAACACGCCCACCGCCTCGGCGATCGTGCGCTCGGAGAGGCTGCCCGCCGTGAACACGTCGTGGCCGAGCCGGAGCGGCTCGCGGATGTAGTCGACGGACTCGAGCGCCCCGTCCTCGCGCGTGCGCGCGATGTAGAGGCGGCTCGCGTTCGAGCCGACGTCGATCGCCCCGAGCAGCTTGCCCGCGCGTCCCCGGGTCTTGCGCCCCGCGGCGCGCCTAGCCACGGGGCTCTCCCACCGCCTTCGCGAACGCCTCGAGCGAGCGCGCGAGGCCCTTTTCCTTCGGCCACGCGGCGAACGCGAGGGCTCGGTCCGCGATCGACAGGACGGCGCCTTTCGGGAAGCGACACGGCAAGGCGCGGAGCCCGAGCAGCCGCCCCGCGAGGACCGACAGCATCGGCTCGTGCCCGACGAGCGCGAAGCGGTCCCCCACGAGCTCGGAGACCGCCGTCACCGCATCCGACGCGTCCGCCTCGGGCTCGAGCCAGGGCGCGATCTCGACCGAGCCGCGGAAGCCCTCGAGCCCCGCGAGGATCTCCGCGGTCTGCACCGCGCGCACCGCCGGGCTCGCCCAGATCACCGACGGCGGGCGCACGCGCTCTCCGAGGCGCGCCACGAGCGCGCGGAAGCGCTCCCGGCCCCGCTCCGTCAGCGGCCGCATCGCGTCATCGAGACGCCAGGTCTCCCGATCACGCGCAGCGGCATGCCGGACGATCCAGATCGCCATTCGCGGGAATCTTACGCCCCGGAGGCCTCGACGCGTTGCAGCATCGTCTCCCTCGTCTGGGACCGCCATCACCAATCCAGGAAAAATAAGGATTGGGGCCTGCACGGCTCCGCTAGTATCCGCGCACTTGCAGGAGGCTCGGATGCAGCGAACCCCGATCATACTTCCCCGCGTCGCCCTCGTCCTGGCGATCGCGCTCGCCGCGTGCGGCCCCTCGAAGACCGAGGGCACGGCAGGCACTTCCGGCGGCAGCGGCCGCGGCGGCAACGGCGGCGGATCCGCCGGCAACAGCGGATCGGGCGCGGGTGCGTCGGGAGGGAGCGGCACCGCGGGTGGCGCGGGCAGCGCCGGCTCCGCGGGCGGCGCCGCGAGCGGTGGCACGGGCGGCACCCGGCTCGGCGACGGCGGCCCCGGCGTCTACGGCGACGCGGCCGCGGGATCCGGCGGCACCGCGAACTGCGCGGGTGGCGCGGGCGCCGGCGGCGCTTGCACGACCGTCCCGCCGGGCTGCGGCACGATGGAGGTCTGCGGAGACGGCCTCGACAACAACTGCGACGGCTCGGCCGACGAGGGCTGCCCTTGCACGCCGGGCGAGGTCCAGCGCTGCTTCAAGGGCCCGCCGGGCCGCCGCGGCATCGGCGCCTGCCAGGACGGCATGCAGCGCTGCATGGGCTCGGGCGAGTTCGGCACCTGGGGCTCGTGCGACGGCGGCATCAGCCCGTCCACCGACGTCTGCGATCAGCTCGACAACGACTGCGACGGCTGCGCGGACAACGCGATCTGCTGCAACCAGACGCTGCTCAACTGCCCCGGCCCGAACGACCCGCGCGTCCCGCCGGGCAACCCCTACACGGACTACACGCTCGACGGCACCATGTTCTTCACGGGCCCGGCGATGGCGTGGCGCTGGGAGATCACGGGCGGCCCGTGCGACGAGCTGCTCAAGCGCACGAGCAACCACCAGAGCTTCACGGTCATGGGCGACACCACCCCGCGCGTCGTCTTCCACCCCACTCTGTCTGGCGACTACACGGTCAAGATGATCGTGACGGACATGCAGGGGATGATGCACGAGTGCACGTTCATCGTGCACATCAACGGCCCGGGCCTGCGCGTCGAGCTGTGCTGGGACACGACCGGCATGTCGGACATCGATCTCCACCTGCACAAGCCCGGCTCGACCTCGACGTGGTTCAACCAGACCGACGACTGCTACTACGCCAACTGCAAGGCGCCGTTCGCCTTCCCGGGCATCCCGCCGGGTCCGCAGGAGGTCAACTGGGGCTACATGAACAGCCCGCTCATGGAGTGCGTGGGCAGCCCGTCCGGCCCCGCGTGGATGTCGATCAACGCCTGCTACAACCCGCGCCTCGACATCGACAACATCCGCGACCCGGGCATCCCGGAGAACACCAACGTGGACCTGCCGCGTGACAACGAGACGTTCCGCGTGATGGTCCACTACTACAGCGGCACCGTCGCGACGCACCCGCTCGTCAACATCTACTGCGGCGGGCAGCTCAAGGCGACCTACGGCGCGGCGCCCGACCTCGTGCCGGGCTTCAACATGGGCGGCGCCGACAACCACGGTCCGATGTGGCGCGTCGCCGACGTCAAGACGCACGTCATGGGCGGCATGACCACGTGCGACATCACCGCCCTGCACCCGATGGGCATGATGTCCGGCTACTACGTCACGCCCGATTCGAACGCGTACTAACCAGCGTGTGGGCGCCTCGAGGGCGCCCACCAGGAGAGGCACGACTGCCCCTCCCCCAGTTGGGCCAAGCCCAACTGGCCCCCCCTCCCTGCGTCTTCGCTCCGCTGCGCTCCGCTACGCCCTTGCGGCTCGCTGCGCTCGCCTCGAAGACCCGCTCCTTCTTTGGTCCGTCGCCGTTCTCTTCTGCC
>CAZQJC010000055.1:0-57835 GCA_964593795.1 uncultured Myxococcales bacterium | reverse complement strand
CAGTGCCCACAACGCCGACTCGGCAGGCGTCGAGCGGCCACGCAGCGCACGCGCACGCTCCGTTCCCGACCAGCATCGCCTCGTCATGCCCGAGTTCTCGGCAAGGCGCTCCGACTGTTGCGGGGCCCCTCTCCCGACGGGCCCGTCGGGAGAGGGGCGGTTGCGCGACCCGAACGCTCTGCGGGGGTGAGGCCGGGCGTGGTGTTAGGGGCCAGAAATATCGATCGCTTGGGCCTCGCTCCCGCCCTATCCATGCGCCTTGGCAGATGATCGATGTGGGCTCGGACTACGCTGCGGCGCGGGCGGCGAGGACCTTGCGGACGGTGGCGCGGAGCGTCGCGAGCCGCACGGGCTTGAGGAGCACCGCGGCCACGGGGAAGGGCGGGCTCAGGCCGCCCAGATACGCCGAGTGCAGGATGACGGCGGGGCGCGGCACGGGGCCCTCGCCGAGGGCCGCGAGCACGACGCAGCCGTCGAAGCGCGGCATCGCGAGGTCGAGGAGCACGACGTCCGGCACGAAGTCCGCGAGGCGCACCAGCGCGACGCGCCCGTCGTCGGCCTCGCAGATGGAGTAGCCGTCGGTCTCGAGCTCGAGCCGCAGGAGCTCGCGCAGCGCCTCGTCGTCGTCCACCACCAGCACCCGCTGGCGTGGTGCCTGCTGCGCGTTCTCGCCGGCACGCCCCGCGAGCTCGACGAGCGCGTCCGGGCTCGCGGACCAGTCGACCTGCAGGACGCGCGCGCCCGGCGGCGGGATGCTGCCGCGACCGCGCTCCACCAGGACGAGCGCGTCGTCGCGCGCCGCCTCGCTCGGTGTGTGTGTGGCTCGCACGTTGCACCCGCGTCTTTCCAGCTCGCTCTTGAGCCAGCGCTCGAGGGGACCGGACACACCGAAGAGGAGGACCGTGGTCGCCATCCTCGGAGGGACATCAACGTGCGTGCCAGCCATGCGCGCGGCGGATCCCTGCGGTCCCCGCGGGGGCCTTCGGGCGTGACGCGGCTCCCGTGCGTTACCGCGCGGTAGCGGAGCGTCACCGAACGGTGACGCCAGAGGAGGAGCCGCCGCCGCAGTAGCGCGCGACGAGCGAGAGGAGCTCCTGCAGGCGCACGGGCTTCGGCAGCGCGCCGTCGGCCCCGAGGTCCGCCACCTGGACGGTGAGCCGGTCGACCGCCGTCATGATGACCGTGGGGATGCGGCCGAGCTCCGGATCGGCCCGCTGTGCGGCGCGGAACTGGCGGCCATTCATCACCGGCATGTTGAGATCGAGCAGGATGAGGCGCGGCCGGATCTCGGCCAGCAGCGCCAGCGCCTCCCGCCCGTCGGCCGCAGAGGCGGACGTGTAGCCGCTGTCCGCGAGGATCTCCGTCATCACCTCGCGGATGTCGAGGTCGTCGTCCACGATCAGGACCGCCACGTCGCGCACTAGTGCTGCCCGTCAGAAGTGGACCGGCATTCAGACACGTGAGCTCTGTGCACGCCGGGTGGGGGCAGCACTCGCGCACGCGGAGCGTGCGCAAGACCAGCACCTAGGGCCGCTTGTCGGACCAGCTGGAAGCCTGGGGAATCCCGGACGGGCAGCACCAGGTGTCTCGTTGGCTCGCGCTCCGCGCTCGCGAGTGCCGCGTGCACGATGGGCGCAGGTCTTCGCCCCGAACCGAATACGGTCACACTATTGACGAGCGGCACTAGTCGGGGCCCTTCTGCACGAGCGCGCGCGGCAGCTCGACGATGAACGCGGAGCCCTCGCCCGCGGTGCTCTCGACGCGGATCGCGCCGCCGTGCGCCTCCACCACCTGCCGGGCGAGCCAGAGCCCGATGCCGAAGCCGCCGTAGTGCTGCGCAGGGACCGCGCGCTCGAAGCGCTCGAAGATGCGGCTCTGCACCTCGGGCGCGATGCCGATGCCGTGATCGCGCACCACGAGGCGCGCGGCCAGCGTGGTGCTCGTCGTCGTGATGTGGACCGGCTTGCCCTCGCCGAACTTGAGGGCGTTCGACAGCAGGTTCGTCACCGCGGACTCGAGCGCGACGGGGTCCCACACGCCCATCACGGGGCTCGTATCGATCCAGAGCTCCGAGCGCGAGCGGCGCACGAGCTCCTGACAGCGCGCGATGACGCGCGCCACCACGTCGGCGAGATCGGTCGGCTCGGGCACGAGCGCGAAGCGGCCGGCCGTGATGCGCGTGACGTCGAGCAGGTGGTTGATGAGCGTGGTCAGGCGGTCCACCTGCCAGCTCGCCGAGGAGAGCTTCGCCTCGAGCCGCTCGCCCAGCTTCTCCACGGGCTGGGCGGTCCTGCGCAGGAGCGCGAGGCCGCTCGAGAGCTGGAGCTGGAGCGCGGTGATGGGCGTCTTGAGCTCGTGCGAGGCGATCGACAGGAACTCGTCGCGCGCCCGGATGGACTCGCGCAGGCCCTCCTCCGCGAGCCGCTGATCGGTGACGTCCTGCACGATCGCGACCGCGTACTCGGGGGCGCCGTCCTCGCCGACCACGGCGGTCATCGTGCTGGAGAGCCGCAAGCGCTTGCCCGAAGGCTGGACCCAGTCGTGCTCGTGGACCAGGCTGCGCGTGCCGCGCGCGATCTGCTCGAGCGCGTCGCCCTCGCCGAGATCACGCGCGCTCCCGCCCTGCACGTCGGCCATCGACAGGCCCAGGAGATCGCAGAGGCGCTCGTTGACGGCCACGATCCGCCCGTCGAGCCCGAGCTGCAGCATCCCCACCGCGACCTGATGGAACATCGCGGACAGCCGGCGCTCGCCCTCGGCGACCTTCCGCATGGCCTCGCGCCGCTCCTGCCGGACGTGCGCCTCGCGGAGCTCTCGCTCCACCGCGGGGACGAGCCGCGCCATGCGCCCCTTGACCAGGAAGTCGTGCGCGCCTGCCTTGAGGACCTCGACGGCCGTCTCCTCGCCGATGGTCCCCGAGACGAGGATGAAGGGGATGTCTAGGCCGCTCTCGCGGTAGATCGCGATGCCCGCCTTGGCGTCGAAGGAGGGCATCGAGTAGTCCGACAGGATGACGTCGAAGGCGCTCTCCGCCAGGGCGCTCCGCATTCCCTCGGCGGTCTGCACCCGCTGATGCGTGACGCGATAGCCCCCCCGCGCGAGCTCGAGGAGCAGGAGCTCCGCGTCGAGCTCCGAGTCCTCGACCACCAGCGCGCGCAAGGGACGGAACATCGAGTCCTCGCCGGTTGCAGGTCGCACGCCATGGATGAGGACACCTCTCGCGGTCGCCGGCAATGCGTGATCTCCGCGAGGCCCGACGAGGCGTGCCGTGTGTTCCCGATCGGTAACGCGCGTCTCCCGCGGGCGCTTTCCTGCTCCGTGCCCGGCGGGCGCCGCGATCCCGATCGTGCGCGCGCGCAGGGAGGTAACGCCCGGGCCGCGGCGTGTCCGCCGGCAGACGCTTGCCGAGGTGCCCGACGGGTCGGGCGCTCTGCGATTCCGCCGTGATGGCGCGCCGCCGCGCGGCGCCCTGCGCGTCTGGATCTTGCACCTCGGAGTGAAGAACCAGGGATTCCCCGGGGAGGGTTCATGGAGTCAGCGCCGCGCGTCTTGTTGATTGGCCTGCCGGAGAAGGTCCGGCAGCGGCTCAGCGTCGAGCTGGCCGCGAGGGGTTGTGCGTGCGAGGTCAGCCACGGCCTCGGAGACGCGCTGTTCCGGGTGAGCTGGAACCCTCCCGACATGGTGCTCGTGGACGAGCACGACACGAGCGGCAGCATCGAGGCCGTGGTGGAGACCCTGCTCGAAGAGACGAGCGACGTGCCGATCGTGGGCATCGACGCCGATCCTGCGGTCGACGCCCTGGCGCGCCTGGCCAGCGCCACGCAGCGCCGGCGCGCGACGCCCCTCGAGGCGCTCGTCCGGCGGCGCGTCCTCGTGGTCGACGACGACGAGGATCTGCGCGAGGCGCTGCGCACCCACCTCGAGCTCTCGGGGTACGCGGTGATCGAGGCGCGGGACGGTGCGGAGGCGCTGCGGCTCGTGGAGGAGGAGCGGCCCGACGTGATCTTGCTCGACCTCATGATGCCCGGCCTCTCGGGCATCGGCTTTCTGCAGCGCATCCCGAGCGACGCGCCACCCATCGTCATCTACACGGCCTACCTCGATCCCGAGGGACGCCAGTACCCGAACGTGGCCGCGGTGCTGCGCAAGCCGGCGCCGTTCGACACGCTCCTTGCCGCCCTGTCCACCGCCGGCCCGCCGGCGCGTGCCTGAATTCCGCTCCCCTGGAGGTCCCGATGAGGCGAGTCGTGTATCCGACACCCGATGCCGCGATGCCCGTCGCCGTACGCGACGATCTCGTCGCCGACGGCACCGAGCGGAGCTGGTCGGTCGTGCGTTGCCCGGCCTGCACCCAGCTCTGGCCGACGCCCACCTCCGCCGACGCGCGGGCGGCACCGGACCCGCTGGAGCCGAGGCCCTTGGCGGGCCGCGTGCACGCCCTGATGCAGCGGCGCGTCGCGTGCGTCTCGACCGACGTGAGCCTGGACTCGCTGGCCTGGTGGCTGCTCGGGCGGGGCCTGACCTCGGCGCCGGTCGTCGACGACGACGGGAAGCTCGCGGGCTTCGTGTCCATGAGCGACCTCGTGCGCGCGCTGGTGGCCGACGATCTCGAGCCGCTGCCGCCCGGCCTGCAGCCACGGCTCCGCGAGGCCGCGACGGGCTTCCACGACGTGTCGCTGCCGCGCTCCTCCGTCAGGGACATCATGACGCCCGTGGCGATCACCGTCCTCGAGACGGACACGCTGGCCGAGGCGGCGCGGCGCATGACGGAGCACCGCGTGCACCAGCTCGCGGTGGTCAACGCCGACCGTAGCGTCGTGGGCCTCCTGTCGTCGCTCGATCTGGCCCGGGCGCTGGCGCGCTGACCTCGGTCAGTCGGAGTGCAGGGCAGGGCGGCGGACGGCGCGCAGGGCGTCGAAGTAGCCGAGGAGGCCCTCGAGGCGGCCGTGCGCGTCCACCACCAGCAGGATCTCGTGGCTCCCGCCGAGCAGGAGGCCGATGGCGGTCGCGAGGGGCTCGTTCGGCCCCACGGTGGCCGGACGCGAGCTCATGACCTCCGAGACCTGCAGACGTCCGAGGCGCGCGGCCGCGTCGTGGGGCTCGAGCGAGCGCAGCGGGTTGCCCACGGCCGCACGCACCTCGCGCTCGCCCAGCACGCCGATCGGCCGGGTGTCGTCGTCCACCACCGGCAGGGCCGGCAGGGCGAGCGATTGCATCCGCCGGATCGCCCCGAGGAGCAGCTCGCCCGGCACCGCTCGCGCGGGGTGGCGCCGCATCGCGTGCGCGACGGTCATCGGCTCCTCCTCGCCGTCCGGCTCGAGGGACGCGCGCGCCCGCAGCACGTCGCTCCGCGTGAGCATGCCGGCCAGCACCTCGCCGTCGAGCACCGGCAGACAGCCCACGTGCCAGCGCAGCATGAGCGACGCGGCCGCCTCCAGGTCCGCGCCGGGCTCGGTCGTGATCACCGCCTGGTGCATCACGTCGGCGACCCTGCGCCGGTTCACCTGCGCCCCCTCGGCCACGATGTCGCGCTCGCTCAGCACCCCGACCAGGCGCTCCGAGCGCAGGACGGGCAGGTGGCGGATCCGCCAGGCCGCCATGCGGTCGGCCGCCACGTTGAGATCCTCGTCGGCGTGTGCACAGGCGAGCGTGCGGGTCATCCATTCCGCGACGTGCATGATCGCCTCCTGCCCCCGATGCGATGCACCGTCCATGCCCGCGAGCGACCCCGCAGGCGTTTACGGCTCGAGCGGCTCTCTCGGCAGCGGCTGCGCGGAAACCCGCCCTCCCACGGCGCACGTCGCGTGGCACGTCCGATGCTGTGTCCCGTGCTGGGTCGACTGCTCCGAGAGGGGGGCGGCCGGCTCCAAGGAAGGAGCGCGTCATGATGACCTTGGTGATGCCGTTCTTGTTCGTGGCGATGCCGGTGGCCGCGCCGGATCCCGAGCCGCTACCGGCGCCGTCGGTGGTCGACTTCGGTCTCCGGGCGGAGCCCGTGTTCCAGGCTGGCGGAGGCGTGAGCGCCTTCACGGGCGATCAGATGAGCAAGACCACCGACACGGGTGGCATGTGGACGGCGCGCGCGATCAGCAGCACGCGGACGCTGCTCGGCGCGGAGGCGGCCTACGTCGGCACGGCGGCGTCGGTCTCGGCGCTCGGCCTCGACACCGACAACAGCGCCGGCATCGTCTCCAATGGCCTGGAGGCGGACCTGCGGCTCAACCTGCCGATGCAGATCAAGCGCGTGAGCGTGGTGCCGTTCGGATTCGGCGGCGTGGGCTGGACGCGGTTCGACCTCGTCAATCATCAGGTCAACACGTCGAGCATGTCGAACGCAGACAACGCCTTCACCGTGCCGTTCGGCGGTGGCCTCATGATCGGCTACCAGCACCTCACGCTCGACGCGCGCTTCACGTATCGCGCGCAGTTCGACGACCAGCTCGCGAAGACGGCCAGCGGCGGGCAGGCGAGCCTGGGCGACTGGACCCTCGGCGCCCTGATCGGCTTCAGGGCCTTCTGACGGACTAGGGCCTCGACCGAGGCGTTCGAGCCGAGCGCAGCGAGGCGCAAGGGCGTAGCGAGCGCAGCGAGCGAAGACGCAGGTTGGGGGGCCCGACCGGGCTTCGCCCGGGCGGGGGAAGGGCAGCGTGCCCTTCCTGGTGGCCGGCTTCCGAGCCGGCCACACGCAAGCAAGGCCTCGACCTTGATGCCGCCCGCTCGATGATCAGTACGCCGTGGTCGAGGCACTAGGGTGGTCGCGGTGGGTCCTCGATCCACACGTGCGCGCGGAGCCAGCGGCCGGCGCGCACGATCCACGAGGCGCCGTGGTCGCTCTGGCGCCCGAGGTGCGCGTCGATGTCGGCGCCGGGGATGCCCCAGACGGCCGCGAACGCGCGCACCACGCGCAGCTCGCTCTTGTCCGCGACGCCGTCGATCGACGCGAGCTCGACCATGCGCTCGACGAGGCGCGCGCGGCCGGCGGGCGGCACGAGGTGCGCGATCTCGAGCGGCCGGTGCACGCGCAGCTCCTCCACCGGCAGCAGCGGCCAGCCCTCCTCCGTGACCACGCGCTCGAAGAATGCGCGCTCCGCCGGGTGCAACTCGCCGTCCGCCGCCATCACGGACGCCAGCGCCTTGCTGCACGCGCCCGTGTCGTAGCGATCCTCGGCCGGCGCGGCCGGCGGGGGCGGCAACGTGACGCGCGTCGTGCCCCCGCGAGCGCCTCCGAAGACCTCGTCGAAGCCGTCGAGCGCCGTCTCGACCGGCGCCCCCGCCGCGAGGCGCGCGAACAACGCCGCCGGCGTCGTCCCGAGGAGTGACGCCTCCCAGAACGCCTGCACGGGCTCCCCCGCCTCGGCGGCCCAGCGCGCGACCGCGCCCTCGACCTCCTGCAGGCTCCGCGGCACGGCGGGCGCCCTGACCTCCTCGACGTGCGCCTCGAGCCCGCAGCGCGCGCAGCGCCCCTTGACCGCCGCGTCGAGCGCCGCGTCGCACGCCGGACAGCGCCCCGGCCGCGCCGCCGTCACCGTCGCCGACATCGCGCCCCGCCACGCCCCCGCGCAGAAGCGGCAGCGCGCGCTCGCGAACACTCCGAGCGCGCACGCCGGATCCAGGGGATCATAGAGCTCGAGCCGCGCGCCCTCGACGCGGCACGCCGGGCAGTCGCCCGCGATCTCGAGCGCGCTCATTCCTCCGCGCTCGGCAGCTCGACGCGGATGCCCGCCCGATCGAGCATCCCGCGGAACTCCTCCTTGTTGACGGCCTTCATGTACGCCTCGGCGGGGTCCACGATCTTCTGCTTGACGAGGTTCATCAGCGAATCGGAGAGCGTCACGTTCCCGGCCGCCCTCTGCGTCTGCATGATCGAGTAGAGCTGGAACGTCTTGCCCTCGCGGATGAGGTTCGACACCGCCTTCGATCCGATGAGGATCTCGTAGGCCGCGACGCGCCCGCCGCCGATCTTCTTGCAGAGGGTCTGCGCGACCACGCCGCGCAGCGACTCCGAGAGCATCACGCGGATCTGCTCCTGCCGGTCCGCCGGGAACTGGTCGATGATTCGGTCCACCGTCGAGGGAGCCGTCGACGTATGCAGGGTCCCGAATACGAGGTGCCCCGTCTCGGCGGTCTCGATGGCGATCGCGATCGTCTCGAGGTCGCGCATCTCGCCGACGAGCACGATGTTCGGGTCCTCGCGCAGCGCGGCCTTGAGCGCGCGCTTGAACGACCCAGTGTGCTCGCCCACCTCGCGCTGCCGGATGAGGCACTTCTTGTCGTCGGGGTGCACGAACTCGACCGGGTCCTCGATCGTGATGATGTGGTCCTGGCGGTTGCCGTTGATGAAGTCGATCATCGTCGCGAGCGTGGTCGACTTGCCCGAGCCCGTCGGGCCCGTGACGAGCACGAGGCCCTTCGACAGGAAGCACAGGTCGAGGACCTTGCGCGGCAGCCCGATCTGCTCGGGCTTGAGGATCTCGAACGGGATGCGCCGGATGACGGCGAACGCGCCGTGCCGGTCCACCGCGACGTTGACGCGGAAGCGTGACAGGCCCTCGATCGCGTAGGCGAAGTCGGCGTCGTTGGTCTCCTCGTACTCCGCGCGCACGCGCTCGGGCATGACCGCCGTCAGCATGCCGCGCAGGTGCGAGTCCGAGATCTCGCCCCACCCGGGCACCGGCAGCACGTTGCCGCCGATGCGATAGCGCGGCAGCAGGCCCGCCGTCAGGTGCACGTCGGAGCCCTTGTCCGCCACGAGCTTGTGGAGCAGCTGATCGAGCTCCGCGCTCGACCCCGCCTTCACCTCCGCCGCACGCGCCGGCCGGGCCGGGGCCGCAGCGGGCGCCTCCGCGCGCGCCGGGGCAGCGGGCGCCGCCGCCGCCTCGGACTTCCGCCCGCCGAGCGACGGCCCGCGCACCTCCGGAACCACCACGCGCGCCGGCTCGGGCTCATCCACCGAGATCGGGATCGCGGCCTCCACGGCCGGTGGTCCTGCCTCCGCCCCGTGCTCGATCGTGATCTTCCAGGCCTCGGGTCCGGCCTGCACGGTGACGCGGTAGCGAGCGTCCCCGGAGGCGAAGTCGAACGCGGCCGGCGCCCGACCCGCGCGCACGTCGGCCTGGCTGGCCGGCGGCACCGTCTCGAGGAGGAGCCGCGTGAGATCCCCGTGGGCCAGGGTCTGCTGCGCGAACTTGTCCCCCGTGGGGAAGCGCAACATCACCGGGTTTCCCGACACGAGGACGATCGATGTCGCGCCGAGGCGCTGCAGGTTGCGCGCGAAGTACTCGAGGTTCATGGCAGCTCCTCGATCCACGCGACGAAGCGCTTGTGGACGAAGTAGACCCAGCCGGCCTCGACGACCTCGAACCAGCGCCCTTGCTGGTTCATGAACTCCTCGAGCGCCGCGGCGGGGTCGCCCACGTCGTAGAGTACGTGCCCGGCGATGCGGCTGCCGTCGGCGAGCGCGACCTCGATGCGCCGGTCGGTCGCGAACAGGTCGTCCACCGACAGGTCCCGCGTCTCCGACCGCGCACGCAACCACAACAGGCTGTCCTTGGAGACCAGGCGCGGCCGGCCGCCCCGCCGCCCCGCCGACACGAACGAATCCTCCCGCTCGAGCAGCTCGTCGAGGTGCTTGGGCCGGTACGTCTCGGGTGTCACGCCGCTCACCACGATCACCACGTCCTGCGGCTCGGCGCTGCCCAGCGTGCGGGCCTGCGCCTCGAGCCGGTACCCCGGATCGTCCATCACTCCTCCTCTATCTCCGCGCCCAAGAGCGAATCCAGCACGTGCGCGCTCTGCTCGTCGATGAGCTCGACCGCGAGGCCGAAGCCGGGCGATTCCCCGTCGTGCTGCACGCGCACCACGCGCGCCGCGAAGGAGACGGCCACCGCCTCCGGGTCGTCGAGCTGCGTGACGGTCACCTCCACGACGGTGTCGAGGCTCAGGTCCGGGTGCCGCGCGGGCGAGCCCTGCAGGAACAGCCCGAGCCGGCTCGCGTTGCCGACCTCCAGCAGGTGGACCTCGCCCATCGAGGACACCTGGGCCTGCGCGACCAGCCCCACGCGGGGGTAGCGCCGCCGGTCCGCGGGGGGAGACAGCGTGCCGCTCATGGCGCGCATCGTAGCGCGAGGGTGGGGGCGTCGTCCCGGTACGTGGGGCGATGGGGACGTCCGACCCCATCGCACATCGGGCCGGGACCGGCCGCCCCAGGGTCAACGTGCCCGATCGCGGACTTGCGTCGGCCCGGCCCTTGCGATGCGGGATGGGCGATGCAACTCCAAGCCAGGGGTGTTCCGTTCTTCTTCGGCCTCCTCGGCCTCTTCGCCCTCGGGTGCGGAGCCGAGCTGGTCCAACCAGGATCCGGCGCCGGAGGTGCCGGCGGGGCCGGGGCTGCGACCCGCGACGGCGGGGTGCGCCCGTCCGGCGGGGCCGGGACCAGCGGCAGCACCGGCGGCGGCGGCACGACGGGCAGCGCCGGCAGCGGGTCGAACACGAACACGCAGTGCGCGTGTGACCCCGACCAGCCGAACTGCAACCCCGACCAGAGCTGCGTGGTGTGGACGTGCACCAACGTGCCCGAGGGCTTCCGCCGCAAGGTGCACTGCGAGTCCACGCGCCCCGACGGCAGCGGCGCCGGCCGCCCCGACTACCAGTGCCCCGAGCTCGGTCAGTCGGGGAACTTCACGTGCCCCGGGCCGGATGCGCCCGGCTACGGCGCGTGGGACTGCCACACGATGGGCTCGACGCAGGTTTGCGAGCGCGATGGCGGCGGCACGAGCCCGCCCGACGGGGGGATCCTGCCCCCGCCGCCCCCGCCGATGACGCCCGATGCGGCCGCGCCGCCCCCGCCGCCCCCGCCGCCTCCGCCGCCTCCGCCGCCCCCGCCGCCCCCGCCCCCGATGGGCCCGCCGGGCTGCAAGTGCATCCCGGGCCAGCAGCGCTGGTGCGACACGCCCATCAACTGCACCTGGGGCAAGCAGGTGTGCGAGCCCGACGGCCAGTGGGGCGCGTGCATCGAGACCAACAACGCGCCGGGCCTGTGCGGGTTCCTGGGCAGCATCTACGACACCGGCTGCTGCGTGCTCGCGGGCCAGTGCTGCCAGGCCTTCCCGGGTCAGGGCTCCGTCGGAAACTGCGACGGCATCATCTGCCAGTAGTCACCTCCTCTGGTCAGGCGCGCGCCGCGCGCTAGTCTTGCGCATGGCCACCGTGCCCACCCCTGCGACCGAGCCGCGGTGCCTCTGCGGCCACGGCCGCGAGCACCCCGCCGTCGAGGCGAGCTGCAGCTACTCGACCCTCGGCTACATCAGCCTGTTCTTCGGCGCCTCCGTGCGGCCCCTGCGCGTCCGCTTCCACTGCAAGGAGTGCCACCGCAGCTTCTTCGAGACCGAGGACCCGGCGATCTGCTCGCGCTTCGCGTGAGCGGGGCCTGTCGGGCTATCGTGTCGGGGTGCAGGCTCGCCTGACCCTCGTGGTGCTCGTCGCCACCGCGGCCTGCTCGAGCCCCACGCCGCAACCGAACGACAGCCTCTGGTCTCCTGCGCCCGTCGTCGATCGTGGCGCGCGCTGCGCCGACGTGGGCGACGTCCGCGCCTGCTGGAGCGACGCGTGCCCCGGCGGCGTCTGCGTCACCGCGCGCCCCGAGGACGCGCGCGCGAGCCGGTGCACCGGCGCAGGCAAGGACCGCCGCTGCACGCGCCGCGGGCGCCTCGCCGACCCATTCGTCTGCGCGGATGGATCGTGCCTGCAGCGCCACCCGCGCCTGCCCGACGACGGCGAGTGGACGTGCGTGGACCTCTCGGGCGTGGTGCTCTGCCGCGGCGCGCAGCCGCCGAGCACGGCCGACCCTGGCTGGACGTGCGGCCAGCGCCCGAGCGGCGAGCGCCTCTGCGTCGATCTCGATCCCGACCTGCCGCCCGGGGGGCCCCACCGCTGCCGCTTCGATCATGTCCCGCGCGACCGCCGGATCTGCGAGTCCGACACCGCGGCCACGCCGCGCGTCGGAGCCGCCTGCTCCACCGACGCGAGCTGCCCCGAGGGCACGCGCTGTGGGGGCGGCCGCTGCCTGCCACCCGCCCCCGAGCCGGAGTGCTGGCTCCCCGACGACTGCGGCGGCGCCCCGTGCCGCCTCGGCCGCTGCGCGAGGGCCACGCCGTGACGCGCGCCCTCCCCTGCCTGCTGCTCGCTTGCGCCTGCACCTCCTCCCGCGACGTCACCGTCACGGCGCCCTTCGACCTCGAGGGCCTGCGCACCACCGGAGCCGTCACCGCGATCCACCGAGAGCACGCCCGCCGCTGGACGCTCCGCGCGCGCGGCGAGGTCCGCCTCGAGCACCCCGCCGCGTGCACGCGCGTCGCCGCGGCCGGCGAGACCGACGCGCCCCTGTCCCCGCTCGTCGACCTCGGCCCCGACCGCCCCGCCGTCGGCTTCGACATGGACTACACGATCGAGGCGCGACCTGGGTGCCCCGAGGCTTCCGCCGGCACGGTCACCTGGCGCGACGCCGACCTCGCCGTCGAGCCCCGCGGCTTCCGCGCGCGCGGCCGCACGCCGACGCTCGCGGCCGCCCTCGGCGACGTCCCGCTCGCGCCCGGCGTCGTGCCGCTGTCCCCCCGCACCCGCGGCGAGCGCACGCTCGAGGCCACCTGGCGCGGCCCGGGTCGACCCGACGTCGCGCTGCACGTGCGAATCGCCGCCATGCCGCGCGCGACGGGCATCCCGACGCTCGCGACCTCGCAGGCGGTGCTGCTCGGCGGCACAGGCTGGCGCGTCGAGAAGGCGGCGGCCGGCACCACGCCCGCGCTCGAGCCCGCGGGCGCCGTGACGCGCTTCGTCGCCACGCGCACCGATCGCTTCACGCTCACCGACGGCGCGGGGCACACGCTGCAGCTCGGCGTGGCGCCGCACGACGACGTGCGCCTCGACTGCGGCCGCAACGAATGTCACCCGCGCCTCGAGGAGCTCGCCGCGCACACGCCGATGGGCACCGTGCTCGAGCGTCACCTCGTCCGCGGCGACGCGCGCCCCGTCTGCGGCATGTCGTGCCACGCCGCGGGTGAGCCGGGCCTCGCCGACGGCGGCTTCTCCGACGTCGCCGCGCAGCTCGGCTGGGCGCACGGCGGTGCGGGATTCGCCGAGCTCCCGCGCCCGCTCCGTCGCCTCGGCAACGTCGGCTGCACCGCCTGCCACGGCCCGTCCTCGATCCCGCTGCCGGCCGCGCGATGGACCGTGCTCCGCGTCGACGTCTGCGCGGTCTGCCACGACGCACCCCCGCGCTACGGCCACGTCGCCGCCTGGCGCACCTCGCGCATGGCCCGCGCCGACGCGTCCCCCGCCACGCGCACCGGCGCCTGCGCGCGCTGCCACACCACGACCGGCCACCTCCACGCGATCGGCGCGCGCACCACGCGCGACGACGATCCGCCCGCAGGCACGCCGCCCATCGGCATCGCGTGCGCCGCCTGCCACGCGCCGCACGGCGAGCCCGTGGGTCCGCGCCTCGTGCGCCGCCTGCCTGCCCCCGCGATCCTCGGCGAGGCCGGCAAGAGGATCGCCGAGGGCCCGTCGAGCCCGTGCCTCGGCTGCCACAGCCCGACCGCCGCCGACGCCCCCGAGAGCAGCGCCGCCGCGATCTGGCTCGGCCAGGGCGGCGTGCGCGTCGACACCGGCGAGTCCCTCGTCGGCCCCGCCCCCCACGCCGACACCGCGCGCGGCTGCCTCGGCTGCCACGACGCCGGCCCCGCCGGCCTCGACCGGGGCGCCGGCCACGCCTTCGCCGCCCGGCGCGAGCCCTGCACCCCTTGCCACACCGCCGCGACGCCGCGCGACGGCACGATCGCCGCCCGCGCCCGCGCGCTCGCCGCCCGCCTGCGCGTGCCGGGTCACGCCACGACCGCCACGCCACCGAAGGATCCCCGCGCCCAGCGCGCCGCCCGCAACGTCCGCCTCGTCCTCGAGGACCCCGCCGCCTGGGCCCACAACCCCGCCTACGCCCGCGCCCTCCTCGACGAAGCCGACCCGCTCCGCGAGGTCCGGCACGGCGCACCGGAAACGACGAAGTAGGTCAATAGAACAACAGGCAGCAAGGAACACGGAACGGCAGAGCAGAACCGGAGCGTGAGCCTGATGGCGTCAGGTCGGCGGAGAGGGGCCGGTCCTGCCGACGACGACGTCAGGCGCTCCGTGTCCCTTGTTGCTCTGTTGTTCTACTGTTCTATTCCGTCGTTCAGTCCCTTCGGGATCCGTCCTCCGAGGAGACGAATCCTCGGAGGTCTACCCCACCGCTTCTCCGTCCCCTGCCTCGAAGCACGCGCGCTCCGCGCCGCACTCATGCGGATGGCAGAATGCGTCGTCCGGGCCGTACGGCTCCATCGTGCGCAGGCACCAGTAGGCCGCCGTCGTCGATTTTCCGAGCTTCCACAGCGCGTCCTCCGCGTGCACGCCGAAGCTCGTCTTCGTGCGCAGCGCGCGGCACACCCGCGGCAGCGCCCTCTGCTCCTCGCTGCGCTCGCTCATGCGACACCTCCGGCGGCGGCGACGATCGCGCGCGCCACCACGGTCTCGAACACCTGCACCTTGTAGTGGTTCTTGTCGAGCGGCGTCGCCTTCGCCACCGCCGCCTTCGCCGCCGCGGCCGCGGCCGCCGCGTCGACGACCTTGCCCAAGAGCAGCCCCTCGGCCGCCTTCGCGCGCACGGGCACCGGCGCCATCGCCCCGAGCACGATCGACGCCCGCTTGCACGTCTTGCCCTCGAGCTCGAGCACCACCGCCGCCTCCGCGATGGCCCAGTCGAACGACTCCTTCTCGCCCTGCTTCCAGTGCACCGATCGCGTGCCGATCGCGGGCGCGGGGACCTGCAGCTCGGTCAACACCTCGTCGGCCGCGAGCACGTTCTCGCTCGCGAGGCTGTGCTCGGGCGTCGAGAAGAAGCTCTCGAGCGCCATCGTACGCGGCCCGCGCGGCCCCTGCAGCGTGACCTTGGCGCCGAGCGCCACGAGCGCCGTCGCCAGCGTCGACGGGTGCACGATCGCGCACGTGCCGTTGCCGGCGATCGCGTGGAGCTGGTTCTCGCCGTGCTGCGCGTAGCAGGTCGCCCCGCCCTTCTTGCGGCAGTGGAAGTCGGCGCTCCTGAAGTACCAGCAGCGCGGCCGCTGCAGGAGGTTCCCGCCCACGGTGGCCATGCTGCGGATCTGCGGCGTCGCCACGTGACCGGCCGCCTGCGAGAGCGCCGCGTAGCGCCCGCGCACGACCGGGTGCGCCTCGAGCGCCGCGAGCGTCACGAGCGCCCCCACGCGCAGTCCTCCCCGCGCGTCGTCGCGCAGCGTCCGCAGCTCGCCCGCCTCGAGCGACACGAGCCGCCTCGGCGCGAGGAGCCCCTCCTTGAGCCGGTCCACGACGTCGACGCCGCCGGCCTTGAGCACCGCGCCGCGCTCGCCGAGGGCCACGACCGCCTCGGCGACGCTGCCGGCGCGTACGTATTCGAACCGGTTCATCGCCGACCTCCGCGCGCGAGCGCCGCGAGCACGACCGCGGGCCTCATCGGCAGCTCCCGCACGCGGACCCCGATCGCGTTGTAGACCGCGTTGGCGATCGCCGCCGCGGTCGGGATGTTCGCGGGCTCGCCGATGCCGTTCGCATCCACCGCGTTGCGCCCCTGGTACTGCTCGAGCAGCACCACCTCGATCTGCGGCGTCTCCCTCGCGCCCGCGATCTTGTACTGCTCGAGGTTCGCGTTGACCATGCGCCCCGTCGCCGGGTCGAGGTGCCGCTCCTCGTAGAGGGCCCAGGACAGCCCCTGCAGGATGCCGCCGTTGATCTGGCTCTGCACCGCGAGCGGGTTGATGACGCGCCCGCACTCGTAGGCCGCGACCACGCGCTCGACCTTCACCACGCCCGAGCCGACGTCCACCGCCACCTCGCAGATCTGCACGCCGCCGTAGCCGTCGTGCTTGTCGCCGCCGTACTCCGGCTGGCGCTCCGCCTGCTCGCTCAGGCGCTCGACGCGCAGCCGCGCCGCCGCCTGCTTGAGCGTGAGCGCCGGTCGCCCGCGCGAGTACACCTGGCCGTCCCGCAGCGTGAGCTCTTCCTTCGGCGCGCCGAGCGACGGCGCGATCGCCTCGCAGAGCCGCGTCTTGACGCGGAACGCCGCCGTCCGCGCCGGCGACGTGATCGCGAGCATGGTCATCGAGCCCCCCGAAGGCGGCCCGATCGGGTGCTGCGTGTCGCCGATGCGCACGACGACGTCGCGCGCCCGCACGCCCAGCTCCTCCGCGACCACCTGCGCGAGCGCCGTGCGCGTGCCGGTCCCGAGGTCCTGCACGGACGACAGGATCTCGATCGTGCCGTCGCGCTCGAGGCGCACCTCACACGCGGCGTTCGTGTTCACGAAGCGCCCCCAGATCGCCTGGGCCATGCCGATCCCGCGCCGGATCGTCCCGCGATCGCTCCCCGGCGGTCTCCGCCTCGCCCAGCCCGCGCGCTCCGCCGCGAGCTTTCGCTCCCGCCGCCGCGCCTCGCGGTCCGCGCGATCGTCGCCGGCGTCGATGAGGTCCCGCAGCGCGATCGGGTCCGTGCCCAGCTTCTCCGCCAGCTCGTCCACGAGCTGCTCCACCGCGAACATCGACTGCGGCGCGCCCGGCGCCCGGAACGCACAGCCCGGCCCCGCGTTCGTGAACACGTCGTACTGCGCCGAGCGGAACGCCGGCGTCGGATACAGCATCTGCGTCCACGGCCCGACGCCCGCGCCGAGCCCGATGCCCGCGGTGCCGTGGGCCTCGAGGTCCATCGCCACGAGGCGCCCGTCCTTGGCCGCGCCCAGCTTGAGCCGCTGGATCGACGACGGCCGGTTTCCCACCGACGTGTGCTCCTCGCGGCGATCCAGCACGAGCCGCACCGGCGCGCCCGCCTGCTTCGAGAGCTGCGCCGCGAGCACGCCGTACGTGCCCGCGCCGAACTTCGCGCCGAAGCCGCCGCCCATGTACTCGGTCAGGACGCGCACCTTCGACGCCGGCAGGCCCATCACCTCGGCCAGCTCGTCGCGCACGCTCGCGGTGCCCTGCGTGGACGCGTACACGGTGAGGCCATCGGCCCGCCAGTCGGCCACCACGCCGTGCGGCTCCATCGCCGAGTGCGTCTGCACGCCCGTCCGGAACTCGCCCTCGACGACGTATGCGGCTTTGCGCATGGCTGCGGCGACGTCGCCCTTGACGGTCTCGTTCGGGCCGCGGACGTTGCCCTTCTGCGGCAGTCCCTTGCGCGCGCCGCCGCCGCCCGCGCTGCCCATCATGTCCGTCGGGCCCGGGTACACCGCGGGCGCGCCGGCCTTCCTCGCTGCCTCGAGGTCCACCACGAACGGCAGCGTCTCGTACTCCACCTTCACGAGCGCCGCCGCCTCGTCCGCCACCGCCTGCGTCGTCGCCGCGACCGCCGCGATGGTCTGCCCGACGTAGCGCACCGTCGGAAAGCGGTCGGCCTTGCCCGGCTTGCGCAGGACCGCGCCCTCGCGCAGGTGCTCGACCACGTGCACGGCCTTGACCCCCGGCAGCTTCGCCGCCGCGCTCGTGTCGATCGACTTGACCCGCGCGTGCGCTACCGTCGAGACGACTCGCCGCGCGTGGAGCATGCCCGGGAGCTGGATGTCCGCCGTGTACTTGGCCGCGCCGGTCACCTTGGCGCGCCCGTCGAGCCGAGGCGTGGGCTTGCCCACCACCACCAGCCGATCGTTGTGCGGCCACGGCGGCGGCTCGCCGGCCGGGACCGCGCCGCCGCACGGCTGCTCGAGCACCTCGCCCGCGCGCAGCACCTGCGTGCCCGCCGGCACGGGCTGGCCCGCCGCCGCAAGCGTCGCCGCGAACACCTTCGGGTACGTGCCGCAGCGACAGAGGTTGCCGCTCACCGCGCCCTTGACGTCGTCCAGGGTCGGCAGCGGCGTCTTCGCCAGCAGCGCCGCGCAGCTCATCACCATGCCCGGCGTGCAATAGCCGCACTGCATGGCGTCGTGCGCGATGAACTGCTCCTGCACCGGGTGCAGCGCCTCGCCGCGCGCGAGCCCCTCGATGGTGGTCACCTTGCGTGCGCCCACGTCGATGGCGAGCGTCAGGCACGACGCCACCGGCATGCCGTCGAGGTGCACCGTGCACGCCGAGCACGCGCCGCGGTCGCACCCGATCTTCGTGCCCGTGAGGCCGAGGCGATCTCGCAGCACCGACGCCAGCGTCTCGCGCGGCTCGATCGACACGGTGTACGCCTTGCCGTTCACCTGGAGCGGCACCGGCACCGGTCCGGGCCCGAGGGCCCCCGGCGCCCGCACGTGCTCCGCGCGCGCGTCGGTCCCGAGGAGCGCCCCGGCGGCGATCGCCAGGCTGCTCCCCTGCAGGAAGCCGCGCCGCGACACCCCGCGCGCCGCCTCGTCCTCGGTCATCGGTGCACGATCGTCGCGCGCGCCGGGATCCTCATCGTGGCTCATCGTCGGTCCTCCAGCATCGGGCCGCCGCCATGCTACGCCCCACGTGACACACCGATCCACCGATCCTCTCCGGTCGTACGCTCGATCGCATGCGCGCACCCGCCCGCTTCGTGCTCCTCGGTCCCGACCAGCGCGCTCGCACGCACGTCAGCCAGCCCGCAGCGCACGCACGAGGCGCGACGCGCCCAGCGCGGCGGCCGCCGCCCAGATCGCGAGCCACACCGTCAGCACACCCGGGTGCGCCAGCGTCCGCGGCAAGAGCAACCCACTCGGCAACGCCGAGCCCCAGTACGCCACGAGCGGCGCGTGCGGCACCGACCACCGCCAGAGGTCGAAGCCCGTCACGCCCTCCTTCGCGAGCCCTTCGAGCTGCAGGTGGAAGTCGTTGAAGTCCACCAGGCGGCCCGACACGGCGATGACGAGCGAGAGGCACGCGACCGCCACGAGCCACGGCCTGCTGCCCCCGCGCGCGCCCTCGACGAGCGGCGCGAGCCCGAGCAGGACGAGCGGCAGCGCCGGCAACAGGAACCGCGGGCCCCAGCACCATCCGCCTTCCCACATGTACCATCGGCAATGCAACGCGAGCAGCGCGGCCAGGCTCCCACCGGCGAGCAGGGCGATCCCCAGGGACCGCCGCCGCAGCGCGCCGAGGCCAAGGAGGCCCGCCGCCGCGAGCGGACAGTAGACGAAGAGCCCGCGCCCAGGGCTCATGAGTAGCCCCGCCAGCCCTTCGAGGGGCGCGCCCGAGAAGGCCGTGACCTCGTCACCGTAGCCGGTCTCGAGTGGCGAGCCGAAGCGCACCGCGTTGTAGAGCGCGAGCCCTCCGAGCATCGCGCCGAGGCCGATACCGGACCACGCGAGCGACGCAGATCTCGAAGGCGATCGCTCGAGGAGGAGCGGCAACGCGAGCGGCGCCACGACCACGAGCGCCGGACGCGCGAGCACCGCCACGCCGAGCGCCAGCCCCGCGCGGGCGGGCGCGCCGCGCAGCGCGAACAGCGCCGCGGCCTGGAGGCCCAGCGCACCGAGCGGCTCCGCGAAGCAGGTCGCGCTGTAGGCCAGGAGCGGCGTCCCGAACGCCAGCGCCAGCGCCGTGACGATCGCCGTGCGACGCGAGAAGCCGAGCTCGAGGACGAGCAAGGCAAGAAGCGCCACGACGCCCGCGCACACGAGCGCGCTCGTGCAGGCCGCGAAGTACGCCACGAGCGCCTCGCCATCCCCGTAGAAGGCGCGATGCGTGGCCGGCGCCGCGACCGCGACCCCATCCCCCGCCGTCGCGATGCCCGCAAGCCAGCGACCGAGCGCGGTCATCGGGACCGCGGCCAGGGAGAGGCCCGGCCCGTACTTCGGGTAGAAGCGCCGCCCGCCCGCACCCTCGACCCACAGCCCGCCCCACTCCGGGGACATCTCGAGCGGCGCGACGTCGAGCGCCCTGCGCGACACCACGCTGGCCGACACGCGCGCCATCAGCACCCCGTCGGGGGTCGAGATCCGCGCGCTCCCGAGCACCAGGTAGAGCCCCGCGCAGCAGACGAAGAGCCAGCGGCCGAGGCCCATCCCTCCTACTCCACGCACTTGCGCGCGCGCACGAGCCACCCGCCGCCGCCAAGGTCACGCACCTCGAGCACCTCCTGACCCCACTCGCGCAACGCCCGCGGGATGCTCCGGGTCGCCGGCTCGTGATCGATCTGCACCGCCACCACCGCGCCCACCGCGAGCGACTCGAGCAGGAGCCGCGTCCGCACGAAGGTGAACGGGCACACCTCGCCGCGCAGATCGAGCGCGACCTCCTCGCTCACCACGCGATCACCCGCGCGGCCTCGAAGATCAGCGCCACGAGCGCCGCCTCGTCGAGCGTCGCCTCCGCTCCGCCGAGCCGCTCGCACCGCACGCCCGGCGGGGGACGCATGTCCCCATCATCGCCCACCAGCACGATGGTGTCGCCGGACCCCACGCACGCCCACGCGCCCGCCGGCAGGGGCCGCCGCACGAGGTGCAGGGTCACCGCCACACCTCCACGGCCTCGAGCGGCGCGAGGAACGCCGCGAGGTCGCCGCCGATGCTCACCGGCCGCCCCAGCGCCGCCAGCGCCCCGGTCGCGCGCGCCCCGCCCGCGAGCAACGCGGCGTCCGCCGCCCACACGCGCACGTCGAGCCCGGCCGCGCCGAGCCCGAGCGCCGCGCGCAGCGCCTCGTGCGCCGCCCCGACACTCGCCCCTTCCAGCAGCACGATGCCCACCCGGCGCATTCATCCGCCCATGCGCATGTATCAGGTCAGCGCGACCACGCGCTGGCAGTCGCGCACGAGCGCCGCGTGATCGAGCTGGCTCCCGCCGAGGACCCCGCACGGCCGCGCGACCCCGACCTCCTCGAGGCTCCGCTCGCACGCGATCACGTCCACGCCCTCGTCGGCCAGCCGCGAGAGCTCCGCGATCGCCTGCACCCCCGCGCCCATCACGAACAGGCGCGCGTCGTGCCCCGCCACGGCGGCCGCGCGCAGGAGGCGCGCCGCCAGCGCCGCGTCCGCGGGCGCGCCCGAGCCGAGCACCACCCCGAGCTTCACGCCTCGCCCGGGTACGCCGCCACCTCGACGAACTCAGCGCCGTCGAACCGGAACAGCTTCGCCCCCGCCACGCGCACGACACCCTCCGCCTTCTTGACGTCGACCACCAGGTAGTCGACCGGGAAGCGCGGCTCGCCGAACAGCAGCGCGTCGTCCTTGTCCTTGGCCGAGAAATACGCGCCTACCTCGACGTGCGAGTGATAGACGACGCGCACCGGTCGCTCCGAGCGCTGGCTCTTGTCGAGGAAGAAGAGGTCCCTGGCGCCGAGGCTGTACGCCATGCGGGCGTCCCGCGGGTTCGCGACCGGGTCCTCGGCGTGGAGCGCGTTCTGCATGTTCTCGCAGCGCCGCGCCTCGTCGACCCCGTCGCCCCCCTTGTCGCCGACGAGCAGGCCGCAGGCCTCCTCGGGGTAGGCCTCCCGCGCGTGGGCGTAGGCCACGGCCAGCGCCTCCGCCGCGATCCTCACGAGGGCTCCCCGCTCGAGAGCTGGGCCTCGAGCCGCGCGCCCACGCCCTTGAGGACGCCCACCTCGGAGGCCGCCTCCACCATCGGATCGTTGAGCGCAGCGTCCAGCACCAGCGTCTCCTCGTGGCTCTCCGTCGCGTCGTCGCCGAAGGACGGCCTCATCTTGAAGTGCTCGATGCGCCAGACCCGCCCGCGGAACAGGCTCGCGCCCACGCGCTCTTGCACCTCGACGCGGAACACGATCGGCGCGCCCCCCGTGACCGGCACGGGATCCAGCTCGTAGACGCCGACCACGCGCCAGCCGCCTGAGCGCGCCGCTACCACGCGGTCGTCCTCTCCCACTTGCCGGGAGCCAGGTACCTCGCGACGCTGTCGGGCAGGACGCAGACGATGACGCCGCCCTCCCCTCGCGCGGCGAGCTCCTTGCCGACGCGCAGCGCGCCCGCGGCCGCCGCGCCCGACGAGTGACCGACCGCGAGCCCCGCCTTCTCGGCGAGCAGCTCGGACACGTCCCAGCCCTCGTCCGTCGCCATGGGCATCACGCGGTCGAGCTCCTCGGGGTGGTAGATCGCCGGCACGATCGAGGACGCCATGTGCTTGAGGCCCTCGAGCCCGTGCAGCGCATCCTCGGGCTCCACCGCGATGACCTCGACCTTGCGACCGGCCGCGCGCGCGAGCTCCTTGAGCCGGCGGCCCGTGCCCATCACGGTCCCGCTCGTCCCGATGCCCGCGAGGAAGTGCGTGACTCGCTCGCCCGTCTGCGCCCAGATCTCCGGCGCGGTGGTCAGGTAGTGCGCGCGCGGGTTCGAGTCGTTCGAGTACTGGTCCGGGTAGAAGTACTGCCCCGGCGCGTCCGCCACCACCTGCCGCACCATCCGGATGGCGCCGTCGGAGCCCTCCATCGGCGATGAGAACACGAGCTCCGCGCCGTACGCACGCGTGATCTTCTTGCGCGCGTCGCTGACGTTCTCGGGCATCACGAGCACCACGCGGTAGCCGCGCGCGGCCCCGAGCATCGCGTACGCGACCCCGGTGTTGCCGCTCGTCGAGTCGATGAGCGCCATGCCCGGCTTGAGCAGGCCCTCCGCCTCGGCGTCGAGGATCATCTGCCGCGCCGCGCGGTCCTTGACCGAACCGCCCGGGTTCCGCCACTCGCACTTGCCGTAGATCTCCACGTTCGGCAGGCCGCGCTCGAGCCAGGTCAATCGCAGGAGCGGCGTCTGCCCCACGAGGTCGAGGATGCTGCGCGGCAGCATCATGGCGCGCCGTCCCCCGGCGCCACGCCCGCCAGCGCCCGCACCGCGCGCAGCGCCGCGCGCGCCCCCTCCGCCACCGCGTCCGCCGGTGACTCATGCGCTGACACGAGTACCTCCAGCGCACCGACAGCGGGCTCGCCGATCGCGCACGCCGGCTCGATCGCCCGCGCGTGCGCCACCACCTCCGGCCGCAGCGCCGCCTCCACCGCCACGCGTCCCACGCCCGCGGCCACCAGGTAGAGGAGCGCCGTCTCCGCCGCCAACCCCTCACCGCCGAGGCGCACCGCCCCGGCGCAGACGCGCGCCTGCCCGCGTCCACCGAGCTCCGGCAGGAGCACGTGGCGTCCGTAGCGACGGATCTGCGCCTCGGTCAGCACGGGGCCTCGGCCGGATCAGCCGCCCGCGATGGCCGGGACGATCGACACCTCGTCGTTGTCACCGACCGGCGTGTCGAGGTTCTGCTGGAAGCGGATGTCCTCGTCGCGCACGAAGACGTTCACGAAGCGGCGCACCTGGCCCTTGTCGTCGCAGATGCGCTCCTTGATGCCGGGGTGCGCGGCCTCGAGGGCGGCGATGATCTCGCCGACGTTCTTGCCGGCGACGGTGACCTCCTCCTGGTTGGCCGTCAGCTTGCGGAGCGGGGTCGGGATGCGAACGAGTGCCATGACAGTCTCCTTGCGTGTCCTCACGCGGCGCGCGAGGTGTCCTTCTTGTAGAGCTCGTCGAACGCCTTGAGGCTCGCCGGGATCACGGGCGGCGCACCAATGGCGGTCTCCAGAGGATCGGTGGTCTTGAGGCCGTTGCCGGTCACGCACACGACGACGCATGCGTCCTTGCGGATACGTCCCTCGTCGAGCAGCTTCTGCGCCGCCGCCAGCGTCACGCCGCCCGCGGTCTCGGTGAAGATGCCCTCGGTCTCGGCGAGCAGGCGCATCGCGGCCACGATCTCCTCGTCGGTCGCGCTCGCCGCGTGCCCGCCCGACTCGCGGATCGCGCGCGCCGCGTAGAACCCGTCCGCCGGGTTGCCGATCGCGAGCGACTTGGCGATCCCGGTCGGCGTCTTGACCGGCTTGAAGCTCTCCCCCCCCGCGCGGATCGCGTCCGAGATCGGCGAGCACCCGGAGCCCTGCCCGCCGTGCAGCACCGGCCCCGGCCCCTCGGGCAGGAGGCCCACCTTGCGCAGCTCGCGGAAGGCCTTCTCGATCTTGGTCACGAGCGAGCCCGACGCCATCGGCGCGACGATGTGGTCGGGCACGCGCCAGCCGAGCTGGTCCGCGACCTCGAACGCCAGCGACTTCGAGCCCTCGGCGTAGAACGGCCGCACGTTGACGTTCACGAACGCCCAGCCGTACTTGCCCGCCACCTCCGAGCAGAGGCGGTTGACGTCGTCGTACGTGCCCGCGATGCCGACGACGCGCGCGCCGTACACCATCGTGCCGAGGATCTTCGAGCGCTCGAGGTCCTGCGGCACGAAGATGTAGGCCGACATGCCGGCCGCCGCAGCGTTCGCGGCCACGGAGTTGGCGAGATTGCCCGTCGACGCGCAGCCGACCGCCTCCATGCCGAGCTCGCGCGCCTTGGACAGCGCGACCGACACCACGCGGTCCTTGAACGACAGGGTCGGGTGGCACACCGCGTCGTTCTTGATCCACAGCTCGCGCACGCCGAGGCGCTTCTCGAGGTTCGTCGCGCGGTGGAGCGGCGTGCCCCCCACCTGCACGCCCACCGTGGGCGCCTTGTCGAGCGGCAGGAGCTCCGCGTAGCGCCACATGCCCGGCGGCCGGTCGGCCAGCCTCTCGCGCGACAGCGCGCCCTTGATCCCGTCGTAGTCGTACGCGACCTCGAGCGGACCGAAGCAGAACTCGCACACGTGCACGGCCGCGACGGGGTACGTGCGGGCGCACTCGCGACACTGGAGACCACGGACGAAGCTCATGGAGCACTCCTCGTTTCGAGCCGGCTCTCGGCGGCCGGCCATCGGGGCGAGCAAGCGGGACAGTCGGGGCGCGCGCGGAACACGACCTCGCGCTCGCGATCACGCAGGCCATCGAGCACGAGCAGGCGACCCGCGTGGGCGAGGCCGCGGCCGGCGAGCACGTCGAGGACGCGGGTCGCCATGCGCCCGCCGACCCAGCCGCACATGGCACCGAGCACGCCCGCGTCGGCGCACGTGGGCGCCTCGTCGTCGGGCGGCGCCTCGAACAGGCAGCGGAAGCACGGTCCGCCGGGCACCACCACGAGCACATGGCCGTCGAAGCGCAGCACGCCCCCGTGCACGAGCGGCACGCCCGCCGCGACCGCCAGGTCACTCAGCAAGAACTTGGTCTCGATCGCGTTGGTGCCGTCCACCACGACGGCGTGCCCCGCGACGAGGTCGGCCCAGTTGCCCGCGCCGAGCCGCGCCTGCACCGCGCGCACCTCCGCGCCGGGCACCAGCGACTCGAGCCCGGCGCGCGCCGACGCCGTCTTCGCGCGGCCGACCCGCTCGGTCACGTGCAGCACCTGTCGTTGCAGGTTCGACAGCTCGACCACGTCGTCGTCGACGATCGTCAGCGGCACGCCGGCGTGCGCGAGCGCGAGCGCCACGGGACAGCCGAGCCCGCCCGCGCCCACGACGAGCACGCGCGATCCTCCGTCCGTCCGTGCGGGCGCCGCCATCAGAAGTACTCGTCGAGGGAGAAGTACCGCTCGCCCGTGTCGGGCAGCACGGTGACGACGTTCTTGCCCGGCCCGAGCTCGCGCGCGACCTCGCACGCGACGTGCACCGCCGCGCCCGCCGAGATCCCGACGAGGAGCCCCAGCTTCTTCGCGAGGCGCGTCTTCATGTCGTACGCGTCGCGGTCCGCGACCGTACGCACCTCGTCGTAGACCTTGCGCGAGAGCACGCTCGGCACGAAGCCGGCGCCGATGCCCTGGATCTTGTGCGGCCCCACCGCGCCACCCGAGAGCACGGCGCTCGTGCGCGGCTCGATCGCGATGACCTTGCACCTCGGGTTCTTCGCCTTGAGCACCTCGCCGACGCCCGTGATGGTGCCGCCGGTGCCCACGCCCGCGACGAACGCGTCAGGCGCGTGCCCGCCGAGCTGCGCGAGGATCTCGGGGCCGGTGGTGCGGCGGTGCGCCTCCGGGTTGGCCGGGTTCTCGAACTGCTGCGGCATGTAGTGGTCGGGGCTGCGCGCCACGATCTCGCGCGCCTTGTCGACCGCACCCTCCATCGCGCGCTCCGCCTCGGTGAGCACGATCTCGACGCCGTACGTCTTGAGGAGCGCCCGCCGCTCGAGCGACATCGAGTCCGGCATCGTGAGGATGAGCTTGTAGCCCTTGACCGCGCAGCAGAGCGCGAGGCCGATGCCGGTGTTGCCGCTCGTGGGCTCGACGATCACGCTCCTGCCGGGCGTGATGCGGCCCGCCTGCTCGGCCGCCTCGATCATCGCAAGCGCGATGCGGTCCTTGACCGAGCCGCCCGGGTTGAACTGCTCGCACTTGGCCAGCACGGTGGCGGAGCCCGCGCCGACGAGGCCGCCGAGCTCGAGCAGCGGCGTGTTCCCGATCGACTCGAGGATGCTCTGGAACGTCAGCACGACCGCCTCATATGAAGTACATCCCGCCGGGCCGCGTCCGCTCGCGCTCGCACAGGTCGCGAACGCTGAGCTCGTCGAAGCACGCGCTCACCTTGCGCGCGAGCTCCTGCCACACCGCGGCCGGCGCGCCCGGCCCATCGACCACGAGCTCGATCGGCCCCTGCAACGCGCGCATCACGTCGCCGATGCGGATCGCCTCCGGCGCCCGCGCGAGCGAGTAGCCCCCGCGAGGCCCGCGCCGCGACTCGACGAGGCCCGCGCGGCGCAGGTCCTGGAAGATCTGCTCGAGGTACCGCAGCGGGATCTCCTGCCGCGTCGCGATGTCCTTGGCCTGCGTCGGTCCGCCCGCCCCGTGGAAGGCGATGTCGAACAGCGCTCGCACGCCGTACTGGGTCTTTGCCGAAAGCCGCATTGTTCGGTTCCCAGATGCAGATTTGGAACTTCTAGCACGGTCACGACGCTCTGCGGCAAGAATCGCAGGAGGCTTCAGGCTTCAGGCTTCGGTCGGATCCGGACGGTGTGGCGCGGAGCCCGTGGCCCTACTTCAGTCCCTTGAACAGATCCTCGAGCTTCGCCTTGGCCTTGGCCGCCGAGTCATCGACCCCGGGCGCGCCGTCCTGGTTCTTGAAGTCGAAGTGCATGCAGAAGTTCGCCGCCTCGCGGTCGCGGATGAACGCCGACTCGGGCTCGCGGCACTTGTTGTGGAGGTTCGGATCGTAGAGCGTGCAGTTCTTGCAAACGTGCATGTCCGCGCCGCAGTGGGGGCACTCGTCCTTGCGGCCGACCTTGACGCCCACCTTCACCTCGAACACGACCTCGTTGGTGCACTTCCAGCAGTAGTACGCCATGACCCGCTAGTTCTAGCAGGCTTCGGCCTCGGGGCTCCAGGCTTACGGGTTCGCCTGTCTCCGAACGCCGGACACCATACGAGTCATTGGAGGTGGTGACGGATCGATCTGCTCGAAGGCGGTCCACGTCCGAGGTGGTGTTCAGGTTCAGGTTCACGTCAACGTCAAGTGACTGGCATTGCCGCTAAGGAACGAGCGCGGTCGTGACGAACACGCCCGCCGGCACCTGAAGATCCGCCGGCCGCAACGCGCCCGGACCGCCGGTGGCCGTCAGGTGCACCATGCCCGCGCGCGCGTTGAACACGAACACGAGGCCGCTCGATCCGGTCTGGGTCTGCGTGGTGTCAGGCAGCATCGCGTCGTTGAGGTACCCGAGCGCGCCCGCCGCGGGCGTGAGCTGGACCGACACGCCGGCGACGCCCTCGCCGCGACAGTCCACGACCGCGATGATCATGTCCGCACCCGTCGCGTCCGGCGGGGGCGCCGACACGAGCGAGTGCACGAGCCCGAGCTGGCCCGGCTCCCACAGCGCGATCGTCTGGCCCGGGAAGCTCTGCGTCAGCGGCAGCGGCCCCACGAACCGCGACTCCACGAACCCCGTCTTGGTCGCGCGCACGTAACCCGAAAACGGCATCCCCATCGTCACGATGTCGAGCGAGAACGCCCCCATCGCGTCCGCGGTCGTGGTCGCGAGCGCCGCCATCCCGCCGTGCTTCCAGGCCTCCACGGTCGCGCCCGGGATGCCCGTGCGCATGTTCTGGATCGGATCGATGACCTGGCCCGAGAGGCGAAGCGGGTCGACGGCCATCGTGGACGGCATCATGCCGCTGCACGAGAAGTCGGCCGGGGGCGCGTCGGGCCGCGGCGCCGCATCGGCGGCGCGTGGCGCATCCGGTCGCGGGCCGCCGTCCGCGCGCGGGCCATCCCGGCGTGCCGCGTCTGCCGCGGACGCGTCACGCGCGCCTGGGCCGTCTGACCGCGCCGCGTCCGGCGCACCTCCGTCCGCCACCGCCCCGCCGCCGCCCGAGCCACCGGCACCACCCCCGCCGGTCCCGCCCGCGCCCATCTTCTTGTCGTCGCCGCAGCCGAGGGCCCCGAGGCCCCCGACCAGCAGCAGCAGGCATGCGTGTCGCATCCATCCATTGTACATCGCGCCGCCACCCTGCCCTCGTAGCGGCCATCACACCCGGCTGCCAGAACGCTCGCCTCCGCGTAGACTCCCTGCCGATGTCCCGCTGGCTCCTGCTCTTCACCTCGCTCCTCGCGTGCCGCCCCGGCCAGGTCGCCGAGGTCGCGCGTCCCAAGAACCAGACGGCCGAAGCAGGCCTCTCGCAGGCCGGCGGCATCGCCGCCACGCGCTGCGACGCCCGCGGCCCCAGGGCCGAGCCGCTCGTCGTGGACCTGCCGCCCGAGACGCGCGGCGAGCTCGAGCAGGCGATGCAGCGCGGCGTCGCGGTGGTCAAGTACGACTGCGCGACGCTGACCGTCCTGCCCGACTGCGCGATCGACGGCCGCTATGGCTTCCTCGGCATGACGCTCAAGGAGCAGCTCGTGCGGCTCGAGGGCGAGACGGAGCTGGCCGCAAACCTCTCGCTCGGCTCGAGAATCGCCGCCAGGCTCTCCGGCGAGCTCACGCGCGGCGCGGTGCTCGACGTCGCGCTCGCGCTGGTCGGCCGGCGCATGTCGACCTGGCGCACGGCGCAGGCGGCAGATCTCCGCGGCCGCTGCGACGGCGCCACGCACTTCGTCCGCGGCGCGACCGTGGGCGCATTCGTCGTCGAGTCGATGGCCAAGGCGGTCGTGCGCAGCGTGGCCGAGGTGTTCGGCCAGAGCGCGAGCGCGAAAGATTCGTCCAAGCAGATGTATCGCCAGATGGACGGCGTCATCGACGACTGCCGCCGCGCCCGCGCGACCGACGCCACGCCGCCCCCGCAGTGCGGCGCGCTCGTGCGCCTCGAGCTCGCCGCGGTCGCCGCCGCCGCGCAGCCCGGTGGCCCACGGGCCGAGGGCCTCGCCGGCGCGTGCCCGCCCGGCTTCGTCCGGAGCGGAGACGGCACCAAGTGCACGACGCCTGCCGCCTCCGGCGCGCACGTCTGCGATCCCGCCGCCGCGACCGCGCACGACGACTGCCAGACCCAGTGCGGCAAGGGCAGCGTCGACTCCTGCTTCTACCTCGCGAGCTTCTACGACCACGGCACCGGCGTGCCGCGGGACGACGCGCGCGCCGCCACGCTCTACAAGCAGGCCTGCGACGGCCAGAGCGCGGCCGCGTGCCGGGGCCTCGGCTTCCTGCACGCGACCGGTCGAGGCGTGCCGCTCGATCATGCCCGCGCCGCCGCGCTCTTCCAGGCCGCCTGCCAGCTCGGCGACGCGCCCGCCTGCGGCAACCTCGGCGTCTGCAGCGAGGCGGGCTGGGGCGTTCCAGCCGACCCGTCGCGCGCGCTCGCCCTCTACCGCCAGTCGTGCGACGGCGGCGATCCGGCGGGCTGCAACGCGCTCGGCCACCTGTTCGACGCCGGCACCCTCGTGCCGCGCGATGATCTCCGCGCCGCGTCCCTGTACAAGCAGGCCTGCGACGGCGGCGACGCCAACGGCTGCCACAACCTCGGCTGGCTCTACGCGAGCGGCCGCGGCGTGCCGCGCGACGAGCCCCGCGGCGTCACGCTCTTCGAGCGCGCGTGCAAGGCCGGCGACGCCAACGGCTGCTCCGCGGAGGGCTGGATGCGCGCCCTCGGTCGCGGCACCGCGAAGGACCTCGCGCGCGGCAAGGCGCTGCTCGATCAGGGCTGCAAGGCCGGCCACGCCTGGGGCTGCGAGCGCGCCAGGGCCCTCGACGCGCCGGCGCCGTCGGTGATCGCCCCACCGCCCCCGCCGAAGAAGCCGTTCCGCTTCTGGCCCTGGAAGTAGCCCCTCCCGCGCCTCCGTTGACACCCGGGGCCGGAGCGGCTAGAACGCGCACCCATGTACGATACTTCGGACATCCGCAAGGGCCTCAAGGTCCTCATGGACGGCGCGCCGTGGAACATCGTCGAGTTCCAGTTCGTCAAGCCCGGCAAGGGCGCGGCGTTCACGCGGACGAAGTTCAAGAACATGCTCACGGGCCAGGTCGTCGAACGGAACATCCGCTCGGGTGAGAAGCTCGAGCCGGCCAACGTCGAGCAGAAGGACATGCAGTACCTCTACCGAGAGGGCGACAGCCTCGTGTTCATGGACAACACGAACTACGAGCAGGTCATGATCCCGGCCGAGAACATCGGCGACGACGTGGGCTTCCTCAAGGACAACACCGTCGTCTCGGTGCTGTTCTTCAACGAGCGCGCCATCTCCGTCGAGCTCCCGACGTTCATGGAGCTCCGCGTGATGTCCACCGAGCCGGGCTTCAAGGGCGACACCTCGGGCAACCCGAGCAAGCCGGCCAAGCTCGAGACGGGCGCGACCATCAACGTCCCGCTCTTCGTGAACGAGGGCGACATCCTCAAGGTCGACACGCGCTCGTACGCCTACGTCGAGCGCGTCGGCCGCTCGTAGCCCCCGCCACCGGGCGCCGTGGACCGCATCGGCTCTCTCGCGCGCCGCGATCTCCTCTACCGCCAGCTCCGCGCCTTCTTCCACGCCCGCGACTTCGTCGAGGTGGAGACGCCGCTCGTCGTGCCCTCGCCCGGGCTCGAGCTGCACCTCGACGCGTTCGAGGTCGCCGGCGCCGGCTGGCTCATCACCTCGCCCGAGTACCAGATGAAGCGGCTCCTGGCCGCGGGCGCGCGGCGGATCTTCCAGATCTGCAAGTGCTTCCGGCGCGGCGAGGTGGGGCGGCACCACAACCCCGAATTCACGATGATCGAGTGGTACCGCGGGGACGCGGGCTACGAGGCCATCATGGACGACTGCGAGGCGCTCGTGGCGGGCCTTGCGCGCGCGCTCCTCGGCACGACGACCGTGCGCGTGGGCGGCCACGTGGTCGACCTCGCGCCGCCGTGGGAGCGGCTGACCGTGCGCGAGGCCTTCGCCCGCTGGGGCGGCGACGAGGTGCCCCCGAGCGACGCCGGCTCCGACGCGTTCTTCCAGGCCTTCCTCGATCGCATCGAGCCGCACCTCGGTCACCCGAAGCCGGCGCTGCTCTACGAGTGGCCGGCGTCTCTCGCAGCGCTCGCGCGGCGAAAGCCCGGAGCACCAGCCGTCGCGGAGCGCTTCGAGCTCTTCATCGGCGGCCTCGAGCTCGCGAACGGCTTCGGCGAGCTGACCGATCCGGTCGAGCAGCGGGCGCGCTTCGAGGCCGATCTCGCCGCGCGCCGAAGGCTCGGAAGACCCCTCTACCCCATCGACGAGCGCTTCCTCGCCGACCTTGCGCGCATGCCGCCCTCCGGCGGTGTCGCGCTCGGCCTCGACCGACTGGCGATGCTGCTGCTCGGCGCCCTCGAGATCCGCGACGTCCTGACGTTCGCCGCGGACGAGCTATGATGGAGCGTCGTATGAAGACGGTTCTGGCCGGCGTGCTCCTCGCGCTGCCCATCGCGTTCGGGATCGCGCACGCTGCGCCGGCGCCGACCCCCGCCCCGCCGAAGGCGCCACCCGCCGCTCCCGCGAAGCCCGATGCGGGCAAGGCGCCGGCCGCCAGGGCGCCGACCCCGCCCGCCAAGGCACCGACCGCACCGGCCGCGCCCGGCAAGCCCCCCGAGAAGCAGCCGGACACGAAGGGCCCGGCCGCGGACGCGGTGTTCCCGTACCAGCTCCCCGCCGGCTTCAAGCGCGAAGATCTCAAGAAGCTCAAGGGCGCCGGCTGGGCGCAGTGCGACAAGATCGCCGAGGGGCTGGCAGACGCGTGCCAGCTCGACGGCACGTACTGGCAGCTCGACCTCGGCCGCTTCTCCACGAACCTCGTCGAGCTCCGCTTCTTCCAGAACGTCCTTTGGGGCGTGACCATCAAGAAGCGCGATCTCCTCGAGTGCGGCGAGACGCAGGGCGCGTTCTACGACGCGGTCAATGCCTTGAAGGCGCGCTACCCGAAGGCCGAGCCGATCACAGGTACCGCGTTCGGCTCCAAGGAGTGCGGTGACCTCGACCGTCCCGATGCCACCTTCTGGCAGATCGTGGTCGGCCAGATGCGCGTGCGCGTCGAGGTCAAGCACGACGTGGACGCGTACGACGTCTTCATCGACTACAAGCACAAGAAGCTCGCCGAGCAGCTCGACCTCGCCGTCGAGAAGGCCCGCAGCGAGAAGCGCGCCAAGGGCGTGCAGAAGCTCTGATCCCTAGTACCTCGCCACAGGGGTTTTGATCGGTTGGCGGGAGGTGGCGGGGCGAGGTACCAGCTGTTTTCTCCCGCTCCGCCCTCCGGGCTGCGCGGGTCCCTGTGGCGTGCCTTGGGGCGGCCCGGCGGCCCGCCACGTAGCACCTCGCCACAGCGTTCCTCCAGAGCTCGAACCCATCATCTTCACTGTGGCGAGGTACTAGTGCGCGGGGGCGGGAGCAGCCGGCGCGGGAGCAGCCGGCGCAGGAGCGGCGGGAACCGGCGCAGGCGCCGCGGCCGGGGCGCCACCGTGCGCACCCGCGGGAGGCGCGGCACCAGGCGCGGGCGCAGCGCCGTGCGCGGGTGCGGGGGACGCACCGTGCCCGGGAGCGGCAGGCGAGGCGGGCGCGACCACCGGCACGTAGACGCCGGTCTGCAGCGCCTTCTCGGCGTCGGCGGCCCTGGCCGCGCTGCCCTTGTCCGCCGCGAATGGCGTGCCGATCGTGCGGAACTGCTTGGCCTCGAGCGGATCCGCGAGGCCTCGCGACACGACGTCGAGCCGCGTCACCGCGATGAAGACGAACAGGAAGATGAGCGAGATCGCGAGCACGATCGCGTTGAACTTCCCGTCGAACCACAGGTGCATGAAGATCGCCGCGACGAGGCCCGCCTTGATGGTGGCCACGACCATCGCGATGATCAGGTTGAACTCGCCGAAGTCCAGGTAGCTCACGCCGACCGTCACCGCGGTCAGGACCATGAGCGCCCCCCAGACGCCGAAGTAGTACGTGATCGGCAGGACGTGCGGGACGTGGTCCTTGCCGCCGTGCCCGCCGTGTCCGTGCGAAGAGCCGTCGTCGTGCGAAGCCGCGTGTGCCATTTGCGTGCGCTCCGATTTCCTCGGTCAGCCGACCAGGTAAAGCAATGGGAAGAGATAGATCCAGATGAGGTCGACGAGGTGCCAGTAGAGGCCCACGCCCTCGACCGGCCAGTAGTAGCGGCTCGAGAACTGGTTCTTCGAGG
This sequence comes from uncultured Myxococcales bacterium, assembly GCA_964593795.1. Taxonomy (GTDB): domain Bacteria; phylum Myxococcota_A; class Polyangia; order JAHFDS01; family JAHFDS01; genus JAHFDS01. The sequence goes on along the minus strand of CAZQJC010000055.1, from coordinate 24,415 downwards.
CCCGGATGAGCACCCAGGTGATGAGGCCCATGCCGATGACGACGTGCAGGCCGTGGATGCCGGTCATCATGAAGTAGACCGAGAAGAAGGTCGGCACCGCCGGGTGGACCATGTGGCCCGTGAAGAACTTCCCGGGCAGCAGGCCATCGTGGAACTTGTGCGAGTACTCGAAGTACTTGATCACGAGGAACACGCCGGCGAGGAGCAGCGTCATGAAGAGGAACGCGACCGTCGCGTTCTTCTTCGACTGCTGCGCCGACCGCACGCCGAGCGCCATCGTCAGGGACGACGCGATGAGCGCCATCGTGTTGATGCTGCCCATGATCTTGTCGAGGTGGTGATGCCCCTCGACGAAGCCCGGCAGGTACTTCTCGCGAAAGATGAAGAACGCGCAGAAGAGCCCGCCGAAGAGCAGGATCTCGGTCGTCAGGAAGAGCCAGACGCCCAGCTTGTTGGCCTCGAACTGCGTGTCGGCCTTGTCGAAGTGGTGCGCGACGTGGAACTGGGGCGATAGCTCTTCGCTCGGGGCGCTCATGTCAGTCTCCTGGAATCCTGCAGTGCCCGGGATCAGTGCTTGCCCGACGAGCCGCCCGCGATCGGGAAGTCGTACGGGCCGTGGGTGACCGTCGGCGTGTCGACGAAGTTCTCGGTGACCGGCGGCGAGGCGCACTGCCACTCGAGGGACAGGCCGCCCCACGGGTTCGCCGGCGCCTGCTTGCCGCTCTTGAGCGACGCCAGCAGGTAGTACAGCGTGAGCAGCATGCCCGCGCCGATGAACCACGAGCCCACCGTCGAGAACGCGTGCAGCGACTGATACTGGTCGAGGTAGTTGTAGTAGCGGCGCGGCATCCCGCGCGCGCCGAGGATGAACTGGGTGAAGAACGTGACATTGAAGCCGATGAAGACGAGGCCGCAGGCGATGCGCCCGAGCTTCTCGCTGTACATGCGGCCGGTCATCTTCGGCCACCAGTGGTGCAGGCCCCCGAGGAAGGCCATCACTGTGCCGCCCATCATGACGTAGTGGAAGTGCGCCACGACGAAGTAGGTGTCGTGGATGTGGATGTCGACGCCGAGCATGCCGCAGTACAGGCCCGTCAGTCCGCCGATCGTGAACTCGAAGAGGAACGTGAGCGCGTACAGCATCGGCGTGTTGAACACGATCGAGCCGCGCCACAGGGTCGCGAGCCAGTTGAAGATCTTGATGCCCGAGGGCACTCCGATGAAGAAGGTCAGGAACGAGAACAGCGCGGACGCGAGCTCGCTCTGACCGGACACGAACATGTGATGGCCCCACACGAGGAAGCCCGCGAGCGCGATCGCGATCGACGAGTACCCGATGGCCTTGGCCCCGAACAGCGTGCGCTGCGAGTGGACGGCGATGAGCTCGGAGATGATGCCCATGCCCGGGAGGATCATGATGTAGACGGCCGGGTGCGAGTAGAACCAGAAGAAGTGCTGGAACAGGACCGGGTCGCCGCCGAGCTGCGGGTCGAAGATACCGACGCCGAGCGTCCGCTCGAAGACGAGGAGCAGGAGCGTGATGCCGATGACCGGCGTCGCGAGCACCTGGATGAGGCTCGTCGCATAGGTCGCCCAGAGGAAGAGCGGCATGCGGTACCAGGTCAGGCCCGGCGCGCGCAGCTTGTGCAGCGTGACGATGAAGTTCAGACCCGTCAGGATGCTGGAGAAGCCGAGGATGAACGCGGCGAGCGTCATCCAGACGACGCTGGTGTTCGACGTGGCCGAGTACGGGGTGTAGAACGTCCAGCCGGTGTCGACCCCACCCGTCACGATCGACGTGAGCGCGAAGATGGCGCCGAGCCAGTAGACGTAGAGCGAGAGCAGGTTGAGGCGCGGGAACGCGACGTCCTTGGCGCCCAGCATGATGGGCAGGACGAAGTTCGCGAGGGCTCCCGGGATGCTCGGGATGATGAACAAGAAGACCATGACCACGCCGTGCAGCGTGAAGGCCTGGTTGTACATGTCGGCGCTCATGATGGTCTTCTGCGGCGTGAGCAGCTCGAGGCGCAGCGCCAGCGCGAAGAACCCGCCCAGCGCGAACGCGGTGAGCGTGCTGATGAGGTACATGATGCCGATCCGCTTGTGATCGACGGTGGTCAGCCAGGACCAGATCCCGGCCTTCGCGTTCAGGTAGTTCGTGCCCCCCGACTCGGGGACCCCACGAACGTCATCGACGGTGACGGACGACATGCAAGCTCCTTGGACTCCGCCGGTGGCGGATCAACGCGGCGCTACTTGAGCGTCTTGATGTAAGCGATCAGCGCATCGACCTCGCGGTCTTTGAGCTGCCCCTGGAACGGCGGCATCACCGGCTGGAAGCCCGTGACCACCTTCGCCGTCGGGTTCAGGATCGACTCGCGGAGGTACGCCTCGTCGACCTTGACCGGACCGGTGTTGGTGTTCTCCATCTTGCCGAAGACGCCCTTGAACGTCGGCCCCACCTTGGCCGAGCCGTCCGTGGAGTGGCAGGTCATGCAGGCGAAGCGGGTGTAGAGCTGCTCGCCGAGCTGCTCTGGCTTCATGCTCGAGTCGGCCGCGGCCGCCTTCTCGAGCCAGTCCGTCCACTTGTCGAACTCCATCACGAAGACGTTCGACAGCATGTTCGAGTGGCTCGTGCCGCAGTACTCGGTGCACTGCAGCACGGTGTTCACGAGCTCGGTCGCCCTGAACCACATCGTCGTGTACGTGCCGGGCACCGCGTCCTGCTTCACGCGGAACTCGGGGAGGTAGACGCTGTGGATGACGTCCTTCGACGAGAGGATGAGCTTGACCGACTTGTCCTTGGGGACGCGGAGCTCGTTCGAGACGACGCCGTTCGGGTACGAGAAGCTCCACGACCACTTCTGCGCGGTCACCTGGATCTCGATGGCGTCCGCGGGCGCGACCGAGGCGGCCAGGTATCCCTTCCATCCCATGATGAAGAGCACGCCGCACAGGGCGGTCGGGATGATGGTCCAGATGGCCTCGAGGCCGAAGTGGTGGCCGAGATCGCTCGTCGCGAGCTGCCCCTCGTGCCGGCGCCGGTACTTCCACATGAAGTAGAACATCGCGCCCATCATGCCGACGAAGAAGAAGACGGACAGCCAGGTCACGAAGTACCAGCCGGCGTCGATCTCCTGCGCGAAGCTCGACGACTGGCGCGGCAGCATGAAGCCGTCGATTGCGATCTGGTTGAGCTTCTCGTTCATTGATCTCTCCGAAGGGTCTTGCGGCTTCCGAGGGTTCGGGGCGTCCGGCGGCTGATCATGCCAGGGCTCCCTGCGCGCGCCGCGAGCGGCGCAGGAAGACGAGGAACGCGAGGATCGCGATCACGGTGAGCGCTCCGCCGGCGCGCATGATGAAGAAGGCGTTCGCGACGAACGAGCCGCGTGACGGATCGTAATGGAAGCAGAGGAGCTGGATCTGGTCGATGGCGCTGCCGATCTTGCCGTCCGCCGCCTCGACGAGCGCCAGGCGGAGCGTCCGCTCGGGGAACTCGACGCCCGTGATGGTGCGCGAGAGCTTGCCGGCCGGCGTCACGACGAAGACCCCCGCCGCGTGGGCGTACTGCTGGGCCCTTTCGTCCCAGCGATAGCGAAAGCCGATCGTCTCGGTCAGGCGGCGCACCGAGGCCTCGTCCGTCGTGAGGAAGTCCCACCCGCGCGGCGCCACGGGCTTGCCGAGCTCCTTGAGGTGGTTCGCGCGCTTGTCGTGCGCGGTCTTCGCATTGTCGCGCGGGTCGATGCTGACGGTGACCACGCGAAATCGCTCGCCCGGGTTCCAGGCCAGGGCCTGCAGGCCCGCGCCTACGGCGTTGAGCACGAGCGTGCACAGCATCGGGCAGCGGTAATAGGCCATGACGAGCAGGACCGGCCGCGTCCCGTCGAAGTAGTCCCCGAGCCGGACCGCATTGCCGTCCTGATCGTGGAGCGCGAGGTCGAGCGGCAGCACCGCGCCGCGCTTGTCGTCGATGCCGATGCCTGCGAGCTGCGCCGGCACCTCCTCCGCGTTCGTCGGCCCCTTGTTCCCCGTGGGCACGTGCTTGCCCAGCCGGGGCGCCTCGTCCGCGCGCGCGGCCCCCGCGCCGAGCGCGAGCGTCACCATCCCGGCCAGGAGGCCGGTCGGCAGCGCGAGCACGCGGGGGCAAGCCGTCACTAGTGAGCGCCCTCGTGCTCGTGCTTGGCGGGCGCGGCAGGCTCGCCTTGCGCGGGCGCGGCACCGTGCTCCGGAGCGGCCGGCGCCGGGGCGGCGGGTTTGGCGGGCGCGTCCGCGGCGCGCTCACGCAGCACGATCTCGAGGGCGCGCTCGGCCGGGATGCGCACCACGTTGGTCTTGCGATCGATCCACTGGTACTTGCCGGCGCGCGCCTCCTCCTGCGCGCGCAGGGAGCGCAGCGCGTCCGGCACATCGCCGAGCTTGGCCGCCTGCTCCTCCCGGACCGAGACGTTCACGAACTCGTCCACGCCACGGGCCATGCCGCCGACGATGAAGATGCCGGCGACGATGGCGACGAAGATCCAGAGGTTCGCGGGCTTGTCGGACTCGAGCAGCGTCTCGCTGTGACCGCCGTGCCCGTGCCCATCGTGCGCGTGTTGCTCGCTCATCGTGTCTCCGCTGCTGGGTGCTAGAGGTTCACGTTGCGCACGGCCTCGGCCACGCGCGGGTCGCGAACAGGATACGAGTTGTCGGCCGCCATCCGGCGGGCGAACCACTGGCCGAGCACGCCGACCATGAAGCACAGCGTGGCCGCGTCGACGACGCTCGGCTTGATGCCCGCCGTGTCGAGGTTCGGCATGACGTTCCAGTAGATGTCCCAGTAGTGCATGAGCAGCATCCACACCGCCGCGCCGAGCAGCACCGCGCGGTTGCGCTTGCCGTGGCGGCTCAGCAGCACGACGAACGGCAGCACGAAGTGCCCGAACAGCAAGAACACGCTGCCCGAGGCCCACGAGCCCTCGAAGCGGTGCTTGAAGAACACCGTCTCCTCCGGGATGTTCGCGTACCAGATGAGGATGAACTGCGAGAACGCGATGTAGGCCCAGAAGACCGTGAACGCGAAGAGCAGCTTGCCGATGTCGTGCATGTGCTCCTGCGTGCACACCTCGCCGAAGGCGCCGTGGTCACGCAGCAGCGTCACGACGATCGCGAGCACCGCCATCGCCGAGACGAGGCTGCCCGCGATCATGTAGATGCCGAAGATCGTCGAGTACCACTCGGGCTGCAGGCTCATCACCCAGTCGAACCCGGCGAACGAGATCGTCAGGCCGAGCAGGAGGATCGAGGGCGCGCTCCACTTCTGCATCCGCGCGGTGAGCGCCACGTCGCCGCTCTCGTCCTGCTGCCGCGAGGTCTTGCGGAAGTACCAGGACAGGCCCGACCACACGAGCAGGCAGATGGCGGCGCGGAGGTAGAAGAACCCGGTGTTGAGGTACGGGCGCTTCTTCTCGATGAGCGCCATGTGCTCGCCGTGCGGGTGGACCCACACGTCGAAGATGTTCCCTGCCAGCGCGGCGATCGGGATGAACAGGACGATCGCGAGCGGCAGGACGCCCGCCAGCCACTCGGCCTGGCGCCGCGGCGCGACCGACCAACCCGCGCGCGAGACGTGCTGCAGGATGACGAAGCCGAGGCCGCCGCAGCCGAGCGTCGTCAGGAAGACGAACGACACGAGGTACGAGAAGCCGAAGCGCTTCGGGTCCGTGGCGAGCGCGTACACGCTGCCCGCGAGGCCGACGAAGAGGAGCCCGAGGCTCGCCTTGTGGAACGCGGCGCGGAGCGCCTCCGGGCGAGCCGGGGTGGACGTATGCGAATGCGAGCTCACTGCGCGCCCTCCGGCTCGATCTTGTCCCGCTGCTCCGCCGGCACGTCGTCGAGCGACGCGTGTCCTGCGCGACCGAGCACGCGGGACCACAGCACGATGGCCCAGCGATCCTCGACCGGGATCTGCGCGGCGTATGCCGGCATGTTTCGGATTCCATTGGAGATGGCGATGAACACCTCGCCATCGCTCATCTGCCGCAGGCGATCGCCGCCCATGTCGGCTGCGACCGGGTAGCCGCGCAGCACCACCATGCCCTTGCCCGATCCGCTCTTGTCGTGGCAGGGGGCGCAGTAGATGTCGTAGCGCTGCTTGCCGCGCTTGGCGAGCTCGGCCGTGGCGGCCACGGGGATCTTCTTGATGGGCTGTCCGTTGAGGGTGCCCTTCCAGTAGGCCTCGTCCTCGTGGACCTGCCCCTGGGCGACGGTGCCCGCGACGAGCGGGCGCATCGCGCGGCCGTCGGCGAAGAACTTGCTCTCGCCCTCGGGGTCGTACTTGGGCTGCCAGTCCATGTCGCCGATCAGGTGGAACGGCGGCTTGTCGCTGATGTCCCCGCGGCAACCCGCGAGGGCGCCGGCCGCCGTCAATGCGAGCAAGAGGCCCCGCGTCATGGCATCACCTCCGTGATCTCCTTGGCGCCGGTCTTCTCGAGCAGCGCCCGCGCCTTGACGAGGTCCGTGCGCCCGCCCTTCGACTCGACCGACAGGAAGAAGCGGTCGTCGGAGAAGCGGTCGAACGTCGGGTGCTGCATGACCGGGTGGTAGTGCTGCGGCAGCTTGTTCAGGCCCCACATGCCGAAGAACGCGCCGAACGACGCGAAGAGCACCGTCAGCTCGAAGATGATCGGGATCATCTCGGGGAACGAGAACAGCGCCTTGCCACCGATGACCTGCGGGTACGCGTAGAGGTGCACCCAGGTCTGCAGCGAGAAGGCCGTCAGCGCCCCCATCATGCCGGCGCCGAGGCAGATCCAGCCGAGCTTCGACGGCGGCAATCCCATCGCGCGCTCGAGCCCGTGCACCGGAAACGGCGTGTGCGCGTCGATCGCGGTGCCGAGGTTCGCGTCGCGCAGGGTCTCGCACGCGTGATAGAGGTCCGCCGGGCTCTCGTACCAGCCCACCAGCGCAAAGGTCCCGGGCGTGGGCTGCCCGTTGTGCGTGCCAGACATCAGTGGGCCTCCGCGTGGGCAGAGCCGTGGCCGTCGCCGTGCCCACCCTTGTGGTGGCCATGCGGGTCGGCCGCGGGCAGCACGCCCTTGACCTCCGCCATCGCGACCATCGGCAGGAACCGGATGAACAGCATGAACAGCGTGAAGAACAGGCCGAACGTCCCGATGAACGTGGACATGTCGATCATGGTCGGCCGGAAGTACGACCAGCTCGACGGGATGTAGTCGTTCGCGAGGCTGGTCACGATGATGACGAAGCGCTCGAACCACATGCCGATGTTCACGAAGATCGTGATGACGAACATGATCGGGATGCTGGTGCGGATGCGCTTGAACCAGAAGAGCTGGGGCGAGATCACGTTGCACGTGACCATGATCCAGTAGGCCCACGCGTACGGGCCGAAGGCGCGATTGACGAAGGTGAAGCGCTCGTACTCATTGCCCGAGTACCAGGCAATGAAGAACTCCATCGCGTACGCGTAGCCGACGATGCTGCCGGTCGCGAGCATGATCTTGTTCATGTTCTCGAGGTGCCGCACCGTGACGATGTGCTGCAGGCCGAAGGCCTTGCGGCAGATGATCATGAGCGTCATGACCATCGCGAAGCCGGAGAAGACGGCGCCCGCGACGAAGTAGGGCGGGAAGATCGTGGTGTGCCAGCCCGGGATGACCGAGACCGCGAAGTCGAAGGACACGATCGTGTGCACCGAGAGCACGAGCGGCGTCGAGAGGCCGGCGAGGATGAGGTACGCCTTCTCGTAGTTGAGCCAGTGGCGGTGCGAGCCGCGCCAGCCGAGCGCGAAGATCCCGTAGACGATCTGGCGGATCTTCGTCTTCGCCCGGTCCCGCATGGTCGCGAGGTCGGGGACGAGGCCGACATACCAGAAGAGCAGCGACACCGTGCCGTAGGTCGAGACCGCGAACACGTCCCAGAGGAGCGGCGAGCGGAAGTTCTGCCAGACGTCCATCTGGGTCGGGATCGGGAAGAGCCAGTACGCGAACCAGATGCGACCGACGTGGACGGCCGGGTAGATACCCGCCGCGGCGACCGCGAACAGCGTCATGGCCTCGGCGGCGCGGTTGATCGACGTGCGCCACTTCTGCTTGAAGAGGAACAGAATCGCCGAGATCAGCGTGCCGGCGTGGCCGATGCCGATCCAGAAGACGAAGCCCGTGATGTCCCACGCCCAGCCGACCGGGTGGTTGTTGCCCCAGACGCCGACGCCCGTCGAGATGAGGTGCGTGAGCGACCCGAGCAGGATGAGGAGCAGGGAGCCCGTGAGCCCGATGAGGATGAGCCACAGCGGCGGGGTCTTGCGCTCCACGACGCCCGCGACGTCCTCGGTGATGCCGTGGAAATCACGGTCATTGAGGATCTGCGGGTGCCGCTCGATCGCCTCGCGGAGCTCCTCGGTCGGGAACTCGTTTGCAGAAACCGCGGACATCAGCCGAGCTCCGGATTCGGGTTGCGCACGCGCTCTAGGTAGCTCGTGCGGGGACGGATGTTGATCTCCTCGAGCAGCTTGTAGTCACGGCCCTCCGCGAGGAGCGCATTGAGCCGGCTGTGCGGGTCGGACAGGTCGCCGAAGGTGATCGCCGCGGTCGGGCAGGTCTGCTGGCAGGCCGTCGTGATGGCGCCGTCCTCCACCACGTTCTTGCCGGCCTTGTGCGCCGTGATCTTCGCCTGGTTGATGCGCTGCACGCAGTAGGTGCACTTCTCCATGACGCCGCGGTCACGCACCGTCACGTCGGGGTTCATCCCCATCTTGTGCAGCTCTGGGGTGTCCTTCGTGTAGTTGAAGTAGTTGAAGCGGCGCACCTTGAACGGGCAGTTGTTGGCGCAGTACCGCGTGCCGATGCAGCGGTTGTAGGCCATGTCATTCAGGCCCTCGGGGCTGTGCGTGGTCGCGCCCACCGGGCAGACCGACTCGCACGGCGCGTTCTCGCACTCCTGGCACGTCATCGGCTGCATGACGGCCGTGGGGTCGTTGATGTTCTCGCCGACGTAGTAGCGGTCGATGCGGATCCAGTGCATCTCGCGCGAGCGCAGGACGCCGGACTTTCCGACCACCGGGATGTTGTTCTCGGCCTGGCAGCCGACCATGCAGGCGTTGCAGCCGATGCAGCTGTTGAGGTCGATGGCCATCGCCCAGCGCTGGCCGGTGTAGGTCGGCGCCTGGAAGAGCTGCGGCAGGTGCACCGGGCCGCGATCGACCCCGTGCGCGCCGGCCTTGTGCGCGCCCCCGCCGTGCTCGCCGCCACCGTGCGCCGGGCCCGACTTCTCGCCCTTGAGGTGCTTGGTCAGCGACGTCGTGCGGACGAGGTCGCGGCCCTCCATGTTGTGGTGCTCCTGCGTGCGCGCGAGCTTGTGCGTCTCGCCGGACTTGCTGACCTTGGCGGCCGCGAAGCCGAGCTTGCCCGTGCGCCGGAGCGCGGAGACCGAAAAGCCCACGCCCGCGCCGACCTTGCCGACCTTCGTCCTGCCCTGGCCGAGCGTGAGCGCGATCGAGTCGTCGGCCTGGCCCGGCTGCACCACCGCCGGCACCTTGACCGTGCCGCCGCCGTCGGCGGAGATCGAGAGCAGGTCGCCCTCGGCGATGCCGAGCTTCTTCGCCGTCTCGGGCGAGACCAGGGCGCCGTTGTCCCAGGTCAGCTTCGACATCGGGTCGGGCATCTCCTGCATCCACCCGTTGTTCGCGAGGCGCCCGTCGAACGCGTGCGAGTCGGGCGCGAACGTGATCTCGAGGCCACCCGCGTCCGCCGGCAGCGCGAGCGCCCCCGGCTGCGGAGGCGCGAGCTCGAACGAGCCCACGCTGCCCTCGATCATCCCTTCGTGCAGGGCCTTTCGCCACGCGAGCGCGAACGACTTCGCGCCGAGCTTTCCGTCCCAGGTCGCGGTGACGAGGTCGTGCGCGCTCTTGCGCTCACCGCGCAGGAGCGACAGCACCTCCGCGTCCGTCTTGCCGCCGTGCAGTGGCGCGATGAGCGGCTGCACGATCGACGTCGTCCCGTCCTCGGCGACGAGGTCGCTCCAGGTCTCGAGCGTGTGCGCGCGCGGCACGACCCAGCTCGCCTTCGTGCTGGTTTCATTTGGCTGATCGGCCAGGTGGATCGACACCTTGGCCTTGGCCATCGCGGCGCCGAAATCGACGTCACCAGGGGCGTCGTAGGCGGGGTTTCCGCCGAGGACCACGAGCACGTCGATCTCGCCCGCGCCGAGCGCCTTGGCGAGCTCGGCGAGCGCCTCGCCGCCCTCGGGGTCGTCCGACCAGGGCTTTCCGAGCGACACCGGCGCGTCCGGCCCGCCGATGTTGCCGAGCGCATGATTGACGAGGAGCGCCATTGCGTGGACGACGGGCGGCTGACGCTCGCCCGCGACGACGAGGCCCTTGCCCTTGTGCGCCACGAGATCCTTGGCGAGGGCATCCACGAGCTTCTGCTGCGCCGGGGCGAGCGCGCCGGCGGCCGGGATGCTCCCGGCCACCTTCACGCCGAGGCCGCCCAGCGCCTGGCACAGCGCCGCCGCGAGGCCGCCGATGCCGGAGCTGCGCATGCGGACGCGGTGATCGGCCATCGAGCCGGTGATGGAGAAGCCGCTCTCCACCACGTAGAGGCGGTTCATGTCGGGGCCCGGCTTGCGGCCGCGCGAGAAGCCCCGCGCGATCTTGAGGGGGCTGCCGTCGTGATTGAAGAAGTCGGCGTCGAGCGAGACCAGCACGCGCGCCTTGTCCGCGCGGTACACGGGCTCGACGGGCTTTCCGAAGGCGAGCTTGGCGCCCGCCCGGGCGCTGGCGCGCGAGAACGCCTCCCAGCGCACGATCCTGGCGCCCGCCCACTGCGACTTGATCTTCGCGAGCTCCGCGTTCGTGGTCGGCGAGCGGTGCTCGGTCGTCACGATCGCGAGGCGCTTGCCATCGGTGAGCGCCTTGCCGGCGCCGGTGATCGCGGCCTCGGCCGCCTCCGACGTCGCGGGCTTGTCGCCCTGCAGGGGCTGCGTGACGCGCTCGGGGTCGTAGAGCTCCAGGATCGAGGCCTGGATCCACGCGCTCGCGCCGCCCTGGCTGTCCGGGTGCTTCGGGTTGCCCTCGACCTTGGTCGGGCGTCCTTCGTGGCTCTCGACGAGCAGGCCCACCGCCGTGCCGTAGAACGGCATCGCGGTCGCGTAGAACATCGGCTTGCCCGGGACGAGGTCCTCGGGGGCCTTGGTGTACGGGAGGATCTTCTCCTCCGGCCGGCGGCAGCCCGTCAGGCCCGCGAGCCCGAGCGAGGCGCCCATGAGCGTGACGAAGGAGCGACGCGACACGCCGTCCGGCTGCTCCGCGCCCTCGGGGAACTCGGCCGCGAGGGCCTCGCGGAAGGTCGCCGAGTCGGCGAACTCGTCGAGCGAACGCCATTGCCGCTCGGTGTCCGCGCCAAAAGTAAACGGTTTGCGCTTCATGGCTGGTCCTTTACCTGTGGCATCCCGAGCAGAACGTCGGGGGATTGGCGACCCGGCCGGAGGCCAATGTCACGGGTCCCTCGGGCACCTTCTCGCTGGGCTTCCAGGCCATGTTGGTGATGTCCGCCGCGGCCCGGATGTTCGGGCCCGGGTTGCGGTGGCACTCGAGGCACCAGCCCATCGTCAGGGGCGCGAACTGCGTGACACGCGGCATCTGGTCGATGCGCCCGTGGCAGGTCGAGCACCCGACACCCGCGGCGAGGTGCGCCGAGTGGTCGAAGTACACGTAGTCGGGCAGGTTGTGCACGCGCACCCACGGTACGGGCTTGCCCTGCGCCACCGCGTCGTAGAGCGGCAGCAGCAGGGGGCTGTCCGTCTTGACGCGCGCATGACAGTTCATGCACGTGGCCGACGGCGGCACCTGCGCGAAGCTCGAGCGCTCGACCGTGTTGTGGCAGTAGCGACAGTCCATGCCGAGGTTGCCGGCGTGGATCTTGTGGCTGAACTCCACGGGTTGGACGGGCTGGTAGCCGACCTCGAAGTACTTGTTGGTGCCGTAGTACCAGAAGGCACCGGCGATCGAGGACAGCCCGAGCACCGCGGCCGCGGCGACCAGGGCCGGGACCTTGTTGGACCAGCGAGGAAAGAGGAATCGACTCATGTGTGATTCCCCGGCCGCGCTACCGCGGGCCGGGGTCCCTTCGTTGGGGGGGCGATTCGCATGGCGCACCGTTCTACCCGATCTCCCGCGCGGGGCGGCAGATTCTGACTGCGTACTTGCATGTGTCCTCGGGGCACGAACAAAGACCTTTCGGGAACGATTACGGTGCGAGACCCCGCAGAGAAAGCGTCAATTTGCCGCACCGCGACCGATGCGCGCACCGCTTGCGCGAGATCCTGCGGTTTGTCGCGCGCGCCGGGGCGATCCGGCTCGCTCGGCTACCGGCCCCGCCGCCGGCGGTACGGCATCCAGCGGCCGCCGTCCCGCGCCAGCCCGGCGCGGTCGGTGCATGACAGCTCCCCCGCCGAGTCGAGGGCGGCGTCCGGGGCAGGCGGCCGCTCGAGGCCATAGGGCGCCGCCGTCTCGCGGACGCAGAACCGCTCGCGCTCGTCGGTGACGAAAAGCCGCTGCCCGCCGTGGGCCTCCACGGGCCAGGCGTAGGCGACGAAGCGCTGGCCGTCGGGAGACACATCCGCCGAGAACAGGTAGCCCTCCGCCCGTAGCGCGTCGGGCCCGGCGGTCTGGAAGGCCCCCTGGAGCGGCCGGGCGGGCGCCCCCCACAGGCCCGCGAGCGGCAGGTACCTCGACGAGGCCCCGCGCGCCCGCCGCTCGGCCCACGCGATCTCGCGCAGCCTCGACAGCGCCTTCTCCTCGGCCCCTTTCTGGCCGGACCCCACGATGTTCGGCACCGCCCAGAGCACGACGAAGCGCGTGAACGCGACGAGCGCGAGCGGCCCACCGAGGCCGAGCACGAGCCCGCGCGCGCGCCCGCGCAGACGGATCCCCACGAGCAAGACGGCAATCGCCGCGGGCATCGAGAGCGGCGGATACGCCACCGCGGCCAGCGCGAACACGACCACCAGGGCCGGCAGGACGCCCCTCGTCATGGCCGCACGATGCCGGTCCCGCCGCCTCCCCCGAACGCGGCAGGTTGCCGCTCGGCGCGGCAAGTTGCCACGCCCGAGACCTGGCTCCGAGCGCGACCGGGCCCGAAACCTCCCTGTGGCATGCTCGTTTCGTGGCGCCCTCGCGATTCGAGGCTGCGGTCCGCTGGGCGCGCCGGCGCGTCCTCCGACGCCCGGTGCCCGTCTACCACCACCCCTCGTACCGGCTACCGCTGGCGGGGATCGAAGGTGCGGCGGGTCTCGAGCCACGCCGCGCCGACCTCGTCGCGCACTACCTCCTCGACACCGGGGCGCTGCGCGCGCGCGGCCTGCGCCGGCCCGAGCGCATCGCGTTCTCCGACCTCGAGCGCGTCCACAGCCGCGCCTACCTCGAGTCCCTCCAGGCCACGAGCGTGCTCGCGCGCATCTTCGCCGCCGATCCGCGCGAGGTCCCGGTCGATGCGCTGCTCACGATGGCGCGGCTCGCCTGCGGAGGAACGCTCTCGGCCGCCCGCGCCGCGCTCGCCTCGCGCCGTCCCGCCCTGAACCTCCTCGGCGGCTTCCACCACGCGCACCCCGCGCACGGCGGGGGCCTTTGCGCCATGAACGACGTCGCGGTCGCCGTGGCCGTGCTGCGCGCCGAGGGCCTGCGCGGCAAGGTCGTGGTGATCGATCTCGACGCGCACCCGCCCGACGGAACGGCGGCGTGCCTGCGCGGCGACGATGCCTGGATCGGCTCCATCTCCGGCGCGGACTGGGGCGTGCTGCTGGGCGTGGACGAGAACGTCGTGCCCGGCGCCGACGACGGCCGCTACCTCGAGACGCTGCGGGGCCTCCTCGGGCGCATGCCAGGGCACCCGCGCCTGGCCTTCGTCCTCGCGGGCGGCGACGTACTCGCCGGCGATCGCATGGGCGCGCTCGGTCTCTCGCTGCACGGCGCCCGGCGGCGCGACCAGCTCGTGGCGAGCGCGCTCTCCGGCGTCGCGAGCGTGTGGCTTCCCGCCGGCGGGTACCACGCCGACGCGTGGCGCGTGCTCGCGGGCACGGGCATGACGCTCCTGACCGGCGAGGCGACGCCGATCCCGGAGCACTACGAGCCGCTCGCCGCGCGCTTCGCGGCCATCTCCGCCGGCATCGAGGACACGCGCCTCCGCGGCGACGACCTCGACCTCGGCCTCTCCGCGGCGGACCTCATGGCCGACCTCGGCGAGCGCGCGCCGACCACGCCGCGCCTGCTCGGCTTCTACACCGCCGACGGCCTCGAGCACGCGCTCGAGGCGTATGGCCTCCTCGATCACCTGCGCCGCCTCGGCTACCGGCGCTTCCGCGTGCGCCTCGGCACAGCGAGCGCGGGCGACTCCGCGCAGCTCTACGGCTTCGCCGACGGACGCGAGCACCTGCTCGTGGACCTCGTGCTGTCGGCGCGGCCGATGGGCGAGCGCCAGGTGCTGCACGTCGAGTGGCTCTCGCTGCGCCACCCGCGCGCGCGCTTCTCGCCCCACCGGCCGGCGCTGCCGAACCAGGAGGTGCCGGGCCTGGGCCTGTCGCGCGACATCGGCACGATGCTCGTGCGCGCGGCCGCGCGCCTCGGCCTCGGCGGCGTCGCGTTCCGGCCGTCCTCCTACCACGTCGCCTACGCGTCCCGGACGTGGCTGCGCTTCGTCGATCCGGTGAGGCAGGGCCGCTTCGAGGCGCTCCTGCGCGATCTCGGCGGGCTCCCGCTGCCGGAAGTCACGCGCGCCATTGCCGAGGGCCGTGTCCACCTGTGCGGCGAGCCGTACAGGTGGGAGCCCGACGAGATGATCACGTGGCTGGCCGAGGACTGCGACCCGAGCGAGCCCGTCGTCCGACCGACGCTCGACGAGGCCGTCGTGGCCGCGGAGCGCGAGCGCTGCCGCTTCACGCTCGTGCGCTGAGCCTCACGTCCGTCTCCGGCGCCGCGTCGAGCAGCGCCTTGCGGTTCTTGTAGAACGTGACGTCCACCCGCCCCACCGACACAGTGTGCCGCGCGAGCCCGCGCGTTCACGAGGCGGCGCCCTGACTCATTCGCCTATGCGCATGGATGCATGCGTGGTCAGCGGCTGGCGGCGGTGAAGAGGGCCCCGTACCCGGAGGGGTCGTCGAGCGTCGTCGCCCGACCGCCGCAGGCACACGCGACCTCCGGCAGGGCCCCCGCGTGCGCCTCGACGAGGACGTGGGACTCGGCCTGGCACGACTCGCACTCCACGGCGCACAGGAACGACTCGAGCTTGCACCCCGCGAGGATGCCGTCGATGAGCTTGGCGTGCGCGACGAGCACCGGGCACAGCGCCCGCAGCGTCGGCTCGAACCCGCGCCTCTGCAGCGCCCGGAGGAACTGCATCCACATGCGCACGCCGGTCGAGTTCACGCGGCCGATCTGCGCGCAGTCCACCTTGAGCGGCCCCGCCGCGCGCCCCTCGAGAGGCGCGAGCATCGCCTCGGGCGTCGCGCGCTCGTCGAGCGAGCCCGAGAGCCACAGGGCGCCGGCGCGCAGCTCCACGAGGAGCGCCGCGCCGGAGGAGGCGGCCAGGTTCGGGTTCTGCGAGTCGCGGCCGACGTGGAAGTGCTGGCGCACGACGTCGAGCAGCGCCTCGAGCGCGATCGGACGCTCGATGTGCGCGCGCGCCACGTAGCGGCTCGGACCGAGGTCGTCCCGGCCGCGGGGACCGAGGGTCACGACGGGACAGCGCGCCACCCTCACGAGGCCCTCGAGCTCCATCGGATCGAGCGCGCGCTGACCGAGCAGCACGTTGACGAGCAGGAGCGCAGGCTTGTGACGGCGCGCCTGGTCTTCCGCCTGGAAGAGGGACCGCGCGGTGACGACCGGATAGCCGTCACCCTCGAGCAGGCCCACCAGGGCCGCCGCGGCTTCGTCATCGGCTTCGAGGAGCAAGATGGCCCGGCCCGACATCGTCGGCCAAGCATGCGGCCGAACGGGGGCCGATCGCAATCGCGGCGACGCCCGGCCGTCCCGGATCAACTAGGGACTAGGAACAAAGATCAAGGAACCGGAACGGGGACGACTCGGAGGAGGTCGAGGCGAGCGCAGCGAGCCGCAAGGGCGTCCCTCGCGAAGCGAGCGAAGACGCAGGGCGGGGGGCCCAGTTGGGTCGCGCCGCAGGCGCGCAAGGCAGCACTTGCTCAACTGGGGGCGGGGCGGCGCGCCCCGCCTGGTGGCCGCCTTCCGAGGCGGCCACTCGCAAACTAGCCGGCGTAGACCTTCATCACGGCCTTGAGGAGCTCGAGCGCCTCCTTGCGCGGCCGCTGGAAGGCGTTTCGGCCCATGATCGAGCCGAAGGCGCCGCCCTCGTGGAGGCCCTTGATCTCGGCGAGGATGTCGTCCGTCCCCTTGGCCTCGCCGCCCGAGAAGATCGTGATGCGCTTGCCGTTGAACGCCGACTGGATCACGTGGCGCACGCGGTCGGCCATCGTCTTGGTCGGGATGCCGTACTTCTCGAAGACCTTCTTGGCCGCGTCCTGCTCGATGCGATCCGTGGGCGGCTTGACCTTGATGATGTGCGCGCCGAGCTGCGCCGCGATCTGTGCCGCGTAGGCCGCGACGTCGAGGCTGGTCTCGCCGTCCTTCGAGACGCCCGCGCCGCGCGGGTACGACCAGATCACGGTCGGGATGCCGACCGACGCGGCCTCCTCGCGCAGCTCGCGGATCTGCTCGTACTGCTCGTTGCGCGCGCCCGAGCCCGGGTAGATCGTGAAGCCGATCGCCGAGGCGCCGAGGCGCAGCGCATCCCCCACCGAGCCGGTGACGGCCGAGCAGGGCTGGTCCATCTTGGCCAGCGAGTCGGAGTTGTTGAGCTTCAAGATGAGCGGGATCTGCCCCGCGAACTTCGCCGCACCCGCCTCGAGGAAGCCGAGCGGGGCCGCGTACGCGTTGCAGCCCGCGTCGATCGCGAGCTGGAAGTGGTAGTCGGGATCGTACCCCTCGGGGTTCGGGGCGAACGAGCGCGCCGGTCCGTGCTCGAAGCCCTGGTCCACCGGCAGGATGACGAGCTTGCCGGTGCCCGCGAGCGTGCCCGTGTTGAGCAGGCGCGCGAGGTTCGACAGCACGCCGGGGTTCTCCCCCGCGTACCAGGACAGGATCTGCTTGCAACGGTCGGTCATCGCCATGGTTCGCTCCTTGGGCTTCGGGCGTCGGCCTCTTACCACGAGATCCGGGGTCGAGAAAGGCCACGAAGTTAGTAACTCATTACTGAGTCACTAACAAGCCCCAGCGACAGCTTTCCGGCCCGGTCAGCGCAGACCGCAGCGGCCCTACGACTGGTCGTCGTCGTCGTCGTCGTCGGACAGGACGGCGAACGTGCGCACGAGGTGTCGCAGGCGCTCCCGCTGCGCCTGGGTGAGGTCCACGAACTGGACGCCCATCCCGCACTCGCGGTTGTCCATCGAGCCCTGCTTGAACGCGTTCACCCAGATGACGATGCCCTCGAGCTCGAGGAGATCGTCGGAGCTGCCGCCGCGCGGGCCGAAGCGCAGGTTCAGGCGCGTGCCGGCCGGCTCGGGTGTCGTCGTGCGCACGAAGATCCCCATCGTGCTGATGTCGGCGATGTACGCGAACAGGTACGTCTCGTCCGTCGCATAGTCGACCTCGAGGTCGACGAGCACGCGCTCGGACAGACGGCGCTCGGCGCCGCTCTTCTCTGCCTTCGCTGCGTCTTGACGGGTCAACGCCTGCTCCAGATCGATGAAAGCCCCCGAAGCTGCATGCATCCTCGACGGGCCATGCCACACCCTTCCCCCGAGCTGCTTCACGGTATCCCTCCCGGCCTCGGACCGTCGTCGACGCACCTTCGGCCGCCTCCGATCGGCTGCCTAGCATCGGCCTCCGGGCGTCACAAGCAATTTCTTCCGACGCGCCGCGGCGTGGAGGGCAAGGGATCCGCCTCTAGACGTGGACGTGGACGTGGACGTGGACGATCCGCTCCGGAAAGACCCGCTAGCGGATGGTGACGGTGCCGATGAGCGCGCGGTCGGCGCCGTCCTGCGCGCCCGACGTGACCTTGAGCCGGCGATCGCCGGAGAAGAAGCCGCCGTAGATCGTGTAGACGCCGGGCGTCGTCGTCATGAGCGGGATGTCGACGTCGTAGTGATCCGAGACATATCGGCCCGGGGTCCAGTACGTGGTCGGGTAACGGCCCCCGAGCGGATCGTGATCGCCGAGCACGCGCGCCGCGGGGCTGTCGAGGTGCAGGAAGATCTTGAAGGTGCCACCGACCGGCGCCTTGACGAGGAAGTGCAGCGTGAGCGGGATCTTGCCCTCGCGCGCGCGCGAGGACTCGGCGGGCACGTCGACGCCGACGAGCTCGACCTTGTCCTCGAAGTTGATTGCGAGCTTCTTGCCTGCGGGCGGCGGCGTCTTCGACACGAACTTCCGGAGCGGGTTCTCGTCGGGGACGTCCGCGCTCGTGAGCAGGAGGAACCGCGAGCTCGAGGCGTCGGCCACGCGGTAGTCCACCACGCGCTGGGCCAGCGCCTGGTCGATCGCCGCGAGCTGGTCGGACGGCGCGAGCACGTACGCGGGCCCGTTCTTGAGGAAAGCCGCGAGCGCGTCGGGGCCGGCCAGGGGCGGGAGCTGGCCGCCCGCGTAGTACTGCACGCCGTGACCGGTCACGTAGTAGCCGCCGAGCGGCTCGCCGCGCGTGGCGAGCGCGTGGTAGCGGTCGAAGATCGACTTGAACGACAGGTGCTTCGACAGCGCGGGGGTCGCGATCTGGGCCAGGAACACGGCGCTCGCGAGCGCCGTCACGAGGCCTCCGGCGAGCGCGAGCTTGCGCAGCCGGGGCAGCGCACAGAGCGCGGCGAGCACGCCTGCGAACGCGAGGCCTAGCCCGATCAGGACCGGCCCGTAGCGGAGCTCGATGGGCCACTTGACCGTCTCGCCCACGTGCACCGCGACGATGCTCTCCGGCTCGAGGAAGGCGTCCCGCGCGACGAGCGCCGTCCCCGCGGCGAGCGCGAGCCCGAGCACCACCCGCGCCTCGCTCTCCGCCATCTCGTCGAGGAACATGCCGATGGCGAGCGCCGGCGCCGCGAGCGTCGCGTAGCCGAGGTCGAGCGCGAGGTCGGCCTGCATCGCCGCGGCGAAGAGGCCGAGGGCCGCGGCCGAGAGCACGAAGAGCTTCGCTCCTCGCCGGGGATCGTCCTTGGTCCCGAGCGCGGTCCAGCCGAGCGCGAAGGGCGCCACCGCCGACAGCGGGTAGAGGCCGAAGCCCGCCGCGCGCGCCACCTGATCGAACGAGACCCAGCTCGACGCGTGCGCGACGCCTCCCAGAAATGGGCTCCACTGGCCGGCGGTGAAGCCACCGAGGGCCGTGCCCGCGACGACCAGCGTGGCGACGAGCGCGCCGTAGCCGGTGAGGCGCCCGACGAGATCGTCCACCTCGGGTGGACAGAGCAGGCTCGCGGCGGCGAGCGCGCCGAGCGGCACGCCCACGCCCGAGAGGAGCCCGCCCGACAGGTAACCGAGGCCCACGCCTGCGAGGCCGAGACCGAGGGCCAGCATGCGCTGCGGCGCCTCGGGAGCGAAGCGGAAGCGCGCGAGCGCACCGAGCGAGATGGCGAGCGACGCCGCGAGCACCGCGGGTCCGAGGAGCTGCCGCGACGACTGCAGGTAGAGCGGCGAGCACAGGAGCGCCGCCCCGCCGATGAGCGCGGCGCGACGCGAGCGCAGGCCCTCGAGCGCCCACGCGAGGACGGCCGCGCCGAGGATCCCGAAGAGGAGCACCGGCAGGCGCGCGCCGAGCTCGCTCGTGCCGAAGACGCGGATGCCGATGGCCGGCAGCGAGAGCGAGAGCGGCGGCCTGCGTGGAAAGAGCTGCTTCGACGCCGGATTCGGCTGCACGACGTCGGGCGAGAAGACGAGCTTGCCGAGCGACTGGTGCTCGGCCATCTCGCGCGCGGGCTCCGCGTTCTTGATCTCCGCGGGATCCCACAGGCCGAAGCGGCCGAGCCCGGGCACGTAGAGGACGAGCGCGACGAGCGCGACCCAGGCGAACGCGGGGACCTTCTGCAGCGCGGACAAGGCGCGCGGAGATTATTCCAAGAGGCCGTCCCGGCGCTACCCGGGCCCCTACCCGGCCAGCGCGCGCGTGACGATCGTGGTCTCGCCGTGCTCGAGGAGGTGCACCCGGCCCTCGAGGCCGCGCTCGGCGAGGACCGCCGAGAGCCACGTGCGGGGCTCGTCGAGCGGCTCGTGGGAGAGGCGGAAAGACCCGTAGCGCACGGGCAGGAACGAGCGCGCGCCGGTGTCCTCGAAGGCGTGCACGGCGTCGAGCGGCGACATGTGGTCCCTGCGGAAGGGCGCGGGCGCGTAGCCGCCGATGGGCAGGATCGCGACCTCCGGCTTGAACCGCCGCCCGACCTCCGCGAAGCCCGAGAAGTACGCGGTGTCCCCGGCGTAGTAGAGGGTCGGGCCCTCGCCGCGCAGCACGTAGCCGCCGTACGCGCGGCCCTTGGTCTCGCCGGGGCGCCGGGCGCCGAAGTGGCGCGCGGGGACCAGCGTCGCGCGCACCTTGCCGTGGTCGTGCGTCTCGCCGACGTCGAGCTCGACGACGCGCCCGAAGCCGAGGTTCGCGACGAGGTCCGCGCAGCGCGCCGGCACGACCACCGTGGTGCCCGGCCCGGCGAGGAGCGCCAGCGTCGGCGGGTGCAGGTGATCGCGGTGCGCGTGGGAGACGAGGACGAGGTCCACCGGGCGCAGCGCCTGCGCCTCGATGCCGGGCGCGACGGCCCTCCGAGCGGCGAGGACCCAGGTGCCGAGGTGCGGGTCGGTGACGCAGGAAACGCCCGGGTACGCGATGCGCACCGTGGCGTGGCCGATCCACGTGAGCGCCACGCTGCCGAGCGGGACCTCCGCCGGCGGCGGCGGGTGCGGCGCCGGCGCGCGCGGCGCGCGGAGCAGGCCAAGCGCCCACGACCCGAGAAAGCTCGCCAGGCGGAAGGGCCGGCGCGCATGCGCCCGCTCGAGCGCAGCGGAGCGCTCGAGGCGCTGACGCGCGTCATCGTCGTCGCGGAGCATCGCGAGGGAGCGTAGCGCAGGAACGTACTGGCAAGGGACCCATGGAGACCTGGCTCCTGACCGGGCGCAGGGCGCCGCGGGCGCCCACCTGGTGGTTCGTTCGCGCTATAAGCCCCGCGTGGACCTTCCGACCGACGCGCCGGTCGCCCTCGTCGGCGGGGGCCTGACCGGGATCTCCGCGGCGCTGCACCTCGGCGCCAGGGGCATCCCGTGGCGCCTCTACGAGAAGCGCGAGCGCCTCGGCGGCCACGCGCGCACCGACGTGCGCGACGGCTTCCACTTCGACAAGACCGGCCACTGGCTGCACCTGCGCGACGACGGGATCAAGCGCCTCGTCGACGACGCCCTGCCCGGCCAGCTGCAGACCGTCGCGCGCAAGAGCCGCATCTTCTCGCACGGCGTGCTCACGCGTTACCCGTTCCAGGCGAACCTGCATGGCCTGCCGCCCGAGGTGATCAAGGAGTGCCTGCTCGGCTACCTCGCGCGGCCCGCCGACCTCGAGCCCACGACGTTCGAGGACTTCTGCCTGCGCCACTTCGGCCCCGGCATCTCGAAGCACTTCATGATCCCGTACAACGCGCGCCTGTGGGGCGTGCACCCGCGCGAGATCACCGCCGAGTGGTGCCAGCGCTTCGTGCCGATCCCGAAACTCGAGGACGTGGTCGCCGGCGCGGTCGGCGCGAGCCCGCCGGAGCTCGGCTACAACGTGGGCTTCCTCTACCCGAGGACGGGCGGCATCGAGACGCTGACGCGCGCGCTCGTGGCGCGGCTCGGCGGCGGCGACGTCGCGCTCGGCGCCGACCCGGAGCAGATCGACGTGGTGGCCCGCACCATGCGAATCGGTGGAGAGACCGTGCGCTTCTCGAGCCTGGTCGCGTCCCTGCCGCTGCCGGAGCTCCTCCGCCGCATCGTCGACCTGCCGCGCGAGCTCGAGGATGCGGCCGGCAAGCTGCGCTGCACGGCCGTGCGCTACCTCAACGTCGCGCTGCGCACGCCGCCCGCGATGGAGCACCACTGGCTCTACGTCCCCGAGGATCGCTACCCGTTCTACCGCGTGGGCTGCTACACGAACGCCGCGCCGGGCTCCGCGCCCGCGGGTCGCGGCTCGCTCTACGTCGAGCTCGCCGACCGCGCGGCCACCGAGGCGGCCGTGATGCCCGAGGTGATCGCGGGCCTCGTCGCCGCGGGCGTCATCACCGGATCCGAGCAGCTCCTGTTTTCAGAGCTGCGGGAGATCGAGTATGCGTATGTCGTGTTCGACCATGCCTATTACGCGGCGACCCGGGCGCTCCTGCCCTGGCTCGAGGCCCGCGGGATCTACCCGCGCGGACGCTACGGTTCGTGGACCTACAACGGCATGGAGGACTGCCTGATCGCGGGGCGGGAGGTCGCCGAGACCATCGCGCGCGCCCGCGCGCCCGAGGGCGCGCAGTGACCGCGCCGCCGTCTCCCCAGCTCTCCGTCGTCATCCCGATCTACAACGAGGAGGCGATCCTCCACTCGGCGGTCGTGGACCTCGTCGACCGCCTCGGCGAGCTCGACCGGCACTGGGAGATCCTCCTCTGCGAGAACGGCTCGACCGACGGCACGGTCGCCATCGCCGAGGAGCTGCGCGAGAAGTACCCGACGCTGTCCCTGCTGCGCACGGGCGAGCCGAACTACGGCAAGGCGCTCCGCCAGGGCATCCTCGCCGCGCGCGCGCCGATCGTGTTCTGCGACGAGATCGACCTGTGCGACGTGCGCTTCTACCGGGCTGCGCTGCCGCTCCTCGAAGGCGGCGGCGCGGACCTCGTCGTCGGCTCGAAGGTGATGGCGGGCGCGCGCGACCGGCGCCCCGCCGTGCGGCGGCTGGCCACGCACGTCTTGAACGGCATGCTGCGCGCGGCCGTCGGCTACCGCGGCACCGACACGCACGGGCTCAAGGCCTTCCGCCGCGACGCGCTCGTCGGCACGGCCGAGCGCTGCAAGGTCGACCGCGACCTCTTCGCGAGCGAGTTCGTCATCCGCGGCTACCGCGAGGGCAAGCGCGTGATCGAGATCCCGGTCGAGGTGCTCGAGAAGCGCACGCCGTCGATCAACCTCGTGCGGCGCGTGCCGAACGTCATGCGCAACATGGCGCGCCTCACGTGGCTCTTCCGCGTCGAGGACCGATCGTGACACGCGCCGCCGGGAAGCGATTGGCCGCGGTGTCGGTCGATCTCGACCCGGTGCGCTGCTACTACGAGATCCACGGCCTCCCTGCGCCGCCCGCGCCGCTCGCGGACCTCGTCCTGCGCCGCGCCGCGCCGCGCTTCGAGAAGCTCTTCGCGTCGCGCGGCATCGCGGCGACGTTCTTCGTCGTCGGCGCGGACCTCGCCTCCGGCGCGTGCCGCGACGCCGTGGCCGAGCTCGCGCGCGCCGGCCACGAGATCGGCAACCACTCCGAGCACCACCTCTACGACCTGCAGCGCCGCGACCAGGCGACCATCCGGGACGAGGTGGCGACGGCGCACGCGCGCATCGCCGAGGTCACCGGGCGGCCACCCGTGGGCTTTCGCGCGCCGGGCTACGGCCTCGGTGCGAGCCTGCTCTCCGTCCTCGAGGGCCACGGCTACCGCTACGACTCGTCGGTCTTCCCGTCAGGCCCCTACTACGCGGCGAAGCTGGCCGTGATGGGCGCGCGCGCCCTCGGCGGCGAGCCCTCCGGGGCGTTCCTCGGCGATCCTCGGGGGCTCCTCGCGCCGGCCGACCCGTACCGCCCGCGCTCGGGCGCGCCGTGGCGCCGCGGCCAGTCCTCCGTCATCGAGCTCCCGGTCGCGGTCACCCCGGGCCTGCGCCTGCCGGCCATCGGGACGCTCCTCGTGACGGCGCCGCCGGCCGTGCGCGCCCGGGTGCTCGAGTCCATGCGGAGTCGCGCATTCTTCAACCTCGAGCTGCACGGCATCGACCTCTGCGACGCGGAGGCCGACGGCCTGCCGACCGATCTCGTCGCGCGGCAGCCCGATCTCCGCCGCCCGCTCAAGGACAAGGCGCGCGCCCTCGCCGCCACGCTCGAGCGCCTGTCGGCTGACTACGAGCTCGTCCCGCTCGCCGAGGTGGCCCAGCGCTTCCAGCGCGACGGCCACGTCTAGAGCACCGAACGGGTTGAACTGCGTTGGAGAATGCGGGCTTGCGCAGGCCCGCTGATCCGTGGACGAGCGGCGTCGCTGAAGGCTTCGGGCTTCAGGCCTCGGGCTTCAGGCTCCGGATCCGGGTCAGAGACCCGAAGCCTGAAGCCTGGAGCCTGAAGCCTCTTCGCATGACAGCTCGCAAGTCCGCGTTGCAGCACACGGTTCAACATGATCGGTGCTCTAG
>CAZQJC010000054.1:0-1770 GCA_964593795.1 uncultured Myxococcales bacterium | reverse complement strand
GGACCTCGTGCGCGATGAACGCGGCCGAGAAATGCGGGGAGCGGGTTCCTTCTACGTGCCGAACGAGTATGTTTTGAAGCTTGCGCGCGAGCATCGCGAGTTCATCCCGGCGGTTTCCATCCATCCCGCGCGCCCGGACGCGCTTGAGGAACTTGAGCGCTGCCTTGAAGGCGGCGCCCGCATGATGAAGTGCCTGCCGAACTGCCAGAACATCGACTGCGGCGACCGTCGCTTCACGAAATTCTGGGAGCGAATGGCCGAAGCCGGACTTCCGTTGCTGGCGCATACGGGAGGAGAGCACACCGTGCCGGTCGTGCGCGCCGAGTTCGCCGATCCTCGGATTCTCACCTTGCCGCTCGAATGCGGCGTCACCGTGATCGCGGCGCACAGCGGAACAAAAAGCGGCCTCTTTGATCCGGATTACTTTCCGGTGTTCGCGGAGATGACGCGGCGATTTCCGAATCTGTACGGGGACACGAGCGCCTTCAATGTCCCGATCCGAGGCCGCCGCGTCCGCGAATGCCTGGCGGAGCCGTTGCGGGAGCGGATGGTTCATGGCAGCGACTTTCCCGTCCCGGTGCACGGTCATTTCGCCTGGATGCGCGGCTTGATTGGTTGGAAGGAGTTTCGGAAATGGGAGCGGCAGCCGAATATACTCGAGCGCGACTGCCAATTGAAGCGGGCCATGGGCTTTCCGCCGGAAACGTTCACGCGGATCAACCGATTATTGCGAAAAAAAACCGGGCCAGACAGTCAGGGGGTGACCGAAAGGCCCGGGGAATTTCGATTAGTACATTCGTAGGATTACGGAGAACAATCGGTCCCGAACTGTACCGGATCTGGACCGAAACTTGTGCGGGATCTGCCGCCGGGCGGCACTTCAATCCCGCGAAATTCAAAGAGCGTCTACGCCAATAATAAATCACATGCACTTATAAATTGCAAGGGCTATTTTACAAGTATTAACCATAGTTGAACTGAACATAAGCAACTCATTAATCGCCATGGCTTATAACCCTTCGACACTTGCTCGCGCGAAACCACTCAAAAATCCGCTGCGGCGGGATTTCGTCAGACCTCGTCCACCCGGACGCCCCCTTCGTCATCCCGCGCGGCAACTTTTCCAACATTCCTGTTTACAGCCGGAGGCGGAGTGTTAGTATCCCGGGTGGAAAGCGGCAGAATAAAATGAAAAAGATTGAGGCCATCATCAAACCTTTCAAACTCGAAGACGTCAAAGAGGCCCTCTCGGCGCTGGGCGTCGAAGGCATGACCGTTTCGGAGGTCAAAGGCTTTGGCCGGCAGAAGGGCCATACCGAAATTTATCGCGGCAGTGAATACACGGTCGATTTTCTTCCCAAAATAAAGGTCGAAGTGGTCCTCGGGGATGGTGACGTTGCGGCCGCGGTGGAAGCGGTGGTCAAGGCAGCGAAGACCGGAAAGATCGGGGACGGCAAGGTCTTCGTCAGTTCGATCGAGAACGCAATCCGGATTCGGACCGAAGAAACCGGCGAGCAGGCGGTTTGATTTTTTTCTTCCCGGCCGCAAGTTTGGCGGCGGCCGGTTTTCGTACGTTGGCGAGGCAGTGGCAGGTGTGACTCGTGAGCACAGTTCGACGCACAATTCAATTCGACCGAGATTCCGGGCTGACGCTCGTCCCCGATTTTCATCTCAGCGGCATTCGGGACCAAAAAAGCAAAAAAACACCTGATTTTATTGACGGAAACCTGCCTGTGAATAACCGGTTAATAAGAGTTAATATGTTGTCCT
>CAZQJC010000053.1:0-27552 GCA_964593795.1 uncultured Myxococcales bacterium | reverse complement strand
CTGTTGGCCGCGAGCCGCCTGCGGCGGCTTGATGCAAGCTCAAAGCCCTGGGCGCACCCGAAGTGGGCTGGCCGAACGATCCAACTCCTCGAGATTCCTCCACCGTCGAGGGGTGTCTCCGAATCGCGGCCGGTCATTTAGGCGTCGAGGGTGCCGACGTAGAAGCGGATCTCGCGCACCGGGGCGCCCTTGATGGAGGTGGCCAGCTTCTCCAGGATCATGCGCTTTAGCATCACGAGCTCGTTGGCGTAGGCGGCGGTGGCGACGCGGACGACGAGCGTGTCGTCGACCAGCCGCTCGGCCTGGGTGCGGCCCGCGACGCGCGCACCGACGGCCTTGGGCCACGCGAGGACCACCTCGGCCTCGCGCATGCGCGCCGGGCCCATCATCGACTCGAGCACCTGGCGCACGAGGCCGCTCACCGGAACCGGCTCGGCGCGCCGCTTCCTGCGCTTGTGCCTGGGGATCACGCTGGCCTCCGGATCACGCCGGCAAGGTATCAAGGATGGCGGCGGCGCTGTAGGCTCCTGCCGTGGAAGAAGCGCCGGCACGACCTCGGTACGCGCTGCACCTGGCGCTGTTCGCGGCGACGTGCCTGACGACCACGTGGATCGGCACGGGCCACACCCTCACGCCCACGGGCGCACTGTCCGACGGGCTCGCCTACTCGATGCCGCTGATGGCGATCCTGCTCTGCCACGAGCTCGGGCACTTCATCACGGCCAAGCTGCACAAGGTCGAGGCCAGCCTGCCCTACTTCGTGCCGGTACCGTTCGGGCTCGGGACGTTCGGCGCGATCATCTTCGCGCCCCGCGCCACCACCGACCGCGCGCGCACGCTCGACGTCGCCATCGCGGGGCCGCTCGCGGGGCTCGCGGTCGCCCTGCCCGTTTTGTGGTGGGGCATCGCGCACTCGCCGGTCCTGCCCGTGGCGCAGATGGGCGACGGAGCGATGACCGAGGGCAACTCGATCGTCTACCTGGCGATGAAGTACCTCGTGCACGGGAGACTCTTGCCGGGCGGCGGGCTCGACATCCAGATGCACCCGACGGCGCTCGCGGGCTGGGTGGGCCTGTTCGTCACGATGCTGAACCTCCTGCCCGTCGGCCAGCTCGACGGCGGGCACGTCGCCGCGGCGCTGCTCGGCGATCGCTTCGAGCTCGTCGCCCGCACGATCCACAGGGGCCTCCTGCCGCTGTGGGCCATGGGGAACTTCGCGTACCTGACGTGGCTGGCGAGCCGTGCGGGCCTGTCGGTCGAGGATCGCCTCGACGTCGGCCTCGGGGCGGCCCTGCTGCCGCTCGTGTGGATGGCGCTCCTGTCGCTCATGCACCGGATGGGCGGCGGCCGCTATCACCCGAAGCTCGATCCCGAGCCGCTCGGGCCCGGACGCCGTCGCCTCGGCATCTTCGGCCTCGTCCTCTTCGCCCTGCTCTTCCTGCCCTACACGTTCCGCCCGAGCTTCGAGAGCGGGGGACCAGGCGGACCGATGAGAGGCAGGGCACAGCCGGAGAAGAAAACAAGGAACTAGGAAACAAGATCAAGGAACAAGGAACACGGAGGCGGAGGCGGAGGCGGAGGCGGAGGCGGAGGCGGAGGGTTCTTTGCTGCTCCGGGTCCGGCCGTGTTCGGTGTTCCTTGATCTTGTTTCCTAGTTCCTTGTTTCTCCGGATCCCACCACCCCCATAGCCCCCAGCCTGCGCGGTGGTATCCTCCTTCCTTACATGAGCGAGACCCCGTCGGGCCTGCGCCTCAAGGACATCCTCGATCTCGAAGCCTTCCGCCGCATCGCGGAGGGCTACGCGGAGCTGGATGGCCTCGGCATCACGCTGTTCGACCTGGACGGCGAGCGCGTCGCGCAGGTGGGACCGTCGCGGCTGCCCCTTTGCGAGTGGGCGAACACGCGGGCGGTCGGCTCGGGCCGTTGCAAGAGCCAGCTCGCCGAGCTCGCGGCGACGCGACCGGCCCCGGGCACGCGCGCCTCGTGCGGGTGCTTCACGGGCTACCAGTACCGAATCGTGCCGGTCGAGCACGACGGCGCGCACATCGGGCGGCTCGCGTTCGGGCCGCTGCTGGAGGGCGACCGGCGAGACTCGCTGCCCCCGCCGGTGGTGGAGCTGTGCGCCGACGCGGGCGACCGCGACCTCGCGCACCGCGCCGACAACAAGGCCAGGCGCCAGGCCAACATCGACCGCACGGTCGACGGCATCGCGCGCGCGCTGACGAGCGTGATCGCGGGGGCGTGGGTGCGCCACCTCGCGTCGCGGGTGCACGCCGAGCGCAGCAAGGACACGTACGCCGAGCTCGAGCAGCAGAACCGGCGCCTCGAGGAGATGGTCGCTCGGCTCTCGGAGCTCGACCGCATGAAGTCGAGCTTCCTGCAGACGATCAGCCACGAGCTCCGGACGCCCCTGACGAGCGTGATCGGCTACGCGGAGATGCTGATCGAGGGGCTCGCCGGGCCGCTCGCGACGGAGCAGCAGGAGTACGTCCGCACGATCCTCGGCAAGGGCGAGCAGCTCCTCGGCCTCATCAACGCGCTCATCGAGTTCTCGAAGGCGGAGGCCGGCGCGGTGTCGCTCTCGCGCGGCAACGTCGAGCTCGGCACCGTCGTGCGCGGCGTGCTCGAGCAGCTCCGGCCGGAGATCGACAAGAAGCGCATCGAGGTCAAGGTGCTCTCGCCGCTGCCGCGCGCGTACGCGGACCGCGAGAAGCTGCGCAAGGCCCTCGAGCACATCCTCGGCAACGCGGTGAAGTTCACGCCCGAGGGCGGGCGCATCGAGGTCGGCGGCGAGGAGTCGGAGGCCGAGGTGCGCCTGCGCGTGGTGGACACCGGCATCGGCATCCCGAAGGACGCGGCGGCGCGCATCTTCGAGCCGTTCTTCCAGGCGGACGCGACCTCGACGCGCGAGTACGGCGGCGCGGGCATCGGCCTGTCGATCGCCAAGCGCTTCCTCGAGGTGCAGGAGGGCCGGGTCGCAGTGGAGAGCGCGGTGGGGCGCGGCAGCACGTTCTTCGTGTACCTGCCGCGCGGGCGGTGATGGGCGAGGTCGGACCGAGTCTCCTGCTCGCCGGGGCGGGCCTCCTGGCGTACGGGTTCTTCGCCGGGACCGAGGTGGCCTTCGCGGTCCTGCCAAGGCAGGTGCGCGAGCGGCTCGCGGACGGGGCGCGCCTCTCGAACGCGGTCTACGGCTTCCTGTCGAAGCGGCCGCGCGACGTCTCGGAGAGCGCGCGCATCGGGCAGCAGCTCGGCCTGTTCGCGATGGGGCTCGCGCTGGCGCGGCTCCTCCTGCGCATCTGGCCGATGGTGCCGGACGTCGCGTTCGCGCTCGGTGCGGCGCTCGCGGCGGTGCCGCTCGTGCTCCTGCTCGGGCAGGCGGTGCCGCGCGGGCTCGCGCTCCGCACCGCGGAGGGCTGGGTGCGCTGGTTCTCGCTGCCGATGGCGCTCGTGGTGCTGGCGGCCTCGCCGCTGCGCCTGGCGGGCACGGGCGCGAGCCGGCTCGTCCTGTGGGCCACGGGTCGGCGCGCGACGATCCGCCCGCGGCGCGAGGAGCTCCTCGACGAGGAGGAGTTCCGGAGCCTCATCGACGCGAGCTCCAAGGAGGGCGAGATCCGGCCCACGGAGCGCGCGCTCATCCACAAGGTGCTCGAGTTCTCGGACCTGTCGGTGGCGTCGATCATGACGCCGGCGGCCGACATGTTCATGCTGTCGTACGAGCTGCCGCTCGCGCGCCTCGTCGAGGAGGTGGCCAAGAGCCAGTTCCAGCGCGTGCCGATCTACCGTGGGCGGCGCGACGAGGTGGTGGGCGTGCTCCTCGCCAAGGACCTCGTGGCGGCGGCGCGCGGCGGCGACCGCCCACCCAAGCTGCAGAGCCTGCTCTTTCCGCCGTTCTTCGCGCCGAAGACGACCAAGTGCGACAAGCTGTTCCAGCAGATGCAGCGCCGGCGCACGGGCCTGGCGCTCGTGGTCGACGAGTACGGGCGCACCTGTGGCCTGGTGACGATGGGGGATCTGCTCAAGGTGCTGTTCGGCGACCTGGCGCGCCACACGCAGCCGCCGGCGACGAGCGAGCTCATGCAGCTCCCCGACGAGCTGCAGCGGTCCGACGAGCACGAGGGTCCGCGCGAGGTGGGGCCGTCGTGATGCACCTCTGGTTCGCCGGGGGCCTCGTGGTGCTGCAGGCGTTCTTCGCCGCGGCGGAGGCGGCGCTGCTCGAGGTCGATCGCGAGGACCTCGCGGCGGCGACCGGCGGCGGCGCGGCGCGGGCGCGGTGGTTCCTCGAGAAGCCGGCGCTGCGCCTCCTGCCGACGACGCTCGTGGGCACGCACACGAGCGTGCTCGCGGCGGCGCTCCTGGTCGCGCACTACGTGCAGGAGCAGGTCGAGTGGCACCAGGCGCTCGTCTTGGGTGGGGCGGCCGCGGTGCTCATCGTGCTCGGCCGCGCGGTGCCGCGCGCGCTCGGCGAGGAGCACGCGACGCGGCTGTCGTGCTGGCTGTCGCGCCCGCTCTGGCTCGCGGAGGTCGGGTTCCGGCCGATCGTCTTCGTGCTGGCCACGGCCGTCGGCTCGATGCTGCGGGCGCTGCGCCTGTCGCGGCGGCCACACGCGCCGTCGCGCGAGGAGATCGAGGAGGTGCTCAACGCCCCCGGGGTCGCCGCGCCGGCCGGCACGACGGGCGCGCTCACCGAGCCGGAGCGCAAGATGATCGCGCGCATCTTCGAGTTCGGCGAGCAGACGGTGTACGACATCATGGTGCCCCTGTCGGAGGTGAGCGCCATCCCCGAGGACTCGCCGCTCGCCGAGGCGGTGGCCGAGTACCGCGACAAGCGGCACACACGCATGCCGATCTACCGCGAGCGCGTGGACCAGGTGGTCGGGATCCTCCACGCGTTCGACGTGCTCAAGGCGAGCAAGGACGCGACCGTGGCGGAGCTCGCGCGCGCGCCGCTGTTCGTCCCGGAGAGCCAGCCGGTGGTGGACACGCTCGCGCTCATGCAGCAGCGCGGCGAGTCGCTGGTCGTGGTGGTCGACGAGTACGGCGGCGCCGTGGGCGTCGTCAGCGGCGAGGACATCGTCGAGGAGATCGTGGGCGAGATCGAGGACGAGCTCGACGCGGCCGAGCCGTCGTCGATCCGGCAGGAGGGCCCGGGCGTGTGGCGCGTGGCCGGGCGGACGCCGATCGCGGAGGTGAACCGCGTCCTGCGCGTGGCGCTGCCAGAGGGCGACGGTTACGAGTCGGTGGCGGGCCTGCTGCTCGATCGCATGCTGCGCATCCCGCGCGAGAACGAGAGCGTCAAGCTCGACGGCGTGACGATCACGGTCACGGGCGCGAGCGAGCGGGCCGTCGAGGACGTGCGCATCCGGGTGAAGAAGTGACACCCGAGCGGCTGCGCGCGCTGCTCGAGGCGGTGCAGGGCGGGCAGGCGTCGATCGACGACGCGATGGAGCGGCTCGCGACCTTGCCCTTCGTGGAGGTCGGGGGGTTCGCGCGGCTCGACCACCACCGCGCGCTGCGGCAGGGGTTCCCGGAGGTCGTGCTCGGGCAGGGCAAGACGGCTGCGCAGGTGATCGCCATCGTCGGGGAGCTGGCGCGGGGCGGCGGCGACGTGCTCGTCACGCGCGCCGACGCGGCCCTCGTCAAGGCGGTGCGGGCGGCGCTGCCGGCGCTCGAGCACCACGCGAGCGCGCGGTGCTTGCTCCTGCGGCAGGCGGAGTGGCGCGACCGCGGACGCGGCGAGGTGCTGATCGTGTCGGCGGGCACGGCGGACGTGCCGGTGGCCGAGGAGGCGGCCCTGGTGGCCGAGCTCGCGGGAAACCGCGTGGGGAGGCTCTTCGACGTGGGCGTCGCGGGGCTGCATCGGCTGCTCGGGGCGCTCGACCGGCTGCGCGCGGCAGAGGTCATCGTCGTGTGCGCGGGAATGGAGGGCGCCCTGCCAAGCGTCGTCGGAGGACTCGTGGACCGGCCGGTCGTCGCGGTGCCGACCTCGATCGGGTACGGCGTGAGCGCGGGCGGCATGACGGCGCTGCACGCGATGCTGTCCTCGTGCGCGCCCGGCGTGGGCGTGGTCAACATCGACAACGGGTTCGGGGCGGGCATGCTCGCGGCGGCCATCAACCGGAAGCGCTAGGCACCGGATGCGCAGGATCGAGCCGGGGTTGTGGCTGCACGTGGACGGCGCGGCGGGCGCGGCGGGGGACATGCTGCTCGGGGCGTTCCTCGATCTCGGGGTGCCGCCGGAGGTGATCGCCGAGGCGTTCGAGGCGCTCGAGGTGGCGGGGCTGGCGCTGTCGATGCGGCGCGTGATGCGCGGCGGGATCACGGCGATCAAGGCCGAGGTGGTCGAAGGGGGAGACCCGGATCCGGATGCGCCGCACACGGTGCGGGGGGAGGAAACCGACCACGTCCACGTCCACGTCCACGACCACGACCACGTCCACGACGGAGGGCATGGGCACGAGGGTGGGCACGGGCATGCGCATGGGCATCGGCCTTACGGGGAGGTGAGGAGGATCATCGCGGGGGCGAGGATCGGGGCGGGGGTCAAGGCGCGGGCGCTCGGGGCGTTCGAGCGGCTCGGACGCGTCGAAGGCCGGATGCACGGGGTGCCGCTCGAGGAGGTGCTCTTCCACGAGGTCGGCGGACTCGACGCCATCGGCGACATCGTCGCGTCGTCGGCGGCGCTCGCGTGGCTCGCGCCGGCGGGCGTGTCGGCGGCGCCGCTCGTGCTCGGTCAGGGCATGGTGCGCACGGCGCACGGCCTGCTGCCGGTGCCGGCGCCCGCGACGCTGGCGCTCCTCTCCGAGGTGAGCGCGCCGGTCGTCCGCGGCGGCCCACCGCACGAGCTGACGACACCCACGGCGGCGGCGATCCTCGCCGAGGGCGTGACACGCTGGGGCGACGCGCCCGTCGGGAGCGACGTCGCCACGGGCTACGGCGCGGGGACGCGGGAGCTGGCCGATCGGCCGAACGTCGTGCGGCTGTCGCTCGTGCGCCCGAGCGCTGGCGAGGCCGCGAGCGAGGAGCTCGTCGAGCTCGTCGCCAACGTCGACGACGCCAACCCCGAGCTGTGGCCCGTCGTCCTCGAGCGCCTCTTCGCCCTCGGCGCGCGCGACGCGTGGATCGTCCCGATCGTGATGAAGCGCGGACGCCCCGCGGTGCAGGTGGGCGCGCTCGTCGCAGCGAACCTGCGCGCGGCCGCGACCGAGCTGCTCCTGCGCGAGACGACCACGCTCGGCGTGCGGTACCGCGCCGTCCTGCGCGAGGTGCTCGACCGCCGCACGGAGCGCGTGCAGACCGCGTACGGCGAGGTGGAGATCAAGCTCGGCTTGCGCGCGGGGCGCGTGTGGAACGTCGCGCCGGAGCACGCCTCGGTGCGCGCCGCCGCAGAGCGCACGGGCGCGCCGCTCAAGGACGTCTACGCCGCCGCCATCGCCGCCGCGGCCGCGCGGGGCCTCTTGCCGGAGCCACCCGCGTGAGCCCGGGGCGCGCGCAAGCGGACGCGGGGTGGAGCCGGTCGTGAGCCGGCGCAGAAAGAGCCTCTTCTGGAGCTTCGCCATCGGCTCCTCGCTGGTGGTGGTGGTGCTGCTCCTCGGCCTGCTGGCGTCGCACCGCACGCTCCTGCACGTGCGCGGCGAGCTCGACTGGATCGCGCACAAGGCGCTGCCGCTCTCGGCCAAGGTCGAGGAGATGCGCCTGCTCGTCGTGGACCTCGAGAACGGCGTGCGCGGCTTCGTCATCTCGACGGACTGGGCGCTCCTCAAGCCGTTCCAGCGCGCGCGGGCGCGCTGGCCCAAGCTCGTCGCCGAGACGCGCGACCTCGTGATGCACCGCGCCGAGGACGTGGCGACGCTCGACGAGCTCGACGGCATCATCCAGGCCTGGCTCAAGGACGTCGGCCAGAAGTACATCGACCTCGGCCAGAAGCTCGACGCGGGCGACGCCGACATGGCCGACCTGCAGACGTTCGTCGAGGAGACCGACGCAGCCAAGTACGTGCCGCGCGCGCGGCAGCTCCTCGTCGATCTCGCCCAGCGCACGCAGACCCGCGCCGAGGAGCGCTTCGAGGACACGATCGACTCCTCGCGCACGTCGAACTACATCGTCGTCGCGACCATCGCGTTCGCGCTCGCGGCCGTGCTCCTCGGGCTCGCGGTGCTCGCGCGGAACGTCGCCGCGCGGCTCGCCACGCTGCGCTCGGCCCTGCTCGAGGTCGGCGAGGGCGGCAAGGTCCAGGCCGCGGTCGCGCGGGAGGACGAGATCGGCGACGTCGAGCGCGCCTTCAACCGCATGGTGGGCCTGCTCGACGAGAAGAACCGCACGATCGAGGAGAAGCTCGCGGAGCTCGCGCGCGCCTACCAGATGAAGAGCCAGTTCCTCTCGACGATGTCGCACGAGCTGCGTACGCCGCTCAACTCGATCATCGGGTTCTCCGACATCGTGCTCGCCGACGGCGGGACGCCCGACGGCACGCGCAAGTCGGTCGAGGTGGTGCGCCGGAACGCCCAGCACCTGCGCGAGATCATCGACGACGTGCTCGATCTCGCGCGCCTCGAGTCGGGGCGCATGGAGGTGCGCCGCGCGCCGACGGACCTCGTGGCGCTCGTGCGCACGTGCGTCGCCACCGTCGCGCCGCTGGCGCAGCAGAAGGCGCTCGAGCTCGGCCTCGACGGCGACGCACCCGCGCGGCTCGCGGTCGACACGGATGCGGCGAAGGTCCGGCAGATCGTGCTGAACCTGCTCTCGAACGCGGTGAAGTTCACCGAGCAGGGCGGCGTCCGCGTGGGTTTCTCTCGCCGCGGGGCCGAGGTGATCCTCTGGGTCGCGGACACCGGGATCGGCATGCCGATGGAGGCGCTGGCGATGATCTTCGACGAGTTCCGGCAGCTCGACGTGGGCGAGAACCGGCGCTTCGGCGGCTCGGGCCTCGGCCTCGCCCTCTCGCGCAAGCTCGCGCGCGTGCTCGGGGGGGACCTCGAGGTGACGAGCGAGCCCGGCCGCGGCAGCCGCTTCTCGCTGTGCCTGCCCGCCGACGCGGCCAACGAGGCCGCATGAGCTCGCCCGGCCCGCTCGACCTCGTGCTGGTGGTCGACGACGTCGACGACAACCGGCTCTTGCTGCTCGCGCTGCTGGAGCAGGATCGCTACGAGCTCGTCGAGGCGCGGAGCGGCCCCGAGGCGCTCGCGTGCGTCGCGAAGCGGCGGCCGGACCTCATCCTGCTCGACGTGTCGATGCCGGGCATGGACGGCTTCGAGGTGCTCGAGCGGCTGTCCGCGGGCGACGCGCGGGACGTGCCGGTCGTGCTCATCACGGCGGCGGCGAGCGAGCCCGAGCACGTCGAGCGCGGCATCGCCCTCGGTGCGGTCGAGTACGTCAAGAAGCCGATCGACGGCGCGGAGCTGCGCGCGCGCGTGCGCGGCATCCTCCGCGTCGAGAAGCTGCGGCGCGAGGTCGAGGCGCTGCGGCGCGACCACCAGGCGATGGTGGTGCACGACCTGCGGCACCCGGTGGGCAAGCTCGGCCTCATCGCGGAGCTGCTCGACGGCGACGACGACATGCCGGCGGCGCAGCGGCGCGCGCACGCGCAGGCGATCCGGCGCATCTGCGACGAGATGACGCACCTCGTGGACGGCGTGCTCGAGGTCGCGCGCATCGACGCGGGCCTCGTCCGCGCGGAGCGCCGGCCGACCGACGTGGCGGCGCTCCTCGAGTCGGAGGCGCGGCCCTTCGAGGCGCTCGGGGCGCGGCGGCGGCTCACGCTCGAGCTCGACGTGGCCGGCGCCGGGCAGGCCTCGCTCGACGGCCCCGCGCTCGGCCAGGCGGTGCAGAACCTGCTCGCGAACGCGCTCAAGTTCACGCCCAAGGGCGGGCGGCTGCGCCTCGAGGCGCGCCGGGCGGGCGGCCTCTTGCACGTCGCGGTGGACGACTCGGGTCCGGGCGTCGCCGAGGCCGATGCGCCGTTCATCTTCGATCGCTACCACCAGGCCGCGGGCGCCCGCGCGCGCGGCTCCGCGGGGCTCGGCCTCGCCATCGTGCGCGCGGTGGCGGAGGCGCACGGCGGCCAGGCGCGCCTCGTGCCGTCGCAGCTCGGCGGCGCGCGCTTCGAGCTCGAGCTGCCGGTGTAGTCGATCAGCGCAGCGCGGCGCGCAGGCCGGCGACGAAGCGCTCGACGGCGGGGCCCGGCGACGCCCCGTGCTCCTCGACGGCGCGCACGATCGCGGAGCCGACGACGACCGCGTCGGCGTGCTCGGCCACGCGCGCCGCGTCCTCGGGCCCCGACACGCCGAAGCCGACGGCGATCGGCAAGGGCGTCGCCGCGCGGATCGCCGCCACGCGCCCGCCGAGCTCGCCGAGCGCCCCGGCGCCCAGGGCCGCGCCCGTGACGCCGAGGAGCGCCACGTAGTAGACGAAGCCGCTCGCCGCGGCGGCCGCGGCCGCGATGCGCGCCGGCGTCGACGTGGGCGCGATGAGGGGCACCACGCCCAGGCCCGCCGCGCGCAAGGGGCCGTGCAGCTCCGCGCCCTCCTCGGGGGGCAGGTCCACGATCAGCATGCCGTCGGCGCCCGCGTCCCGCGCCTCGCCGACCGCGCGCTCGAGGCCGCGGACATAGAAGGGGTTGAAGTAGCCGAACAGCACGATCGGCGTGTCCACGCCGCGCTTCCGCACCGCCGCGACGGTCTCGAGCGTGCGCACGTACGACCCGCCCGCGCCGAGCGCGCGCTGCATCGCCCGCTGGATCACGGGGCCGTCGGCGCTCGGGTCCGAGAACGGCACGCCGAGCTCGATGACATCGGCGCCTCCGGCCGCGCACGCGCACACGACGTCCACGGTCGCCGCGGGCGACGGATCGCCGGCCGTGACGTACGCGACGAGGCCCTTCTTCGGCCCCCGCAGGGCGCCCTCGAGCCGCGACGCGCCGCTCACAGCGAAACCCCCAGCGCGCGGGCGACGCTCGGCATGTCCTTGTCGCCGCGCCCTGACAGGCACACGATGACGACCGCGCCCTCGGGCAGCTCGCCCACGATGGCCGGCAGCGCCGCGATCGCGTGCGCCGTCTCGAGCGCGCACAGGATGCCCTCGGTCCGCGCGAGGAGCTGCAGCCCCTCGAGCGCCTCGCGATCGCGCACGGCGAGGTAGCGCGCGCGCCCCGTGTCCTTGAGCCACGCGTGCTCGGGCCCGACGCCCGGATAGTCGAGGCCCGCGCTGATCGAGTGCGTCTCGATGATCTGCCCGTCGTCGTCGCACAGGAGGTAGCTCTTCGCGCCGTGCAGGACGCCCACGCGCCCGGCCGCGAGCGTCGCCGCGTGGCGCCCGGTCTCGACGCCGTCGCCCGCCGCCTCCACGCCGAAGAGCCGCACGCCCGCGTCCGGCACGAACGCATGAAACGCGCCGATCGCGTTCGAGCCGCCACCCACGCACGCCACCACCGCGTCCGGCAGGCGCCCTGCCCGCTCGAGCACCTGTGCGCGCGCCTCGCGGTCGATGACGGCCTGCAGGTCGCGCACGAGCGACGGATACGGGTGCGGCCCGGCGGCGCTGCCGATGACGTAGTGCGTGTCGCGCACGCGCGTCACCCACTCGCGCAGCGCCTCGTTCATCGCGTCCTTGAGCGTCCGCGAGCCCTGCTCGACCGCGCGCACGGTCGTGCCGAGGAGCTTCATGCGAAAGACGTTCAGCGACTGGCGCGCGACGTCCTCCGCGCCCATGAACACCTCGCACTCGAAGCCGAACAGCGCCGCCACGGTCGCCGTCGCGACGCCGTGCTGGCCCGCGCCGGTCTCCGCGATGAGGCGCTTCTTGCCCATGCGCCGCGCGAGCAGCGCCTGGCCGACGCAGTTGTTGATCTTGTGCGCGCCGGTGTGGTTCAGGTCCTCGCGCTTGAGGAACACGCGCACGCCGCGCCCGAGGTGCGCCGAGAGGCGCTCGGCGGGCGTGAGCATCGACGGCCGGCCGACGTGCTCACGAAGCACGTGGTCGAGCTCGGCCTGGAAGGCGGGGTCGCGCCGCGCGGCGTCCCACGCGGCGGACAGCTCGTCTAGCGCGGGCATGAGGGTCTCGGCGACGTAGCGACCGCCGTAGGTGCCGAAGCGGGACTCGAGGGGCGACAGGACCGACATCGCGCGCAGCATGACACGCCGCGGCAGGATCGCGACACCCGGCAAGGATTTCCAACCTGATATGCTCTCGCCACGATGTCGTGTCGGTCGTGTGCCACGAGCGTGGCGGCCCTCTCCCTCTCCTGTTTCACCCTCCTGCTCGGCTGCGATGACCCGCTCCGACGGACGGGCGCCGCCGGCCCCGGCGGCAGCCCGGCACTGCCCGAACCCGACGCGGGCACGCGCCCCGCGGCGGACGGGCCGCGTTGCAGCGCCCAGCCCTTCGCGCCAGGCGGGCCCGGCCACGCCGATCCGCTCGGCGCCAGCGCCGGCCAGGCGCGCGCGGGCCGCGTCACCGCCGGGCAGCTCCCGCCGGTCGCGAGCGGGCTCATCACGTGGGCCCCTGGCGACTGGGTGCTCGCGAACGATCGCGTCGCCGTCGTGATCGAGGACGTGGGCGACTCGGACCTCTACGATCCCTGGGGAGGCCGGCCCGTCGGCTTCGCGCTCGTGCGTGGCGGCAGGCTCGTCGCGCCCGCCGACTTCGGCGAGTTCTTCCTGCTCACCGGCCGCTCGACGGTCCTGACGACCAGCGTGTCCGTCATCGCCGACGGCTCCGATGGCGGCCCCGCGATCATCCGCGCGTCGGGCCGCCTCGCGCCGATCCCCTTTTACGACAGCCTCACGCGCGGGCTAGTGTCCGCCGACGGCTTCGAGGACATCGAGGCTGCGCTCGACTACGTCCTCGCGCCGGGCTCCGACGTGGTCGAGGTCGTCTACCGCTACCGGTCTCCGCGCGCCGAGGCCACGCGCGCCGAGGCCACGCTGCACGGCTTCATGTTCGCGCCGCGCGCGCCGATGTGGATGCCGGACATCGGCTTCCAGGAGGGGATCCGCGCGCCCACGCCGTGGGTGGCCTTCATCGACGACCTCGGCGCGAGCTGGGCGTACCGGAGCCCCACCGGCCCCCTCGGCGGCGGCGTGAGCGCCTCCGGCTTCGTCGCGGGCCTCACCGACGGCTTCGACCTCGGCGCCTGCGGCCAGGAGGAGCACCACACGCACGCGCGCCTCGCGATCGGCGGCCCCGGCCTCGACGGCCTCGTGCAGACGCTGGCGAAGGTGGACGGCACGCAGCTCCGGCTCGTGTCGGGCACCGTGAAGAACGCCGACGGCTCGCCCGCGGTGGGCGCGCGCGTCCACGCCGAGAGCGGCGCAAAGCCGCGCTCGCGCGCGTTCGTGAGCGACTCCGGCGCGTTCGAGCTCCACGTCCCCGCGACCGAGGCGATCACGCTGACGGCGTACCGGCGCGGCGACGTCCCCGTGAAGCTCGAGCTCGCGCCCGCCGGCCAGCGCGCCGAGCTGACGTTCCCACCCGCGGGCCTCGTGCACGTCGTCGTGCGCGACACCGCGGGGGCCGCGATCCCCGCGCGCATCCAGCTCCTGCCCGCCGCGGGCCAGGACACCGGCGACGTGCCGGGACGCCTCGGCGAGCCCGAGGTCTCGCGCGGGCGCCTCCACGTCGAGTACGCGAACACCGGCGAGGTGACGATGCGCGCCCCGGCCGGCCGCTGGGAGGTCGTGGCGTCGCACGGCTACGAGTACGAGCTCCTGCGCCAGACCGTGGACGTCCCCGAGGGCGGCACGGTCGAGGCGTCGGGCACGCTCGCGCATGTCGTCGCGACCCCGAACATCCAGTGCGGCGACTTCCACATCCACACGCGCCGCTCGAACGACTCCGGCGACGACGCGCGCCAAAAATTGCGCTCCGCGGTGGCCGACGGCCTCGAGCTCCCGGTGCGCTCGGAGCACGAGTTCGTGGCCGGGTTCGAGGACGAGATCGCGGCCGAGCACCTCGAGGCGTGGGCGTTCGGCCCCGCATCGATCGAGATGACGAGCATGGAGCTCTGGGGCCACATGGGCGTCTTCCCCCTCGCGCCCGACGCCACGCGGCCGAACGGCGGCGCGCCGCTCTGGCAGAAGTTCCCGACGCACGCCCGCCCCGACGTGCCCCTCGAGACGCTCTCGCCGAAGGTGGTCTTCGATCAGGTGCGCGCGCGGCCCGAGCTGCCGGCCATCATCATCAACCACCCGCGCGGCCCGACGAACTACTTCGACTACGTCGGCTTCAACCCGGTGACGGGCATGGTCGATCGCCCCGGCGACTGGGACACGCAGTTCACGCTCGTCGAGGTCTTCAACGACAACGACTGGAACGGCGCGCAGGACCGCGTGCGCGACTGGCTCGCGCTCAACCGCGGCGGGCGCAGGGTCTTCGCCGTCGGGTCGTCCGACAGCCACGGCATCTCCAGCTCACCCGTCGGCTACCCGCGCACGTGCATCACGCTCGGCACGGACGACCCGCGCCAGCTCACGGGGGACCGCGTCCGCGATGGCCTGACGGCCGGCCACGTGACCATCTCCGGCGGCCTCTACCTGTCTGCCGACGTGATCGGCGCCGGCCCCGGGGACTTCGCGGCGGGCGGCGGCGCGCGGCAGATGGTGAACGTCACGCTGCAGGGGGCGAGCTGGATCGACGCCGACTTCGTCGAGATCCTCGTCGACGGCGAGGTGGTGCAGAAGCTCGAGATCAGCGCCTCCGACGCGGATCCCGCGAACCCCGCGATCCGCTTCCGCCGCAGCATCCCCATCGACATCGCGCCGATGGGCAGCTTCGTCATCGTCGCCGCCTACGGCGATCGCACGCTCGAGCCCGTGCACCCCGGCCGCCGCCCGTTTGCCGCGACCAATCCGATCTTCGTGATGCCGTAGAGGTCCGCGCAGCGCGCGGTGGTCAGAGGCAGGGGGTAGCGC
This sequence comes from uncultured Myxococcales bacterium, assembly GCA_964593795.1. GTDB lineage: Bacteria > Myxococcota_A > Polyangia > JAHFDS01 > JAHFDS01 > JAHFDS01. The sequence goes on along the minus strand of CAZQJC010000053.1, from coordinate 12,648 downwards.
CCGGAACGGGCGAGCACGTTCATGAGCGTGCTGGCCATTCGTTTCGCGGGTGCAGCGAATCCCGTGGTGTCCGACAATGAAATTACTGGCACTTTGCGCAAAGGGTATACTGATTTGGAGATCCTGGGCCTGCAAGGATTCTCCCCCCACCATCAGTGCATCTAGTGCCACTGCCTGTCACGTACAGATCACAGCCGGCTGAATTTGCGCCGTAGGTCATCTTTATTGCCGGCACGGCACCGCTGGCGTCGCCACCAGAGTCGACGTGCAACTTCGCGCCAGGGCCTGCCGTTCCGATTCCGACGTTGCTGTTCTGCTTCACCACGATCGCAGAATTGGAGTTCTCCGTGCCGACATAGAAGTCGCCCGAGCTGGCCTTCAACCCCAGACGTGCAAGCACCTGCCCGCCGTCATTTCCGAGTTGGAAGTGGTCGACATCGGTGGTCAGTCCAAAGTTGGACCGTACTGAACCGGTCACGACAACCTCACCGGTGAATGATCGCTTGGCCTCAAGGGCCGAAAAATTCGCGTTCATCTTGGCGGCAGAGATCGTTTCGCCGTCCTGGAATGTGTTAGGGACCGCGATTGCATAAGTCGATACGGCGAGCAGAGCAAGGAATGACACCAATGCCATCCGACGCTTCGTCAGCCGCTTCGCAAGGCGAACGATGCGATCGTCGATGTTAATCGTGACGTTCACCTGCATGGTCGCGCCTCCATCATCATGGTCCAAAGACTGACGTGCCAAAAGTGCTGGCTCCAAACACACCGACCGGCCCGCTCCCGCTCCCGCCGCCGCCGCCGGATCCCGCGCCGCCGGAGGCTCCATTGTTGGGGGGCGGGGCGACGCAGTTCCCGTCTATACACTGCTGCCCGAGTTGACACCGGTTCGTCCCGCAGTCGCCCAGGCTGGGATCGACACAGGAGAGCCGATCGCCGCTGAGCGACGGCGCAGTCACGGCAGTACACGATACACAGATCTTCCTACACTCACCGTCGCCTTCGCACTGATAGCTGCCCTCTCCGGACGAACTCGTACCGCTGCCCATGAGTCCGCAGAATCCCGAAGCCCGTCGATTGTCGATGTTCAACGCCGTGCCCTGTGAACAGGCCTGACAGCGTGACGTTCCGGAGTTTATTGCGTCCGTGGGAGCGCTACAGCTCACGGTGATGAGGGTGAGGAGCGAGGCGAGCAACACAGCCGACGGACTGTCCATACCCAGCTTGTTTGCGCTGCAATTCGTGCTCCACATTGCCACGAGGCGAATAGGAAGCAGCGCCGAGCAAGTACCTGGGGCGTCGCTGCCCCGATCATCGAGCAGGCTGGGGCGACAATGCCCCAGACGAAAACCATCGTCCCTCATCCGCTTCCCCCATCCGTCAAGAACCGACGAGGCACCAAGCGTACCGCTTTCCGAAAGGGTCCCTCAAGCCCGCTTCACGGTGGCGGCCGCGTGGGGGGACCGGCGCACATCTCCCACCCGGCGCATTCGGGAGCAGCGCTGAGCCGCTTTGGGCCTCCGACGGGTACGATGTCGACTGCGGAGCCTTGGCTCCGGCGGGGGATCGATGGGCTGGAGCGGGCTTCGGCTGGGGGTCGTCGCGATCGCGCTCGGGGCGTGCAGCCGGCCTCCCGCGCCGGCCCCTGCCGCGTGCCACGACGGGATGAGCGATGCGGCGCTCGAGGCCGCGCGGGGCATCAGGCCGGAGGTCGCGGCGCGCATTCGCCTCGCGCGCACGCTGTCCAATCGCGAGCTCTGCGAGCTCCCTCCGAAGCGCCTCGCGCGCCTCGTGGAGAAGACCGATCCGCTGGCGGCGGACCACCCGTCGGAGGCGGCGCGGCTGCGGCGGCGGCAACAGCAGGACGAGCGCGGCGTGGTCCCCACGGGCGCGGTGGCGCGCGCCAAGGCGCAGGCGGACGGCCTGCGGCTCGCTCCGGCGCGCAAGCCCGCCGCGGGCATCACGCGCGCGAGCTGGTCGGCGCTCGGCCCCGGCAACATCGGCGGCCGCATCCGCGCGATCGCGCTGCACCCCGCGCAGCCGTCGCGGATCCTCGTGGGCGGGGTCGCCGGCGGCGTGTGGCGCTCGACCGACGGCGGCGCCAGCTTCTCGCTGCTCGACGACTTCATGGGCAACCTCGCCGTGAGCAGCCTCGTCGTCGATCCCGCGAACGCCAATCGCATCCTCGCGGGCACCGGCGAAGGCTTCTACAACTTCGACGCGATCGGCGGGGCCGGCATCTTCAAGAGCGACGACGGCGGAGCGACGTGGGCGCAGCTCCCGGCCACGAACACCGCCGACTTCCAGCTCGTGAACCGGATCGCCATGAGCCAGACGACCGCCGGCTTCCTGCACGTCGCGACCCGCACGGGCCTCTACCGCTCCGTGGACCTCGGCGCGAGCTTCCAGCAGGTCCTCATGGGCGAGGTGCTCGACGTCCGGATCGATCCGACCAATGGCCTCGACGCCATCGCGAGCGCCCGCGGCACGGCCCTCTACACGCGCGACGGGGGCCTGACGTGGACCTCCTCGACCGGCCTTCCTGCGCCCACCGGCGGCATCGACGGCCGCGTCGAGCTCGCCATTGCGCCATCGAACCCGACCATCGTCTACGCGTCGGTGGACCTCGCGGGCGGCGAGCTCTACCGCAGCAGCGACGGCGGGCGAACCTTTGCGCGCGTCAGCACGGGCGTCGGGTACCTCGGCACCCAGGGCTGGTACGCGAACACGCTCTGGGTCGATCCCACCAGTGCGCAGACGCTCATCGTCGGCGGGCTCGACCTCTACCGGAGCTCCGACGGCGGCGTGACGCTGACGCAGATCAGCGACTGGCGCTTCTCGCCGATGTCCGCGCACGCCGACCACCACGCGATCGCGGCGCACCCCGGCTTCGACGGGACCAGCAACACGACCGTCTACTTCGGCAACGACGGCGGCCTCTACAGCGCCAATGCGTATTCCGTCACGTCACTGTCGGGCTGGCAATCGCTCAACCACGGCCTCGGCATCACCCAGTTCTACGGCGGCGCCGCCAGTGCCACCGGCGTCATCGTGGCCGGCGCGCAGGACAATGGCATGCTGCGGTACGCCGGCAACAGCGAGGGCTGGACGTCCTGGGCCGGCGGCGACGGGGGCTACTCGGCCGCCGACCCGAGCGACGCGACGCGCTTCTACGGCGAGTACGTGTACCTGCGCGTCGAGCGCTCGGCCGACGGCGCCGCGAGCGCCGAGGAGATCGCCGGCAGCTACTTCGACGCCGGCACCGGATCCTTCGCGTGGAAGCCCGCCCCGTTCTCGATCCCCGACGCGCAGAGCCAGCGCGCGCTCTTCATCGCGCCGTTCGCGCTCGACCCGAACCTGCCGACGCGCCTTTACGCCGGCGGCTGGTCCCTTTGGCGCACGAGTGACGTCCGCACGGCGAACAGCCAGCCCCCTGCCGCCTTCGGCGGGCCCTCCTGGGGCAGCGTCAAGCCGCCCACGACGGGCAATGCCGAGATCAGCGCGATCACCGTGCAGGCCGGCAACGCCGACGTCCTGTGGGTCGGCCACACGAACGGCGACGTCTACCGCACGACGGACGGCACGAGCGCGAGCCCGACGTGGACCCAGCTCGACGGCGCCACGCTGCCGAACCGCTACGTCTTCCGCATCGCGATCGATCCGACCTCGCCCGCGATCGCGTACGTCGCGCTCGGCGGCTTCTCGCAGCCGAACGTGTGGCGCACGATGGACGCGGGCGCGACGTGGACCGCGGCGTCCGGAACCGGCGCGACGCAGCTCCCCGCCGCGCCGGTGCGGGCGCTTGCGATTCACCCATTGCGGCCCACCTGGCTCTACGCGGGCACGGAGGTGGGCCTGTTCACCAGCGAGGACCGCGGCGCGACCTGGTCCGTGCCGCACGACGGCCCCGCCAACGTCTCGGTCGAGGAGCTGTTCTTCTCGGGGACGCAGCTCGTCGCGGTGACGCACGGGCGCGGCGTCTGGCGCTCGACACCCGCCACGTGCAGCCCCATCGGAGGCGCCTGCGACGACGGCAATGCTTGCACCACCAACGATCTGTGCGGCCCCGGCGGCGCGTGCGCGGGCACGCCCGTCGCCACCGACGACGGCAACCCCTGCACCGTCGACGCGTGCAACACGATCACCGGCGTGGTGACGAACCTGCCCGGCCATGCGGGCACGGTGTGCAGGGCCTCCACGGGCGGGTGCGACCCCGCGGAGACGTGCACCGGCACGAGCGCCGCGTGTCCAGCCGACGCGCTGGCGGCGGCGGGCGCGGTGTGCCGCGCGGCCACGGGCGCGTGCGACGTCGCCGAGACCTGCGCCGGGGGCACGGCCGCCTGCCCCGCGGACGTCCTCGCCTCGGCGGGCACGACCTGCCGCCCCGCGGCCGGCGGCTGCGACCTCGCCGAGAGCTGCACCGGGGCCTCGGGGGCCTGCCCCGCCGACGGCTTCGTCGCCGCGGGCACCGGCTGCAGCGACGGCAATGCCTGCACCGCGGGGGACGCGTGCAATGCGAGCGGGCAGTGCGCGGGCACGCCCCCCCCGACCGACGACGGCAACCCGTGCACGGTCGACGCGTGCGATCCCGCAACCGGCGTCGTGACGCACCTGCCCGGCAACGCGGGCACCGTGTGCCGCGCGTCCGCCGGGGTGTGCGACGTGGCGGAGACGTGCAGCGGCTCGGCCACCGCCTGCCCCCCCGACGGCTTCGTCGCGACCGGCACGCCCTGCCGCGCGTCCGCCGGCGCGTGTGACGTCGCCGAGGCGTGCACCGGCGCCGCCGCGGCCTGCCCGCCCGACGGCTTCACCCCCGCCGGCACCACCTGCCGCGCTGCGGGCGGCGTGTGCGACGTCGCCGAGACCTGCACGGGCTCGAGCGCGGGTTGCCCCGGGGACGTGTTCGCCGGGGCGGGCACCGTCTGTCGCGCATCCGCGGGACCGTGCGACGTGGCCGAGGCCTGCACGGGCGGAGGCCCGGCCTGCCCCGCCGACGCGTTCGTCGTCGCGGGCGCCACCTGCCGGGCGGCCGCGGGGCCCTGCGATCACGCCGAGGTCTGCTCCGGCGGCGCCGCGACATGCCCGATCGATGCCTTCGCCCCCGCGGGGCGCCTCTGCCGCGCGTCGACGGGCGCCTGCGACGCGGCCGAGAGCTGCTCGGGCAGCGAGGCGGGCTGCCCGGCCGATCTCCCCGCGGCGGACGGGACCTCGTGCAGCGACGCCAACGGCTGCACGGCGCCGGACGTCTGCACGGCCGGCCGCTGCGCCGGCGCGCCGAGCGACGCCGTCTGCGGCGCGCACGCGATCTGCACCGACGATCGCGGCACGGGCGCCTGTAGCTGCAACGCCGGCTTCGGCGACTGCGACGGCGATCGCGCGACCGGCTGCGAGACCGACGTGACGGCCTCGACGGCGCACTGCGGCCGCTGCGACAATCCATGCGTGATCCCGCATGGGACGCCCGCGTGCCTCCAGGGGAGCTGCCGGCCGGCGGCGTGCGACGCCGGCTACCGCGCGACCGCGAGCGGCTGCGTCGACGTCGACGAGTGCGCGGCGTCGGACCGCGGCGGCTGCAGCCCCGACGCCACCTGCACCAACACCGACGGCAGCCGCACCTGCACGTGCAAGGACGGCTTTGCGGGCGACGGCGTCTCGTGCGCCGCGAACGATCGCTGCGCGGGCGTCGCGACCGACGACGGCGATCCCTGCACCGAGGACCGCTGCGATCCGGCGACCGGCGCGGTCGGTCACACGCCCGTCGCGGTCGACGACCAGGACGCGTGCACCGACGACGCCTGCACGGAAGGCGGCGTCGTGCACACGCCGAGGTGCGGCGAGCTCGAGTGCCAGGCCCTGTCGAGCTGCGACGCCCAGACCGGCGAGTGCCTGTACGCGCCGGCCCCCGACGGCACGAGCTGCGCCGCCGGCACCTGCAAGGACGGCGGCTGCGTGGCCGCCACCGTGGCGCCCCCCGCACCGAAGAAGAAGGGCTGCGCGGCGGCGCCGGGCGAGGCGAGCGGAGGCGCGGGGCTCGTGATGCTCGGGATGGCGTGGATCTGGGCGCGACGGTGGCGAAGGCGCTCGGGAGCGGGAGCGGGAGCGGGCGTCGTGAGGATTGCGTGACCGCGATGTGCGCCGGGTGCGGCGCCTTGCTCGAGGAGACGGAGGTGTGCACCGGCTGCGGGACGCTCCGCGGCGAGGGGACCCCGGCCGAGCGTCCGCTGGCGTCGCGGTTCAACGCAGGCGCGGTCTACGCAGGGCGCTACGTCGTGCAGGGCACCCTCGGGCGGGGCGGCATGGGCGTCGTGCTGCGCGTCAAGGACCAGGGGTCCGGCGAGCCGGCCGCGCTCAAGGTGCTGCTCGGCGACGTCGCGGAGGAGCCCGACTCCGTGGAGCGGTTCGTGCGTGAGGCCGAGATCCTGCGGCGCCTCCGTCACCCGGCGATCCCGCGCTTCCTGGCGTCGGGGCGACACGAGGGCGAAGCCTTCCTCGTGACGGAGCTCGTGCACGGCCTCGATCTCCGGCGCAGCCTCCCCACCGGTGGCCGGATGGCCGTGCGCCGCGCGATCGAGATCGCCGCGGAGGTCGCGGACGCGCTCACCGCAGCGCACGAAGCCGGCGTCGTCCACCGCGACGTCAAGCCGCAGAACATCCTGCTCGACGAGTCGGGCCACGTGCACCTCGTGGACTTCGGCGTGGCGCGCGCTTCGAGCGGCGGCCTCGAGACGCTGACGCGCACCGGCGCCGTGCTCGGCACGCCGGCGTACATGTCGCCCGAGCAGGTCGAGAGCCAGCCCGTGGACGCGCGCTCCGACGTCTACTCGCTCGGCATCGTGCTCTTCGAGCTCCTGACGGGGCGCCTGCCGTTCCAGGCGCAGTCGCTGCTCGGGATGATCCTCGCGCACCGGGACCAGCCCGCGCCGTCGCCGCGCGCGATCGACGCCGCGATCCCGGTGTGGCTCGACCGGCTGGTGCTGCGCTGCCTCGCGAAGAAGCCCGCCGACCGCGTGGGCTCGGCGCTCGCGCTCGGCAAGGACCTGCGGGAGGGCCTCGCGCACGGCCAGGCGCGGCGCCGCCGGCTGCCGTCCGGGGACTTCGTGCTCGAGGATCCGGACGGCGCGCACGCGCTCGTGCTGACCTCCCCACGGCCCAAGCGCGGCTGGTCGGAGGGGATGGCGCTGCGGTTCGAGGACCAGCACTACAAGCTCGTGCAGGTCGAGACCGGCAAGGGCGAGGTGACGTATCGCTTCACGGCGTGGCCCGACGCCGAGGTCATGCGAAGGCACGTCGACTACGCGGGTGACCTCGAGGCGCAGACGGAAGCACCGGGGCTGTTCGGGCGCCTCAAGCGGATGCTGGGTGGGTCGGAATGATCTACTGGCCGGTACACTCCACGCCGAGCGTGCCGTCTCGGCGCACGACCGGGCAGCACGCGATGGGGCAGCAATCGGGGCCGACGCCCGCGACCGTGGGGCGATCGCACGCGGGGATCTCGCACTGCATGCTCATGCCCATGCGGCTCGGATCGCACTGCGGCGGCTGGCTCGAGCCACCACCACCACCACCACCACCGGGCGGCCTCGTGCGCACGCAGGTGCCGCCGCAGACCTGGCCCCACCACGGATCGTCGTAGCAGCTCACCTCGCAGGCGTGCCCCGGGCCGCACTCCCAGTCATTGATGCAGCCGCAGCCGTGGCCACCATCGTCCCCGCCATAGCCGCCGCCATTGTCACCGCCGCGTCCGGCACTTCCGCCGCCCGCGCCCGCATTGCCGCCACCGGAGCCCGCATTGCCGCCGCCCGCCCCGGCGCTGCCAGTGTCGCCGCCGGCTCCGCGCGGCTGGCACGCGCACGGATAGCCGCAGACGCCCTGCCCCTCGCACACGAGGACCTCGCCCATCGGGCACGACGGATACGTGCATCCGCATTTCTCCGGCTCGGCATTGAGCGCGCCGCCGCCCGACCGCGAGCCCGGCCTCCGCGTGCCATTTCCCGCGCCTCCCGCGCCCGGATCGCCCGCGCCGCCGCCGCCCGCTTCACCGCCCGCGCCCGCGCCGCCGCCGCCCGCCGCGCCACCCGCGCCGGCACCGCCGGAGTCGCAGGGGCACTGGTAGATCGGGCAGCAACTGGCGTCCTCGCCGACCACCATCGGCTCCACGCCTGGGCCGCACGAGGGGCGCCCCGGCGGGCACTGCTGCTGCTGCGTGGGACCGCTGCAGCGCCCGGCGCCACCGGCACCGCCCGCGCCGCCGGGCTGGCAGCGATAGACGGCGCAGCAGTCGTCGCCCGTGCCGATCCACAGGTCCGTCCCCGGCGGGCACATCGGCGCCGGCCACCCGGTGCAGCCGTCGGGCGCGGCGGACGCGTCGCATTGCCGCTGGCAGGAGAAGTGCGGGCAGCAGCCGCTGTCGTAGTCGATCGTCGGGTCGGTGCCGTCGGGACACTGGATCGGCTGCAGCGGAGGGCATTCCTTCGACTCCGAGTCGGTGCACGACGCGGGGGGCGCGTTGCGCACGCGCGCCCGCTGCGTGCCGGTCGGCGAGCCGCCGCCGATGGTGCCTTCGCTGCTGCAGGCCGCGAGGGCCGTGATCGAGAGTGCTACGAGGAGCGCGCGTCGCATGGGTTCCTCCAATGGCGTGTGCGAGCGCCAGTGCACGCGCGGGACCAGCGACAAGCGCGTGAAAGCACGTGCGCGTGCGGACTCGAGCCGCGAGGCCGTGCCCGCAGATCGGGGCCCGCATTCTCCGACGGTGAGCGCGCGGAAATTCTTGCGACGAGACCGCAGCGAATGCGGCGTGTGCCGGACTACGCGCCTGTCGCCTGGGACCGCGCGGCGGTGACGAACGCCGCGATGCGCGCCGCGTCCTTGAGGCCGGGCGCCGACTCGACGCCGCTCGCGACGTCCACCCCGTCGGGCCGGGCTCTCCTCACCACCTCGGCCACCGTGTGCTCGTCGAGGCCGCCCGCGAGGATCACGGGGCGCAGCGCCGCCGCCCGCGCCGCGAGGCCGATGGGCAAGCGCACGCCCTGACCGCCGTAGCCCGCGACCTGCGCGTCCACCAGCACGCGCTCGCCGGCCGCGGCGCCGACGCGCGGCAGATCGGCCTCGCTCGCGAGGCGCACGACCACGAGCGCCCGCGCGCCGAGCACCGCCGCGTCCTCGGCCGTCTCGTCGCCGTGGAGCTGCACGAGGTCGAGCGGCAGCGCGTCGGCGAGCCGCGCGAGCTCCGCGAGGGGCTGGTTGACGAACACGCCCACGACGCACCGGGCGCCGGCCGCCCGCGCCGCCGCCGCCAGCTCGCGCGCCCTGCCCTCGTCGGCCACGAACCGCTTCGAGCCGGGCCAGAAGTTGATCCCGATCGCGTCGGCGCCCGCGCGCCCCGCGGCCTCCGCGTCCTCGGGCCGCGTGATCCCGCAGATCTTGACGAAGAGGCGACTCATGCGCCTATCCAGATGTGAGAAGCGCGTCCAGCGCCGCCCCCGGATCGGGCGCGCGCATGAGCGACTCGCCCACGAGCATCGCGTCCACCCCCGCCGCCCGCAGCGCCGCCACGTCCGCGGGCGTCGTGATGCCGCTCTCCGCCACGTAGACGCGATCGGCCGGCACGCGCGGCCGCAGGCGCGCCGGGAGCCCGGGATCCACCACGAACGTGCGCAGGTCGCGCGCGTTGACGCCGATCACGCGCGCGCCCGCCGCGAGCGCGACGTCGAGCTCGCCCTCGTCGTGCGCCTCGACGAGCACCTCGAGCACCACCGACGCCGCCACCGCGAGCAGCTCCTCGAGCCGCGCGGCCTCGGGGATCGCCGCCACGATGAGGAGCGCCGCGTCCGCGCCGAGCGCCCGCGACGCGTAGAGGTCGTACGCATCCAGCAGGAAGTCCTTGCGCAGGACGGGCATCGCGACCGCCGCCCGCGCCTGCACGAGGTGCTCGGGCGCCCCACCGAAGCCCACGCCGTCGGTGAGCACGCTCATCGCCGCCGCCCCCGCGGCCTCGTACGCGCGCGCCACGTCGGCCGGCCGCGCGTCCTGGCGGATCGCGCCCTTCGACGGCGAGCGCCGCTTGAACTCCGCGATCGTCGCCGGCCTCCGGCGCGCCTCCCGCAGCGCTCGCTCGAAGCCCCGCGGCGCCGGGGCCTTCTCCGCCCGCGCCCGCACCGCGGAGAGCGGCTCGTACGCCCGCGCCGACTCGCCCTCCTCCCGCTTGCGCGCGAGGATCGAATCCAGCACCGAGCTCACCAGCGGCCTCCCTCGCAGCGCACGAAGTTCAGGAGCAGCGCCTTGCCGGACTCCGTGAGGATCGACTCGGGGTGGAACTGCACGCCCTCGACGGTGAGCTCGCGGTGGCGCACGCCCATGATCTCGCCCTCCCAGGTCTTGGCGCTGACCTCGAGGCACGCCGGCATCGACTCGGGCGCGATGACGAGCGAGTGGTAGCGCGTCGCCGAAAACGGGTTCGGCAGCCCCGCGAAGAGGCCCCGCTCGTCGTGGAAGATGCGCGAGGTCTTGCCGTGCATGACGCGCGGCGCGCGCACGACGAGCCCGCCGAACGCCTGCCCGATCGCCTGGTGGCCGAGGCACACGCCGAGCACGGGCACGCGCCCGGCGAACGCGGTGATGACGTCGAGCGAGATCCCCGCCTCGTTGGGCGTGCACGGCCCCGGCGAGACCAGCACGCGTGAGGGCGCCCGCGCGAGCGCCTCGGCGACGGTGATCTCGTCGTTGCGCACGACGTCCGAGGCGCACCCGAGCTCCCCGAGGTACTGGACGAGGTTGTAGGTGAACGAGTCGTAGTTGTCGATGACCAGGCAACGCATCACGAACCTGCCGTCCGGGCGAGCGCCAGCGCCGCCGCGACCGCGCCCGCCTTGTTCACGCACTCGCGGTGCTCGGCCGCCGGATCCGAGTCGTACACGATGCCGGCGCCCGCCTGCACCGAGAAGCGATCGCCGAGGCCCACGAGCGTCCTGATCGCGATCGCGAGATCCAGGTTGCCCGAGTACGAGAGGTAGCCGACCGCGCCGCCGTAGATGCCGCGCCGCGCCGGCTCGAGCTCCTCGATGATCTCCATCGCGCGCACCTTGGGCGCCCCCGTGAGCGTCCCCGCCGGGAAGCACGCGCGCAGCACGTCGAGCGGCCCGGCCCCCTCGGCGAGCTCGCCGCGCACGTGCGAGACGAGGTGCATGACGTGCGAGTAGCGCTCGACGACCATGCGCTCGGGCACCTCGACCGTGCCCACCCTGGCCACGCGGCCGACGTCGTTGCGCCCGAGGTCGATGAGCATCACGTGCTCGGCGAGCTCCTTCGGATCCGCGCGCAGCTCCGCCTCGAGCCGCGCGTCCTCGGCCTCGGTCGCGCCGCGCGGCCGCGTCCCCGCGATCGGCCGCACCTCCACCGAGCGCCCGTCGAGGCGGCACAGCACCTCGGGCGACGCGCCCGTCACCGTGAGCGGCGGGCCGTCGGGCCGCGGCAGCGACATGTGGAACATGTACGGGGACGGGTTCACCACGCGCAGCGCGCGGTAGACGTCGAACGGGTCGGTGCCGTCGCGGTCCGCGTCGAAGCGCTGCGACAGCACCACCTGGAAGGCGTCGCCCGCGAGGATGTACTCCTTGGCGCGCAGGACCGCGTCCATGTACCCGCGCTGATCGAACGTGGAGCGAAGCGGCGCGCGCTCGCCGCGCTCGTGCACCGTCAGATCGAGCGGCCGCGGCGTCGGGCCCGGCGCCTCGAGCACGCGCGCGAGCGCATCGACGCGCTCGCAGACGGCCTCGTACGTGGCCGCGAGCTCGGCGTCCGACGCGCCCTCGGGCGTCCACGCGGTCGCCACGAGCTTCACCGTCTGCCGCAGGTTGTCGAAGATGACGAGCGAGTCCGTGAGCACGAACTCCGCGTCGGGCAGGTCGAGCGAGGGCTTGGGCAACGACGGCAACCGCTCGAACGAGCGCACGACGTCGTACGCGAAGTAGCCGACCGCGCCGCCGAAGAAGCGCGGCAGCCCCGGCGGCGTGGCCGGCCGGAACGGCGACAGGAGCGCGCCGAGCGCGGCCGCCGGATCCGCGCCGTCGAGCCCGAGCGCGGGCGACGGCTCGAGCCGCGCCTCGACCTCCGCCACGCCGTTCTTGATGCGCAGGATCGCGCGCGGGCGCACGCCGAGGAAGCTGTACGCGGCCCACTTCTGGCCGCCCACCACGCTCTCGAGCAGGAAGCTCGCGTCGCCGGGCGCGCTCGCGGCCAGCTTGAGGTACGCCGACACGGGCGTCTCGCCGTCGGCGAGCAACTCGCGGTACACGGGCACGAGCGTCCCGCGCCGCGCCAGCCGCAGGAACTCGTCACGGGTGGGGGTCACGGGAGGACACTAACAGGCTTCAGGCTTCGGGCTTCAGGCTTCGGGCTTCAGGCTTCAGGCTTCAGGCTTCAGGCTTCAGGCCCGGGCACCGACCCACGGGCTCGGGCTCGGGCTCGGGCTCGGGCTCGGGCTCGGGCTCGGGCTCGGGCTCGGACGACGGAGGTGCGGGACAGGACATGGGTGACAGTTTCAGGTCATGGTGTGGTGACAGGTTGTTCAGTGTCCGTAGCCATCCCTGAGGCGTTGCAGGGAACCATTCCCTGCAACGCGTAAGCGCAGAACGCAAGGCGCGCGCAGGCGGG
>CAZQJC010000052.1:0-2072 GCA_964593795.1 uncultured Myxococcales bacterium | reverse complement strand
CCAGGAGGGGCGCGCCGCCCCTCCCCCAGATGGGCAAAGCCCATCGGGGCCCCCCTCCCTGCGTCTTCGCTCGCTGCGCTCGCTACGCCCTTGCGGCTCGCTGCGCTCGCCTCGACGACCTCCGAGCGCCCCCCCAACCTGCATCTTCGCTCGCTCCGCGAGGGACGCCGTTTTGCTCGCTGCGCTCGCCCTGCAGAAGGACAGCGGACCTCGGACAGCTCAAGAATGCGGCTGAGTAGCGGTCAGAAGGCGGCGCGGAGGACTTCCAGGGTGAGCTCGGCGTCTGCGGCGAAGCGGCCGTTGTAGACGATCGCGCCGTCGGAGAGCGCTTGCTCGGCGGACGCGGGGAGATCCTCCTCGGGCACACCGGCGTCGCGCAGGCGGGTCGGCAGGCCGCTCGCCGAGATGAGATCGGCGATCGCGTTCGCGAGCGCCTCGGAGGCGACGGCGTCGGAGGAGTCGCGCACGTCGAGGCCCATCGCGAGCGCGAGCTCGCGGTAGCGATCGGAGAGCTCGACGGCGTTGAAGCGCACCACGTGCGGCAGCAGGATGGCGTTCGCGGTGCCGTGGTGGACGTGGTGGCGCGCGCCGACGACGTGCGCGAGCGCGTGGCACAGGCCCACGCCGGCCGCGGAGAACGCCTGCCCGGCCGCGTTCGAGGCGAGGAGCATCTGGCCTCGGGCCACCAGGTCGCGCGGGTTCTCGCACGCCCGCAGGAGGTAGCGCTGGACGAGCGCCGCCGCATGCGAGGCCATCGCGTCGGACAGCGGGTTGCGTGGCAGGGCCGCGAAGGCCTCCACGGCGTGCGTGAGCGCGTCGAGGCCGGTGGCCGCCGTCAGCGCGCGCGGCATGCCCACCGTCACCTCGGGATCGAGCATCGCGACGTCGGGGACGAGCTTGTCGTCCGCGAAGTGCATCTTCTCCTTGGCGCGCGCGTCCTTGATCACCGCGAAGCAGGAGACCTCACTGCCGGTGCCCGCGGTCGTGGGCACCGAGACGTGCGGCACGAGGCGCCGCGAGAGGCGCTGCGAGCCCTGGTGATCGCGGATCTGGCCACCCTCGGTGACCACGATCGCCACGCCCTTGGCGGTGTCGATCGCCGAGCCGCCGCCGAGCGAGATCACCGCGTCGCAGCCGACCGAGCGCGCGTACGCGCCGCCCGCGTCGACGGTGTCGGCCTCCGCGTCGGGGACCACGCCCGCCCACACGCCGGCCAGCCGGTCGCCGAGGGCCTTGCGGACCTGCTCGACGAGCGGCGTCTTCTCCGCCATGAACGAGTCGGTCACGATCACCGCGCGCGCCGCGCCGACGCGCTTGAGCTCGAGGCCGATCTCGCGCAGCACGCCCACGCCGAAGGTGACGCGGGTCGGCTGGTAGTAGCTGAACTGGAGGTCCGTGCCGTAGGCGTCGCGCACCTCGGCCGGGTTGCGGTTCGTCAGATCGGCCATCACTCGTCCAGGAACTTGGTCGGGACGTGGGTCGCGGACTCGACGAGCTGCTTGGCCGCCTCGACGAACTTCACGATGATCGTCATCTGGCCCTTGAGCTCGAGCTTCTTCTGCATCATGCCCTTGATGGGGTCGAGCTCCTTGCGGATGACCGACTTCCAGCGCGCGTACTCGCCGGCGATGCAGAACGGCGCGGTCTCCGCCTCGGCGCGCGAGCACATGCGCGCGCTGCGGCAAGTGCCCTGGTGGATGTCCAGGAACACGCCAGTGTCCTCGGCGATGCCGAGGGCCTGATCGGCCTTCACGACGAGCGCGACAGCGCCGAACGTCCACTGTGCGGCCGCGGTCTTGTAGGCGCCATTGGCGTTGATGGCCTTCTCGTAGGCGGCCACCCACTCCGTGCTGGGAAACGGGATCGACATGGCGCGAGTGAACCATGACGCGCTGCGTTCGTCGAGGGCTGGTCGGACCGGTGACGTCGTCCTAGAGCACCGAACGGGTTGAACTGCGTTGGAGAATGCGGGCTTGCGCAGGCCCGCTGATCCGTGGACGAGCGCCGTCGCTGAAGGCGTCGGGCTTCAGGCCTCGGGCTTCAGGCTCCGGATCCGGGTCAGAGACCCGAAG
>CAZQJC010000051.1:0-11662 GCA_964593795.1 uncultured Myxococcales bacterium | reverse complement strand
CGGTCACTTTGCGCCGGCCTGGTCCTGGCCCTGGTCCTGGTCCTGGTCGAAGCCCCCAGAACCACGCAGGCGAAGACCAGGACCAAGACCAAGACCAGGTGGTCAGCGGACGGATTCCGTCATTATCCGACCGGCATTGCTGCTAGCGCACTGCTAGCGCGCCCTGGCGAAACTTGAAGACTTGAGCCTGACCCCTTGGCGGACTACCCCGCCGACTTCGCCAGGAACGCGCCGCCGTCGGGCATGAAGCGCTCGCGCACGTAGCGCACCGTGTCGGCCAGGGTCTCGGTGGGATCGCGGGGGGCGAAGTCGAGCTCGGCGCGGGCCTTGGCCGAGTCCGTGTACCAGAAGAACTCGCCCATCTCGGCGCTCTCGGCGTCCACGGGCGCGGCGCGGTCGAACGCGTCGTAGAGGCGCTCCATCCACCGGGCCGCGGGCTTGACCCACTTGGTCGGCAGCTTGAGCCACGGCGCGCGCACGCCGGAGATGCGCTCGAGGCGGCCGAAGAACTCCTCGAAGGTCATGTTGTGGCCGCCGACGAGGTAGCGCTCGCCGGGCTTGCCGCGCTCCATCGCGGAGGCCACCGCAGCCGCGCCGTCGCGCACGTCGACGAACGACAGGCCCCCCGAGGGCAGCGTCGGGATCTTCTTGCCCAGGAAGCGCAGCACGTCCTCGGTCGACGACAGGCGCGCGTCGCCCGGGCCGAGCAGGAGCGACGGGTGCACCGTCACGAGCTCGATATTCGCCTGAGCGCATATGCCATGCGCGACGCGATCCTGGTACGCCTTCGACGCGTAGTACGGCCAGCGCGAGATGATGTCCGTCGGCTCGGGGTGCGCCTCGTCGGGCGTGACCTTGCCGTCGGCGGTGACCGCGATGGTGCCGCTCGTGCCCGCGAGCACCACGCGCTCGGTGCCCGCGCGCGCGGCCGCCTCGAGGAGGTGCCTGGTCGCGTCCACGTGCACCTCGTACATCGCGCGCTGCTGGTCGGGATCGCGCGACACCTTGCCCGCGAGGTGGAAGATGCGCCGCACGCCGGCGGTCGCGCGCGCGGCGACCTCCGGCGCGGTGAGCGAGCCCTCGATGATCTCGACGCCGAGCTCCGAGAGCCACTTGGGCGCGCCGGTCGTGACGACGCGCAGGGGGCCCTTGCCCTCCGCGAGCAGGCGCTCGAGCAGGTGCGCGCCGAGGAAGCCCGTGCCGCCGGTGACGAGCGTGAGCGCGGTGCGCGCGACCGCGCGCGAGCGCGGCACGAGGGCCCGCGCGGGCGGCAGGGCCTTGGGCGGCGGCGGCTCACCCGCCTGGCGCTTGGCCTTGCCCGCGGCCTCCTCCTTGCCCGGGCGCGCATGCCCGCGGCCGTGGCCGTTGCCCGACCCGTTCTTCTTGGGGGGCTTTCCGCCCTTCTTCTTCATCGTCACGGCTGGGCCTCCGCCTGGTACGTCCGCCGAAAGGCCGCCACGTCGAGCGGCGGGCGATGGCCGTCACGCAGCGCCTCGACGATGCGCTGCACGTAGAGCGCGACGGCCCGGTAGTGCTCGGAGCGCGGCAACCCCTCGACCAGCGACTCGAGCCGCGTGATGTCGAGGAACGGCCCGAAGACGGCGCCGAGCTTCATCGACTGGATGAACCACTTGCCCTTCGGCAGCATGTCGTACGTGCCGCGCAGGTACATCGGCAGGATGCCCGTGCGCGTGCGCAACGACAGGTACCCGAGCGACGGCTTGAAGTCCGTCATCGAGCCGTCCGGCGAGCGCGTGCCCTCGGGGAAGATGAGGAGCGAGCGCCCGCCGCGCAGCACGTTCTCCGCGCGCTCGAGCGACTTTCGCAGCGAGCCCGAGCGGTCCATCGGCACGAGCTCGGTGAAGCTCTCGAAGAACGCGCGCTTGTAGCGGTCGTCGAAGAAGTAGTCGCTCGCCGCGAGCGCCGCGAGGTCCTTGCCGGCGTCGCCGAGCGCGTGCTTGACGAGGCCGATGTCGGCGTGGCTCGCGTGGTTCGGCGCGACGACGAAGTTCGTGTGCCACGGGATGTGGTCCTCGCCGCGGATCTCGACGTCGAAGGCCTTGCCGTAGATGAGCCGCCGGCCCACGTCGATGACGCGCTTGCCGAGCTCCTGCATCGGCGCGGGCACGTCGATCTCGCGATCCTCGGTGGGCTCGTCGTCGGCGACCTTCGCGACCCTGACGGGCTTCTGCGCGCCGCGCCGCACGACGCGCAGGAGATCGGCCACCGTCTGCACGCTCGCGAGCTCGTCCGCGGACGGCACCTCGGCGCCCGCGGCCTCGAGCGCCACGCCGAGCTCGGTGTACATGAGCGAGTCGAAGCCGAGGTCCGCCAGGCGCGACGGCAGCGAGACGCGCGCGCGGCCCTTGCCGGAGACGGACGCGACCACGTCGAGCAGCCAGTCGTCGCCCTCGCGCGCCGCGGGCGCCACGCCCGAGCCGACCTGCTGGGCGCGCTCGAAGCGCCGCAGCGCCTCGATGACGTCGCGCCGCTTGACCTTCTTGGTCGCCGTGCGCGGCAGCTCGCCGTCGATGTAGTGGTGCACCTTGATGCGCTTCGGGAACGGCAGCGACAGGGACACGTTGCGGAAGTGCTTGTCGATCTTCCGGCGCACCTCGTCGCGGGCCAGGCCCTCGCCCTTCTCGTAGTCGGGCACGATGAGGCACGCCACGCGCTCGCCGGGGCCGCCCTCCTCGGGCAGGCCCACCACCGACAGCTCCTTGACCAGCTCGGCGTCGGTGCCGGCGCCCGAGCGCGCCAGGTACACCTCCTCGATCTCGTCCGGGTACACGTTCTTGCCGTTGGCGTCGATGATGACGTCCTTGCTGCGGCCGACGAGGTAGAGGTTGTCCTCGTCGTCGAGCCGGCCGAGGTCGCCCGTGTAGAGCCAGCCCTCCTTGAGCACGGCGGCGGTCGACTGGGGGTCCTCGAAGTAGCCCTCCATGATGTTCGGGCCGCGCGCGAGCACCTCGCCGACGCCGGATGCGTCGGGATCGAGGATGCGCACCTCGACGCCCGGGATGGCCTGGCCCACCGAGCCGCGGATGAGCGCGTTCTGCGGCCGCGTCACCGTGATGACGGGCGACGCCTCGGTCAGGCCATAGCCCTCGAGCATGCGGAAGCCGTAGCCGTGGAAGGCCTTGGCGATGTCGGCGTTGAGCGCCGCGCCGCCCGAGATGAGGTAGCGGATGCGGCCGCCGAAGCGCTCGTGCACGGGCAGGAAGAGGACGCGCCCGAGGTTGAGCGGCGTCTTGTCGCGCAGCCAGGAGTTGAACTTCCCGAGCGTCTCCATGAGATCGCGCAGGCGCGGCGACTTGTCCGCGAAGCGCTGCGTGATGCGCCGCTTGAGGAGCTCCCAGAGCGCCGGCACGCCGACGATCGCGCTCGTGCGGCCCTGCTCGAGCACCTTGGTGATGGCGTCGCCCGTGAGCTCCGGCAGGTACGCGATCTGCGCGCCGCGCGCGAGCGGCAGGAGGAAGCCCGTCGAGAACTCGAAGGTGTGGTGGAGGGGCAGGACCGACAGCACGCCGTCGCGCGACGACAGCGAGAACACCTCGGCCAGGCGCGCCACCATGCTCGTGAAGTTGCGGTGCGAGAGCATGACGCCCTTGGGGCGGCCGGTCGTGCCGCTCGTGAAGATGAGCGACGCGAGCTGGTCGGACTTGACGCCCTTCGGCAGGAGGGCCACCCGCCGCGCCTCGGCAGATTCATCCGCCAAGGCATATACGTCGGAGACCGGCCAGCACGGGACGCCCAGGGCCTCCAGCCGCTCGGCGATCTCCGGGTGCTTCTCCAGCTTCTCGCGCCCGACGACGACGCCGCGCGCCTTGCCGGCGACGGCGAGGTTGCACACCTCGTCGGGGCTCGCCTGGTGGTCGATCGGGATACACGTCGCGCCGGCGCGCAGGACACCGAAGTACGACATGCCCCACTCCGGGCAGTTCTCGCACCAGAGCGCCACGCGCTCGCCGTGCGCGACGCCGCGCTCGGCGAGGAAGCCCGCGGCGCGGAGCGCCAGCTCGCGCAGGTCGGCGTAGCTGTAGCGCTCCTCGCGGCCGTCGCGCTCCATGCGCATGGCCGTTCGCTGCGCGTGGTGCTTGGTCGTCGTCTCGAAGAGCTCGAGCAGATCCTTGTACGTGTAGACCGCGCTCCGCGGCGGCTTGAAGTCCTCCTCGAGGTCGGGGAAGACCCACTTCTCGAGGCCCGGGCAATGGTCCTCGAGCCAGTACCTGTACCAGTCGATGGTCTCGGGGTCCCAGGGCAGGAGGTGCCGCTCCTCCTCGGGCACGCGCGCGGCGAGCGCGCGGATGTGGTCGGCGCGGAAGACGTACTCGTTGTCCGAGATGAAGGGCTTGAACATGTCGAAGCCCTCGGTCGTCTCCCGCGTGACCTGCTCGACGCGGTCGAGCTTCTCCTGCACCTGATCGATGAGCTGCGTGATGCGGCCGCCGCCCCAGCGCGGGCGGACGCGATCGAGCAGGCTCTTGACCCCGCGCGTGGCCTGGTTGAGGCGCGGCAGCGACAGGCGGTCGTAGACGTCGCGCGCGACCGGCTGCACCTCCATGCGCGCGGCGAGCTCGTTCCAGAGCTTGTTGCCGCCTTCGCGCGCCTCGTACCACTTGCGCTTGTAGAGGCCCGTCAGCGTGACGACGCGGTCCATCCGGTACGGGTTCGTGTCGCTCGTCGCGAGCTGGTAGACGATGGGCGGGTCGTCCTCGACCATGCACTGCGCGGCCGCGAGCAGCATGCCCGCCGAGATGTAGTCGCACGGGGTGATGTCGAGCAGCAGCTTGTCCGTGCAGGGCAGCATGTTCTGCCCCTTGAGCGTCAGGAAGATGACCGGCGCCGTGGTCGTGAAGCCCTCGTTCCAGCCGGGAAACGGGTAGCGGAGCGCGCTCTCGACGATCGACGGGCGCACGATCGTGCGCACGATGCCCTCGGCGCGGGCGACGAGCTGGTCGCCCATGCTCTTGGCGTAGGTGTAGATGTTGGGCCAGCCCCAGCGGTGCGCGCGCTCGATGCCGAGCCTGGTCAGGCGATCGCGCACCCAGTTCTTGCGCTCGAGGGCGACCGCGTGCCGCAGCGCGCGCTCGTCGTCGGCGTCGCGGCCCTCGTCCTCGAGGCGCTCTCGGGCCCGCTGCGTGAGCTCGGCCGTGAGCACGGTGTCCGAGGCCTCGTCGCGCACGCGCGCGGAGAGCTTCTCGCACTCGAGGATCTCCTGCTCGACGTCGAAGCGCGTGTCCTCGAGGTCCTCGTGGCGCGGGAAGTAGCCGTCGAGCGGCTCGTCCTCCCACACCTCGTTCGAGCGGTTGCCGGCGACGAAGCACGTCGAGACGTGCACGAGCGCGGGGCGCTTCATGCGGCGCGCGAAGGCGAGCACGTTCTTCGTGCCTTGCACGTTCGTGCGCAGCGACTGCTCGAGCGGCGGGTTGAACGTGACCTTGCCGGACGAGTTGACGAGGACGTCGATGTCGTCCGCGATCGCCTGCGCCTCCTCCGGCGTGTAGCCGAAGTCGGGGTCGACGATGTCGCCGCCGACGACGCGGACCTTCTCGCGCAGAAAACCTTCCAGCGCGCTGCCGTACCGCTCGCGCAGCGGGTCGAACGTCGGCGAGGTCACGACCTGGCGCCAGAAGCGCTGCTCGCTGGTGGTGCCGGAGCCCGACCGCACCATGACGTAGACGCGCCCGAGGTTCGGGAAGCGCGCGAGCAGCATGGACAGCGTCACCTTGCCCACGAAGCCCGTCGAGCCGAGCAGGAAGATGGACCGGCCGTTGAAGATCTCGGTGGGCGACAGGCGCCCGCCGGTTTGCGCAGAGGAGCTCATGATCCGCGGCACTTTTAGCACGCGGGGGGACGCGAAAGGGTCCGGGGAAGAGCCCTGGTCACGCCAGAAGTAGAACGTGTTCCAGCAGCGGGCCGGCGGCGGTCACCCGCCGGTGCACGTGCCCTCGGTGCAGGCGTCCGTCGGAAAGGGCAGCGCCCGGCTGCACTCCGGGCCCTTGCACTCGCTGGTCTCGCCGCCCGCCGCGCACGAGATGCTGACCTGCGCGCCGAAGCTGCCGCCGCCGAACGAGCCCGTCGCGACCACCTGACCGGATGCGTTCTTCCAGGTGAGCGTGCCGTTCTCGCAGGCCATGCCGCGATGGAGGACGCGCTCGAACGTGTAGCAGGCCGCGCCGGCCGGGGTGGTCACGGCCGTGACGACCGGCGCATCGGTGGCGTTGCAGGCGCTGCCCGTCGTGACGGCCCGCGTGCCGCCGGCGAAGCAGACTGAGTCGCGTGCCGCGGTGGAGGTGCAGGCGCCCGTCGTCGGACAGCTCGCGGCGAGGTCCCTGACGCATCCGGGCAGGGCGAGCACGCCCGAGGCGCCCGCGCCACCCGCGCCCGCGCCACCCGTGCCCGCGCCGCCGGCCCCCGCGCCGGCCTTGCCATCGCCGTCGGACCCGCAGGCCGACAAGAGGAGTGCTCCGAGAAGGAAGTGAGTGATTCGCATGCGCCCGCAAGATAGCAACGCCCGCGCCACCGCCGCATGGCGCGAATCCGCGTGTCCTCGGGGCTCCGCCTGGGCCGCGGCACGATCTGGCACGCTTCACGGGGGCCGCACCGCCCCGCGCGAGCCCGAGCCCGAGGAGCCGTTGGGTCAGGTGAGCAGGAGGCGCAGCCGCGCGACGAGCTGGTCCGCGGTGAAGGGCTTCTCTAGGAGCGCGTCGGCGGGCCGCTCCGCCGACCGGGCGAGTGCGTCCGCCGAGTAGCCGGAGATGTGCAACACCCGGATGCCCGGGCGGAACACGCGCAGGCGGGCGGCCAGCTCCGGCCCCTTGAGCCGCGGCATCACGAGGTCGCTCACCACGGCGTCGATCGGGCCCGGGGCCTGCTCCGCCTGGTGGAGGGCGGCCAGGCCGTCGGGGGCCGCGAGGACGCGGAAGCCCGCCTGCTCGAGGGCGAGCTGCGTGAACTCGCGCACGTCCTCGTCGTCCTCCACGAGGAGCACCGTCTGCCCCGCCACCGGCGGTGCGGCGACGGGCGGGCCCTCGGGCGCTTCCTGCGGCGCCTCGTCCTGCGCCAGCGCGGGCAGGAGGATGTCGAACCGCGTGCCGTGGCCGAGCGCGCTCGTGACCGAGATGCGGCCACCGCTCTGCTCGACGATCGAGAACACGCTCGACAGGCCGAGGCCGGTGCCCTTGCCCGGGCCCTTGGTGGTGAAGAAGGGCTCGAAGACGCGCAGCCGGGTCTCCTCGCTCATCCCGACGCCGTCGTCGAGCACCGACAGCCGCACGCGCGCGCCCTGCCCCTCCGCCAGCAGCGCCGCGGTCTCGATGACCACGTGCCCGCCATCCGGCATCGCGTCGCGGGCGTTGCCGAGCAGGTTGAACAGGACCTGCTCGACCAGTGCGCGATCGGCGCGCACACGACGAATGGCGGGCTCGAGCCGCGCCTCGAGCGCCACGTCCTCGCCGACCAGCCGCGAGAGGATGCCGAGCAGCCCTCCCACCAGCTCGTTGAGGTCGAGCGGCTCGAGCCGCATCTGCTCGTGCCGGCCGAAGACGAGGAGCTGCCGCGTCAGCCCGGCCGCGCGCGTGGCGGAGCGCTGGACCTGCCGCACGAGCTGGGTCGAGGGGTGGTCCGCCTGCGCGTCGCGGAGCAAGAGGCTGCAGCACCCGAGGATGCTCGTCAGGACGTTGTTGAAGTCGTGCGCGACGCCGCCCGCGAGGCAGCCGATCGCCTCCATCTTCTGCGACTGGTGGACCTGCTCCTCGAGGCGCTTCTGCTCGGTGGTGTCGTGGGCGAGGGTGATGTAACAGGGCTCGCCGGAGATCTCCACGCGCTCGATCCACAGGTCGCACGTGCGCAAGCTCCCGGTCCGCGTGCGCAGGCGCGCCTCGATCGCCTGCACGCCTTCCCCGCGCTCGAGCCGGCCGAAGACGTCCGCGCGCTCGTCGACGCTGCTCCACAGGCCGAGCTCGACGGCCGAATGGCCGATGAGCTCCTGCCGCGAGTAGCCGCTCATCCGCTCGCAGCTCTCGTTGACGTCCACGAACCGCCCGTCCGAGCGACGGGTGATCGTGATGCCCACCGGGCTCGCGTGGAAGACCTTCGCGAAGCGCTCCTCGAGCTTGCGCAGCTCGTCCTCGGCGCGCCGGCGCGAGGTGATGTCCGTCGAGACGCCGCAGATACCCAGCACCTCTCCGCGCTCGTCGAAGATCGGTGACTTGACCGACAGGAACGTGTGGAGCCCGTCGGCCTGCGGCACCTCCTCCTCGACCTGCACGGGCGCTCGCGTCGCGAAGACCTGGCGATCGTGCGCGAAGAGCCCCTCCGCGATCGCCGGGGGGAAGACCTCCCACAGGCTCTTGCCGACGAGGTCCGCGGAGGGCCGGCCGAAGCGGCGCTCGTGCTCGGCGTTGACGCGGACGTACCGACCCTCCCGGTCCTTGAAGTGGATGACCGCGGTCGACGTGTCGAGCACGGCGTGCAGGGCGGCCCGCGCCTCGCGCGCCTCGCGGCGAGCGCGCTCGAGCTCGAGGCGCTCGGCGACCCCGCCCGCGAGCTCCTCGAGCAGGCCCCGGGGCAGCCCCTCGCTCGGGCCGGAAGCGGCGAGCACGAGGCGCCCGCCGCCCGCGTCGAGCAGCAGCACACCGGCCGGCTCAGCGCGCTCGCCGAGCACGCGCAGCTCCGCGGCGCGCCGGACGCGCAGCCGCTCCTCCTCGGGGACCTCGAGGCTTGCCGCCACGCGCACGAACGCCCCGAGCTCGACGGCGCTCGCCGCGACGACGCATCGCGCCAGGTGCGGCACGATGGTGTCGACGAGCACCTCGAGGGCGTCACCCACACCGGCAGCGCGCTCGAGCGCGCTGCGGCACGTCGCCAGGATCGCAAGGCAGCGCGGGGCATCGTACGCCGTCACCAGCACCCTCCTGGGCGGCAATGCTCGTCTCCCACGCCGCCCTCCAAGGGTGAGTCCTAGCGCGCAGTCCCGGCGCCTGAGTTGTGGACCATCAAGTCCACTCGCACCCCCGTCACCCTGCCGCTGCGTCCGTCCAGCCAGGCGAGCGAAGCGAGCGCGGCGGCGAAGCACGGCGCTCTCGCGTATGGATGGTGGTTCGGACTACGCCGCCGGGACGATGCAGCCCTCCACCGGGCAGACCTCGATGCAGTGGGGCGTGTCGAACTTCTCCTTGCACTCGGTGCACGTGGCCTCGTCGACGATGTAGGTGCCGTCACCCTCGGAGATGGACTCCGACGGGCAATCCGGCTCGCACGCCGCGCAGTTGATGCACTCCTCTGCCTTGATTCGCATCGCCATGACGCTGTTCTCCTGCGGGCGATCGCCGCACTTGCTGTGGGTCATGCAGCAAGGATCAGGCCCGGCAGAAACCTGCAATTCCACGGATCCATGCACGCAGCGGTTGCGCTTCGACGCGGTGCGGCCGAACCGCTTGCGCCTCGCCCGGCCTGAGCACCGCACGTTCATGCGGGGCGGCGGGCGCGCGCACGCCCACGGGCCGTGCGATCCTCGAGGTCATGCGTCGCCGCTTCGCCCTCGCCGCCCTCGTCGCCCTCGGCATCGCGCTCCTGCCCGCCACCTCCGCCGCCGCCACCTATACCGAGCCGCGGCTCGGCGAGGGTCCGGAGCGCCCTGCCGGCAGCCTGCTCGGCGGCTACCTCTACCTGTCGGCGGGCCTCGAGACCGCGTTCTGGGCCATCTCCTTCGGTGACGACAGCGACATCATCGGCGCCTTCGACCGCTCGACGTCGCCGTTCATCCTCAAGTCGCTCAAGGTCGAGCTGGCGAACCTCTACGGCCTCGACCTCGCGGTCAACTACCTGACCGACTCGATCACGCGGGCCGCCGGCTTCGACGGCGCCGACAGCCTCGTGGCCAAGGAGGACCCGGCGACGCGGATCCTGCTCGGCGAGATCCGCACGCCCCGCCTCGGCCCGCTCGGCCTGCACTCGTCGATCCGCCTCGCCCGCTTCGAGTCGGAGGCCAAGGTCAGGAGCGAGTTCGGCGGCACGGCGAAGACCTACCTGCCCGCCGAGGGCGCCCCCGCGACGGCGAACGTCGGCGAGAAGCTGCAATGGGGCTCGACGCTGCGCGACTACGCCTTCCACGCGTCGATCGCGCCAGCGAGGAGCAGCTACGAGGTGCTCCTCGGCTATCGCCACCTCGACGTCCACACGCCGACCTCCGTGTCGATCGAGCGCTACGCAGACTCGACGATCGACGATCTCCTCGCGCAGAAGCTGGGCGACGTCCTCATGGGCAGCCACAACACGTGCCGGGCCTTCGACTCGGGCCTGGCCTGGGTGGGACGGAGCTCGGCGCTGGTCCTGCAGGGGTACTTCTGGGCCGGCAAGGCGACCCTCGAGAACCAGTACCTCAAGACCGACGGCTACTGCGTGGGCTTCGGGGGCGAGGCCGGCTTCCGCTTCACGCGGGGCTGGTGGGCGCTGCAGGCGGGCCTCCGCTACACGATGTCCGACATGACGTTCCCCGAGGACATCGACCGAGAGAGCCCGGCCGTCAAGCTCAAGAAGGCCTTCGACTTCGCGGACGTCGCGGGCAACCCGAAGTCCTTCGGCGCGGGCGAGGAGGTCGTCGTCGGGGCCTTCCGCATGGAGCAGTTCGTGACGCTCTACGCGTCGGCCAGCGTCGTGTTCTGAGGCCTTTCAGCGCACGGTTCGCAGCACCTCGTGGAACTCGAAGGGCGCGGTGTTGACCTGGCTGCAGAGGCCGAGCCCGCCCATCGCACCGCACGGCTGATCGCGCTGGATCGCCCAGAACGACACGAGCCCGAGCTTGCCGCGCGCGAAGTCCGCGAGCGCCCGCGCGTCGCCCAGCGAGAACACCTCGGACGCGATGTCGTTCTGCCCGATCATCGGCGTCGCGCCGAGCATCTTCCAGAGCTCGGCGTCGCTCTTGCCCGGCAGCAGCGCGGCGAGCTGGCCCCTCGTCTCGGTGAGCGCCGAGATCGCGAGGTCGCCCATGCGCATGCCGCTCGAGTAGTAGCCGCCGTAGTCCATCGTCATGAGGTTGACGTGCGTGATGCGCACGCCCGCCGCGAGCGCCTTCTGCACCACGTCGAGCGCAGCGGCCTGCAGCCCGCCGGGCGTGTTCTGCCGGTCGCGCGGGATGGCGGCGAGGGTGAACGAGATGCGCACGCCCGGGTGCTGCGCCTGCACGGTTGCGAGCGCCTGGGCGCGCCGCTGGTTCGACGCCGCGTCCATCACGTTCGGCTGCTCGACGTCGAAGTCGAGGTCGGTGAGGCCCGTGCGCATGACCAGGCCCTCGATTGCGCGCGCCTGCGCGTCGGACGTGGCGCACGCGCGGCTGTCGTCGAGCGCGATCCCGCTCGCGCCGCCTAACGAGAGCTTGACGCGCCCACCGCCGGCGACGAACGCGCGGACGTCGTCCATCATCTGCGTCTCGAGGATGTTCTGGAAGTTGTCGTTGGTGGGGGTGCACGTGTCGCCCGAAGCCGCGCCGAGGACGAACGCGAGCGTCACCGCGTCGAGGCCGCTCTTCTGCTTCATGTCCTGCAGCGTGGTGAACGCATAGGCCGCGTTGCCCCAGCCCCACGTGTAGAAGTACGGCGCGTACTCGGTCGCCCCGGTGGGCCCCGAGCCCGCCGCGCCCGCGCCCGCGCCCGCCGCGCCA
>CAZQJC010000050.1:0-60694 GCA_964593795.1 uncultured Myxococcales bacterium | reverse complement strand
GTTCGACCGGTTTTGCACCTGGAGGGCGACATGGGACCGTGGTGGAGGCGGCACTCGCGAGCGCGGAGCGCGAGCCAACGAGACACCTGGTGCTGCCCGTCCGGGATTCCCCAGGCTTCCAGCTGGTCCGACGAGCGGCCCTAGGTGCTGGTCTTGCGCACGCTCCGCGTGCGCGAGTGCTGCCCCCCCCGGCGTGCACAGGCTCACGTGTCTGAATGCCGGTCCACTTCTGACGGGCAGCACTAGAAAGGGCGTGTACCCTTGGTGGCGCATCTGCGCCCGTAGCTCATTTGGACAGAGCATCGGCCTTCTAAGCCGAGGGTAGCTGGTTCGAATCCAGCCGGGCGCGCCAGGCGAAGTCGGCGAGATGGTTGAGGAGGATGGTGGGGCCTCCGCCTCGTCAGGCGTCTCTGCAGCCTTGGTGACCTCCCCCGAGGGGACGGGCATGCAGCGATCCTGCTCCTCGACCTCGGGGCATCGTCAAAGAATCCCGCCAGCCGTGCCACGCGCGGCGTGACCAGAACACTCCGGGCGTGGGCGCCAGCCGTCAGCTCTGCATGGTAGGAACCGGAGTCGGTGCTGGCGCTCTCGCCGCAGGGCATGCTCAGGCAGGCCGCGCACGACCCGGAGGTCGAGCCGGACGTCGCGGACGACGCGCGCGGACGCATCGACCCGGCCTTCGCGAGCGGGCCAGGGGTCGGGCTGCTCCAGCTGGCCGCGGTGGAGGTCACGACGCCCCTGCCGCCTTCGTACGCCTACTTCCGCGAGCTCGGGCGGCTCTACGTCACGCGGCTGCGCACCGTGCCGGACCTCGAGGCGCTGCGCGAGAAGGCCGTCGTGGTCGCACCCGCGGAGGAGCTGCAGCGGCTCGCGGGCACGGCACCTGCCATACCCGGCGCGGAGTACGTGTCGGTCGATGTCCTGGCCGCCCTGTGGGGCGCGATCGAAGAGGCCGTGCACGCCGAGCTGGCGGCCTGGCGTGGCACGGTCGCCGAGTACCTGGCCGGCAAGAACCCGGTCTGGAGCCTCGTCGGGCGCGTTTGCTTCCATCTGGCCGAGAACAAGGCCGATCCGGAGCACCCGTTCGCTTTCTTGGCCACGTACTCGACGCGCGTCGGCGGTGCGCGGGACGTCAAGCACCTGCCGCTCTCTCGCGCGCTCAAGGAGCTGGCCAGCGACAAGCAGGCGCTGCTGTCACTGCTCCTGCCGGTGCAGCGCGCCGCGAAGGAGAGCGCGCTCGCCAAGGCGCTGCTCGACTCGGGTGACCTCTTCCACCCGCTCGCGTGGACGCCGAAGCAGGCGCACGAGCTGCTCCAGCAGATCCCCGCGCTCGAGACCGCCGGTGTCGTCGTGCGTGTGCCGGACTGGTGGCGCGCTCGTCGCCGGCCGCGCGTCACGGTCAGCGTGGGCGACAAGGCCCCGTCGCTGCTCGGCGTCGATGCGATGCTCGACTTCCAGCTCGGCGTCGCCCTTGGCGGGGAGAAGCTCAGCGAGAAGGAGCTGCGCGAGCTGCTCGCCGGAACCGATGGCCTGCAGCTCGTGCGCGGCCAGTGGGTCGAGCTCGATCGCGCGCGCCTCGAGGAGGTGCTAGGGCACTGGAAGACCGCGCTTCAGGCCCACAAGAAGGACGGGCTCTCTTTCGCCGAGGGGATGCGCCTTCTGGCCGGGGTGGAGCTCGGCGCAGACGGCGCCGCGGGGGCCGAGGACGCGCGGAGCTGGTCGGAGGTGGTCGCGGGGCCGTGGCTGGCCGAGGCGCTCGCGGGCGTGCGCAGGGAAGCGGCGGCCGAGGACGTCGAGCGCATCCCGGGCCTCGTCGCATCGCTCCGGCACTACCAGGCGGCTGGCGTGCGCTGGCTGCGCATGCTGTCTGGCCTGGGCCTCGG
This sequence comes from uncultured Myxococcales bacterium, assembly GCA_964593795.1. Classification (GTDB taxonomy): domain Bacteria; phylum Myxococcota_A; class Polyangia; order JAHFDS01; family JAHFDS01; genus JAHFDS01. The sequence continues at coordinate 58,811 of CAZQJC010000050.1, read as the reverse complement.
CGCCTGCCTGGCCGACGACATGGGCCTCGGAAAGACGGTGCAGGTGATCGCGCTCCTGCTCCTGCGTCGTGCTGGCCGCGTGTCGGCGGCACGGAAGGCCAAGGGTGGGGCCGCGCCGAGCCTGCTCGTCGTGCCGGCGTCGCTCATCGCCAACTGGGAGTCGGAGCTGGCGCGCTTCGCGCCCGAGCTGCGCGCGCTGGTCGCGCACCCGTCGGTCATCCCGGCTCCCGAGCTGGCGAAGCTCCCGCCCGCGCGGCTCGAGGGCGTAGACCTCGTCATCACCACGTACGGGACCACGCACCGGCTCGGCTGGCTCGCCGAGACGACCTGGGACCTCGCGATCCTCGACGAGGCCCAGGCCATCAAGAACCCGGGCGCCAAGCAGACTCGCGCGGTCAAGGGCCTGCGGGCGAGCGCGCGGATCGCGCTGACCGGCACGCCGGTCGAGAACCGCCTGGCCGACCTCTGGTCGCTGTTCGACTTCTTGAACCCCGGACTGCTCGGCTCGGCGCGCGCGTTCGGGCAGCTCGCCAAGCGGCTGCAGAAGAGCGGCGATCCGGCGGCGTTCGCGCCCCTGCGACGCCTCATCGGGCCGTACATCCTGCGCCGGCTCAAGAGCGATCGGCGCGTCGTGGCCGACCTGCCCGACAAGACCGAGGTCAAGGCCTTCTGCACGCTGTCGAAAGCGCAGGCGGCCCTGTACGAGGACACCGTGCGCGAGCTCGGCCGGCAGCTCCGAGAGGTCGAGGGCATCAAGCGACGTGGGCTCGTCCTCGCGTCGCTCCTGCGGCTCAAGCAGATCTGCAATCACCCGGCGCAGTGGCTCAAGGATGGTGACTGGGCCGAGGCCAGGAGCGGCAAGCTCGCGCGCGTGCGCGAGATCTGCGAGGCCATCGCGGCGCGCCAGGAGAAGGCCCTCGTGTTCACGCAGTTCCGCGAGGTGACCGAGCCGCTGGCCCGGTTCCTCGGTGAGGTGTTCGGGCGGCCGGGCCTCGTGCTGCACGGCGAGACGCCCGTGCGCGCGCGCAAGGGCCTCGTCCAGCGCTTCCAGGAAGACGAGTCGGTGCCGTTCTTCGTCCTCTCCGTGAAGGCCGGCGGCACGGGTCTGAACCTCACGGCCGCGTCGCACGTGCTGCACTTCGATCGCTGGTGGAACCCGGCCGTCGAGGATCAGGCGACCGACCGCGCGTACCGCCTCGGTCAGCACAAGAACGTGCTCGTACACAAGCTCGTGTGCCGCGGCACCGTGGAGGAGAAGATCGACGCGCTGCTCGAGTCGAAGCAGGGCCTCTCGCGCGAGCTGCTGTCGGAGGCGGGTGAGACCCTGCTCACCGAGATGAAGGACAAGGACCTGATGGCGCTGGTGTCGCTCGACCTGCACCGCGCGCTCGAGGAGGCTGGCTCTTGATGCTGCGGTGGAGGACAAGGCCTCCCCCGCGTCGGCCCGCGGACACGCGGGCCTCCCCCTCCCCGCGGCCTGACGGGCCGCGCGGCGCCTCCGGCGCCGTGGTTCCCTCCGTCCAAGAGGAGCCCTGATGGCACGGTGGTCGTACGGATACTCCCGCTTTCCCGAATATGTCCCGGTCGCCACGCGGCGGGCACGGGCCGCCAAGGAGGCCAAGCGCCTCGCCAAGAGGGGCCAGTCGCTCGCACCGGTCGTGCTCTCCGGAGGCGGCCGCGCCATCGCCCACAGCTTCTGGGGCAAGGCCTGGTGCGACAACCTCGAGTCGTATAGCGACTACTCGAACCGGATGCCGCGGGGCCGGAGCTACGTGCGGAACGGCTCGGTGCTCGACCTGCAGATCCAGCCGGGCAAGGTGCGCGCGCAGGTCGCGGGCAGCTCGCTCTACCGCATCGAGGTCACGATCAAGCCATTGGCGCCCGCGAAGTGGCGCGCGATCTCGCAGGCGTGCTCCGGGCAGATCGACTCGCTCGTGGACCTCCTGCGCGGCCAGCTCTCGGACGCCGTCCTCGGAGTGCTGGTCGATCCCGCGCAGGGCCTGTTCCCGGCGCCCGGCGAGATCTCGCTCTCCTGCTCGTGCCCCGACTGGGCAGACATGTGCAAGCACGTGGCGGCGACCCTCTATGGCGTCGGCGCGCGCCTCGACGAGCAGCCCGACCTGTTCTTTACGCTCAGGCAGGTCGACCAGACGGACCTAGTGACCGCCGCGGCCTCGCTGGGCACCGCGACCGTTCCGGCGGGCTCGTCTGCGCGCCGGCTCGACGACGCTGCGCTCGAGAGCGTCTTCGGCATCGAGCTCGACGACGCTCCCACTCCGACCCCCGCACGCCAGGAGGCGAGCCCTGCGGCGAAGTTGAGCAAGCGACGCCCAGCGTCAGCGGCCACCCGCAAAGAGGCCCCCCGCTCTCCAGGACCCTCTCGCGCAAAGGCGGCTCCGAGGCCCAGCATCACCGCGACGCCTTCGCGCCGAAGCCGGGCGAAGAAGCCGCCCCTCTCCGAGCGCGTGCGCAGCTTCACTGCCTCGGCCGAGCGGGGCGACTACTACGAGAGCTTCGCGGTCAACTCGCGCACCTTCAGCCGGAAGTCCGAGGGTACGAAGGAGCTCATCCGGGGATTCGGCGAGCTCCTCGCGGAGTGCGTCGGGGCGATGCCGCGCTCGCGACCCGAGTTCGAGCTCCTGTTCGAGCTGGTGCGGGCGATCGATCGCGGGCGCGAGGACATCGTGTTCTTCGCCGACGAGGCCGGCAGCTGGCAGCTCGGCATCGACTGGCGCGAGGTACTGCCCGCCTACTTCGTCTGTCTCTCTGCCACCGCGGGCGGCGAGGAGTACGCGCGCGAGGTGCGCCGGACCATCACCGACTTCGCCGACGGCGACCGCACCCGCCTGCTGCGCGATGCCCGCAGTGTCGCCGACCTCGAGCAGAAGCGTGCCCTGCGGAAGCAGGGGTCGCGCGCGAGCACCCGAACAATCCTTGAGGCCGACAGCCTCCGAACTCTCTCGGGGCCGTAGCACGCCGCACGAGATGCTGCGAATCAGGGTGCGCGCGACAGCGCGAGCAGCGGCTGCGCGCCGGATGCGCGCCCAGGTGGAGCGCGAACGGCAGGTGCTCCATCAACCCGTGCAGGCCGAGCACGATGGGGCCTTGCCAGGGCTCGTCGAGCACGAGGAAGGTCGCGTCCACGGACAGGTCGGGGCCGAACGCCGCCGCAAGGGTCAAGGGCAACCGGCGCAGATGGCCGACCTTGCGATCGAACCGCGTACTCAGCGCGATGCGGTTCCCGGGAGGACCGAGGTCGGCCGCCACGGCCCTCGCCACGTCGGGACCGATCACGGACCAAGCAGCGCCCGTGTCCCAGAGGGCCCACTCGGGCTCCGTCAGGGAGCCGAGCCGGCATTGCACGGCGACGGACATCAAGCCGCGCGACCAAGGCTCATCGACCGCGACGGCAACGAACGAGCCCCAGCCCGAGAATCGCTGCTGGAGCTCCTGGCTGATCGGGGCGTTCACACGAGCGGAATCTTGATCAACGTGATGGTGGCCTCGTCGGGCAGCCGGCGGTGGAGCACGTCGAGCTCGCCATCGCAATCGACGAACTGGTCACCGCGCAGCGCAACCCACTGACCGCGGTGCTCGTCGGCATGTGCGTTGAGCCAGAGCGAGTTGAGCCGCATCGTGTCGGCCGAGCCTGATGTGGTCGGCAGAAAGCGTACGACAGGCGGGGCCAGGACCTCGCGCCAGCCGGTGAGCGACGCGTCGTCCGGCGCCGAGGCGAGGTAGCGACGCGCCTCCGCGACCCGGCCGGACTCGACGAGGCAGCGCACGTGCTCCGCAGGCTCGACGCCGGAGGGTGGCATGGCGTAGGCGCTACTGGACACCACTAGAGAATAGCCGATCAGCGCGTACCAGGCGACGAACCTGCGCCTCGGCGGAAGCGAGCTCAGGCGGGCGGGATCCAGATGAGCGTGATCGTCGGATCCTCGGGCAGCCGTAGCTCGAGTACATCTGTGTCGCGGTCGGCATCGAGGAACTGGTCCCCGCGGAGTGCCACCCGGTCGGCGTGATGTGCTCCGACCCGCTCAAGTGCTGCTGCCAGGGCACGAGTTCTGCCATCTGCACCGCCGCGGGCTGCTGAATGCGGATGCCCGGTGTCCTCAGGCGGTGCCAGGCGCTCGGTCGAGGCCCCCTCGCCCTGCTCCTCCTGTCCACCTGCGCCACGCGGGCCGCAGGACCATACGCGGACGTGCGGCTCCCGCCCGCCGACGCTCCGCGCGAGCAGCAGCGAGCCGCACTCGAGCAGGCCTGCACCCAGATGGACACGCCCTTCGAGATCACCGCGCGCTGCTGCGAGCACGACCTCGCGCCACCCCACATGAACCCCTGCTACCAGATCGAGGCGGCCGCGCTCAGCGACCCGGGGCGGCTCGCCGAGGCGACGCGCATGCTCGCGCGGTCCTGTACGTCAACGGCGCGCGCCGCGACTTGCGAGCACTACCTCGTGTTGACGAAAGGGAAGGCCGGAGCGCCCGCGCCGGCCGCGCTCGTCGACACCTTCGGTCCGCTGTGCGCCGCCGGGCAGGGTGATTCCGGCGCGTGCCAGCTGCTCCTGCGCTGGACGCAGCCGGAGCACGGCGCGGCCTGGCACCGCGCCATCGCGCCGCTGTGCGAGAGGACCCTCGCGTCGCTGGGGGACTACCGCTGGCCATGCGTCAGCCTGGCGAAGGCGGAGCGAAGCGGGCAATACGTCCCCGCCCCCGGGCACCGCCTCGCGGACGCGCTCTACAGGCTGCAAGCCGAGGCGTGCGCCCAGGGCACGCGCGAAGCGTGTTCCGCGGCCCAGGAGCTGGCCGTCGACCCCGGTGAGCAGCGCCGGCTGGGAGCCGAGATGTTGCGCCGCGACAGGGCACAATGCCTGACCGGCGACGCCGCCGCGTGCGAGCGCGCCGTGGATCGTCTTGGCGCCGATCCCGACGCGCTGCGCGCCTGGATGGTGCTCTGCGAAAAGCGCCAGGGCGAGCAGCAGCGCCTCGACGCCTGCGGGCGCGTCTTCGCGGCCAAGCCGGAGCAGGCGGCAACCCTCTGCCGCTTGGGCCTGCCCGCCGCCTGCGAGCGGCTCGCGTGCGACGGCGGCGCCGCGGCCGAGCGGACGCTGGCGGCGATCTGCGGAAAGCCGCCGGGCGTCGAGAAGAAGGATTGGTCCTGGTCGGGCTGGAGCGACCGAGAGCCGTCGGCGAGCGACCCTTGGTTCGCCTGCCTCTGGTCCGCGGCCCGCGCGCCGACGAAGGCCCCACGCCGCCTCCTCGGCTACCTGTTCTTCGCGCCGTTCCCGTGCTGTGCGCGCCAGACCAAAGCTGTGACCGACGCCGTGCGCACCGACCGCGATCGCGTCTACACGACGATCATCGAATCCAGCCGTCGTACGATCGAGGACCGCTACCGGCGCGCGGCCGAGCCCGTCCGCGCACGCTGTGAAGGGGGCGACTATCGCGCCCGCGAGGTCGACGTGCAGAGCGGCCGCTGGGTTGACGTCACCCGGGCCAGCGGATGCAGCCAGGACCAACGGGAGCGGCAGAGGAACGAGCTCGATGCCCTCCGTGCCAGCGCGGAGAAGGAGCTCGCAGCGCTCGAGGAGACGGTTTCGCAGTTCCTCGCTCGAGCCCTGCATCGCCACGCCCGGTGCCCGGCCTCGCGCAAGCCCTGACGGGAGCTCCTCCGGCATCTCGACAGCCTGGTCTTCGGCCGCGCTGAGAGCCCCGCGACCGTCTCGCGTGCCCGGCGGGCTCGGCGTGGCGCAGGCGCTGCTGGCCATGCCCCAAGGGTGCCCGACAGACGCCGAGCCACCGCACGCGGCTCCGGCACGCTGGTGAGAACCGGGCAAGAAACGCCTGCCAAGACCGGCCCATTTCTTACCGAGGGCGCCCACTCGGCGCCCGAGGAAGTCGTAGAATAGCCAAGAGAAAGCGAACCCGACCGAGAAGTGCCCGGCTGCAGAAGGCCTTCTGAGCCGAGGGTAGCTGGTTCGAATCCAGCCGGGCGCGCCAGTCGAAGGAGGACCCCGTGCCGCGCGCGCTACTCGGCTGCATCCTGTCGGCAGTTCTTTCCGCGTGCGGTGATGGCGCTGCCACCGGCGGCGCCGGCACGGCCGGCACGGGCGGCGGCGCTGGTCTGGGCGGCGTGGGCGGCGCGGGCGTGGGTAGTGCGGGCGTGGCTGGTGCGGGCGTGGGTGGTGCGGGCGCCGGCGCCGCAGGCGTGGGCGGTGCGGGCGCGGGTGGCGCGGGCGCAAGCGGCGGCAGCGGTGGTGGCGGCGCGGGCGCGAGCGGCGGCGGTGGTGGTGGCGGCGCGGGTGGCACCGGTGGCAGCGGCCCGCTCGGCTCGCGCGGGAATCCCATCGCGGTGACGACCTTCCCGTTCGAGGATCGCAACAGCACCGTGGGTGCGCCCTCGAGCGATCTCTCGCGGTACGGCTGCGCGCCGATGACCGACGAGGGTGGCCCCGAGGTCTACTACGCCGTCACGGTGCCCTCGGGCGGCGTGCTCTCCGCGCGCGTGGAAGCCGAGGCGGGCACCGACACGGACGTGCACGTGCTCACCGCGCCGGCGGAGGACGCGTGCGTCGCGCGTGGGGACGTCTCGGCGAGCGCGACGCTGACCGCGGCGGGCACGGTCTACGTGGTCGTCGACACCTACGTCGCGAGCGGGCGTCCCCAGCCCGGCGCCTACACGCTCACGCTCGCGTTCGCGGCGCTGTCGGTCGTCGACTGCTCCGTGCGCGACGAGGACATCGAGCTCATCAACCGCACGACGCCGCTCCACCTGCCGGCCATCGGCCCCGTGGTGCTCGAGGCGCACCTCGTCACCGACGAGGAGACGTTCACGACGACCTGGCCCACCAGCTTCACCGACGGCATCGACCGGCACTACCAGCTCTCGGAGTCGCGCACCGGCTTCGTGATGGCGCGCGATCAGCCGTGGGCCCCGGCCGGCGAGGGCGGCTCGATGTACGGCCAGGGCTCGAGCCCGATGCGCCCGCCCGTCCTCGCCGAGGCCTTCTACGTCAACATGTACTGGCGTCGGCGTCCCACCGAGGGCACGCGGATGATCGTGCGGAATCCGGCCGACGGCCGCGCCGTCGTGTGCGCGGCCGGCTACGAGACCGGCCCCGGGAGCAACACGGCCATCGCGGGAGTGACCGAGGAGACCCACCACCACCTCGGCACCACGCACCGCAGCGACCTCACCGTCGGCTTCGCGGTCGACCAGACCCTCCCCTACGGCCCCGTCCTCTGCCGCTGATTTGGACAACAACGCATGGAGCCTGAGACAACCTGGTCGTTGACCTTGACGTGAACGTGAACGTGAACGCCGCCTTGGACCTTGTCGTCAACGTCGTCCTCGAGGGTGGCGTTCAAGTTCAAGTTCAAGTTCAAGTCGATGACCCCGTCAACGTCGACGTCGACGTGGCCTGATGCAGCGTCAAGGCGTTTCTGTGTAGTCAGCGTCGGATCGCGAGGGCGATGCGCGAGTCGGCGGGCGACACCACGCTCGCCCAGCGCGCCGGCAGCAGCGCGGCGGCGTGCTCGCGCATGCTGCGATCGTCGTCGAGGCCGAACCCGCGCCCGCCGAGCCAGCCCCCGAGGGTCGCTGGATCCCAGCCGAAGCGGAAGGGCTCGCCGACGGACGCGACGAGCCGGCTCATCAGGCGCGCCCGGCCGGCCGGCCGCTCGAGCCGCGCGCGCGGGAAGTACGTCAGCGCCAGCTCGGAGCCGGGCGCGGACCACGCCCCGATGGCCGCCACGGTCGCCTCGATCGCTGGCTCCGTGAGGTACATCGTGACGCCCTCCCAGATCGTCAGCGTGCGCGCGCTCCGGTCGTGGCCGTGCGCACCTAGCTGTTCCCCGAGCGCCTCCATGCGGTCCCGCTCGAAGTCCCACGCCACGTAGATCGCGGGCGAGCCGGCCATGAGGGCGCGCTTTCTGGCCTGCGTCGCCGGGTGATCGACCTCGAGCACGCGCACCCCGCCGAGCGCGCGCGCGAAGCGCGCCGCGCGAGCGTCGAAGCCCGCCCCGAGCAGCACGAGCTGTCGACCGCCGCCGCGCACGAACGCGAGCAGCACGTCATCGAGCGCGCGCGTGCGCACCTGCATGTAGCAGACGAAGCCGGTGAGCCAGCCGGCCCGCGCGGCCATCGCCGCACCGAGGGTCGGGCGCCGGAGCGCCGCCTCCGCCAGGGCGCCCGCGACGCCGCCGGCCAGTCGCGCCCCGTGCGGGTCGTCGCAGAGGCGCGCGTCCGCGGGCAGCAGTCGCCCGAGGGTGCGGCAGGTCGCGACCCACGCCGCGGTCCGGCTCGCCTGGCGATCACGCACGGCGCGTCACTTCACGAAGCGCCGGCGGCCCACGTCGCCCCACCAGCTCCGCCAGCGCTTGAGCGCGGCCTCGCGCTCGCGCTTCGGCAGGTCGAACTGGTAGCCGAACCACTCTCCGGTCAGGCGCTTGAGCTCCTCGGAGGCGAGCAGGCGCGTCTCGTCCGCGTCGGCCGAGAGGGCGTCGAGCAGCCACTCCACGCGGTGACGGCTCCGGTTCTCGTTCCACCAGCTCCGCCAGCGCTTCTCTTTCTCGCCGAAGTCCTGGCGCGTGATCGTGAAGAGCGCGCGCCGCACCGCGGTCGACAGGTCGGGATCGAGCGAGGCCACGTGCAGGATGAGGTCCTCGATGGCGCCCTCGACGCGCAGCGCCCCGAGGGCCTCCGCCGCGCGCCGCCTGCGGACCGCATTGCCCGCGCCGCCGCCCGACACCGCGCCGAGCGCCGCGCGCAGCCTCGCCTCGAGCGCGCGCAGGTCGCCCTCGAGCGCGGCTTGCCCTTGCAAGCGCTGCAGCGTCTCGAGCGCGAGGGAGCGCAGGCCCTCGTCGTCGTCGAACAGGCGGTCTCCGGCCGCTCCGATGGTGCGCGAGTCGGGGAGCTCGCCGAGGAGCGCGAGCGCGTACCAGCGGGAATCGGACGGGCCCTGCTCGCACACGGAGAGGAGCTCGGGCACCGCGTCGCGCACGAGGTGGGCGAGCGCGCGCAGCCGCGGACCGTGCTCCGAGACCGGCCGCCGGGCGTCGGGGGGATGCCTGCGGTTGAGGACGACCTTGCCGGGAAACCCGCCCATCAGGACGGCCACGGCGTCGCGCCCCGCCCGCACGAGCTGCTCGAGCCCGTGGGCCTGCGCGGCCGCGAGCTCGACGCTCTCGAGCTCGGCCACGAGGGCGCCGTAGTCGGTCGGGGGCGGCGCCGTGAGCAGCTCGGCCATCACGATCGGGAGCTCACCCGAGGGGGACGGGAGCGGCTCGCCGACCTCGTCGGTCGGGGGCGGGGCCGGCGGGGGCAGCGGGGTGAGCTCGCGCAGGCTGCGCTCGCCCGACTCCTCGAGCGCCGCGGGGAGCGAGGCCACCGGGGGCGAGGGCGAAGCCGCCGGGACGGGCTCGGGCGGCGGCACGTCGCGCGGCCGCCGCGGCGGGGGCGGCGGCGGAGGCACCGCGGTCGGAGCAGCCGGGGAGGCGGCCACGGGCGGCGGGGCCGGGGCCACGACCGGGGGCGGCGGCGGAGGCTCTTGCCGCGCGGGCGGCGCCGGGGTCTCCACCGGGCGCGTCGCCGCCCGGGGCACCCTGGAGGTGGTCGTGGAGCGCGGCCTCTCGACGGCCGCGCGGACCGACTTCGGTCCGATGAGGCGCGCGCCGAGGACGGCGAAGCGCTCGGGCAGCAGGCGACCGTAGCGCCGCGCGAGCTCGAGCTCGAGGCGCCATTCGCCCACGACCCGGACCTCGACCGGCGCGCCCACGAGCTCCGCGGCGACCCGGGCCGAGCCGACGCTCGCCGCGACGAGCAGGGTGCCGGCGCGTTCCCCGAGCGGCACGAGGCGCCAGCGGATCGCATCGCGGAGGTCGATGCGCGGATCCGAGCGCTCCGCGAGCTCGTCCTCCGTCGCCGCCCGCAGGCCCGTGGCGCGCTCGAGCGCCTGCGTCACCAGCGAGGGCTGGGCGCCCGCCTCGAGGAGCGCGGTGTCCAGCGAGCCGCCGTGCACGGCCTGGATCTGGTCCGCACGCTCGAGCAGAGCGCGGCCGACGCCGAAGGCCACCACGGCGTCACGCAGCGCGCCCGCGGCGTGGTTCATGCGCGGACGACGTACGAGCCGGCGAGCCAGTCGTGTAGCCCGCGCTTCTCGCGATCGAACGCGATCCAGACGAAGCCGAGCGAGAGCATGAGCGCGCCGAGCGCGCAGCCGCCGAGCCGGATCGCCGCGCCGCGCAGGCCGATCGATCGACCGTAGGTCGAGATCACGCGGATGCGCATGGCGCGCTTTCCGATCGTCTGGCCGCTCATCGCATGGAAGAAGAGGAAGTACAGGACGGCCACGGCCCCCGCGAGCGCGAGCCCGAGCAGGACCGCGGGCTTTCCCCCGAGCGCGAGCTCCACCACGTAATCGAGCCCGATCTCGCGCAGGTTCGGGACGCGCGCGCCGGTCACGAGCGCGATGACCAGGCCGAGCAGGCCCAGGGTCGCGAAGAGCACGCCGCCGTCGATCGTCGCCGCCGCGGCGCGCCGCCAGAAGCCCGCCACGCGGTATCGGGGAGGTGAAAACGGGGCCACGGCCACGCGCCGATTCTGGTCCGGTCGCCCTACCGGCGCAAGATTCAGAAGGTCCGAGGGCCCGGACTACTCGAGCGCGCGGTAGCCGTCGCCCGAGAACCGGAAGCGCACCTTCTTCTGGGCGCTCCACGGCAGGAGCAGCGGGAACATGTCGCTGGCCTCGGCCTCGCGGAACGTCGCGGCCGAGACGCCCCGCGGCGGCAGCGCCTCGAGCACGAGGTCGAGGCCCTTCTTTCGCGGTAGCCAGCGCACCTGCACCGCGAGCGCGCCCCCGCCCACGCGCTTTCCGACCTCGGCCGCGAAGATCCGCCGCCACTCCGGCCCGATAACCTTGTACATGGCCAGCACGTCGCGCTCGCCGCCTCCGCCGCGCTCCACGTAACGCACGACGAACGCCGCCTCGCCCTCCCCCGCGTAGTCGGCGACCTCGAACGACTGGAGATCCGCCGCCCGCTCGATCGGCAGCTCGATGAACGTGTACTCGTCCGTGACGACCGCGACGTACTTGCCGAAGCGCACGAGCCGCTCGCGTCCGGCGTGGAACCCGAGGCGATGCACGCGATCGTAGTCAGGCGCGCGCCGGCCGACGCGGAGCTGCTCGCGCAGCGCGTCGAGGGCCCGGCTCTCGTCCCCGGTGTCGATGGCGAGCGAAAAGGCCCGGCCGCCGCCGCTCCACTCCACGGACTGCCCGCGCGCGACCTCGGCGAACACGCGCGCCTCGAGGGCGAAGCCGCCCGGCCGCCTCGTCGTGGCGAGCAGCCAGCCCGCGGGCGCCCTCTGGGGGCCCCCGCTCCCTGGCGCGACCTGCAGCGTGCGCCCGCCGACGCGCAACGTCCCCGCCCCCTTGAGGCCATCCAGGCACAGGAAGAAGGCCGCGCCGTCGTGCAGGCACTTGACCGTCACCCCGCCGCCGGGCCGCGCGGGCGCCACGCCGCGCCAGTCCTCGAGGATCCCGTCCACCTCGACCCCGCCGGACTCCACGCCCTCGCACGGCAGACCGCCGGCGAGCGCCGCGAGGAGCGCCGTAGCGATCACACCGACCACGCCGACCCCCTGGGATCCCGCGTGATTGTCCGCATGGACCCTGCATGATATACGACGCCGCGATGTTCGAGACCCTGTCCAAAGGCTTCCGCAGCGCGAAACAACGCCTGACCGGCAAGGCGACGCTCGACGAAACCACCCTCAAGAAGGCCCTGCGCGACGTCCGCATCTCGCTGCTCGAGGCCGACGTCGAGTACAAGGTCACGCAGCTCTTCCTCGACCGCGTCAAGGCGAAGGTCATGGGCGAGGTCGTGGCGCTCAAGGCCGAGGCCAAGGGCGAGGCCATGCGCATCACCCCCGACGCCTTCTTCGCCAAGGCGTGCCAGGACGAGCTCACGGCGCTCATGGGCCCCGTGGACACGACGATCCGCACCGCCAAGCGCGGGCCGTCGGGGATCATGATGGTGGGCCTGCAGGGCTCCGGAAAGACCACCACCACCGGCAAGCTCGCCCGCTACCTCGAGAAGAAGCACAAGAAGCCCCTGCTCGTCGCCGCCGACGTCTACCGCCCCGCTGCCATCGAGCAGCTCAGGGTGCTCGGCCAGCAGCTCGGCATGCCGGTCTACGCCGAGACGGACTCGAAGGACCCGGTCGGCATCTGCGAGCGCGGCTACCAGTACGCCAAGGACAAGGGCCGGGACGTCGTCCTCTACGACACGGCTGGCCGCCTGGCGATCGACGAGCTCCTCATGAAGGAGCTCGAGCAGATCGACGAGAAGGTCCGCCCCGACAACATCTTCCTCGTCATCGACGCGATGATCGGCCAGTCGGCCGTCGAGACGGCCCGCGTGTTCAACGAGCGGCTCGACCTCGATGGCGTCATCCTCACCAAGCTCGACGGCGACGCGCGCGGCGGCTCGGCCCTCTCGGTCAAGGAGGTCACGGGCGCGCCGATCAAGTTCCTCGGCATGGGCGAGTCCCTCGACAAGCTCGAGGAGTTCCGGCCCGAGGGCCTCGCGAGCCGCATCCTCGGGATGGGCGACCTCGTCGGCCTGATGAAGGACTTCGAGGAGGTCGTCGACGCCGAGAAGGCCGAAAAAGACGCCATGCGAATGCTCAAGGGCAAGTTCGACATGGCGGACTTCCTCGAGCAGATCTCGATCATCCAGAAGATGGGCTCGCTCCGCGACATCTTCGACAAGATGCCGTTCTTTCCCGGCGGCTTGCCGCAGGACGTCGCGCTCGACGACAAGGAGCTCGACCGCATCAAGGCCATGATCAACTCGATGACGGCCGAAGAGCGCCGCCAGCCCGAGCTCTTCATCGGCGTCGACTGGGAGGAGTTCACGGCCGGCGGCAAGAAGGGCAAGCGTCGTGGCCTCGTGTTCGACAGCCGCCGCGTCGCGCGCGTCGCGCGTGGCTCGGGCCGCAAGGAGCTCGAGGTCAAGGAGCTCATCAACAAGTTCGGGATGATGCGCCAGATGATGATGGAGCTCGGCCAGTCGAGTGGTCTGCTCGGCAAGCTCCCCGGCTTCAAGCAGCTCGGTCAGATGAAGCGCCTCGCCGGCCTCGACATGAACCAGCTCATGGGCATGGCGGGCCCGATGGGCATGGGCGGCGGCGGCTCGTCGCGGCCCCCAGCGCGCGCGGTCGATCGCTTCAAGGAGAAGCGCAAGCGGCAGCTCCAGAAGAAGGCGCGCAAGGCGAGCAAGAAGAAGAAGTGATGGGGCGCCGGGGCCGTCAGGGCCGCGTGATAGGAACCCACCCACCCCCTGGCGGGGGGGTCCAGATGCTGCGGGCCCGCGCGCCGTGGGTCCTGTCCGCCCTCGCGCTGGCCGCCTGCGCCCAGGATCCCGGCAAGGTCCCGGGCTGCCGGACCGACGGGGACTGCACTCGCGGTGAGGTCTGCATTCCGAAGACCGGCGTGTGCGAGCGCTTCAATCGCCCGCTCGAGATCGACGCCTCGGTGCGCGACGGTGCCCGGATGGATGCGTCCATCCGCATGGATGCGCCTCGCCGGGACGGCCCCCGCACCGACGGCCCCCGCACCGACGGCCCCCGCGCCGACGGCCCCCCGGCAGACGCGCGCTCCCGCGGCTGAGCGCGACCGAGGATCAGCGTCGCGCGCTGCCGTACCAGGCGCGCACGATCTCCGCCGCCGGCTTGCCCCGTGGGGAGTAGCTGCGAGACCGCGGCCCGCCGTGGCCGTACCAGTTCCAGAACCACAGCCCCGAGAGCTCGGGCACGCCATCCCAGAGGGCCGCGAGCTCCGCGTACGCGCGCCGCTGCTCCTCGAGATCGATCGGTGCCGCCGCGGCCTCCTCCCACGGCCGCTCGGCGAGGCCCTGCTGCGAGAGGAAGCCGACCTCGGTCAGGACGAGGGGCTTTCCCAGGGCGCGCTGCGCGGCGACGAGCCGTGCCTTCTCGGCCGGCCACCGTGACAGCGGGAAGTACGCGGAGATCCCGAGCACGTCGGCCGCCTCGTGGGCACGCACGCGATCCCACCGATCCCAGTTGGCCGCGTAGCCGATGCGCCCGTGAAACACCGCCCGCAGGCGCGACACGAGGGCCCGCCAGTCGGCGAGGTGCTCCGGCCCGTCGAGGGAGCCGAGCTCGCTGCCCGCGTAGAGCTCGTCCGCGCCCGCGCGCGCCGCGTGCCGGGCGAGCTCGAGCACCGCATCCCCGTAGCGCCGGAACCAGAGGCCCGGATCCGCGGGCCGCAGCGTGCCTCGCCACTCGTCCGCGCCCGCGCGGAGCAGGCGCACGATGGGGAGGATCGAGACTGCGAGCCCGCGCGCCCTCGCCTCGTGGATGGTCGCCTCGACCCGGTCGGCGGTCGGCGAGTAGCGCGGATGCGGGAACACGATCGTCGCCCGTACGTCGTCCTGGTACAGGGGCACGACGAGCATCACCTCGTTGGCGCCGAGCTCCCGGATCTCGTCGAGCAAGCCTGCGTAGGAGAACGACACGTCCTCCGAGAACAGGCCGAGCCCCACGCCGCGGCGTGGAGGCGGGGCCCGCAGCGGGGGCGGGCGCGCGCCCACGACGGTCCGGGCCGCAGGCGCGTCCACCCCTGGCGCAGCCCGCCGGTCGCGCTCGGAGACGCCCTGTGCTAGAACGCTCGCCCGATGCGCCTTCAACCTCGGCTCGTTCTGTTGCTCGCCGCCCTCTCGGGCGGGCTCCTCGCGGATGCATGCGGCGGCCAGGGGCATGGCGACTACTGCCAGCGCGACACCGACTGCGAAGGCGCGCCCGACGACCTCATCTGTGCGCCGTCGGCCAACAAGTGCGTCAAGCCCGGTGAGGTCGTGCCCGATACGTCCGGAGGCAGCGGCTCCGGCGCGAGCGGCGGAGGTGCCGCTGGCGGTGAGGCCGGCAGCGGCGGCGCGGGTGCCGGTGGTGCAGGCGCCGGAGGCGCGGGTGCCGGCGGTGCGGGCGCTGGAGGCGCTGGTGTCGGTGGTGCGGGCGCTGGAGGCGCGGGTGCCGGTGGCGCGGGCGCCGGAGGCGCGGGCGGTGACGCAGGGGTCGGCGGCGCCGGCAGCGGTGGCGCTGGCGGAGCGGGCGCCGGCGGCTGATCGCCCGCGGCGCTCCACCGCCCTACTCGATCGCCAGAAAAGAGACGCCGAGGATGTCGTACTCGCGCAGGCCCTTGGCCGTGCGCAGCGACACCGAGTCCCCTTGCTCGCGGCCGATCATCGCGCGCGCGAGCGGGGCCGAGATCGAGATCTTCCCCTTCTTCACGTCCGCCTCGTCCTCGCCGACGATGCGGTAGGTCACCTCGTCGCCGTCCTCGCTCTGCAGCCGCACCGTCGCGCCGAACACCACCTTGGTGCCCGACAGCCGCTCGGGATCGATCACGTCCGCGAGCGCGAGCTTGGACTCGATCTCGCGGATCCGCCCCTCGATGTGCCCCTGCCGCTCCTTGGCGGCGTCGTACTCGGCGTTCTCCGAGAGGTCTCCGTGAGCGCGCGCCTCCTCGATGGCTCGCACCACCGCGGGCCGCTCGATGTCCTTGAGTCGCTTGAGCTCGTCCTTGAGCCGCTGTTGCCCCCGCGGGGTCATGGGAACCTTGTCCATGGCATCCTCTCGCCCGCGCCGACGCGCGGGCCCTGTCCAGTCGAGCCCGATGTTACTGCTGGTATTCCTGCAGCGATTGCACGCCGAGCGGGCCATCGCGGAGGGCCGCGATGGCCTCCGCCGCCGCCCGCGCTGCGGTGATCGTGGTGAAGTGCGGCACGTTGCGTACGAGCGCGGTCCGCCGGATCGAGAACGAGTCCCGGATCTCCTTGGGGCCGCTCGTCGTGTTGACGACGATCGCGACCTGACCCGCCGCGATCCGGTCCACGCAGTGCGGAGAGCCCTGCAGCACCTTGTTGATGCGCTCGACCGAGAGTCCCGCCTTCTCCAGCGTCGCGGCGGTGCCGTCGGTCGCGAGGAGCGAGAACCCCAGTCCCGAGAGCCGGCGCGCCACGCCGAGCAGCTCGGCCTTGTCCTCGTTGCGCACCGAGAGGAACGCCGTGCCGCGCATCGGCAGCACCGTGCCCGCCGCGAGCTGCGCCTTGGCGAACGCGCGCGGGAACGTCGCGTCGATGCCCATGACCTCGCCGGTCGAGCGCATCTCGGGCCCGAGGATCGTGTCCACGCCCGGGAACTTCGCGAACGGGAACACCGCCTCCTTCACCGAGACGTGCCGTGGCCTCCGCTTCGGCACCGCGAGCTCGGCCAGCGTCTTGCCCGCCATCACGAGGGACGCCAGCTTGGCCACCGGCAACCCGGTCGCCTTCGACACGAACGGCACCGTGCGCGACGCGCGCGGGTTCACCTCGAGGATCCAGACCTGCCCGTCCTTGACCGCGAACTGCGTGTTCATCAGGCCCACGACGCCGAGCTCGCGCGCGATCGCCACCACCTGCCGCTCGATCTCCTCGACGATCCACGCTGGCAGCGAGTAGGGCGGGAGCGCGCACGCCGAGTCCCCCGAGTGGATGCCCGCCTCCTCGATGTGCTCCATCACGCCCGCCACGAACACCGCGCCCGTGCGGTCGCACAGCGCGTCCACGTCGACCTCGATCGCAGAGCTCAGGAACTCGTCGATGAGGATGGGATGCTCCGGCGAGGCCTCGACCGCGCGCTGCGCGAACTCCGCGAGCGACGCGTCGTCGTACACCACCTGCATCGCGCGGCCGCCTAGTACGTACGACGGCCGCACCACGACCGGGTACCCGATCTTGTGCGCGACGTCCCGCGCCTCGTCGAGCCCGCGCGCCGTCCCCCACCGCGGGGCGCGAAGGCCGAGCTTGCCCAGCACCTCGCCGAAGCGCTGCCGGTCCTCGGCGCGGTCGATCGCGTCGGCCGGTGTCCCGAGGAGCTTGACGCCCGCCTTCTCGAGCGGCACGGCCAGCTTGAGCGGCGTCTGGCCGCCGAACTGCACGATGACGCCGACCGGCCTCTCTCGCTCGCAGATCGCGAGCACGTCCTCGCGCGTCAGCGGCTCGAAGTAGAGGCGATCCGAGACGTCGTAGTCGGTCGAGACCGTCTCCGGGTTGCAGTTGACCATCACGGTCTCGAACCCCGCCTCGCGCAGCGCGAACGACGCGTGGACGCAGCAATAGTCGAACTCGATGCCCTGGCCGATGCGGTTCGGCCCGCCGCCCAGGATCACCACCTTCGGTCGGCCCGTCGGCGGCGCCTCGTCCTCGCGCACCGCCGCGCTGCGCTGCACGTGCGCCGGCTCGTAGCTCGAGTAGAGGTAGGGCGTCTGCGCCGCGAACTCCGCCGCGCAGGTGTCCACGCGGCGGTAGATGGGCTGGATGCCTGCCTGCGCGCGCGCGTCGGCGACCCGCTCCTCCGTCGTCCCCGCCAGCGCCGCGATGCGCCGATCCGAGAGCCCGAGCTCCTTGGCCGGCGACAGCGCCGCGGGCTCGAGGGCCGCCGGCCCGAGCGCCTTGATCCGCTCCTCCTCCGCGACGACCTCGGCGAGCTGTTGCAGGAACCACCGGTCGATCGCGGACGCCTTGTACAGCTCCTCGATCGAGAGCCCCGCGCGCAGCGCCTCCGCGCACAGGAAGAGGCGCTCGGCCCGCGGCACCGACATCTCCTTGAGCTTCTGCGCCGCCGGCAACCCGCGCGGGCGGTCGAAGCCGAAGGCGCCGATCTCGAGCGAGCGCACCGCCTTGTTGAGCGCCTGCTTGAACGTGCGCCCGATCGCCATCACCTCGCCGACGGACTTCATCTGGGTCGTGAGCACGTCCTCGGCGCCCGGGAACTTCTCGAACGAGAAGCGCGGGATCTTCACGATCACGTAGTCGATCGTCGGCTCGAAGCTCGCGGGCAGGAAGGGCGTGCCCGCCGGCAGGCCGCGGCTCGTGATGTCGTTCGGGATCTCGTCGAGCGTGTACCCGATGGCGAGCTTGGCCGCGATCTTCGCGATCGGGAACCCGGTGGCCTTCGACGCCAGCGCCGAGCTCCGCGACACGCGCGGGTTCATCTCGATGACCAGCATCTCGCCCGTGTCCGGGTTCACGGCGAACTGGATGTTCGAGCCGCCTGTGGCCACGCCGATCTCGCGGATCACGGCCAGCGCCGCGTCGCGCATGCCCTGGTACTCGCGGTCGGTCAGCGTCATCGCCGGCGCCACGGTGATCGAGTCGCCCGTGTGGACGCCCATCGGATCGAAGTTCTCGATCGAGCAGATGATGACGACGTTGTCCTTCGCGTCGCGCATCACCTCGAGCTCGAACTCCTTCCAGCCGAGCGCGCTCCGCTCGACGAGGACCTCGCCCCGCGGGGACATCTGCAGCGCCCACGCGATCTTCTCGGCGTAGTCGTGCGGCCCCTCGGAGATGCTCGCGCCGGAGCCCCCGAGCGTGAACGACGGCCGGATGATCGCGGGAAAGCCGATCTGCGGCAGGAGCGCCTCGGCCTCGGCGACGGTGCGCACGTAGCCGCTCGTGGGACAGGACAGGCCGATCCGCGCCATCGCGGCCTTGAACTGCTCGCGATCCTCGGCCTTCTCGATGGCCTCGACCTGCGCACCGATGAGCTCGACCCCGTACTCGGCGAGGACGCCGCGCCGGTGGAGCTCGAGCGCCAGATTGAGCGCCGTCTGGCCCCCGAGCGTCGGCAGGAGGGCCTGGGGCCTCTCGCGGCGGATCACCTCGGCGACCGTCTCCGGCGTGAGCGGCTCGACGTAGGTGCGGTCCGCCAGCTCCGGGTCGGTCATGATGGTCGCCGGATTGGAGTTCACCAGGACGACGCGGTACCCCTCCTCGCGCAACGCGCGGATGCCTTGCGTCCCCGAGTAGTCGAACTCGCAGGCCTGGCCGATGACGATCGGCCCGGAGCCGATGACGAGGATCGTCTCGAGATCCGTCCGGCGCGGCACTAGCCGCCCTTCCTGACGAGCCGCCCGCCCTCCGCCCTGGCCTCGTCGGGCAGGACCGCCGCGGCCGTCTCGGCGCGCTCCCCGAGGTCCCACCTGAGCTGGGCGAGGCCCTCCATGATCCGCCGCTTGAGTCGGAGGCTCTCCTCCTCGGGCCGCAGGAGCGCGCCGAGGAGCGCCTCCTTGGTGGGCTCGTGGGCCAGCCGGAAGAGCGACTCCGCGGCGGCGAACCGAACGCCCTCGTCGATGTCTCCCATGTAGGGGGCGAGCAGCATCGCCACCCGGGCATCCTTCTCGTCCCCGCAGTGGTGCACGAGCTGGACCTTCTTGCTCGGATCCCGGGTGTAGTCCGGTGGGTTCAGAGCGCACAGCTCCCCGAGGACCTCCACCCGCTGGTCGAGCTCCATCACGCGGTCGAGGATCCGGAGTGGCCAGGCGATCGAGTCCGCCCGCTGGAGGTAGCGCCGGAGCGGTCCGAGCACCCTCTCGGCGGGCAAGCTCGAGAGCGCCTCGAACACGTACTCCTTCTCGGCTTCGTCGCTGATCGTCTTGTCGTAGACGAAACCGAACCGGGAGAAGAGGGCATAGATGGCCTCCTCGCTCCCGTCCTCGCGCAGCTTCTCGAGCGCCCTGAAGCGATCCTCGTGTTGGGCGTCCTTGTTGGTCGCGACCTTGATGTGGTTGCGGAGGGCGCGCTCGGCGCGACCCTCGCGGGAAAGCAGCTCCCGAAGGCTCATGGGAGACGCATCCTACACGGACGGGACCCCGGTGCCACCCGCCGAAAAAAGATCTAGCCGCCGCCCCCCCACTCGGCTAGGATGCCACCGAGCCGAAGGGTCTATCCCCCCTAATCTATCCGGGGACCACGATCCGCAGGCTTGTTACGACCGATTGGCTTGACTTAACCAGGGGGTTAGAGGGCGCACACCGCGAAGAATTTTCCCCGAGAATTCGTGCCGACCGCTGCGGAGCTCCGCTGGAGCCTGCGCCGTCGAGAGTGACGTTTGTCAGCACTTTTGCTTGACAAGCTCGTCACCATCGCGACGATACTCGGGCCCCGGAAACCCGGGTGAGGGACCCAACGAACCAAACACCCTGCGCTGCACCGGCAGGGTGAGGAAACCGGCCGCAGGCCGTTGACGAGCGGATCCAGAGTTGGCTCCGCACCGAGGCGAGGGAGGCAAAGCGAGGAAAGACAGACAGCGGTTGCTTCTTGTTGCGGTTTTTCAGGGCCCACGGGCCGGTAGACGTTTTCCAGTAAACGAGTTCCGAACAAGAACGAATTGATTAACGCTTTAGTCGTTCGAAGGAGGGGACACCTGATGAGTAAGCTGCGAACCGGATTGCTCGCGACGGGACTGGCCTTTGGCTGGCTCGGCTGCGGCGACGAAATTCACTATAGCGGTAGCGACGCTGCCAAGGGCGACCCGGGAGTAGCCGGGCCCGCCGGAGGCAAGGGCGACAAGGGCGACAAGGGTGATCCCGGCGCGCCTGCGACGACCAACGACCACTTCATGTTCCAGCCGAAGGGCACGCTCCAGGGCGTGGTCTACGACCAGTACGATCGCAAGCCGATCGCTGGCGCGAAGATCCACCTGAACTACCTCGGCATGGGCATGGTCACCACGGTGACCACGGGCTCTGACGGCACCTACGCCTTCGCGGGCGTTCCTGCCACTGCGGCGACCGGCATCTCGCACCCGACCGCGGGCGCGATGTGGATGGGCGTCTACTCGGTCGTCCTCGAGCTCCCGGATCCGACGGGCGCGATGGATCGCCAGTACCGCAAGTACCAGGAGCGCAAGGCGGCCGTCGTCTTCACCGACCTCGGTGACGGCGAGTCGGCGGCTGGCTCCGACCAGAACACGGACACCCAGGTCGACGGCCTCGTGGCCAACCTCGACTTCCCGGTCCGCCAGCTCCGCGCGGCCGTCGCGGGCAACGTGTACAACGCCGAGGATCGTTCTCCGATGGGGAACTTCCCGATGCTGCTCACGTACGCCAACGGCGCCGACAACAACGGCACGCAGATGGGCGTCCCCTGCCCCGGCACCGATCAGTCGGCGGCCGGCCAGACGGCCTCGAACGTGACCACCGACGCGATGGGCGCGTACATGGCCTCCGGCTTCGAGGAAGGCGTGTGCTACACCCTGCGTCCGGTCGACGACCGCTTCAGCTTCTCGGGTACGTCGGCGAACGCGCAGGGCCGCTACACGGGCACGCCGTTCTACGCGCCTGAGAACGGCGTCGTCCGCCGCCTCTCGGACATCCTCGTCCAGAACAACGTCGGCCGCGACAGCGTCCGTCCGTTCGTGACGACGGTGACGCCGGGCGACGAGACGGTGCAGCTGGCGGGCGCCGCGCTCGACCAGAACATCACCATCACGTTCAACGAGCCGATGGACATCACCAAGCAGGCGAACCTCGCCACGTCGCTGTACTGGGGTCTCAATGACTCCGGTGACAAGACGTTCCCCTGCCGTGGCGTCGATGCCAACCCGGCGGCCGCCGCGAGCGGCCAGTGGGGCCCCACGGGTGTTGCGGCCACGGCCATGGCCAAGTGCCGCACGCTCCAGGAGATCCCGACGATCGCCACGTGGGACATGGCGCAGCAGGTGCTCACGATCAACCCGCAGACGAACTTCGTCCCGGGCCTCGCGTACGCCTACCGCCTCGACCTCCACAACGCGCTCCTCACGGACGTCGCGGGCAACGTGCGTAACGGCACGCGTCCCGCCTCGCAGACCTCCACCGCCGGCGACGCCTTCCAGGCGGGCGGCGGCTTCGGCGGCTTCGCGGCGCCGGACTCGATCGTCTTCACGTTCCAGGCTGGCGCAAACCTCCTCACGGTCGACGCCTGCATGACGAACGCGATGACGGGCGCCCGCACGGGTCTCTGCCAGGAGCCCGACACGGCGGACAACCAGGCGCTCACGATGGGCGTGGGTCCCAGCACCCGCGCGAACATCATCGAGCAGCGCCCCGGCGTCACGGATCACTCCTTCCGTGACCTCCTCGTCGGTCCCGGTAACGGCATGTACAACAACAACATGGCGCTCGGGACTGCGGCGAACGCGACCAACAACGCGTACGTCCGCTGGACCCCGGTGGCCGGCGCGGTTGCGTACATCATGTACTTCCGCAGCGCGCTGTACCCGAACCCGCAGCCGCTCCAGAAGGTCTTCGGCGGCACGCCGCCGCGCTTCGCGACCAACCTCTCGATCGCCGGCGTCAACGGCATCATGGGCATGGTCTACAACGACAACCCGAACACCCCGACCGTGAACGAGGCCTTCATCACCCTCAACACGCAGTGGGACAACAACCTCAGCTTCGAGCTCGGCCTCTCGGCCGTGAACGTCGATGGCGACGAGGGTCCCATCACGTTCCTCACGGTCAAGGACAACACGACGCCTGAGATGGCCCAGATGACGATGTCCAAGCCGGCCGGCGCCGACTGGAACTTCGTCAACGGCGCCGCGGTTGCGGGCAACAACGACTCGGTCGTCCTCGACTCGGCGGACTGGACGGGCTGCGTCGGAGC
Source organism: uncultured Myxococcales bacterium (assembly GCA_964593795.1). GTDB lineage: Bacteria > Myxococcota_A > Polyangia > JAHFDS01 > JAHFDS01 > JAHFDS01. The sequence continues at coordinate 36,315 of CAZQJC010000050.1, read as the reverse complement.
CTCGACCTGCAACCCGACCATGAACCCGGGCACCACCTGCGCCGACAAGCGCATCAGCTGCCAGTCGGTCGCGCAGACCGGCTACCACAGCCTCCTGGCCTCGTCGTACGGCCTGGGCACGGTCATCATCCAGCTGTCCGAGCCCGTCAGCGCGGCGTCCATCGTCACGACGGCGTTCTCGTACCAGAACGGCTTCGTGCGCAACGACGTCGGCAACACGACCGACCCGAACGGCGCGGAGACCGACCCGACCATCACGGGCGTCGCGGCGGTTGGCGCGGCGGAAGGCAAGACGGACCTCGTGGCCGTCAACCTCTCGAACATCTTCCTCGTGGACTCGGGCGACTGGATCGCGCTCTCCGGCTCCGGCGGCGCGCTCACCGACCTCGCGGGCAACGCGGCGGCGGCGGCCACCTCCTCGGGCGCGAACGCGGAGGCTCCGTCCTTCAAGTTCGTGGACAACATCAGCCCGATGATCCGCGCGGTCACCGTCGTGCCGAGCGCCACCGCTGCGGCGGGTGGCGACGCCATTGGTATCACCTTCACCAAGCGCGTCTTCCTTGAGGACGAGCTGCCGGTGGCTGTGACGACGAACGGCAACTACAACACGGCGCTCGTCAACTTCGCGGGCGCCTCGCGCTTCTTCCCGACCCTCGCCCAGGCGACGGACGCAGCCGGCGGCACGACCATCTTCTCCGCCAACCTCGCAACGAGCGCGGGGGGCGACGACTCGCTGACCTACAACCTCGCCGACGTCAGCTGGCTTGCCGACGACACCCGCATCAACCTCGCGGGTGTCCACAACATCGACTGGTTCAAGCAGAGCCCGGCTGGTGTGGGCAGCCGGTCGGCGAACACCACCGACGACGGCCGCGAGGCGTACGTTAACTTCCGCGTGGAGACCGGTGGCGTTCCCGCCGGCGCCTACGCCCCCAACGCCAGCAACGTCGGTACGCGCGACACCCAGCAGGACACGGTGGGGCCGCGCCTCTCGCTGCGTGACGCCGACCGGGGCCCGGCCACGGTCGACTTCAACAACTCGGTGCAGATCCTCTGCCCGGTGGCTCCGGCCACCAACGTCGCGCAGAACGGCTTCGCCGTCCGCGTGACGCTGACCGACGCCATGCTCAACGACGGCTCGGCGGCGGCGGCCAACACGGCGGCCAACTGGACCGTCACCTTCCGCGACTTCGGTGGTTGCGGCGGTGGTGGCCCGGCCTGCGCGGCCATCGGCTGGAACGGCACCGTCAACGGCCAGGGCAACGCGGGGACGAACCCCGAGGCGTTCTCGGCGGCCATCCAGAGCGTCGTCTGCGCTCCGCAGGGCGGCGGCACGGGTGGCACGGTCTGTACGCTCACCTACAACCTCCAGAACCAGCAGCAGACCACCGCCGGTGACTGCGCGACTGCCACGACCCGCATCTTCGCGGTGGACACGGTCACGCTCAGCGCGACGGTCCGCGACTGCAACAACGCCGCCTGCACGACGGGCAACACGGCCGCCGTCGGTGGCCGTACCTACACGTTCTCGACCAACCGCAACGCCGCGGCGGCCGCCACCACGGGCGACGTCAACCCGGCGAACGACGGCTGGATCCGCTCGTAACCACGAGCTCAACCTCATGACCTAGAAGGGGGGGTGGCGAAAGCCACTCCCCCTTCTACTTTTTCGGACCTCGATCTTCCTCCCCGCCGCCGTTGAGTGCGGCGCGCCGCCTGCCTATACTCGCGGCCCCGCGTAGGCGGGTCGTCATGGCCAAGATCGATCGGGTTCGCAATCTCGGAATCGTCGCCCACATCGACGCGGGCAAGACCACCGTCACCGAGCGTTTCCTCTACTACTCGGGCCGCATCCACAAGATGGGTGAGGTCCACGAGGGCGAGGCGACGATGGACTGGATGCCGCAGGAGCGGGAACGCGGCATCACGATCACCGCCGCAGCGACGACGCTGTCGTGGCGCGACCACGAGCTGCACCTCATCGACACGCCAGGGCACGTCGACTTCACGATCGAGGTCGAGCGAAGCCTGCGTGTCCTGGATGGCGCGGTCGTGGTGTTCGACGGTGTGGCTGGCGTGGAGCCGCAGTCCGAGACGGTGTGGCATCAGGCCAACCGCTTCCATGTGCCCCGGCTCGCGTTCGTCAACAAGCTCGACCGGACAGGCGCCGAGTTCGATCGGGTCGTGCAGGAGATCCGCGAGCGGCTCCAGGGCACGCCCGTGCCCATCCAGCTACCGATCGGAGCCGAGGACAAGTTCGTCGGACTCATCGACCTCGTCGAGATGCGCGTGCTGCGCTTCACCGGAAACGACGAGGAGGAGCCTGTCTACGAGGCCATTCCGCCGGAGCTGCTCGCCGCGGCGCAGAAGGCGCGCGAGCACGCGATCGAGGCGGCGGCCGACCTCGACGACGCGCTTGCCGAGGCATACCTCGGCGGCGAGGAGATCAGCGCGGAGGTCCTCCGCGCTGGCTTGCGCAAGGCCACCCTCGCGGGACGCATCCAGCCGGTTCTCTGCGGCGCAGCGCTCCGCAACAAGGGGATCCAGCCCCTCCTCGATGCCGTCATCGACTACCTGCCCTCTCCCACCGAGGTCCCGGCGATCACCGGGGTGGACCCGAAGACGCAGGAGCCCCTCGAGCGCCCGAGCGACCTCAAGCAGCCTCTGGCCGCCCTGGCCTTCAAGGTCCAGATGGACGACGGCCGCAAGACCGTCTACGTGCGCGTCTACTCCGGATCGCTCAAGGCGGGCGAGGACGTCTACAACCCGCGCCTCGGCAAGACCGAGAAGGTCGCGCGGCTCTTCTCGGTGCACGCGGACAAGCGCGAGCGCATCGAGAAGGTGGACGCGGGCTGGATCGCGGTCGCCATGGGCCTCAAGGAGACGGGTACTGGCGACACGCTGTGCAGCGCGGCCAAGCCCATCCTGCTCGAGACCATCACGGCGCAGGAGCCGGTGATCTCGGTCGCCGTGGAGCCCGCGAGCCTGGCCGACAAGGACAAGCTCGACATGGCCCTCGGCAAGATGACCGACGAGGACCCGACCTTCCGCGTGCGCGAGGACAGCGACACGGGCCAGACCCTCATCAGCGGCATGGGAGAGCTCCACCTCGACATCGTGGTCGATCGCATCCGCCGCGAGTACGGCGTCGAGGCGCGCGTGGGGCGTCCGCAGGTCATGTACCGCGAGACGGTCAAGTCGAGCGGCGAGGCCGAGCAGCGCTTCGAGCGGAACATGACCGATGAGAAGGGCAAGGAGCGCGTCATCTACGGGCACGCCCGTGTGCGCGTGGCGCCGCGTCCGCGTGGGACGGGGACCGTCGTGCAGAGCGCGCTGCCTGCCGCCACGCCTGGCGTCCTGCCGCCCCCTCCTGCGCTGGTGCAAGCGGCCCTCACGGGGTTGCGTGAGGCGGCCGCGAGCGGGCCTCAGGGATTCCCGCTCGAGGACGTGGAGGCGACGCTCGTGGACCTCCAGGTGCAACCAGGCGCGTCGACCGAGATTGGCCATCGGGTGGCCGCCTCGGAGGCCTTCCGTGCGGCCTGCCGCGAGGCGGGCACGAGCCTGCTCGAGCCGATCATGCGCCTCGAGGTGCTCTCGCCCGAGGACTTCATGGGCGAGGTCCTTGGCGACCTCAACGCCCGGCGCGCGCAGATCTCGGACGTCGGTTTCCGGGGCGCCGCGCGCGTCATCACGGCGAAGGTTCCGCTGCGCAACGTGTTCGGCTACTCGACCGAGCTGCGCTCGCGGTCCCAGGGCCGCGCCACCTACAGCATGACGTTCGCGGAGTACGACACCTGGACGTGATTCGAGCCCGTGACCGGCGAAGCCCGGAGCGGGAGAAGCGGGCGCACCTGCCCGCAGCCAGCGCGGGAGCCCGCCGTCAGGCGGTGGTGGTCGGCGCGGTGGCGCCGCGGGCGCGGCCGCCCTGCAGGTCGGTGACCTGCGCCTCGAGCTTGCCGACAGATTCGGAGAGCCGCTCGAAGTCCTCGCGAGGCACGCCGCCCAGACGCTGGAGCACCCAGCCGCGCCCACGGTCCACGCGATCTGCGAGCTCCCAGACCCGCAGCACCTGGCGCGCAGCGAACGGCGTCCGCAGCGCACGACCCAGGAGCGGCCGCTCGGCCACGAGGCGTTCGATCCAGCGGGGCGCTTCACTCGACATCGTGCCCTCATATGACGGGTCCGGGAGCGCGTCAACCGAAACCCACCCGCCCCTTGCGACCATGACAGGCCGATGACAAGCTCCTCCCAAATGGCCACGGAGGCGCGCCACCTGCCCGTTCTCGGCGCCCTGGGCCTCCAGGATCAGCAGGCTCGCCGTGTCACGTACCTGCGCATCTCGCTGACCGACCGCTGCAACTACCGCTGCACCTACTGCATGCCCCCCGAGGGCGTGGAGCTCTTGCCCAAGCCCGACGTCCTCACCTTCGAGGAGATCGAGCGCCTGGCCCGCGTGTTCTCGCAGCTTGGTGTGCGGCACCTGCGCCTGACCGGCGGCGAGCCCACGATCCGCAAGGATCTCCCCCAGCTCGTGGCGCGGCTCGCGGCGCTGCCGGGCATCGAGGACCTCTCGCTGTCCACGAACGGCGAGTACCTCGAAGAGCTCGCGGGGCCGCTGCGCCGCGCCGGGCTGCACCGCCTCAACGTGAGCCTCGACTCGCTCGACCCGGCGCGATTCCTGCGCATCACGCGCCGCGGGAAGCTCGACCGTGTCCTCGCGGGCCTCGAGGCCGCGTCGCGCGCGGGCTTCGTGGCCATCAAGCTCAACGCGGTCGCCATCCGCGGCTTCAACGACGACGAGCTCGGCGCGCTGTGCCGCTTCTCGTGGGCGCGCGGGCTCATCCCGCGGTTCATCGAGGTCATGCCGATGGCGGCGGGCGAGCTCTTCGTCCCCGGCGAGCTCTACCCCGCGGCCGAGATGCGCGCGCGCATCGAGTCGGAGTTCCCCGGCGCCCGGCTGGTGCCGGCCGCTCCGAGCGCTCCGGGCGGTGGCCCCGCGCGCTACTGGCGGCTCGAGGGCGCGGGCGCTCCCGCGGGCGCCGAGGTCGGCCTCATCACCCCGATGACGGAGCACTTCTGCGACACCTGCAACCGAGTCCGCCTCTCGTCGGTGGGGGGCCTACACCCTTGCCTGGCGCATGACGAGGCCACGGACCTGCGTACGCCGCTGCGCGCCGGCGCGTCCGATGAGGCTCTCCGCCGCGCGGTCCGCGACGCGCTTTCGGGCAAGCGTGACGGCCACCTGTTCGAGGTCGACGGGGACGGCGGTCCCCGCAAGGCGATGGTCTCGATCGGGGGATAGCGCACCGATCGACGGCTGGGGCCCCTGGACCCCTGACGGCTCGCGGAGATCCCCAGGTTGCCGCCCGGGCGGCGGCGGGTAGAATGGCCGCAGATGGCCAAGTCCTCACGACTGATCAAGATCGTCGTCAGCGTGGCGGTGCTCGGAGGCGGTGTCGGATACCTCCTCGTCACCAGCACGTCCTCGGCGATGGAGTACTACAAGCACGTCGACGAGGTACTCACCGCCAAGGAGACCTGGAAGGGCAAGAAGCTCCAGGTCCACGGCCGCGTCGTCCCTGGCTCCATCCGCAAGATCCCGGGGACCCTCGACTGGCGCTTCGACATCCAGCACAACGGTCACACCATCTCCGCGCACTACGTCGGCATCGTGCCCGACACGTTCAAGGACAACTCCGAGGTGGTGTGCAAGGGCCAGCTCGCGGGCGACCTGCTCGAGGTCGCGCGCGACGGCGTGATGGCCAAGTGCCCGAGCAAGTACGACGCGACCGGCGCCAAGGCCGGCGCCCATCCGGGTGACATCGCGCGCCCTGGGCCGCCCTCGTCCTACGCGCCCGGCGCGGCGCTGGCGGCGGCCCCGCCCGCGGCGGCGATGCCCTCGGGGCCGTCGCCCACGCCCGGAACCCGCTGATGGCCGCCCTCGGCGGCTTCGTCATCGTCCTCGCGCTCGTCGCGGCGGCCTACGCCACGGCGACGTCGGTGGTCGGAGCGCGCAACGGCCGACGCGCGCTCGTCGTCGCGGGCCTGCGTGGCAGCTACCTCGTCGCGGCGCTCATGACGCTGGCCACAGCGCTCTTGCTCCACGCATTCGTCTCGCACGACTACACGCTCAAGTACGTCCAGCACTACTCCGACTCGTCGATGTCCCTCTTCTACAAGCTCACCGCCTACTGGGGTGGGCTCGACGGCTCGCTGATGTTCTGGGGCTGGCTGCTCTCGCTGTTCTCGGCGGTCGCCATCCACGTCAACCGCGAGCGCCACCGCGAGCTCCTGCCGTGGATCGTGGCCGTGCTGATGGGCATCACGACGTTCTTCCTCGTGCTGCTCGTCTTCATGAAGAACCCCTTCGAGACCTTCCTCGCGACGGTGCCGCCCGAGGGCAAGGGGCTCAATCCGCTCCTGCAGAACCCCTACATGGCGACGCACCCGCCGTCGCTCTACATCGGGTTCGTCGGCATGACGATCCCCTACGCGTTCGGCATGGCGGCGCTCATCACCGGCAACCTCGACGACGCGTGGCTGCTCTCGGTGCGCCGCTGGGTGCTCGTCGCGTGGCTCTTCAACACCGTCGGCCTCGGCCTCGGGAGCCTGTGGGCCTACGAGGTCCTCGGCTGGGGTGGCTACTGGGCGTGGGACCCGGTCGAGAACGCGGGGCTCCTGCCCTGGCTCACCGCGACGGCGTTCCTGCACTCCGTGATGATCCAGGAGCGTCGCGGGATGCTCAAGAAGTGGAACCTCGTCCTCGTCATCCTGACCTTCATGCTGACCATCGTCGGCACGATGATGACGCGCACGGGCATCGTGCAGTCGGTGCACGCGTTCGGCGAGGACAACCAGCTCCTCTGGGCGTTCCTGGTCTTCCTGACGATCGTCTCGCTCTTCTCGTTCGGCCTGCTGTTCCACCGCCTGCCGCTTCTGCGCTCGCGGAACGAGCTCGAGAGCTGGCTCTCGCGCGAGTTCGCCTTCCTCGTGAACAACTGGATCCTGCTCGTCGCGGCGATCTTCGTCTTCTTCGCGACGATGTTCCCGACCATCTCAGAGAAGTTCGTCGGCAACCGCATCACGGTCGGGCCGCCCTTCTTCAACCAGTGGATGATCCCCATCGGGCTCGTGCTGCTGGCGCTCATGGGCATCGGGCCGCTCCTCGCCTGGCGGCGCTCCACGCCGGACAACCTGCGCCGGCAGTTCACCTCGCCCTTCACGTTCGCAGGCCTCGTCGCGGTCGGCGTGGTGATCGCCGGCCTGCGCAACCCGTGGGTGATCGCGAACTTCGCCCTTTGCGGCATGGTCCTCGCGACCATCACGCAGGAGTTCTTCCGCGGCGTGCGCGTGCGGCAGAAGACGACCAAGCTCGACTTCTTCACCTCGCTCGTCGGCCTCGTCAGCCGCTCGCGCCGGCGCTACGGCGGCTACCTCGTGCACGTCGGCGTGGTGATGCTGTTCTTCGGCTGGGCGGGCAACGCCTACACGGCCGACACGGAGGTCTCGCTCAAGCCCGGGCAGAAGCTGGAGCTCCGTCGTTACCAGCTCCGCTACAACGACCTCCTGCAGTCCGAGGACATGCAAAAGGAGATGATCACGGCCGACGTGACCGTCTTCAAGAGCGGCAAGGAGATCTCGAAGCTCCGGCCCGCGCGCTGGTTCTACAAGCGGTCCAAGGAAGACAACGCGACCACGCAGGTCGAGATCGTGCGCGGCATCGACGAGGATCTGTACGTCATCCTGGGCGGGTTCGACCCGCAGGAGAAGTCCGCGTCGATCAAGGTGACGGTGAATCCGCTCGTGAACTGGGTGTGGCTCGGCTTCGCGTGGGTGATCATCGGGACGCTGGTCGCGCTCTCGCCGGAGCGGGCCTACGGGGCCGCGGCGGTGCGCGCGGCGGCCGAGCGCGGGTCGGGCGCGGCGGGCCTTCTCCTCTTGCTGGGCCTGCTCTTTGCGGGCTCAATGGCGCAGGCGCAGGCCCCGACGACCAGGACGATGCCGGTCGCGCCGCCGGAGCCGAGCGCCCACGACGTCAAGGTGGAGATCGTGCGCGAGGAGCGCTCGGCGCTCGAGCGCGAGATCGAGGAGCAGATCGTGTGCATGTGCGGCACGTGCACGCGCGAGGTGATCGCGGAGTGCCGCTGCTCCGCCGCGGCGAAGGACCGGGGCGAGGTGCGCAAGCTGCTCGCCGAGGGCAAGTCCAGGGAGCAGATCCTCGAGCACTTCCGCGCCAAGCACCCCGGTGACTCCGCGCTCATCGTCCCACCCGACACCGGCTTCAACCGGCTCGCGTGGGTGCTGCCGTACGGCATCGCGCTCGGCAGCGCGGGCCTCGTGATCGTGCTCGCCAGGCGCCTCGGTCGTCGCGGTACCGCGGCGCCCGTGATGCCATCCCCGGAGACCCATGAGGCCTCCGATCCCTCTGACCCCAAGACCGATGCCCGCCTCGACGAAGAGCTCCGAAACCTCGACTGAGCCGAAGCCGGCCGTCTACGGCGACCTTCGCTCCGGCTGGATCTGGGCCGCGGGCTTCGTCGTGCTCGGGGCGATCTACGTCTTCGCCGTCGCGCGTGCGGACGCCGGCGCGGGAGCCGTGCTCCTCATCCTCGGCTGCGGCGCGCTCGGCTGGGTGACCGCGGCGCTGCTCGGCACGCTCTTCCCCGACGAGGGCGAGCTCACGAGCGGGCGCACGCGCGTCACCGGGCGGCGGCGCAAGGAGCTCGAGCGCGAGAAGCACCTCGTCCTGCGGGCGATCAAGGAGCTCGAGTTCGATCGAGACATGGGGAAGGTCGGGGCGGGAGACTTCGAGGAGATCTCGGCGCGCTTCCGGGCGCGCGCGCGGCGCCTGCTGCGCGAGCTCGACGACGAGCCGGACGATCTGCGGGGCATCATCGAGAAGGAGCTCCGCGCGCGGCTGCGGGCCAAGGGCCTGGCGGCCGAGGAGCCGGCCGTCGAGACGAAGGCGGAGCCCGGCGAGGCGCCGAAGAGCGACGTCGCGGAGGCGGCGCCGCCGGCGGCGCGTCGGGCTGGCGACTGCCCGGCCTGTGGCGGAGCGAACGACGACGACGCGCGCTTCTGCAAGCACTGCGGGGCGAAGATCGCGGAGGTGGCGTCGTGAGCACGCGCTGGGTCGCGGGATTCATTCGCCTGTGCGCATGGATGCTGGTGCTCCTCGGCGCGTCGCGCGCCCTGGCGCAGCCGATGTTCGACCCGGCGCAGATGAGCGGCATCCCGCGGCCGGACCCGCAGGTGCCCGCCGGCGAGATCATCGTGCGCGTCATCCGCGGCCAGATGACGAACAACGTGGCCGGGCAGGAGGTCGAGCTCGTCTCCTCGAGCGGCGAGTCGCGCAAGGAGAAGACCGGCGCCGACGGCCGCGCGCGCTTCGCGGGGCTCTCGACCGGCTCGCGCTGGACGGCGCGCACCGAGCTCGACGGGCAGGCGCTGGTCTCGCAGCCGCTCGACGTCACGGGTCAGGCGGGGATTCGCCTCATGCTGGTGGCCAAGGCCGCGGCGCCTGCGGCGGGCGGAGCCGGTGGCACGCCCGCGGTGGCCGGGACCGGTGGCACGCCCGCGGCGGCCGGGGCCGGTGGCACACCCGCGGGGGCGGCGCCGTCTGCGCCTGCGGCCGCCGGCGATCGCTCGAAGCTGCGGCTCGGCGAGACCACGCGACTCATCGTCGAGTTCGAGGACGACTGGCTGTCCTTCTTCTGGGTCTACGACCTCCGCAACGACGGCACGGAGCCGTACCAGCCGGGCCCCGAGGGCCTGGTGCTGCCCCTGCCGATGGGGGCCAAGAGCGCCTCCATCCAGCGCATGGGCAGCGAGGCGCCGCCTGCCAAGGTGATCGAGGGCCTCGGCACCGTGTGGAACGGCCCGATCCCACCGGGGGCCACGCAGCTCATCGTCGGCTTCGCGTTGCCGTTCGAGGGCGAGGCGCGGCTGCGGACGCAGGTGGGCCTGCCGCTCGCGGAGTGGCAGCTCATCACGCGCGACAGCAGCGGCCTGTCGTTCGAGGGCGACGGCGTCGGCCAGCCGGAGCGCCGCGCTCGCGACGGGCAGGCGTTCACCGTGTTGCTCGGTCGCGCCGTGGGCCCTGCCGGGATCGACGTCGTCATCCGCGGCAAGCACCATGACAAGCGCGCCCGCTGGGCGGGCCTCGTCGTGGCCTGCGTGCTGTTTCTCTGGGCCGCCGGCGGCGCGATCTCGGGGCGGCAGAGCGCGGAGGCGTCGAAGGGCACGCTCGAGCAGGAGATCGAGGCCGCGTACGACGCGCTCGTGGCGCTCGAGGCGCGCGCCAGCAAGGATCGGTCGGGCAAGCTCGCGGCCGAGCGCGCCGTGCTCGTCGAGAAGCTCGAGACGCTGTACCGCAAGTCGGAGGGCTGACCGTGCGCCCGCCGGCGTTCGAGCGGGTCGTGCTCTCGGGCGTCGGCAAGCGCTTCGGTCCGGTGCAGGCGCTGCGCGACGTCGACCTCGCGCTCGAGGGGGGCGAGGTCGTGGCGCTGCTCGGCGACAACGGCGCCGGCAAGTCGACGCTGGTGGGCATCCTGTCGACGCTGGTGCGGCCGACGACCGGCGAGGTGCGCTTCGGGGGGCTCTCGCACGCGGAGGCCTCGCGCTCGCTGCGCGCCGAGGTGGGGCTGCTCGCGCACGCGGCGCTCGTGTACCCCGAGCTCTCCGCGCGCGAGAACCTCGAGTTCTTCGGACGGCTGGCCGGGGCTCCCGCAGGGGCCGCGGCCGAGGCCATCGCGCGGGTCGGGCTCGAGGCGGCGGCGGACCGGCCCGCGGCGACGTACTCGCGCGGGATGCTGCAGCGGCTCGCGCTCGCGCGGGCGCTCCTCGGCGAGCCCACGCTCGTCCTGCTCGACGAGCCCTTCACGGGGCTCGATCGCGGCGGAGTCGAGATCGTGCGGAGCGTGGTGCGCGAGCTCGGCGCCGCGGGGCGGATCGTGGTGATCGTGACGCACGACCTCGAGGCTGCCAGTGGCCTCTGCGGCCGCGCGCTCCTCGTGCGCCGGGCAAGGCTGCAGCGAGACGTGCGCGCCGCGGCGCCCCTCGACGCGGCGGGCTTGCGCGCGGTGTTCGACGTGCCCGCGGGCGAGCCGAAGCCACCCGCGCCCGAGGCGGGCCCTGCGTCCGAGGTGCCGCTCCGTCCGCCGCTCGGGTTTGTCGCCGGCACGCTCGCCGTCCTCGGCAAGGACCTGCGCACGGAGGCCCGGTCGAAGGAGACAATGCTGTCGATGGCGCTCTTCGCCGCGACGGTGACGCTCGTCTTCTCGTTCGCGTTCGTGCGCGAGGGCCGCGTCGCGCCCGAGCTGCCTGCCGGCATCCTGTGGGTGGCGCTCGTGTTCGCGGGTACCCTCGGCGTCCAGCGCGCCCTCGATCGCGAGGGCGACGCGCTCCGAGGCCTGCTCCTCGCGCCCCTGCCGCGGCCCGCGATCCTGGCCGCGAAGGCGCTCGGCATCGCGTCGCTCCTAGGGGCGACCGCGCTCGGCCTCGTGCCGCTCGTCGCGCTCCTGTTCAACGTGCCGCTCGGCGCCCACCTCGGCGTGCTCGTCGCGCTCGTGCTCCTCGGCGCGCTCGGCACGTCCATCCTCGGGGCGCTCGTGGCCGTGGCCGCGGCGCGCACACGCGGCCGGCACGTCCTGCTGCCCGTGCTGCTCTTCCCGCTCCTCGTGCCGCTCCTCATCGCCGGGGTGCGCGGCACGGCGGCCATCGTCGAGTCTCCCGCCGACCTCGAGGTCGCACACTACTGGCTGCGCTTTCTCGGCGTCTTCGACGCCATCTTCGGCATGCTGTGCCTGTGGATCTTCGAGCCGGTCGTGGCAGAGTAGGAGCCTCGTGATCGCGTCACGCGTCTGCCTGGTCCTCGCCGCCATCGGCCTCGCCGTCGTCCCGCAGCTCATCGTGGGCGCGCCGCTCGAGCAGGAGATGGGCCTCGTCCAGAAGATCTTCTACTTCCACGTCCCGAGCGCCTGGCTGATGTTCCTGGCGGCGTTCGTCTCCGCCGGCGGCGCGATCTGGTACCTGGCCAAGCGGTCGCCGATGGGCGATGCGGTCGCGGCGGCGGCGGCGGAGCTCGCGGTGGTGTTCGGCATCTGCGTGCTCGTGACAGGCCCCATGTGGGCGCGCAAGGCCTGGGGCGTCTGGTGGCAGTGGGACGTGCGCCTGACGACGTCGCTGCTCCTGTGGCTCGTGTTCGTGGGCGCCGTGCTCGTGCGTCGGTACGGCGGACCCGGCTCGGAGCGCCTCTTCGCCGTGCTGGCCGTCCTCGGCGCGGCGGACGTGCCCCTCATCTACATCAGTGTGTCGATCTGGCGCACGATCCACCCGAAGACCTCGGTGGTCAGCACCCTCGACCCCGCGATGCGACCGGCCTTCTTCACCGCGCTCGCCACCTTCACCCTGCTCTTCGTGCCCCTGTTCCTCTCGCGGCTCCGCCTCGAGACCCAGCGGGCACGCGTCGCCGCGCTCGCGGCGCGGCTCGACGACCTGGAGGACGCCTGATGCAGACCGAAGCGGCGAAGGACCCGTACGTCAAGGTGGAGGGAGCCGCCGGTCAGCAAGAGAGCATCCCCGCGCCGCAGCTCGTGGGCGGCGCCTACGCGGTGATCTGGCTGGTCGTGCTCGGGTTCGTGTGGTCGGTGCTGTCGCGCGGAAAGCGCCTCGAGGAGGACATCGCCTCGCTCGAGCGGCGCCTGGGCGAGCGGAAGTAGCGCGCGGCGTCAGCCGTGCTTCTTGGCGAAGGCGTCGAGGAAGTCGGCGAGCGCGGCCACCCACTCGGGTGACACCGCGTTGTAGATCGAGGCGCGCAGGCCGCCCACGGAGCGGTGGCCCTTCATGCCGAGCATGCCCGCCTTCTTCGCCTCGGAGAGCAACACCTCCTCGAGCTCGGGCTTGCCGAGCGTCCACACGACGTTCATCGTCGAGCGGCTCGCGCGCTCGACCGGCGCGACGTAAAAGCCGGCGTGCTTGTCGAGGATGCCGTAGAGGGCGTCGGCCTTCTGGCGGTTCCGCCGCTCCATCGCGGGCAGGCCCCCGGTCTCCTTGACCCATTGCAGGACGTTGCGCGCGAGGTAGATGCCGAACGTGTTCGGCGTGTTGTAGAGCGAGTTATTCTTCGCGGCCGTGCGGTACTGGAAGATCTTCGGGATGTCCTTGCGGCCGCTCTCGAGGAAGTCCTTCTTCGCGATCACGACGACGAGGCCCGAGGGCCCGATGTTCTTCTGCGCGCCCGCGTAGCAGAACGCGTACCTGGTGACGTCGAACGGCTTCCAGAGGAAGTCGCTCGACATGTCGGCCACGAGCGGCGCCTTGACCTCGGGGACGTAGTGAAACTGCACGCCGCCGATGGTCTCGTTGGTCGTCAGGTGGACGTACGCGGCGCCGGGGTCGAGCTCGAGCTCGCCCTGCACGGGCACGCGCGAGTAGCGGCCGTCCTTGCCCGTGTTCGCCGCGAGGCGCAGCTCGCCGATGCCCCTGGCCTCCTCGACGGCCTTCTCGCCCCACACGCCGGTGAGCACGTAGTCCGCGCGCTTGCCGGGCGGCAGGAAATTCATCGGGATCGTCGCGAACTGCTGGCTCGCGCCGCCCTGCTGGAAGAGCACGTCGTACGAGTCGGGGATGCCCGCGAGCTCGCGCAGGAGGCGGATCGCCTCGTCGTGCACGGCCTCGTACTCCTTGCCGCGGTGGCTGTGCTCCATGATCGACATGCCGCTGCCGGCGTAGTCGAGGAGCTCGCGCTGGGCGCGCTCGAGCGCCTCGAGCGGCAGGGCTGCGGGACCGGCGTTGAAGTTCTTCGCTCGTGCCATCGAGGTCTCCTTGGAACCAGAACCTAGCGGGAGGGCGCCGCGAAGTCGACCGGCGCGGCCTCGGCGAACGCGATCGCCTCGGGGATGTCCCGGTGCGCGAGGCCCCGCCAGAACACCTGCCAGCGCGGGCTGCGCACCATGCCGTCGCACTCTGCCGTGTACCAGGCGCTGATGGGGTTGTCGGGGCGGGCGCGCCAGAAGAACGCGGGGAACTCGCCGCACACGGCGTCCCAGAGGTCGCGGCCGATGCCCTCGCCCTGCGAGCCGTGCGTGACGGCGAACTTCGTGAGGAAGGCCCCGGGCGCGCTCGCGAGCAGCACCGCCGCGCCGCGGTACTCCTCCTCGAGGAAGATCGCGAGCACGGGCTGCTCGAAGAAGCCCTCGCGCACGGGGCGCTCGAAGCTCGACTCGAGCAGCGTGCGCAGGCGCGGGCGATCGACCTCGGCGAAGCTCGACTTGCGCAGGATGACCGCGCCGCGGCGGATCATCGTGCCCGCGCCCTTGACCGTGAAGAGCTCGCGCAGGAGCGAGAGCGGCGAGGTGACGGCGATCTGCAGGCGCGCGTTCGCCGGCTCGTCGAGCAGGCGCCTCGCCTGCGCGAGGAGCGCGCGCTGCTTGGTGGACAGCCCCTGCTCGAGCGAGGGGTCGGCGCGCAGGACCGGGATCATCGAGATGCGCGTGCCGTCGGCGGTGTGGAAGCCCCCGCGGCGGCCGAGGAAGATGAGCTTTCGCGTACCGAGCGCGGAGACGAGGGCGCCGAGGCGCGCGAAGCGCTCGTCGAGCGTCGGGGCGGCGTCGGCGGTGAGCTTGACGATGGGCAGGGCGCCGGCGCGCGCGGCGCTCGAGACGTCGGCCGGCAGCGTGGGCGCGGCGCCGTGCAGGACCAGCGCGGGAACGCCCGCACCGACGAGGCGGCGGAAGAGCTGGTCGGCGTGCTCCGAGGCCTCGGTCGGGTCGACGTGGCCGAGCAGGACCACGGGCAGCAGGCCCAGCGACGCCAGGTAGCGCAGGTCGAACACGAGCGCGTCCACGACGTGTCGCACGACCGCCGCGTCCACCGCGATCGTCGCGAAGCGCTCCTTCGAGTCGGCGCGGAAGAGCTGGAGGTAGTACTCCGTCTCGGCGCGCGTGCCGACGCTCTCGAGGAACCGGACGACGACGTCGCTCGGGTCCATAGGGCTAGAGCGCTCCGAGGAGGGAGACGAACGCGTCCTCCGCGCCCACGAGGTCCGACACGGCGACGTGCTCGTCCGGCGCGTGCGCCTGCGCGATGTCGCCGGGGCCGAAGACGACGGCGTCGAGGCCCGCCTGCGAGAGCAGGCACGCCTCGGTCCAGTAGGGCAGGGGCTGCGGCGACGCGGTGCGCGCGCCGAGGAGCGGGCCGAACGCACCGAGGTCGCGCGTGGCGAAGGGGTGGTGATCGACCGTCTGCACAAGCTCGATCGAGGGATCGACGGCCGCGGCGAGCGCGCGCACCTCGCCGACGAGCGCGTCGAGGTCGGTGCCCGGCGCCGGCCGGAGCGAGAACACGAGGCGCGCCTCCGCCGGCACGACGTTGAAGGCCACGCCGCCCTGGAGCGCGGCGACGTTGACGCAGAGGCCGGGGAACGTCGCATCCGGTCGCTCGAGCGCGCGCAGCGCCAGGGCGTCGAGCGCGAGCGCGAGGCGCGACAGCATGACGAGGGGCTTTTTCATCTGGTCGGCGCCGGACGAGTGCCCGCCGGGGCCGCGCACGATGGCGTCGAAGGCCAGGATGCCGCGGTGCCGGGTGCCGACGCCGAGGCCGGTCGGCTCGCACACGACGGCGCGCTCGAGCGACGGCGGGCGCAGCCCCGAGGCGAGCCAGGCGCGGACGCACGAGCCTCCGCGCTCCTCGTCACCCGAGAGCAGCACGGCGAGGTTCCTCGGCGCCCGCCGGCGCAGCGCGGAGAGGAGCGCCGCGATGGCGCCCTTGGTGTCCGCCGAGCCGAGGCCGTACAGGAGGCCCTCGCGCCTGCGCGGTACGATGGGATCGCTCGACCAGCCGGCGTTCGCGGGGACGGTGTCGAGGTGCACGTTGACGAGCGCCGTCGGCCGGCCCCACTCGGCGTATACGTAGGCCCCCATGCCGGCACGATCCGCGGGCCTCGGCACCTCGCGGCACTCGAGGCGATCGGGCGAGAGGGCGCCGAGGTGCTCCGCGAGCCAGCGCGCAGCGCGTGGCTCGTCACCCCCGGGGTTGCGGGTGTCGAGCGCGATGAGCTCGCCGAGCAGCTCCTCCGCTGGGCTCACGGGATCGCAGGCTAGCACGCGCGAAGTGTCACGCGGCGCCCTGAGCGGCGGCGGGGTGCAGCGCGGCGTCTTCGCCGGGCGCGCTCTCTCCGTCGTCGCGGTCCCTCGCGACGGGGAGCGTCACGACGAAGCGGGCACCGCCGCTCGGGGCGCGCTCGCAGCGCAGCGTGCCGCCGTGCTCGACGACGATCTGCTGGGCGAGGGCGAGGCCGAGGCCCGTGCCGCGCTCCTTGGTCGTGAAGAACGGCTCGAAGAGGTGCAGCACGGCCTCATCGGGCAGGCCGGGCCCGGTGTCGGACACGGAGAGCTCGGCCTCGTCGCCCGCTCGCACGAGCACGCTGACACGGCCGCCCCGGGGCGTCGCCTCGAGGGCGTTCCGGAGGAGGTTCAAGAGCACCTGGCGGAGCTGGCCCTCGTCGCAGCGCACCCGCGCGGCGGCCAGAGTGACCTCGAGCGCGACGCCGGCTTGCTCGAACGCCGCGCGCTGTAGCTCGAGCCCGCCCTGCACCACCTCGCCGAGGTCCTCGAGCTCGAGCCGGGGCCGCGGCAGCCGCGCGAAGCGGAGGTACTCCTCGGTGATGCCGGTCAGCCGGTCGACCTCCGCGCCGATCGCGCGGACGAGCCGCGCCGCCTCCGGTGAGCCGCCCTGCACCTCGTCGCCGAGCAGCTCGGTGTTCAGGCCGATGGCCGACAGGGGATTCCGGATCTCGTGCGTGATGTGCGCCGCCATGCGCCCCACCGCCGCGAGGCGCTCGGCCCGCAGGGCCGCTGCCTGCCGCTCGCGCAGCGCCGCCGCGAGCTGGTTCCACGCGCGCGCGAGCTCGCCGATCTCGTCCTCGGCCGCGACCGCGAAGGGCTCGCCGAGGGGCTCCTCGCCGCTGGCGATGCGCCGCATGCGCGCGGTCATGCGCACGAGCGGACGCAGGGACAGGTGCGCGCCGAAGGTGACGAGGGCACCGATCAGCGTCGCGAGGGACACGAGGCCGAGCAGCCACCACACCTGGCGCCGCTCCTCCTCCTCGAGGTCGCCTGCGAGCTTCTGCGCGCGCAGCGACACGTCCTTCTTGAGGTCCGTCGTGTCGTGCCGCAGCTTGGTCGACTCCACGCGCGCGATGCGGTCCCACTCCCCGGTCAGGTACAGCGGATCCATCTCGGCGAAGCGCTGCCCGAGGTCGTCGAACGCGCGGGCGATCTCGGCGAGGCCCGCCTCGCGCGCGAGGGCCGCCGCGCGCCGCGTGCGATCGACGCGCTGCTTGCGCAGGAGGTCCGTGTCGTGCGCCATGCGCGGCGTCGGGACCGCGCCGCTCGCGACCTGCCCGACGAGCGCGCTCTGCAGGCGGTCGATGTCGTTGGCGAGCAGCGACAGGCGCAAGTAACCGCCCGACACGAGGCGGAAGCTCTCGCGTAGCTGTCCGAGCCTGTAGAGCGCGTAGCCCGAGACGCCCGCGAAGCTCACGAGGACGATCAAGAACCCGGCGAAGACCTTCGCGCCGAGCGTGACTCTCACCCCCCGATGCTAGCGCAGGATGGGGCCCAGCGCCGGCCCGAGCCCGCGCGGAGGGATAACCAGGAACTAGGAAACAAGATCAAGGAACACCGAAACACGGCCGGACCGCGTGGGCCCCCTTCGAGGCGAGCGCAGCCTCCGTCTTCGAGGCGAGCGGAGCGAGCCGCAAGGCCGTAGCGAAGCGAAGACGCAGGGAGGGGGGCCCGGTTGGGCTTTGCCCAACTGGGGGAGGGGCAGTCGTGCCCCTCCTGGCGGACGCCTTCCGAGGCGTCCGCTAGCCAGCTAGTGACCGACGCGCTTTCCGCCGAGGAAGGCGAGGAGGTCGCGGTCGAAGCGCTCGGGTTGGTCGACCATCGGGCAGTGTCCGCTCCGGGCGTAGACGAGCACGCGCGAGTCGGGGATGAGCCGACGGAGCTTCTTCGCCGTCGAGGCCGGCAGCAGCGGATCGCGCGCGCCCCAGAGGATCAGCGTCGGTGCCCGGATCGCGCGGGCGTGCTCGCCGACGTGGTGGTGCAGGACCGACTGCGCCGAGCGCGAGAACGTCCGCACGTGCCGCGCGTAATCCGCGCCCGACACCGACTCCACGTAGCGCCTCGCGTAGCGCTCCGCGATCTCGGGATCGTACGGGAACACCGCGCGGAATAGCAGGCGCACGAGCTGCGCAGGGGCGCGAGGTACGCGAGGCAGGCCGTCGCGCCCGATCGGCTGGGCGCGCTCGACGACCTTGAGCGCGAGCCACATGAGGCGCCTCGGATAGTCGGTGATGCCCGCCGGCGCGACGAGGACGAGCCGCGAGACCTCGTCGGGGTGCGCGAGCGCGTAGCGCATCGCGATGAGCCCGCCCATCGAGTTGCCGACGATGGTCGGCCGCGCCGCGCCGAGCCTCGTGCACAGCTCGCGCAGGGCGCCCACGAAGTACGGCATCGTGTACGGCGCGTCCGGCTTGTCGCTGCGGCCGTACCCGGGCAGGTCCACCGCGATCACGCGGTGGCGCTCCGACAGCGCCGCGACGTTCTGCTTCCAGTACGACAGCGTCGCGGTGATGCCGTGCACGAGCAGGAGCGGTTCGCCCGGGGCCTCCGCCCGCGCCGGCACGTCCAGAAAGGCGATCTCCGCGTCACCGGCGCGCACCCGGCGCACCTGGCTCGACAGATCTTTCATGCGCCTTTGCGAATATACACCGCGCCGGGCGCGCGCGTCAGAAGGAGAGGACGGCCGAGAGCCCGCCGCGGCCGGCCAGGGGATCGAGCTCCGGCAGGAGGCGCAGCCTCGCGCGCCGCTCGGTCGGCTTGCCCTCGTCGGTGAGGAAGCCCTTGTAGAACAGGTAGGCGCTCACGCCGGCGAGCGCGATGCCGACGCCCAGGCTGACGTTCGTGAGCGTCGCGAACTGGGCCCCGTCGTCGCAGGTCTTGGCGATCGCCGGGTTCCTCGTCTTGGCCTGCGCGCAGGCGTCGGACGTCGCCGTGATGTCGTTGCCCGTGTTGGCGTCGAGCAGCGACTGCCGGATCTGGTCACGCTTCTGGTCCTCGAGCGACTTGACCTTGAGGCCGAGGCCGATGGTCGCGGCGAGCGCCACGACCGCGCCGCCGGCGGTCACGTAGAACCCGGTGCGCCACCCGTTGCCGTCGCCCGCGGGCTCGGGCGTCGGGCCCGCCTGGAGCTCCGCGTCGAGCTTGAGCTCGAGGGTCGTCGGCTCGCCCGAGCGCACCTGTACCTTGGTGGTCAGCTTCTGGAAGCCCGCCTTCTGCACGCGAACGGTGTGATCGCCGGGTGCGAGGTCGGGGACCGTGATCGGCTGGCCGCTCGACTGCGCGACCACCTTGCCGTCCACCGACACCTCGGCGCCGCTCTGCACCAGGACGATGCGCAGCGTCCCCAGCGTCGCCATCCCCGAGAGCGCCCCGAACCAGGTGCGCGCGAGCGCCGTCAGCGTCGCCTGGTTGGCCTGGGTGTCGAGGAAGCTCTCGCTCACCTGCTTCTCGACGCGCCCGCTCGCGACGTCGAACCACTTGAGGGAGACCGCGTAACCCGGCGCCAGGCGGCGCACGCTGCCGAAGAGGAGCTTGTCGGCGCCGAGGCTCTTTCCCGCCTGCACCATGCAGTGCGCACCCTCGTCCACGCAGTTGAAGACGAGCTTGACCTCGATGAGGTCCTTGCCGGGCACCATCGCGAGGCCCCGGGCGCCGGCGGCGCGCTGCCGGAGGGCGTACGTGAGCGTGCTGGCCACCGGGTCGGCCCCGGTCTGCGCCTCCACGCCGAGCACGGCCACGGTGGTGTCGCGAGCCCCCGCCACGCGTGGCAGGGCCACGAGCGAGATCACGATCCACGGGAGGGCACGAGCGAGCTGCATCGGGCGCGGACCATAGCACGAGGCCCCCCGGGAGGAAGGGGGCGGTCAGGCCTGGGCGTGGCGCTCGGGGACCCAGCGCAGCGTCATCGTGTTCGCGAGGTGCAGCTCGAGCTCGCGATCGAGCGCGACCGCGACGACGGCGCGTCCGCCGACGTGGGTGCCGTTCCGGCTCGCGGTGTCGACGGCCCAGACGCCGTCCTCGTCGCGCAGCAGGACGAGGTGCACGCGCGAGAGGCTGCGGTCGTCACCGGCGAGCTGGCAGCGCTCGTAGCGGCCGATGAGGACGCCCCGATCGAGGTCGTCCGTGCTGACGCGGTGCGCGAGCTGTGCGCCGCCGGCGGCCAGGCGGATCGTCGCGAGCGCCAGGCCGCCCGCGCTCGGCCTCGCGCGCAGGGACTCCGCGCCGGGCAGGATCGTCGTCACGGTCGAGCGGCGGCTGAACTTCACGTCGCCGGACTGCAGCACGGGGTAGGCGCCCGACACCATGCGCTCGGGCACGCGGCGGTCGAGGTACACGCGCTCGGGGAACGACTGCCAGGTCTGCTTCGGATCGGCCGCGAAGGTGCCCGGACCGAGCGCGCCGGTCGGCAGGAAGAAGAGCTGGTAGCCCGCCGCGCTGACGAACAGCGGGCCCTCTGCCACCACCGTCTTGCACGCGAGGTCGTCCTCGGTGCGGAAGGCGGTCCCGGACTGGAGGTCGATGAGGCGCAGCCGGAGCTCGCCGCGGGACGTCGCGGTCGCGCGCACGAGCGCGTGGCGCAGCGAGATGCCCTCCTCGCGAAGGACGAGGCCGCAGCGGTCGTGGCGTCCGATGACCGCAAAGGCCCCGCCTTCGTCCCGCACGGGCAGGTGGAGGTAGGCCTCGATGGGCCCCTTGGGCCGCGCCGCGACGATGAGGACCCCATCCTCCCGGAAGGCGTCGTGGATGGGTTTGAGCTTCGCGAAGATGGCCCGGAAGGTGGCCTCGAACGTGGCCTTCTGCTCGGGCTCGATGCGGTAGATCCGCGTGACTTCGTTGGGCCGCGCCAGGGGCTTCGGGGCCGGCTCGCCGGATACCCCGGTCTCCTCTTCGTCCTCCTGCCGCTTGCGCACCAGATCGACGATGATAACGTCAGCACCATGAAGGTCGATATCCACTTCTGCGTGGTTTGAAACTACCGCCCACGCGCCGCCAGTCTGGCGGCCACGCTAGACCGCACCCTGGGGGTGAAAGCCTCACTCGTCCCCGGGGGCCGCGGCATCTTCGACGTGATCGTCGACGACCGCCGTATCTTCTCGAAACACGAAGAGAATCGTTTCCCGGACGAGGACGAGATCGTGGCCGAGATCCGCGCGTTCAAGCGACTCTGATCCCCGGCATGCCGATTGCTCGGAAGTGAGCTTGGTCGCCGTCCCCCCACGCCGGGGGGACGGGACCGGGCGAACTTCGGGGCGAGGCGCCCCTTCAGACGCCTGGAGGTCGGGCATGAGCTTCGTGGACTCGCTGGTGGCCGTCATCGGAAAACCCCGTCGGATCGTGGGTGCGGACTACTCCGACGAGAGCTGGGGTGTGGTTCCGCAGGCGGCGCCGCAGGCCGTCTTCGAGGGCGTCCAGCTCCACGGCCTCGAGGAGGTCACGCGCCAGCTCCTCGGGCCCGAGCGCGCCGCCCGGCCCTCGCGGGTCGAGACGCCCCAGCCCAAGGGTCCCGGCGCGGCCAGCGCCACACCCGTCCCGAGGGCCCCCGCGAGCATCACCGCGCTGCGACCCGCGCCCTCGCCGGCGCCCGCGCTGCCGCCACCGCCCGCGGAGGAGGAGATCGACTGGGAGCTCGCGCTCGAGGCCGCCAAGGCTCGCGCGAGCGCCGGCCCACCCGCGCCTGCGGCTGGGGACGACGAGGCCGAGCCCGACTGGGAAGCCGCCCTGGCCGCGGCGCGCGCTCGCGTCGCCTGAAAGGGCCGAGCCGCCCGCTGCGACGAGACGCGCGGATCGTCATTCGCTCCCACCCGGTTGACGGATAGACCCACACGCTGCGAAAATGGGCGTCGGTGTCGACTCCGGGCGCAGCCGCCAAGCCAGCCCTAGACGAGAACTCGGTCCGGCGAATCCTCACGGCCGCCGTGAAGAACCGGGCGTCGGACGTTCACGTGCGCGCGGGCCAGCCGCCGATGCTGCGCATCGACGGGCAGCTCGTGCCGCTCAACATGGGCGCGCTCACGCACCAGGACGCGGAGATCTTCGTCGCGTACCTCGCCAACGCCGGCCGCGTCCCCGAGGCGATCAAGCTCAAGCAAGCGGACTTCGCCATCCTCGCGCCGGGTCTCTGCCGCTTCCGCTGCCACCTCTACCGGCAGCTCGGCTCGGCCGCGGCGGTGATCCGCGTCGTGCCGCTCGAGATCCCGGGCTTCGCCGAGCTCAACCTGCCCGACATGCTCGCGGGCATCGTGGCGGCCGAGCGCGGGCTCATCCTCGTGACCGGCGCCACCGGCAACGGCAAGACGACCACCATCGCGTCGATGCTCGCGTACGCGGCCAAGCACGCGCGCAAGCACATCCTCACGATCGAGGACCCGGTCGAGTTCATCATCCCGCCCGGGGAGTCCACGGTGTCGCAGCGTGAGGTCGGCCGCGACGCCGAGTCCTACACGGACGCGCTCGAGGCGGCGCTCCGCGAGGACCCCGACATCATGTTCGTCGGCGAGATGCGCGATCGGCGCACGGTCGAGGTGGCGCTGCAGGCGGCCGAGTCGGGCCACCTCGTCATGTCGACCATCCACACGTCGGACTCGTCGCGCACGGTCGAGCGCATCGCCGCGTTCTTCGAGACGCAGGACGAGCAGATGTCCGCGCGGCTGCGCTTCGCCGAGCACTTCCACGCGGTCGTCTCGCAGCGGCTCCTGCCGCGCGCCGGCGGGCAAGGGCGCGTGCTGGCGTCGGAGGTCATGCTCGCGTCGTCCACGATCCGCGAGCAGATCCGCGACGTGCAGAAGGCCAAGACGCTGTGGCAGACGCTCGAGCGGTCGAACAACGAGGGCATGCGCACGTTCGATCAGCACCTCAAGCAGATGATGCAGCAGGGGCTCATCACGATGGAGACGGCGCAGGCGCACGCGACGCGCGTGTCCGACTTCATCCGCGACGTCGGCCTCGACATGGACTACGCGGCGCCGCAGCTTCCTCGCAGGTAGGGGCGGCGAGCGTCGCGCGCGGCTACTGGCGGACGCCGAGCAGGACGTCCATCGTCGCCTGGTCGGCGTCGGGGAACCTGTACTGATCGAAGTCGCCCGAGCCCACCCAGCGGAACGTGCGCACGCGCCGCGGCTCGAGGTGCTCGTCGAGCAGGTCAGCCGCGTAGAGCGCGAGCTCGACCACGTAACCGTCGTACTCGTGGCGGCGCTCGCCGACCTTCATGCCGACGCGGATCTTGGCGCCGAGGCGCTCGGCGAGCTCGCGCTCGAGCGCGCGGTCGTCCTCTTCACCCTCCTCGACCTTGCCGCCGGGGAACTCCCACAAGAGCGGCAGCACCGCGGTCTCGCGGCGCTGGGTGATGAGGTACTTGCCGTCCTGGGAGATGACGGCGGCGACCACCCGGATGGTGCGCATGGAGGCTTGATTCTCCCGAGTCGGCCGCGTATGTCAACCGCATGACGAAGCGCGTCACGATCGTCGAGGCCAAGGCGCTGCTGGATGCCGGCCACAAGTACCTGGACGTGCGGTCGATCCGGGAGTTCGAGGGGGGGCGGCCGAAGGGGGCCACGAACGTGCCGCTCATGGACAGCCAGGGGGGCCCGATGGTGCCGAACCCGGACTTCCTGGCCGTCGTGCAGGCCTGCTTCCCCACCGACACCCCGCTCGTCATCGGCTGCCAGAGCGGGGGCCGCTCGCTGCGGGCGGCCACGGCGCTCGAGCAGGCGGGCTTCGCGAACGTGGTGGACGTGCTCGGGGGCTGGGGCGCGTGGTCGCAGGCCGGGCTGCCCGCCGAGGCCGGGCCGACCGACTACCCGGCGCTCCTTGCGCGCAAGAAGTAGGGCCCCCGGGCCATGGACGCTCCTCGCGCAGCCGGCGGACGCGCGCGCGGTCCTCGCGCTTTCGCACGGGGCGGGCGCCGGGATGGCGCACCCGTTCATGGCGGCCATCGCGGGCGCGCTCGCCGAGCGGGGCATCGCGACGCTGCGCTACGAGTTCGACTACATGAGCGCGGGCAGCAAGCGGCCGGATCCGCCGGCGCGGCTGCAGGCGCGGGTGCGCGAGGCGGTGGCCGAGGCGAGCGGGCTCGGTCTCCCCGTGTTCGCGGGCGGCAAGTCGATGGGCGGGCGCATGACGAGCCTCGCGGAGGCGGCGCGGCCGCTCGGCGTGCGGGGGCTCGTGTTCCTGGGCTTTCCGCTGCACCCGGCGGGCGCGCCCGGGCAGACGCGCGGCGCGCACCTCGGGTCCATCACGACGCCCATGCTGTTCCTGCAGGGGACGCGCGACACCCTGGCGGACCTCAGCCTCCTCGAGCCGGTCGTCGCGCCGATCGCGCGCGCGGAGCTCGCGGTGATCGAGGGCGCCGATCACGGCTTCGCCGTGCTCAAGCGCTCGGGGCGGACCGGCCCGGAGGTCCTCGCGGAGCTCGCGGAGCGTGTCAACCGCTTCGTCGATGCTATCCTCGGAGGGTCGTGAAGCGCTGGAAGGAATACCTGGAGCGGTACGGGACGGTCGCCATCGTCGTCTACTTCACGCTCTTCGGCCTGGTCCTCGCGGGGACGTACCTCGCGTGGCGCTTCGGCTTCCGGCCCGAGGGCGTGGGCAGCAACCTCGCGGGCCTCGGCGCCGCCTATGCGTTCACGAAGATCACGCAGCCGCTCCGCCTGCTCGCGACCCTGGGGCTGACGCCGCTCGTGGCTCGGGTCGTCGGGCGGCGGGCGCGCCCGGTCGTCGAGGACCCCCCGGCGTGACCGAACCGCTCGATGTCGTCCTCTGGCCAGGGCGCGCCGAGCGGCTCGAAGCGCTCCTCCGATCGAGCCCGCACCGGATCCACGCGGAGCCGGTGCCGGGCGCGGCGCTGGTGATTGCGTGTGGCGGTCCCGGGATCGCGCTCGAGTCCCCGGCCGCGCCGCCGCTCGGTGAGGCCGCGCCGCTCTGGGCGATCGCGCGCGCCGGACCAGGCCCCACGGAGGTGCGGGCGCTGCTCGAGCGGGGGGCGTGCGACGTGCTCGACCTCGAGGCGCCCGACCTCGAGGCGCGCCTCGCGATCCTGCTCCGCCGTGCCGAGATCGCGCGGGCCGCGCGGCTCGAGCGCGCGCGTCTGGCCGCGCGCAACGCGCAGCTCGGTGAGCGCCTCGATCAGGCGGTACGCACGCCGCTGCATGGCCTGCTGACCGCGCTCGAGGGGCTCGCCGCGTCGACGCTCGACGCCGCCCAGCGCGAGCAGGTCGAGGTGCTCGACCGCGCGGCCGAGGCGCTCCGCGCAGCGCTCGACGATCTCGTCGGCTTCTCGGCGCTCGAGGCGGGGCGCCTCGTCGCCCGCGTGGAGCCCTTCGAGCTGCGTGCGGTGTGTGAGGACGTCGCCCGGCTCCACGCCGCGGCCGCGCACCGAAAGGGCCTGTCGCTGGTGGTGGACCTCGAGCCGCCCGGCCCTGGCCTCGTGCGCGGAGACGCCGTGCGCCTCCGGCAGATCGTGAGCGCGCTCGTGGACAATGCGGTCCGCTACACGCCGAGCGGCGAGGTCACCCTGTACGCAGCGGCGGCCGAGCGCGCGCTCGTGGTGGAGGTCCGCGACACCGGCGTGGGCCTCGCGCCGGAGGCGCTCGCGGAGGTCTTCACGCCGGGCGCCGGCGCCGCGCCGTCCGGGGGGCGCGTCGCGCTCGGCCTCCTCGTCGCCCACCAGCTCGCGGCGCACCTCGGCGGCGAGCTCTCCGCGCAGAGCGCGCTCGGTCAGGGCAGCACGTTCCGGCTGGCGCTGCCGTGGCCCTCGCGCGAGCCTGCGGCGCATGCGCCCTCGCTCGCTCCGGCGAGGGTGCTCGTGGTGACACCGGGCGTCGCCACCGCGCGCGCGCTCGTGCGCCTCCTCGAGGCGGAAATGCAGCGGGCCGAGCACGTTGCCGATGCGCACGGCGCCGCGGCGGCCCTGCGCGCCGCGCGTCGCTTCGGCGGTGGGTTCGGGGTGGTGCTGCTCGACGAGGATGCGCTCGCTCCGGCGGAGCGCGAGGTGCTCACGCAGGCCGCGGAGGGCGCGCGCCTCGTCGGCTTCGGGGCGCGCGCGCACCTGCCCACGCCGGTGACGCAGGCGGGGCTCCTGGCCGCGCTCCGGCCCGAGCACCGCCCGCGCCGGGTGCTGGTGGTGGACGACAGCCTGGTCAACCGGCAGGTCATGCTCGACCTGCTCGAGCGCCTCGAGCTGCCCGGCGACGAGGCGGCCGACGGCGAGGAGGCGGTCCGCGTGATCGCGCGAGGCGCGCATGGCCTCGTGCTCATGGACTGCCAGATGCCAGGGCTCGACGGCCTCGAGGCGACGCGCCGCGTGCGCGCGAGCGGAGACCGGCGCACGGCCATCGTCGCGCTGACCGGGAGCACGCAGGCGGCGGACCGTGAGCGGTGCCTCGAGGCCGGCATGGACGACCACGTAGCCAAGCCCCTCGGCCTCGAGGGCCTTCGCGCGCTGGTGGCGCGGTACCTCGACGCGCCTCGGTAGCAGGGAACGGCAACCATCCGCTCTGCGCACGAGCGACAGCGGCGTGCGTGCCTGGGCGAACCGACGAGGCGAGCAGGAGCGAGGCGCAAGATACCGTGTTGGGCGTCAACGCCTTTCGGGCACCGCTCCGGATCGTCCACGTCCACGTCCACGTCCACGTCCACGATCCGGAGCGCAGGGTCGAGCTTGGCACCTCGAGTCCGCTCAGAGGAGTGGCCGCTCCTGCGTCCGCAGATCGTCGCCCAGCCGTCCGCGAGGCGAGCGTGAGCGAGCCGCAAGGGCGTAGCGGAGCGTAGCGAAGCGAAGACGCAGGGTGGGGGGCCCAGGTGGGCTTTGCCCAACTGGGGGAGGGGCGGCGCGCCCGCTGCGCAGACCTCCAGGCAGGGGGTCTGCGACGGCACGACGTGCGCACGGCACGAAGCAGTAGGGGGTCGGCGGTGGGCGCCCTCGAGGCGCCCACTCGTCAACTAGCCCAGGTTGCGCGTCGCGAGCAGCTCCTGCACCGCGGCGCGATCGCCGGTGCACGAGATGCGGCGGGGCGCCTTGACGATCGCGATCTGGAAGCCGAGGCGCTCGTAGAGGCTCACGATGCGCGGCGTCGCGAGGTTCGAGGCCACGACCGGCCCCCGGTGGCTCGCCAGCCACTCCGCGAGCGCGACCTGATCGGCCCAGCCGAAGTCGGTGGACGCGTACTGCGTGAAGCTCATGTCGTAGGGCGGATCGGCGTAGATGAAATCGCCCGGCTCGAGCGGCGTCGTCTCGAAGCTGCCCGGGCGGAAGGTCCACGCCGAGAGCGCGCTCCGGTGCGTGTGGAAGTCGCGCTCGTAGTGGATCGTGGCGTAGCGGCCGAAGGGCACGTTGAACTCGCCCTTGCTGTTGAAGCGGCACAGGCCGTTGTAGCCGGTGCGGTTCAGGAAGTAGAAGAGCTGCGCCGCCTCGGCGCCGTCGCTCTGCCCGTCGGCCACGAGCGAGTTGAAGCGCGCGCGGTGGTGGTAGTAGAGGCGCTCGTCGTTGCGCGCGGGGATGCGCACCGACAGGCCGCGCTGGATCCAGGCGTAGAAGTTCACGACGTGCACGTTGACGTCGCCGAGGAGCGCGCGCGCGGGGCGGAGGCCCAGGGCCACCGACAGGCCCCCCACGAACGGCTCGACCAGGCGGCGACCGCGGTGCGAGGCGTAGATCTGCTCGAGCTGGGGCACGAGCCAGCGCTTGCCGCCGGCCCACTTCAGCGGAGGCTTGAGCGCGACGTCGTCGTCGGCGAGTGCGTCGGCACGCAGGGTCGCAAGGGTCACGGAGCCACGGTAACCTCGCGTTTCGCTTGCACAAGTTTTTGGCCGCTTTTTCTATGCGCTCATGCGCATGAGCCCATACGACGCCCTCCCGGAGCCTCAGGCGAGGTCGAAGACGAGGAGCGAGCCGGCGCCCGAGAGCGAGAAGGCCGGCGTGTCGCTCAGGGCCGCGGCGTCGCCGGCCAGGAGGTCGAGCGCGGCGCCCGGGGACCGGAGCCCGACGGCGCCTGCGAGCACCTGCACCCAGGCGTGGCGCTCGCCGACCGGGACCTCGAGCGGCGTCCGCGCCGGGAGGTCGAGCGCGAAGACACGCGCGTCGGTCGCGATGGCGAGCGAGCCGGCCGCTCCGTCGGGCGAGGCGAGGAGCTGCAGGCGGCCCGCGCGCCCCGCGGCGGGGAACGTGGCCTCGGCGTACGCGGGCGTGAGGCCCTTTTCGCGCGGCTCGAGCCAGAGTTGCCAGAGCTCGAGCGGTCCCGGCCCGGCGTTGCCCTCGGCGTGCTCGATGCCGCTGCCCGCGCGCACGTGCTGGAGCTCGCCGGCGTGCACGCGCGCGTGGTGGCCGAGCGTGTCCGTGTGCTCGAGGACGCCCGCGGTGACCCAGGTCAGGATCTCGAGGTCCCAGTGCGGATGCGGCGTGAAGGCGCCCCCCGGCGCGAGCGTGTCCTCGTTGCAGACGAGCAGCGACCGGAAGCGCGGCCAGTCGCGCTCGTAGGCGCCCGACGCGAGGCCGTGGCGCGAGATCAGCCAGGGCTTCGTCGTGACCGTGCGCTCGCTCGCCCGGTGGACCCGGACGCCGCCGGCCTCGTGCAAGGGCGGCCTGCGCATCTCCCGCTACCGCCGCATCGAGCGCCGGATGCGCCAGACCTCGGCGAGGGACTCGAGCGTGTTGCGCAGCATCTTCTCGCCGACCTTGCTCGCGCCCGCGCGCCGCGGCTTGCACTCGACCTCGACCGAGGCCACGCGCGCGCCGAGGTGCTTGGCCTTGGCGGCGATCTCGAACGCGATGGAGCCGGCGCCGCGGGTCGAGACGATGGCCATCCGGTCGTAGAGGGCCTTCGGGAACACGTACGTGCCCTCGAGGCGATCGCCGAAGCCGATGCCGAGGCGCAGGACGAGGCGGAACGCGCGCGAGATCACGAGGCGCGCGAGGCTGTCGGGACGCGCCGGGATCGTCGAGATCACGACGTCCGCGTGGCCGCGGCGGATGGGCCCGAGCAGGATGGGGAGCTGGTCCGCGTCCACCTGGCCGTCGGCCGGGAGCCAGGTGACGTGCGCGCCGCGTGCGGCGTCGTAGCCGGTGCGGAGCGCGGCCGACAGGCCCAGGTTGCGTGGGTGCGGGATGACGCGCACGCGATCGGGCGCGGCGGCGGCGAGGCGCTCGCAGCGCGCGAGCGTGTCGTCCTTCGAGCCGTCGTCGACGAGCACGAGGTCGAGCGAGACGCCCTCGGCGGCGCACACGTCGAGCGCGCGCTGGGCCGCCACGTCGACGTTGTCCCCTTCGTTGTAGGCCGGGATGACGATGGTGAGCGAGAGCGGCGTCATGCGGCGTCCGGATCCGGACGAAGCCCGAGGCCCGGGCCCGATCAGGCCTTCTGCAGCTTCGCGAGCAGGATGCGCATCTCGTTCACGAGGTTCGTGAACGCCGGCACCTTGGTCATCTTCTCTTCCTTGGCGATCAGCGCCTGGAGCTTCTTGACCACCTCGTCGGACTTGCCCGGCTCGGTCACGCGCTTGAGGCCCTCGAGGACGGCGAGGCGCACGACCGGCTCCTGCGTCTCGAGCTTGGCCGACAGCGCCGACAGCGCCGCAGCGCGCGAGCCCGCGCTCTTGCCGCCGTACAGGCCCAGCATGAACGCCGCCTTCTCCTGCTCGATGGGCTTGCCGGTCTCGAGCTTCTTCTTCCAGCACGCGACGTCGTCGGCGCAGACCACCGCGGTCTCGAGGCGCTCGGCCGCCTCCGTCATCTCGGCGTAGCCGCTCTTGCGCGCGTACTGCACGAACGCCTGCGCCGTGGGCTTGTCGCCGATGCGCGAGAGCACCATCGCCGCCGCCACGCGCAGGTTCGCGTCGCCCTTCTCGTTCTTGGCGAGGTCGATGAGGATCGGGAGCGACTTGAAGTCGAACGCGCGCAGGACGGCGTCGCAGGCGGCCTGGCGCACCTTCGCGTCGGCCTTGGCGTTCTTGAGCTGCTCGCGGATGGCCACGAGCGCCGCCTCGTCGCCGATCTGCCCGAGCGCCTGCAGCGCCTCGGACTGCGTGCCGCCGGCGTCCTTGTCCTTGAGCTTGGCCACGAGCGCGGGCACGGCCTTGGGCGACGCGAGGTCGCCGAGCACGTAGGCCGCCTTGAACGCGAGCACGCCGGCCTTGAAGTCGAGCTGCTTGGCGAACGCGTTGAGGTTCGGGTCGCGCTCGCGCAGCACCTCGATGAGCGGCTGCACGGCGGGCTCGCCGATGCGCACGAGCGCGTAGCGGCACTCCTGGAAGATCGTCGCGCCGTCGGCGCGGCTGATGTACATGCCCTTGATGAGCGACGGGATCGCGCGCGGGTCCGGCATCTCCGCGAGCGCGAGCGCCGCCACCTTGTTGAGGAAGAGATCCTGCTTGTCCGGCAGCTCCTCGACCATCTTGGCCAGCGCGGGCACGGCCTGCGGGTCCTTGATCTTCGCGAGCGCGCGGATGGCCGCCTGCTTGGCGAGGTTCGCGCGGTCCTTCACCTCGAGCGGCAGCTCGAGCATCTTGAGCAGCGGCTCGACCGCCTTGACGGCCTTGAGCCGGCCGAGCGCCTCGGCCGCGCGCACCGAGTGGTCGAAGTTCTCCTTGGTGTAGCTGAGCGCGCTGATGAGGGTCGGGACGGCGTCGTTCGACTCGAACCCGACGATCACGTCGAGCACCGCCGGATCCTTGTCCTTGGCGTAGAGGTCCATGAGGGGCTTGAGCGACTCGGGCTTCTTGAGCCGCTGGAGGTTGCGGAGCGCCTCCTTCTGGTCGCGCGGGTCATCGAGCTTCTTGACCCAGCCATTGGCGTCGTCCGGGTCGGACGTGCATCCCAGCGCCAGCGCCACACCTACGACCGATCGAAGCAGTGTTGCGATCGTCTTCCGCACGGTATCCCCCAAAAAGAAAGAGGCTTCAGGCTTCAGGCTTCAGGCTTCGGCCGGACCCGGAACGGGGAGCAGAAGCCCGAAATCTGAGGCCCGAAGCCCGTCAGGCCGAAGCCCGTAGCCCGTCGTAGCCCGCTCGCTACCCTCGCGCCTTCGGCTTGACGGCGAAGTTCATGTTCCGGTAGCCCGCGACGGCGATCGAGTACATCACCTTCTTGAGCACCTTGAAGTCGACCGTCTTGTCCGACTGCACGATGACCGTGCCCGGGAAAGGCGTCGAGGGGTTCACGAGCTTGTAGTTGTTCTTGAGCGTCACGAGCGAGTCGTGGAGCTGCGTGATCTTCTGATCGACGCCCTGCGCCGTGAGCTCGTCCCCCGACGCCATCGGCTGGCCGTCGAGCAGCACGACCTCGCTCGTCACCGTGACGACCGGAGCGCGCTCGAGGTCGACCCAGTTGACCGCCTCGGGCAGCATGAGGTTCTTCTGCACGAAGACGATCTCGCCCGAGGCGGAGAACGTCTGCAGCAGGAAGACGACCATGATGGTGAGCATGTCGACCATCGCGGTCAGGTTGAGCGCGGCGTACGTGGCCTTCTTGCCTCGGCCGTGGACGCCCTTGGCGGCGGCCTGGAAGCTGACCGTTCTGCCGAGTCGTGGGCCGGGAACGTGGATGGGCATGGGGGTCCTCGTCTAGAGCGCCGCGGCGCCCACGTCGGTCAGGCCAATGTCCTGGAACTTCGCATCCAGCACGGCGTCCATGGTCTGCACGATGTACTCGTACTTGACCGTGTCCTCGGACGCGACGTGCACGTCGTTCTTGTCCGGGTGGTTCTTCTTGATGTCCGTCAGCTTCTCGCGGAGCTGGGTGGTGTCGTAGGCGTTGTCCTTCTTCGGGATCGGGACCATGTCGCCCTGGCCGAGCGAGAGCTTGTAGCCGGTGTCGTCGATGACCACGGTGATCTTGATCGACTCCGGCGGCTTCTCCGTCTGCTCGGCCGACGGCGCCTCACCCTTCTGCGACACGTTGATACGCGCGAGCTGCGTCCACACCGCCGTGATGAGCAGAAACGAGATGGTGCAGCAGAGCAGGTCGATGAACGGAACGAGGTTCAGCTCCGCATCGAGCGGCTTCTTGCCGCTCTTTCCGCCTGTCTGGATTGAAACGCCCATGTCTTCGTCCTTTGCTGGAGCTCGGCGCCCCGAGGGTCCCGCCTAGCCGGAGGCGTTGGCGGGAGCCGGCGCGACTAGCCCTTCATCATGCTGCGGTGGCCGGTGACGAGGTTCATCACCTGCACGGAGACCTCGTTGATGTCGTCGAGGATCGCCTGCGTCTGGCCGTTCAAGACCGCGAAGGCGAGCAGCGACAGGATGCCGGTGCCGAGGCCGAACGCGGTGCAGTTCATGGCCTCCGAGATGCCCTTGGCGAGCATGGTCGCCTTCATCGACGGGTCCACGCCGGCGACGGCGGAGAACGACTTGATGAGGCCCGTGATGGTGCCGAGCAGGCCCGCGAGCGTCGCGAGGTTGCCGATCATGGCGAGGTAGCCGGTGCGGTGCTCGATCTTCGGCAGCTCCACCAGCGAGACCTCGTCCATCGCGACCTGCACGGCCTCGTCGGACTTCTGCGCGTTCGACAGGCCCGCGCGCAGGATGCGCGTGAGCGGGCCGGGGGCCGCCTCGCAGACGCGCATGGCGCCGGAGACGTTGCCGCCCATGAGCTGGCTCTTGAGCTGCGCCAGGAGCGACTCCTTGGCGACCTTCGACTTCTGAAGGTACATGACGCGCTCGGCGATGATGACGAGGGCCGCGATGAGCAGCACGAGGATGGGGTACATGCCCCAGTCACCCTGCTTGAACGCGACGATTACCCAGTTTCCGCCCTGCTCGTGCATCTTCGTTTCCTCCTAACCGCGCGCCGCGGCTTTGGTCGTGTTGAGAAGGTTCGCCACCGTCGACTTCACTTCCGCGATGTCGTCGAGGGCGCCCTGGGTCATGCCGTTCAGGATCGCGAAGAAGAGCAGCGCCAGGATGCCCGTCGCGAGGCCGAACGCGGTGCAGTTCATGGCCTCCGAGATGCCCTTGGCGAGCAGCGTCGCCTTCTGCGACTGATCGACGCCGGCGACGCCGGCGAACGCCTTGATGAGGCCGGTGATGGTGCCGAGCAGGCCCGCGAGCGTCGCGAGGTTGCCGAGCATGGCGAGGTAGCCGGTGCGCTTCTCGAGGCCCGGCAGCTCGCGCAGCGAGGCCTCTTCCATCGCGGCCTCGATCTCCTCGGTCGAGCGGTTCGTCTTCATCAGGCCCGCCGCGACGATCCGCGTCAGCGGCGTCGAGTTGCCCGAGCAGACCTTGATCGCGCCTTGAATGTTGCCGGCCGCGATCTGCTGCCGGAGCAGCGCCATCAGCTTGTCCTTGTCGACCTTCGAGCGCCGCAGGAACACCAGGCGCTCGATGATGATGCCGAGCGAGAACACGTTGATGAGCAGGATGGGCCACATGCCCCAGTCGCCTTCATGGAAGGCGTCGGCGAGGGCTTTCAGGATGCTCATACGAAGTTCCTCCTCACGCGTTCGCCGGCTCTGCCGGCATCCGTCGCTGTTTGCCCCGGGGGGCTCGGGTCCGACCGGGCGCACCCCGGTTCCAGGGACAGCCCTAGCATCCGGGATGCCAGGGCGAAAATCCGCGGGATCCCACGGTCCCGGGATGCAGAAGGCGTAGCAATTCGCTACGGTGGGCCCTCGTGCGCGGGGGATTCTTCCTCGATCGAGAGGGCCGGATCAGGCGGGGCTTCGCGGTCGTCCTGTTCTGGGGCCTCTGCATCGTCCTGCTCCTCGTCCTCGGCAGCCTGACCCGGGCGAGCGGGGTGGCGTCCGACCAGCTCGAGTTCCACGCGCGCCTGGCCATCGCCGCGATGCTGGCGCACGTCGCGCACGCGCGGCTGGATCCGCGCCCCGAGCGGTGGGATCCGCTGGAGCTGCCGCCCGACCGGCGCTGGCTCCTCGGCGCGGTGCCCGCCGGGGCACTCCTGCCGGCCCTGCCGGCGCTGGCGGCCCTGGCGGTCGGACAGGCGGCGTCCGCGCCTCTCGGCCCGCCCGGGCTGCGCGAGGTGGCGTCGCTCGCTTTGCCGGGCCTGTCCGAGGAGCTGCTGCTGCGGGGCGTCGCGCTCGCCATCCTGTGCGAGGTCATGGGAGGCGTCGGGGCCACGGCCGGCTGCGCCGCAGCGTTTGGCCTCCTGCACCTGCGCAACCCGCACGCGGGCGCGCTCGGGGTCGCGAACGTCGCCCTGTCCGGGCTGCTGTTCGGCCTCGTGGTGGTGCGCAGCCGCTCGGTGTGGCCGGCCGTCGGCGCCCACGCGGCGTGGAACCTCGCGGAGGGCGCGCTCCTCGGGCTGCCGGTGTCGGGGCTGCCGGTGCACGGCGCGCTCCTGCCCGTCACGCTCGGCGGGCCCTCGTGGCTCGGCGGCGGGGCCTTCGGACCCGAGGCCTCCGCGGTCCTGACCGGGGCGCTCGTCCTGGCGTGCGCCGCGCTGCTGGCTACCGGCGGGGCGGCGCGAAGGGCACGGTGACGCGGAACGTCGCGCCCTTGCCGAGCTCGCTCTCGACGCGCACCCAGCCGCCGTGCGCCTCGACCACGCGCTTGACCACGTGCAGGCCGAGGCCCGTGCCGTCCGCGAGCCCGCGCCGGCGCGCGTCCGCGCGGAAGTAGCGGTCGAACAGGCGCGGCAGATCGGCGGGCGGGATGCCGGGTCCGGTGTCCGAGACGGACAGCTCGAGGAAGCGGCTGCCGCGCTCGCCGAAGCGTCGCCCCGAGAAGGCCTCGAGGCCGATCGCGATGCGGCCGCCGGCCTGCGTGTACTTGAGGGCGTTGCCGACGAGGTTGTCGAGCACGCGCGCCATGTGCGCCTCGTCGACGGCGACGACGAGCGGCTCGCCGTCCGCCGGGCCGGAGAGCGCGAGGCCCCGCCGGCTCGCCTCGGGCGTGTGCCGCGTGAGCGCCCGCGCGACGAAGGCGCGAAAGTCGACCGGTTCGGGCGCGAGCGCGACCGCCTCGTCCTCGAGGCGACTGACATCGAGGAGCTCCTGCGCCAGCTTCAAGATGGCGCCCGCGCGCTCCTCCGCGAGCCCGAGCAGCGCGGCCGCGTCCTCGGCGGCCATCTCGCCCTCGAGGTGCGCGCGCAGACCCTGCAGCGCGCCCATCACGACCCCGAGCGGGTTCTTGATGTCGTGGACGATCATCTGGGTGACGTCCTCCTTCATGCGGCTCATCGCGGAGAGCTGCACGTTGGCCTCCGCCATCTGCCGCCGCTCGCGATCGAGCGCGTCGTGCAGCCGCCGGATGCGCAGGAAGGCCTCGACCTTGGCGCCGAGCTCCTCGTCGTCGCAGTGCTTGGGCAGGTAGTCGTCGGCGCCCGCCTGCAGGCCGCCCACGCGCTCCGCCACGCCCGCGCGGTCGGAGAGCATGAGGACGGGCAGGCCGCGCAGCGCCTCGATGCCACGCAGCTTCGCGAGCAGCGTCAGGCCGTCCATGACCGGCATCTGCACGTCGAGCAGGACGAGATCGACCTCCTCGCGCTCGAGGACCGCCAGGGCCGCGAGGCCGTGCTCGGCCGAGATCACCTCGTGGCCGAGCTCCTCGAGGCGGTCCGTCAGCGCCATGCGAACGAACTCGCTGTCGTCGACGACGAGGAGCCGTCCCATCTAGGGCGGCCCGTCAGATGGGGACCGGCTTTCAGACACGTGAGCGCGGTGCACGCCCGGTGGGGGCAGCACTCGCGCACGGGGTGCGTGCGCAAGACCAGCACCTAGGGCCGCTCGTCGGACCAGCTGAAACCCTGGGGAATCCCGGACGGGCAGCACCAGGTGTCTCGTTGGCTCGCGCTCCGCGCTCGCTAGTGCCGCCTCCACCACGGTCCCATGTCGCCCTCCAGGTGCAAGACCGGTCGAACACTTGACGAGCGGCACTAGTGCTGCCCGTCAAGAGTTATACGGCATTCGAGCATGACGCGCTCCTCGGCTGGCCAGGAGACCGCAGCACTCGCGCCCGCGGAGCGGGCGCATGACAACCACCTAGTGCCGCTCGTCGGCCCCGCTGGATTCTGCTGGGTCACGGGCAGCACTAGGTATCTCGTTGGCTCGCGCTCCGCGCTCGCGAGTGCCGCGTGCACGATGGGCGCAGGTCTTCGCCCCGAACCGACTACGGTCACACTATTGACGAGCGGCACTAGTGCTTCTTGGCGTCGCTGTGCGAGGTGCTCTCGAAGCCGGTGTCCTCGGCGTCGGGCAGCGCGACCGGGTGGTCCGAGCGGGCCTCCGCGATGGCCTGGTTCGCCTCGTCG
>CAZQJC010000049.1:0-15833 GCA_964593795.1 uncultured Myxococcales bacterium | reverse complement strand
CGGATAATGACGGAATCCGTCCGCTGACCACCTGGTCTTGGTCTTGGTCCTGGTCTTCGCCTGCGTGGTTCTGGGGGCTTCGACCAGGACCAGGACCAGGGCCAGGACCAGGCCGGCGCAAAGTGACCGGCATTGCGGCTAGCCCGAACCCGCATCGATACGCGAGAGCTCCGGTGCTTCGATGCACACCTCGAGCAACTCGTAGCTGAGCTGTGTGTCCCCCCACTCCGGCCTCCGGCCTTCGTGGGGCCCCGTGTCGTCCTCGGCACAGCCTGCGGCGACACCACGCTCGCTTCGCTCGCTTTGGCGGACGTTCTCAGGCCAAGTGAACTAGGGACAGCTCCTGGTCCGGACCCCGGGGAGGGATCGCCTTGATCCACCCCCGCCCGCGTGGTAGGTACCGCCCCTAACCAATACACACGCTCCCCGAGGTCCTCGTGCGTCCCGACTCCGTGAAAACGGAGGGGTTCGAGGCTCCGATGACGGGGGCGGAGGAACAAAACGCAAGGAGATGACGATGGAGATGAATCTTTCGGAAGCGATCTCGATGAAGGAGCTGCTCGAGGCCGGCGTTCACTTCGGCCACGAGACCCGCCGCTGGAACCCCCGCATGGGCCAGTACATCTACGGCGCGCGCAACGGCATCCACATCATCGACCTCGAGCACACGCTGCCCATGTTCCGCCGCGCGTTCGACTACGCGGTCGACACGGTGCGCAAGGGCAAGAGCGTGCTCTTCGTGGGCACCAAGAAGCAGGCGCAGGAGGTCATCCGCTCGGAGGCCGAGCGCGCCGGCATGTTCCACGTGACGAACCGCTGGCTCGGCGGCACGCTGACCAACTTCAAGACCGTCAAGGGCTCGCTCGAGCGGCTTCGCCAGATCGAGCGCATGGGCGAGGATGGCACGTTCGACCGCCTGACGAAGAAGGAGGTCCTCAACCTCACGCGCGAGCGCGAGAAGCTCGAGAAGTCGCTCGGCGGTATCAAGAAGATGCTCGACCTGCCGGGCGCCCTCTTCGTCATCGACCCGGTCAAGGAGCACATCGCGGTCTCCGAGGCGCGCAAGCTCGAGATCCCGGTCATCGCGGTCATCGACACGAACTGCGACCCGGACGTGGTGGACTTCCCGATCCCGGGCAACGACGACGCCATCCGCGCGATCAAGCTCTTCACGGGCAAGATCGCCGAGGCGTGCGTGGTCGGCTCGCGCATGGCGAAGGACCGCGCGGCGCAGAAGCGCGCGGAGCAGGCCGACGAGCCGGAGACGATCCGCGTCTCGTCCGGCGGCGACGGCCCGCAGGTGGAGATGGTCTCGCGCCGCCGCGCTCAGGCGGAGCCCGAGGCCAGCGCCACGCCCGACAGCGACAAGCAGTAGGAGGCGCGCCCCCGGCGCGCGTCGAAGGGTTCGAAGGATCGAGGTCGAGGGCATGCCCTCGCTCTCCGGTCCTTCGACCTTCGACCATCACCTCGAACCAACCCAGAAGGACTGAAGAACCATGGCCGAAATCAGCGCGAGCATGATCAAGGACCTGCGCGAGCGGACCGGCGCGGGCATGTCGGACTGCAAGAAGGCGCTCGTCGAGACCGAGGGCGACGCCGACAAGGCGATCGAGTACCTGCGCAAGAAGGGCCTCGCGGCGGCGGCGAAGAAGGCCGGGCGCGCGGCGAGCGAGGGCACGATCGCGAGCTACCTCCACGGCGGCGGCCGCATCGGCGTCATGGTCGAGGTCAACTGCGAGACCGACTTCGTCGGCAAGTCGGAGGACTTCCAGACCTTCGCGAAGAACGTGGCGATGCAGATCTGCGCCACGAGCCCGCAGTGGGTCACGCGCGAGGAGGTCCCCGCGGACGTGATCGAGCGCGAGCGCGGCGTGCTCACCGAGCGCGCCAAGCAGAGCGGCAAGCCCGAGGCCGTGATCGGCAAGGTCGTCGACGGTCAGCTCAACAAGTGGATGACCGAGGTGTGCCTCCTCGATCAGATCTACGTCAAGGACCCCGAGGGCAAGAAGACCATCGCGGCGCTGCTCGCGGAGCTCGTCGGCAAGATCGGCGAGAACATCAAGATCCGCCGCTTCACGCGCTTCGAGGTCGGTGAGGGGCTCGAGAAGAAGAAGGACGACTTCGCCGCCGAGGTCATGGCCCAGGCGGGCCTCGCATAGCGATGCCTCGCTACAAGCGCATCCTCCTCAAGCTGTCGGGCGAGGCCCTCATGGGCCCCGACCGCTACGGCATCCATCCGCCCACGCTGGACGCGATCTCCGAGGAGGTCCGGGAGGTCGCCAAGCTCGGCGTCGAGGTCGCGCTCGTGATCGGCGGCGGGAACATCTTCCGGGGGCTCGCCGCGAGCGCCAAGGGGATGGACCGCGCCAGCGCCGACTACATGGGCATGCTCGCGACGGTGATGAACTCGCTCGCGATGCAGGACGCGCTCGAACGCCGCGAGGTCTCGACGCGCGTGCAGTCCGCCATCGACATGCAGCAGCTCGCCGAGCCCTACATCAGAAGGCGCGCGGTGCGGCACCTCGAGAAGGGGCGCGTCGTCATCTTCGGCGCCGGCACGGGCAACCCCTACTTCACGACCGACACGGCGGCGGCGCTCCGCGCGATGGAGATCCACGCCGAGGTGCTGCTCAAGGCGACCAAGGTCGACGGCATCTACGACAAGGACCCGATGAAGCACCCGGACGCGAAGAAGTACGAGAAGGTCTCGTACCTCGAGGCGATCCAGAAGCAGCTCAACGTCATGGACATGACGGCGCTGTCGCTGTGCCGCGACAACCACCTGCCGATCATCGTCTTCGACATGAACCGGCCCGGCAACGTCCTGCGCGTGGTGGAGGGCGAGACGATCGGGACCACGGTCTACGAGCCACGGACCTGACACCGGAGAGCGCGCATGGTCAATGACGTCCTTTCGGATCTGAACGAGAGCTTCGAGAAGGTGATCGAGGCCTACAAGCGCGACCTGCAGAAGGTGCGCACGGGGCGCGCCAACGTGGCCATGCTCGAGGGCACGCGCGTCGAGTACTACGGCCAGATGTCGCCGCTCAACCAGGTGGCGTCGGTGCAGGTGACGGACGCGCGCCTCATCACGATCAAGCCGTGGGAGAAGGCGCTCATCCCGAAGATCGAGCACGCGATCCGCGAGCAGCGGGACCTCGGCCTGAACCCGACGAACGACGGAGAAGTCGTCCGCGTGCCGATCCCGCCGCTCACGCAGGAGCGGCGCAAGGAGCTCCAGAAGGTCGTCAAGAAGATGGCCGAGGAGGCCAAGGTCGCGGCCCGGAACCACCGCCGCGACGCCAACGAGATGCTCAAGACGCTCAAGGGTGACGGCGACATCTCCGAGGACGACGAGAAGACGGGCCTGAAGAAGTCGCAGGAAGCGACCGACAAGGCCATCGCCCGGATCGAGGAGATCACCTCCAAGAAAGAGGCCGAGATCCTCGAGGTGTAGCTCCTGCGGGCTCCGGCGGTCCCGGGAAGGCCGGGCCTCCGCCGAGCCCGCACCTGCCGGAATTGCCGCGCACCCACCCGCCGCGCTATCGTTCGGGTGCAAGCCCTCTCGACATGGAGCGCGTAGACCAGTTCCAGCGATACCGTCGTGCGCTCACGCGCGACGAGTTCGTCCGGCAGTTCCCCCATCCCTTCCTGCTCCGCGAGCTGGAGGCGGACGAGCGCGCACCGTCGACGTTCAACACGGTCTACGACGCCAAGAGCGTGATGGAGGAGGCGGCTCGCCTGCGTGACAAGACCGGCTTCGCGGTGCGGATCCGGCTCGAACCGGGCCGCTACGGCGTCTATCCGCTGGCGAAGTCTGGTGCGAACCCCTGGCGCGACCGCATCACCGTCGGACGCGCGACCAACAACGACGTGGTCCTGCGCCCCGGCTCGGTGTCGAAGCTCCACGCCTACTTCCAGCACGAGCCGAAGCAGGCGGCGGGGCCCGGCAAGGGCTGGCTGCTCTACGACTGCAAGAGCGCAAACGGCACGCGCCTCGAGTACGGCGGCCAGCAGAAGACGCTCGCGAGCGGCACGCCGGTCGAGGTCCCGACCGGTGCGATCCTGCACTTCGGCGCGGTGGTCTGCGAGATCATCGACCCGGGCGTGCTGTACGACGCCCTCTGAACGGGAGCGAGCGCGGATGGAGCCGGTGCGGTTCGGGCCGTACCTCCTGCTTCGGCAGATCGCCACGGGCGGGATGGCGGAGATCTGGGTCGCTCAGCGGCCGCCCGACCCGCGCGTGGTCGTCATCAAGCGATTGCTCTCGAACCTGCGCGGCGACGCGGAGTTCCTGGCGATGTTCCGCGACGAGGCGCGGCTGACGGCGCGCCTCGAGCACCCCAACGTCGTGCAGGTGTTCGACCACGGCGAGGCCGAGGGCCTGCACTTCATCGCGATGGAATACCTGGGGGGTCTGGCGCTCTCTGCGCTCACGAAGAAGGCGCGCTCGCGCGTGGGGGGCTTGCGCCAGGAGCACGTCGCGTCGCTCATGGCGCAGGCAGCGGCGGGGCTCCACGCGGCGCACACGGCGACGAGCGACACGGGCGCGCCGCTCGCGCTCGTGCACCGTGACATCTCCCCGCAGAACCTCTTGGTTCAGTTCGACGGCACGCTCAAGGTCGTGGACTTCGGCATCGCCAAGGCCGCCGAGCGCGAGGCCCACACGCAGGCCGGCATCATCAAGGGCAAGTTCGCGTACATGTCTCCCGAGCAGTGCCGCAGCCAGGCGGTCGATGGGCGGAGCGACGTGTTCGCGCTCGGCATCGTGCTCTGGGAGGCGCTCTCGGGGCGGCGGCTCTTCAAGAAGGACACCACGTACAAGACCTTCGATGCGGTGCAGAAC
This sequence comes from uncultured Myxococcales bacterium, assembly GCA_964593795.1. Classification (GTDB taxonomy): domain Bacteria; phylum Myxococcota_A; class Polyangia; order JAHFDS01; family JAHFDS01; genus JAHFDS01. The sequence goes on along the minus strand of CAZQJC010000049.1, from coordinate 10,987 downwards.
GCCGAGATCCCGCCCGTCATCCAGATGGTGCCCGGGGTCTGGCCCGAGCTCGACGAGGTCTGCCGCCGCGCGCTCGAGCGAGACTTAGGCGCCCGCTACCCGACCGCCGCCGCGATGCAGGAGGATCTCGAGGCCGCGCTCGCTGCGCATGGAGGCGAAGGCGCGCGCGAGAGCCTGGCGCAGTTCATGGCGCAGCACTTCCAGCCGGAGCTGGCGCAACAGCGGCAGACGCTCGAGGACCTCGCGATCGGCCGCGGCGACGGCGTGCCCTCGGTCTACGGCGCGGAGATCGGCGAGGAGGAAGAGGTCACGACCCTCAACCCCGAGCGCGGCGACGGCAAGGCCGCGCTGGGGGGCGCGCGCGTGGGCGGCACGTTCCACGCGTCCGTGCCGATGCCGGGGCAGATGGTGGAGGAGGTCTCGGCGGCGCGGGTCCGGACGCGTGCGGTGGTCTCGGGCGTCATCGTGCCGAAGGCGCCCGCGGCGGAGGAGCCGTCGGTGACGAGCCGGGAGCCCTCGGAGGCGACGGAGTCCGTCGACCCCGTGGTGCGCCGAAAGCGCCTCTGGATCATCGCGATCGCCGTGGCGCTCGCGCTGCCCGTCGCGGTCTGGCTCGTCCTCGGCTAGCTCGAACCTGAACCCCGCTGCGCGAGCTTCTCGACCATCTGGCCGATGCGCTTGCGGCCCTCGGGCGAGTACCAGGTGTCGAGCCAGCGCGCCGTCTCGCCGTCGTCCTCTTCGCGCGCGCGCCTGGCGGCCGGGCGACGCAGGGCCGCCTTGACCTGCGCGAACGCCGCGGACGGCAGCGCACCGAGCTCCGCGGCCCGGGCGGCGGCGCGGTCGAGCAGCGCCCCGGGGGCGACCACCTCGTGTACGAGGCCGAGCGCCAGCGCCTCCGCCGGGAGCAGGAGCTTGCCCTCGGCCGCGATGGGCATGAGCGAGGAGGCCGGCACCTGCGCGCGCAGCGTCTCGACGACCGCCGAGGGCAGGCCGATCCCGAGCGGCACCTCGGACAGGCCGATGCGCGCCTTGCCCTCGGCCATGATGCGCTGGTCCGCCTGCAGCGCGAGCACGCAGCCGCCCGCGACGGCGTGGCCGTTGATGGCCGCCACGACCGGCAGCGGCAGCTCGAAGATGCGCAGCATGAGCGCGTCGAAGCGCCGGATGAACGCGTCCATCGCCGCGCGCTCGAGGCCGTAGAGCGAGGGCAGGTCGAGCCCCGCGCAGAAGAACCCCTCGTAGCCCGTGATCACGGCCGCGCGTGGCGCGCCGGCGGCGAGCTCGTCGAGGAGCCGCCCGAGCGCGTCGAGGAGCTCGGGGGACAGGGCGTTGGCCTTTCCGGCCACCACGTGGACGATCGCGACGTCGTCGCGCCGCTCGATGCGCATGGCGCGCATGCTACCGCGCCCGCGCCGTCACGGGACCGGCACGAGCAGCAGATCGACCGGCATCACCGCGCCGCCCGGCGAGTACCACACGATCGTGACGGTGGTGCCGCCCGGCACCCGCGCGAGGAGCGCCGCCTGGTCGATGGACTCGATGCGCCCCGTGGCAGGGACGTCGATGCGCACGGGCGCGGAGCCGCCGGTCGCGATCTCCACCACGCCCGCGTACGGCGGGCTTCGCGGCTCGAGCAGCACGGCGAGGCGCCGCCCGTCGCCCGCGCGAGGCTCGAGCGTCACCGCGAGCCGCGCGCCGTAGTCGCCGTAGAGGTACTCGGGCAGCCCCTCGAGATCGTCGAACCCGCCGACCGCCGGAAGCTGCACCGTGTTGCCGCCGAGGCGGATCTTGCGCACCCCGCCGCGCGTGTCGAGCGCGCAGGCGTCGTCGATCTTGATCTGCCGGTCGGGCGAGTCGAACGTGCCGCGCGTGCCGATGGTGTCGCGCATGGCGTGCACCGGCGTCATGTACGAGAACGTGCTCGGCTCGCCAGCGCCCAGCATCGTGATCCACGCGCGCAGGCCCGGCTCGGCCTGCACGTCATAGAGCGCATGCACGAGCTGTCCGGGCGGGATCACGACGGCGTCGAGGCCGGGATCGACGAGCCGAACCTCCCCTGGGGCGAGGACGCCGCTCGCGCCCGGGCTGGACGCCAGGAAATCCCGTAGGACCGACTGCCCCATGGCCGGCAGATCGGTGCCCGGCGCGCTGTACGCGTGCCGCGTCACCGTGAACACCGCGGCCTGGCCGAGCGGCGAGTTCTCGACGACGAGCGCGAGCTTGGCCGGTCGCGTCCCCGCGTTCGCGTGCAGGAGGAACAGGCGGTTCGACAGCGGCGCCGGCGCGAGCACGTCGCGGTACAGCACCGAGGGCGCCGTCGCGTAGACGGGCGAGCGCGACAGGATGGTGCGCCCCGGCTGCCCCGCCACGCGAAGCGGCGGCTCGGGTACGGTGAGGAGGTCGTAGCCCGCGAGCGAGACGACCTCGCCGGCACGCGCGGTCGCGAGCGCGCAGGTGCCCCCCGGGCACGCCCACTCCGGGCCCACCGCGCACGGGGCCGCGGCATCGGGACCGGGGCCGTCGGGCTTGGCGTCGAGCGCGGGCGGCGCGTCCCGGCGCCCCGCGTCCGGTCGCGCCCCGGGCGCGTCGGGTCCGAGGGCATCGCCTCTCGCGTCGGGGGATCCATCTGCCCAGGCGAATGCGTCGACGGGCGCGTCGGGCGCGTGCAGCCGGGCCGCGTCGGCCGCTGCCCCGCGGCTGCCCGAGCAGGCCGTCCCGAGCAGCAGGGCGGCGAGCGCCACGGGGCGAGGCGTCAAGAGCAGCCCCCGTCGATCCAGCGCGCGAGCGTCCTCGCCTCGTCGCGCGACAGCTCCCCGTGCGGAATCGCGGGCCCCGCGATCGGCAGGCCGAGCAGCTTCCACACGACCAGCGAGCGCGCGTGATCGCCGCACTCCACGCGCAGGACGTCGGGCCGCGCCTGGCTCGGCACGCCCACCAGGGCCGCCCGCACCCCGGCCGCATCGGACAGGTCGAGCGGCGCCTTGCCGTGGCAGCCAGCGCAGCGCCCGACGACGAGCGGCATCACCTCCCCGAGCGTGGGCGGCGCTGGCGGCGCCGGGGGCTCACCGACCCGGGTCGTCCCCGAGCGGAACCGCAGGAGCCACTGCTTGCCGAGCTTTCCGCCTCCGAGGCCCCCGAGCGCCTGGTCGAGCGCCAGCCGGTAGCCGGTGTTCGGGCGGAGCGGCTCGTACAGCCTGTAGGTGACGGTCTGCTCGAAGAGGTCGACGTGGAGACGGCCGAACCAGCGCGTCATCCCGCTCGTGACGTCGAGGCGCAGGCCCACCACGGTGCGTGGGTCCGGCGGATCGTCGAAGCGGATCGTGATGGCCTGGTCGAGCGGGAACTCGGTGCCGCCGTCGGGCGGGTCCGCCGCGACGGGAAGGAACGAGGCGCGCGGACGGATCTCGTAGGGGCTCTGCCCCGGGTCGGCGCAACCGACGCCGAGGGCCAGGAGCAGAGCGAGCCGCGCGAGGACCACGCTCAGAGCCTACCTCGCCGGCCGCCTCGGTGCCCGGCGCCCGCACGAATCGATGTGGGCTTGGACCAAATGACCGCAGGCCGAGTGGTGCGTCCGTGCCAAAGCGAGCGAAGGCGACCGCCTTCGAGGCGAGCGCAGCGCTGTCGCTAGTTCACTTGGCCTGAGAGCGTCCGCCAAAGCGAGCGTAGCGAGCGTGGTGTCGCCGCAGGCCGTGCCGAGGACGACACGGGGCCCCACGAAGGCCGGAGGCCGGTGTGGGGAGAGGCGCTACGAGTTGCTCGAGGTGTCCATCGAAGCACCGCAGCGCACGCGCATCGATGTGGGTTCGAACTAGCTCTCCGAGTAGGTGCGCATCTGCTCGCGCAGGACTTCCTCGTTGATGCCGGCGGAGATGTTGTCCTTGAGGCAGTCGGCGAGCGTGATCAGCATGTCCTCGACGCCGCGATCGGCGACCAGTCGCGACATGAGGGTCCGGGCCTCGCGCGAGTCGTCCTCCTTGAGGAAGTCCCGCACCTGCTCGAGGGTGAGCTCGCCGTCGAAGTCGATGATCAGGTGATCGAGCAGATAGGCGATGAGCTGGCGCACGAGCCCTCCGGATTGTCTTTGCCGGCCGCCGGCCGGAACATTGCCGGCCGAGGCCGGAACACGCGATGCCTGTCGATACCTCCGCGACGGGTCACCCCCGCGGACGGACACCGGTCCGGCTCCCCGAAAGCGCTCGTCGCGCGAAAACCCTGTGATGCGACCCATGCTTCTAGCGCACCCTCCCGGGGTCGCGCAAGCAATTGTCGAGGCATCGCTTTGCCGCGACGGCGCGCTGTGTCATGTTGGCCAGTCGGTGGCGCGCGTCCTCCTCGCCAGCTTCTCGGTGCTGCCCTCGCCCGACCGCCAGGGCGTGCAGCTCCAGCACGCGATCTCCGCGCTCGCCTCCCGCCACGCGGTCGACGTGATGGTGATCCGTGGCTTCGAGCAGCGCGTGGTCGACCGCGCGCTGCGGGCGCGCCTGCTCCGCGTGCCGGTCGGGCAGGGGCCGCTCGGCGAGCGTGTGGATTCGTTCCGGCGGGCGCTCAAGCGGCAGCTCGAGGGCACCGAGTACGACGTGATCCACGTGCGCGACGGCTTCTGCGGGCCGGTCGCCCTCGACGCCCGCAAGCAGACCGGCGCTCAGCTGGTCGTGGAGCTCGCCCTGTCTGCGGAGGCCGCGCTCGATCCCTCGGACGGCGCGCTCGGCGAGGCCCTCGCGACGAACGAGAAGCTCTGCCTCGAGGCCGCCGACCTCGTCATCGTGCCGACGGAGCTCGCGCGCAGCACGCTCGAGGGGCGCGGGCTCGGTGATCGCGTGGTGGTCGTGCGGCCGGGCGTGGACGTGGACCGGTTCGACTGGGAGCCCGATCCCGGCGCCAGCGCCCCGCGCGTGTTCTACGCGGGCCGCGTCGGCCCCGGCCGTGGGCTGCGCCTGCTCGTGCGCTCGCTCGGCCGTGTCTCCGTGCGGCCGGTCGAGCTCTTCCTCGCCGGCCCCATCGACGTAGGCTACGCCGAGGTCCTCGGCGAGGAGGCCGAGCGCGCGGGGCTGCCCCGGGACGCGCTGCACGTCGTCGGCGCCGTGGATCCCGAGGACATGCCGCGCGCGATCTCGACGGCGACGGTCTGCGTCGCGCCGTGGGCGCCCGACGAGGTGGAGTGGCCGCTCGCGTCGTTCCCCACGAAGATCCTCGAGTACTTGGCGTGCAGGCGCGCGACGATCGCGCCGCGCCGCGCCGCGATCGCCGAGGTGGTCCGGGACGACCTGCATGCCCTGCTGTTCGAGCCGGGCTCCGAGGCCGAGCTCGCGTCGTGCCTCGAGACGCTGCTCGGAGACGCGGCGACCCGCGCCCGCCTGGCCGACGCCGGCTACGCGCACGTGCGCAGCGACTACGCCGCCTCCTCCGCGCGCCGCGCCCTGCGCGAGGCCTACGCGCGCGTCGCCCCGGCCGAGCCCGACGTGCTCACCCTGGCCTCGGCCCTGCCTCCCACGGGCCTGCACCGGCTCGAGACCCAGTCCGACCACGACGACACCCGGGTCGAGCCGGGCGGCGGCTAGGCCCGCGCGGATCACCCCGTTCGAAGTCCCTAGACGGCAATGGGCTGTGCTAGGGTGCGCCGGATGTTCCGGACCGGGTGGGTCCTCGCCGTCCTTCTGACCAGCGGGCTGTCCGCGTGTGGCCCCGTGCAGTACGGCGTCCACGTGACGAGCCGCGCCAGCGCCGCGATGACCGCGGCCAAGAGCGCGGGCGCCGACAGGCTCGCGCCCTACGAGTACTTCCAGGCCACGGAGTACCTGCACAAGGCCAGGGAGGAGGGCGCGTTCTCGCAGTACCAGAACGCCCTCTACTACGGCAAAAAGGCCGAGGAGATGGCGCTCAAGGCCACGCAGATCGCGCAAGAGCGCGCGGCCAAGGGCGAGGCGGCGCCGGTCGCACCGGTGGTGGGCGACAAGCCTGGTGCCGACAAGGACAAGGACAAGGACAAGGGCGCCAAGCCCGCGTCCGTCAAGCCCGCGAAGCCAGCCCCCGACGCGCCCGCGGGCACCGAAGAGAACCCGAGGCCGCCCACGCCATGATCGCGCGCACGCTCGTCTCGCTGACCGGCCGGCTCCGTCTCGCGGTCGCGCTCCTCGCGCTCTCTTGCGCCGGCGCACCGCTCGAGGCTCGTCTCAAGGTCACGGAGGCCCAGGTCGCCAAGGCGCGGGAGAACGGCGCCTACGTCTGCATGCCCAAGGAGCTCGCGCTGGCCGAGGCGAACGCGGACTTCGCGCACCACGAGCTCGACAAGGGCGAGTACGTCCGCGCGACCGAGCACGTCGCGCTCGCGGAGACCAACGCCAAGAGCGCGTTCGAGGGCTCGCCCAAGGAGCGCTGCACCAAGAGCCCCGACGGCGATCGGGACGGCGACGGCATCCCGGACAAGCTCGACAAGTGCCCCCTCGAGGCCGAGGACGTGGACGGCTATCTGGACCAAGACGGCTGCCCCGACCCGGACAACGACGCGGATCAGATCCCCGATCGCGACGACAAGTGCCCGAACGAGCCCGAGGACCGCGACGGCTTCGACGACGAGGACGGTTGCCCCGACCCGGACAACGACCTCGACGGCGTGCTCGACACCAAGGACAAGTGCCCGAACGAGGCCGAGGATCGCGACGGCTTCGAGGACGAGGACGGCTGCCCGGATCCGGACAACGACAAGGACGGCATCCAGGACGAGAGCGACAAGTGCCCGAACGAGGCCGGCGAGCCGCCCGATGGCTGCCCGAAGAACAAGCGCGTCCGCCTCACGGGCGACAAGATCGAGATCTCGGACAAGATCTTCTTCGCCACCGGCAAGGCCAAGGTGCTGCCGAAGTCGTTCGGCCTGCTCAACGAGGTGGCCGACGTCATCAAGCAGAACCCGACGCTGCGCATCCGCGTCGAAGGCCACACGGACGCGCGGGGCTCGAAGAAGAAGAACACCAAGCTGTCGCAGGATCGCGCGGAGGCCGTGCGCCTCTACCTGCTCGGCCGCGGCATCCCGTCCGAGCGGCTCGAGTCGAAGGGCTACGGCCCCGATCGGCCGATCGCCTCCAACAAGACCAACGCTGGACGCGAGCAGAACCGCCGCGTCGAGTTCGTTCGCATCGAGAAGCCGGGCGGGGGCGAGCCCGAGAAGCCGTGATGCGTCTGGCAGGGCATGCCCTGCGAGCGCACCGCGCGAGGAAAGAGCACGCCGGAAGGTGGAAGCAACCACGATGAACAGCCGTCTTCAGCCATCGCGCCGGCTCGGGCCCTGGGCGCTCTCCTTGCTCGTGTTCACCGTCGCGCTCGCGCCCGCACGACCGGCGCTCGCGGGCGACGACGACGCCCTCGCGATCCAGCGCGCCGAGTCCCTGAACAAGCGCGCGTCCGAGGACTACGACATGCTCGAGTTCGAGGGCGCGCAGCGCGCGCTGTCGGAGGCGCTCGCGACGCTCAAGAAGGCGGGGCTCGACCAGCACCCGGTCGCGGCCAAGACGAACCTCCAGCTCGGGGTGGTCTACGTCGCCGGATTCAAGGACCGCTACAAGGGCTTCCAGCACTTCGTCAAGGCGCTGCAGATCTCGCCCGAGCTCGAGCTCGATCGCGGCGTCGCGACGCCCGAGCTGCGCGAGGTCTTCCAGAACGCGCGCGACAGCGTGGGCGGCCGCGGGCCCAAGGCCCCGACCAGCGAGAGCGGCGGCGGCGGGGACGTCAAGGGCCTGGTCCACCAGCCGATCGACGACGCCCCACCGGGCGCCGCGATCCACGTCAAGGCGTCGGTGGGCCGCGAGCTCCGCGCCGCCAAGCTCGTCCTGCACTACCGGCCGCAGGGGCGCGAGGACTTCCAGAACGTCCCGATGGCACGGGGCGGAGACGGCGTCTACGCGGGGGAGATCCCGGCGACCGCGGTCGCGGGCAAGTCGCTGCAGTACTACGTCGAGGTCAAGGATGGCGGCGGCAAGACCGTGGCCTCGAGCGGCACGGCGGCCTCGCCGAACATCATCACGATCGCAGCGCCGAAGGGCGCCGGTGGCGAGCCCGGTGACAAGGAGAACCCGCTCGCCGGCGACGAGAAGAAGAAGGACGACGGCACGCCGGGCGGCAAGAGCTGGTGGTTCACGATCGGCGTGGGCACGGGTGCGGGCCTCGCGACCGGCGACGCCGAGGTGGCGCGCGGCGCCTCCGGACGCGCGGTGCCGGTCAACACCGGCGTCGCGCCGAGCCTCTTCCATGTCGCGCCCGAGGTGGGCTTCTACCTGAACGAGCAGTGGGCGCTCGCGCTCCAGGGGCGCTTCCAGGTCGGCGCCATCTCCGAGCAGAAGGGCGGCGCGAGCGGCGCCCCGTCGGTCCTGCTGCGCGCGCTGTACTTCCTGCGCAAGGAGGGCTTCCAGCCCTACGTCGGCTTCAACGCGGGCGGCGGGCAGATCCGTCATCGCGTGGATCTCACGGGCGCGGTGCCGAGCGACCAGGCGAAGATCGACACCACCGTCGCCGGTCCGGCGCTGTTCGGCCCTGCCGCGGGCTTCCACACCGAGCTCGGCAAGACCATGCACGTCATGTTCGACGTCAACGCGCTCATCGGCGCGCCGAAGTTCACCGCGAACCTCGATCTCAACATCGGCCTCGGCTTCGTTTTCTAGGCGCGCGCGCCGCGCCTCGAAGGTCCGCGGTCGAAGGTCCGGAGGGACGATGTCCGACTCGTCGCAGTCGATCACGAGCCTGCTCCAGGAGAAGCGCCTCTTCCACCCGCCTGCCGAGTTCTCCGGCCGCGCGCGCGTGGGCTCGATGGAGGCGTACCGCGCGCTGCACGAGCGCAGCGTGCGCGATCCCGAGGGCTTCTGGGCCGACGTCGCGGGCGAGCTCTGGTGGGCCAAGCGGTGGACCCGCGTGCGCGCGCCGCGCAAGGAGCCGCGCGCCGACGCCGGGTTCGCGGGCACGCGCTGGTTCGAGGGCGGCACCACCAACCTCTCGTACAACTGCCTCGACCGGCACCTCGACTCGGCGCGCCGCAACAAGGTGGCGCTCCTTTGCGAGGGCGAGCCCGGCGACATCCGCGCGCTCACCTACCACGAGCTCCACCGCGAAGTATGTCGCTTCGCGAATGGATTGAAGTCGCTCGGCGTCAAGGCCGGCGATCGCGTCGCCATCTACATGCCGATGATCGCGGAGGCCGCGATCGCGATGCTCGCGTGCACGCGAATCGGCGCCGTGCACTCGGTCGTGTTCGGGGGCTTCTCCGCCGAGGCGCTGCGAGATCGCATCCAGGACGCGGGCGCGACGGTCATCGTCACCGCCGACGGCGGGTGGCGGCGCGGCAAGATCGTGCCGCTCTACCAGGCCGCGGACCTCGCGGCGCGCGAGTGCCCGAGCGTGCGGCACGTCGTGGTCGCCCGCCGCACCGGACAGCCCATCGAGACGGCCCACGGGCGCGACGTCGAGTGGGCCACGCTCGTCGAGGGCCAGTCCGCGAAGTGCCCCGCCGTGCCGCTCGACGCGGAGCACCCGCTCTTCATCCTGTACACGTCGGGCTCGACGGGAAAGCCCAAGGGCGTCCTGCACACGACCGGCGGCTACATGACGCAGGTGTACCTGACGACGCAGCTCGTCTTCGATCTGCGCGAGGAGGACACGTACTTCTGCACCGCCGACGTGGGCTGGGTGACGGGGCACAGCTACGTCGTCTACGGGCCGCTCCTCTGCGGCGCGACGAGCGTCATGTACGAGGGCGCGCCAGACACGCCCGACAAGGACCGCTTCTGGTCGATCATCGAGCGGCACGGCGTCTCGGTCTTCTACACGGCGCCGACGGCCATCCGCACCTTCATCCGCTGGGGCGACGAGTACCCGAAGCGCCGCGACCTCGGCTCGCTGCGCCTGCTCGGCACCGTCGGCGAGCCCATCAACCCCGAGGCCTGGATCTGGTACCAGGCGCAGATCGGGGGCGGGCGCTGCCCGATCGTCGATACCTGGTGGCAGACCGAGACCGGCGCGATCCTGATGGCGCCGCTGCCGGGCGCGGTGCCGACCAAGCCGGGGAGCTGCACGCTGCCGATGCCGGGAGTGGTCCCCGCGGTCGTGCGCCGCGACGGCACCGAGTGCGGGCCCGACGAAGGCGGCCTGCTCGTCATCAAGGCGCCCTGGCCGAGCATGCTGCGGACGATCCACGGCGACGACGACCGCTTCGTGCGCCAGTACTTCGGCGAGATCCCCGGTGTGTACTTCACGGGCGACGGCGCGCGGCGTGACGCGGACGGCTACCACTGGGTCGTCGGCCGCATCGACGACGTGCTCAACGTGGCGGGCCACCGCATCGGCACCGCCGAGGTCGAGAGCGCGCTCGTGTCGAACCCGAACGTGGCCGAGGCGGCCGTCGTGGGCCGGCCCGACGAGATCAAGGGCCAGGGCATCGTGGCGTTCGTGACGCTCAAGGGCGGCATCGCGCCCTCCGAGGCGCTCAAGGTCGCGCTCCGCGATCACGTGGCCAAGGAGATCGGTGCGCTCGCCAAACCCGACGCCATCCGCTGGGCCGAGGCCCTGCCGAAGACGCGCTCGGGCAAGATCATGCGCCGCCTGCTCAAGGAGCTCGCCACGAGCGGCGAGACGAAGGGCGACACGACGACGCTCGAGGACTTCGGCGTCATCGCCAAGCTCCGCGGCAACGACGAGTCCTAGCGCCCCCGGGCGGTCGTCCCTATCGACGGATCTTCAGCCGCGAGTTGCTCGAGGTGCGCATCGAAGCACCGGAGCACGCGCGGTTCGATGTGGGTTCGAACTAGGGCCTCTCCCTGAAGTCCGTTCCGTCTTCGAGGCGAGTGCAGCGAGCCGCAAGATACCGTGTTGGGCGTCAACGCCTTTCGGGCACCGCTCCGGATCGTCCACGTCCACGTCCACGTCCACGTCCACGATCCGGAGCGCAGGGGCGAGCTTGGCACCTCGTGTCCGCTCAGAGGAGTGGCCGCTCCTGCGTCCGCAGATCGTC